>NZ_PJAI02000001.1 GCF_002843355.2 Colwellia echini
GCAATCCGTGAAGGTGGTCGTACTGTTGGTGCTGGTGTTGTTTCAAAAATTATTGCTTAATTTGCTGATAACTTTGCGTTAACTGCATTGCGGATACTCATTGACTAGCGTCAACTCCGTGTCCGCGCTTTGTTAACACTTCAGTTATCAAACAAATTATTTCAATAATAATATAAAGAAATAATATATTTAAGAAGGTCGCGAAAGCGGCCTTTTTTGATCTTATGGAAAGTAAAATGAGTAATACCAATCTCACAAATTAAGTGATCATTTATACGGGCTAAAACCACTAACTACAGCGTTATTTATTTAATAATTAGAACAACTAGTTATATAAATAAATGCCTTGTATTTAATGATTTTTCCTCCGTCTAAAATAGACCACTTAATTAATGAAATTGGTATAATGAACAAGAATATTAGACGGGAATGCTAAAATAAACTAACCGTCACTCCCGAAGTGCCTGATCGGGAACCCATTTTATTGTCACTAGAATTTAGCGCAAAAGGATCATTATGAACTGGAAAACAAGCATGTCTTGGCAAAATGCACAAAAGCGTGCCGAAGTCATTTCAACTGTTAGAGAATTCTTTGCTGATCGTCATGTTCTTGAAGTAGAAACCCCAGCTTTATCGCAAGGTACAATCACCGATGTACACTTAGATGCCTTATCTTGCCAATATAACTTCTTAGCCGATTCTTCGGATCAACATTCAGATACCTTGTTCCTACAAACCTCGCCAGAATTTCATATGAAGCGACTACTAGCTTCCGGTTATGGCTGCATCTATCAAATAGCGAAAGCTTTTCGTCATGAAGAAGCAGGCAGACATCATAACCCTGAATTCACAATGCTTGAATGGTATCGTATTGGCTTTAATCAGTTTGATCTAATGTCAGAGGTGTCTGAACTATTAAAAGGCGTATTAGGCTGCAATGAGCCATTATTTACTAGCTATCAAGATGTCTTTATCAATACAGTGTCTGTTGATCCATTAACGGCAAGCTTCGATGAATTGTCTGATGTGTTAAGTGCACATAACAAATTGGATGACTGGTTAGTTGAAAGCAAAGATGCAGACCTGTTATTGCAGTTTATCTTCACTGAATTAATAGAACCAACCTTTGGTATTGAACAACCCCAATTCATTTATAACTTTCCCATAGCACAAGCATCGCTAGCCAAAGTATCAACTCAAGACTCACGTGTAGCCGAACGATTTGAATGTTATTACCAAGGCATTGAATTAGCTAATGGCTTTAATGAGCTAACCGATGCAGATGAACAATTAAAACGTTTTGCAGCTGATAACCAAAAAAGATTAACGCAAGGGCTAGAGCAAAGACCTATCGATAATAATTTTATAGCAGCCTTACAACATGGATTGCCTCAGTGTTCAGGTGTTGCGTTAGGTATTGATAGACTCATTATGTTGGCATTAGGTGAAAAACACATTAGTACAGTACAAAGCTTTACTATTGATATTGCGTAATAAATATAAAACAGCTTTTTTGTAAGTAGTGCATGGTTGTTGAATAAATCCTGTTGAGGGTAAGTACTAATAGCTTAAAGCGTTTGTTCGTATTTATTTTCCATCCATTTATCTATCATTCAAAACCTAAAATACGTTAAGTAGTCTTTATATCGATACGTTAGTAATATATTTCGACATTAAACTAAATCGATTTAGTTGTTTTCACAAGATATAGTAAAATTATCTGATAATTTTATCTTTGTTTGTATAAATTTGTCTTTCGTGAGTTCAGTAGAAAGCTAATAACGATCTTAAATGAATGGCATAGAGAAATAACTATAGGCTAGTTATTTCATTTGTTGTAAGTTTATTACTGAGGTTCTAATTTGACGTATTCATTATTCAATTGGTATGAGTGACTTAAAGCTTTTTACACGAATCTCGTCTCGCTAAAGCACAAGGAACCATAATTTTATGGGACAACTTTTCTTTATCATTAATGTTATCTAGAAGTAACTTAGTTGCCTCAACACCTATTTTATAAGGATCTTGTTTCACAACAGTAATAGGAACCTTAAAAAATTCGGCCATGGGAATGTCATCAAACCCTAATACCGAAACATCGTTAGGAATGGCGATATTTTCTTCATTTAAGTGTGTTAATAGTTCAGTGGTAATAGCTAAATGCTGTGTAAAAAAAGCCGTCGGTGCATTAGTAGAGGTGAGTATCTCTTTTGGGGCTTGTTTAAACCCTGTCTCTCGATGCCAATACTGAATTAGCTGTGATTCTAATGGAATATCATGTTTTTTAAGGGCGGAGGCATAACCTAGGTAACGTTCGTTTCTAGATTTTACGTCTTTGAAATCTTGAGTTACGAAACAAATCCTTTGATGGCCTAAACTAATTAAATATTCAGTGGCCTCGAAAGCTGCTTGTCGATAATCTGAAACAATAATGTTTCTTTCATAGCCGTCGTATTCAATTTGAAATTGTACGATAGGCAGACCTTTATTAATGAACTCATCAATAAGCTCGGCGTTACGGCCAGATGAAGCAATAATAATCCCATCAACTCTTAACTGGTAAAGTGCTTGTAATGATTTGGCTTCAATAGCGGGATCAAAATCAGTATTGTAAATTAAAACATTATATTCACTGTCTTTACAATAATCATCTATCCCTCTGATAGTACGGCTTGTATAGAACCCGGTAATATCTCGAACAATCACGCCTATGGTTTTTGTGGTCGAAGTTTTAAGACTTCTAGCAATGGGGTTGGGTACATAATCCAGTTCTTGTATTGCTACTCTTACTCGCTCCTTGGTTTCTTTTGACATATAGTCAAAACGGCCGTTAAGGTATTGAGAAGCAGTGCTTTTTGAAACTCCAGCACGAAGAGCAACATCAATTAATCTGATCTTTGACATATTTTTATAAATCGATCTTTAGTCTAATTATTGACATTCTAAATAGATATGGTAATTTATTCTACTAAATCGGTTTAGTAATTTGGTTGTTTGTCGAAAAGTGAGGCATAAGTTGAAAATTCAAGAAATAAAAGTATTCGTGTGTAGTCCAGGAAGAAACTTCGTAACAGTAAAGGTGATTACTGATGAAGGTACTTATGGCTTGGGCGATGCAACCGTCAATGGCCGTGAAATGGCGGTAGTAGCATATTTAGAAGAGCACGTTGCACCTTGCTTAATTGGTCGTGATCCTCAAGAAATTGAAGACATTTGGCAATACCTATACAAAGGTGTTTATTGGCGTAAAGGTCCAATCACAATGGCGGCTATTGCAGCAATAGATATGGCGCTTTGGGATATTAAAGGAAAAATCGCTAACCTACCTGTATACCAATTATTAGGTGGAAAAAGCCGTAAAGGAGTTACTTTTTATGCGCATGCTAATGGCGAAAATATTGATGACACCTTAGATAAAGCACAAGAACATATTGAAAATGGTTTTAAAGCTATTCGCTTACAATCTGCTATTCCTGGATTAAAAGTCACTTACGGCGTACTTGGCGATAAAAAGGATTACTTTGAATTACAAGGTAGCCGCCCATTACCACCAGAAGAAGAATGGTCTACCGCTAAATATTTCAATTCAATTGTTGAGCTATTTAAAAAAGCCCGTGAACGCTTTGGTTATGATGTACATTTTACTCACGATGTTCACAGTCGTTTAACGCCAATTGAAGCAGCTAAATTAGGAAAGTTATTAGAACCGTATAATTTATTGTTCCTTGAAGATGCTGCTATTGCTGAAAATCAAGACAGCTACAAAATTGTCCGTCATCACACTACAACCCCTTTAGCTATTGGCGAAACTTATAACACCATTTGGGACTGCAAAGACCTTATTCAAAATCAATTAATTGATTATATTCGTGTAGCTGCAACGCATGCGGGTGGGATTACCGCACTTAAAAGAATCACTGATTTTGCGAGTGTTTATAATGTTAAAACTGCACCACACGGTGCACCTGATTTATCACCAGTATGTTTTGCGGCACATATGCACTTAAATATTTGGGCACCTAATTTTGGTATTCAAGAATTTGTTGGTTTTGGTAATGAAGGATTAAATCGTATATTCAAACATAAATTCACTGTTGAAAACGGTATGGGCATGATGAGTGAAGCACCGGGTTTAGGTGTGGAATTCGATGAAGCAGCCGCGGCCGAATATCCTTACAAGCGTTCATATTTACCCGTAAGTCGATTAGAAGACGGTACTCTTTGGAACTGGTAACGCGATAGATACTTGCCTACATTGGCAGAAATAAATAAAAGATATCTCTTTAAAAAATATTAAAGCATTAGGAATAAATTATGAGTAATAAAGTTAAAATATTAGTGCACGGTACAGGTTTTGCCGGACAAGGGCATGCTGAAGCATTTAGATATGCTGGCGCAGAAATTGTGGGTATTGTAGGAAGAACTGAAAGCGTTGTTAAGCAAGTAGCTCAAGATATGGGGATTCCATACGCAGGTACCGATTGGCAACAAGCGTTAGAGGATACCAAGCCTGATGTTGTGTCAATTGCTACGCCAGGTGGCGCGCATGTTGACCCGATAAAACAAGCCATTGCTTTTGGTTGTCATGTATTTTCAGATAAGCCACTTACTGCAGATGGCAGTACTTCAAAAGAATTATACGACTTAGCTGTAGCTAAAGGCGTAAAGACTGCCTTTGCTTCAAGCTTTAGATACATGCCAGAAATATTACACGCTAAACGTTTAGTTGCCGCTGGTGCAATTGGTGAGCCCTTAGAAGTTGAGTGTATTTCTCACTTTAATTTAGAGCGTGATATTCCGTTTGGTTGGTCACATCGTCAAGAAGATGGTGGCGGTCGTTTAAACAATAACTTCACTCACATGATGTCGATTGTTACCTCGGTTGTTGGTGAAAAAATATTATCAATAATGGGAGAAGTGCGTGACGATTTAGGTAGAGCCCCTATTGTTGAAGGCGTGCATAACTTCAAAACCCGTCGTGACTTTATTCCTGAAGACATTAATGACCCTTCATTAAAATGGGGCGAGTCTAACGTGGAATGGTCTTATAACGTACTTGCTCAACTAGAAAGTGAGTTTGCTAAAAAGCCAGTTTCGGTAATGTTCAAGCACGGTGGATTACACCCACGTTTTAACGAAGATCATATTGTATTTTATGGTAGCAAAGGCGCTATTTACATTAAAGGTCATTACGGTGCTGGGCCTCTTTACCTATATGGTGAAAGCAATGGCGGTGATGCTAAAGAATGGTTAGAGCAATCATTACCTGCCGATATCGCAGCAAATGTACCTGATGTTGAAGGCGATACCGAGCGTAACTGGCGTTACCTTATTCGTGAAATGGTTAAAGATATTGAAGGTGAAAACGTTGCCCCTTACCAAACTTTTAAAGAAGGTAGTCAGTATCAGCAACTTATCGACTTAATTCGTAAAAATGATTACTGGGTAGACGTAAGTAAACTTTAATAAAAGGGCGATAACATGTTCTATGATTACGCAGTAATAGCTGGTTATTTCCTTTTAGTTGTTGGTATTGGTTTTACTTTCAAAAAAATGGCGGCCAAATCAACAAGTGATTACTTTCGCGGTGGCGGCAGAATGTTGTGGTGGATGGTAGGTTCAACCGCATTTATGTCACAATTTTCCGCATGGACTTTCACCGGTGCAGCAGGTAAAGCTTTTACCGATGGTTTCGCGGTAAGCTTAGTATTCTTTGCTAATACCTTTGCTTACTTTTGTGGTTGGGCATATTTTTCTTATCGCTTTCGTCAAATGCGTGTAGATACACCAACAGAGGGGATTAAACGTCGTTTTGGCAGTCAAAACGAATTGTTTTTTTCTTGTGCCTTAATTGTATTCAGCTTTTTAAATGCCGGTATTTGGTTAAACGCCTTAGGTGTATTTACCAGCGCTGTGTTTGAAGCGGATATCAATGTCACCATTATTGTTACCGGTTTAGCGGTATTGTTTATCTCTGTATTGTCAGGTGCGTGGGGCGTAGTAGCCTCTGACTTCGTTCAAACCCTAGTTGTTGCTGTGGTGTCTATTGCGTGTGCAATTGTCGCACTAGTAATGGTTGGCGGACCTGTTGAATTAGTGACTCAGTTTCCATCTGATTTTATTATGGGTCCTGATATGAACTATGGTTTGCTATTAGTAGGTACTTTTGTCTTTTTTCTTGCTAAGCAAATGATAACCATAATGAATCTGAATGATTCATTTCGTTTTTTAAATGCAAAAGATTCTGAGAATGCTCGTAAAGCATCATTATTAGCCATGGTGTTAATGGGTATAGGTAGTATTATTTGGTTTATTCCACCTTGGGCTTCAGCCATCTTATACCCTGATGCAGCGTTAGCTTATGCCGATCTTGGTAATAAAGCGTCAGATGCTGTGTATTTAGTCTTTGCTCGAAACGCAATGCCAATTGGTACTGTAGGTTTATTATTAGCAGCATTATTTGCAGCCTCTATGTCATCAATGGATTCAGCACTTAATAAAAACTCAGGTATTTTTATTCGAAGTATTTATCAACCGTTTTTAGCTAAACGTAATAAAATTGTTGATGATGCACACTTACTAAGAATGGGTAAAATTCTAAGTTTTATCAGTGGTTTATTAGTTATTGTGATGGCACTATTTTTCAAATCTTTAAAAGAGCTTAGCTTGTTTGATTTGATGATGTCTTTTTCAGTAATGATTCAAGTACCAATTCTTATTCCATTAATCTTTGGATTATTTATTAAGAAAACGCCGTCATGGGCTCCATGGGTAACCGTTGTTATTGGTTTATTTGTTTCTTGGTTTGTAATGAATGTTTTAACGCCTGATGTTTTCTCTCGCTTTATTGGTATTCCTGAATTTACCTCAAGAGAAGCAACAGACATGAACCTAATCTTAACCATAGGTGCACATTTAATCATAACTGCGGGCTTCTTCTGTTTAACTGCATTGTTTTATAAAGAAGAAAAAGATCAATATAAAGCACAAACCGATGAGTTCTTTAAAGACTTGGTTACGCCTGTAATTGCTGACGATGAGCAAGATGATTATGACCTTCAGCAACGTAATAAGTTGGGCTCTATGGTGATGTACATGGGCTATGGTATTTTCTTTATGACATTAATACCTAATCCATGGTGGGGGCGTTTAATTTTCGTTTGTTGTGCATTAATTATTTTAAGCATAGGTTTTTTATTGAAAAAAAGTGCTAGCCCAAAACAAATTATAGTTTAAATTTTTACCTTGAATATAAAGTAAGCATTTAATGCAATAATTTACTTAAAGCACCTTTTCAATCTGCTTTTTTATGGCGCTACAGACTTATTGGTGTAGCGCCTTTTTTATATACATGACAACACAAAACTTTAAAAGGAGTTTGTATGAAATTAACAATTTCAGCAGCAAAAAAAAAGTATTTAGTTTTATTATCAGCAGCACTAATTTTTCTCATCGGATGTGGTGTTGAAAATAAAGAAAACGAAGCAAAAGTAGAAACTAAAGTCCGGCTTACTCATGGCATTGATACCTCTGCAGGTGATGTGTCTAGCTACATTATAACCACGCCTAACGCGACTTATTTCCTTGAGAAAAAAGGCGGTGGTTTATCAAGTATGCTTGATATTGATGGTGTTGATTGGCTTGGCTTTCATAATGAAAAAGGCTCAGGCCATAAAGGCGAGTACCGAGGTTTTCCAAATGCCATTCATAAACAAGATGGCAACTATTTTCATGCCTTAAATGCAGGCACTGATTTATCAACTTCAGTGGTAGATATTGAGTCAAAGCAACATGTACGTATCACTTTCACTTCAGGGAATAAACAATGGCAAGGACAGTGGGATTTTTATCCTGATCGTTTAGATTTTACTATGAGTAAAGTCAGTGAAGGTTATAGATATTGGGTGCAATACGAAGGTGTACCTTACGGTGAAATGGATAGAACAGATTTTTGGTTTTCTTCAGCAGATGACAAACCGCACTTAATTGATGAGACCTTTGAAGGTGATTTACCTTCACCTGAATGGATAGCATTTGGTGATGCAAATAGTCCTCGTATGTTATATCTACTGCATCATCAAGACGACAACCATCCAGATAACTATGTTAGCAGACCCGATATGACTGTTTTTGGTTTTGGTCGTAGCGGTAAAGAAAAGTACCTTGATACACCACAAACATTCTCATTGGGGTTTGTTGAATCAACGACTTATGGTCAAGTTAAAGATGCCGTTACAAAGCTCATTAATTAACGAATTACGATGAGTACCCCATTAAATGAATGCTGAACAACTCAGATCTATTTATTTACGTAAAAATCTATCCTTAGCGTGGCCACTAGCATTTAATGCCTTATTGATGCAATCCATGTTAATTATAGATCTACTGCTTATTTCCCCTCTAGGTGAAGTTTCTTTAGCTGCAATGGGAATAGCGACTACTATTATCGCTTTTTTTCTCGGCTTGCAGATTGCTTTGGCTAATGGTACGCAGCTCATTGTGGGTAGAATTTTTGGTGCAAAAGATAAAGCAAGATTACAGAAAGCTTTTGGTTCAGGTTTATTTATCAGCGTTTCTGCTGCGCTCATCTTTATTTTATTATTAGTTCTGTGGAGTGATAACCTGACTGGGTTATTAACCCAAGATCCTTTCATCGCCGAACAAATCCATAACTATTTATCAGTGGCGCAATACATTTTATTGTTTAACGCAATCACCCAAACAATTACTGTATATTTAAATGGACAAGGTAACACCAAAACCTCATTACAAGTGTATTTGATTGAGGTCCCTTTTAATGCACTGATGAGTTACTTGCTTATTTTCGGTGTAGATAATGTATCTATGGGGTTAGGCGTTGTTGGTGCAGCGTATGGCAGTTTAGCTGCAGTTTTATTACGATTAATTCTTTTATTTAGCTATGTCTTAAAACAGAAAGTATTACCGGAAGTTAAGCGTAAAACATATCTTGACGTTACAGCCATTAAAGCGCACTTTACTGAAATAATGCCAATTGCCGCCAACTTTTTAGTATTGTCTGTTGGTAATACCGTTTATCAATTATTATTTTCTCAATTAAATATTTATTCTTATGTAGCAATTACCTTAGTATTTCCTTGGTTACGTATTGCTACACAGTTAATTGTAGCTTGGGCACAAGCCAGTGCAATTAGTATTACTCAGGCCATTGGTCAAGGAAATATCAATCATATCAAACCGATTATTGATAGCTGTCTTAAATTGGGTGCGGTACTCGCGTGTTTGGTTGCCTTATGCTTATACGGCTTTAGTTTAAGCGTAGAATTAATTTATCCTAAAGTAGAGCAACAAACGTTAATAGCACTTGCCAGTATTACGCCTCTGTATGTTTTATTACCGTTAATTCGTACCTATAACACGATTTCAGGTAATTGCTTGCGTGCAATGGGAAAAAGCATGCAAGTGCTTAACATTCATTTTGTAACTCAATGGGTTATTGTTCTACCGCTAGCGAGTTATTTTATTCTTGTGGCAGAATTACCCTTATTCTGGGCGTTTGCTTTGTTACCACTAGAAGAGTTATTGAAGTCGGTACCTTTTCATTACATGTTGAAAAATTATCGCATTTAATACTCTATTGTTAGTTTTACAGATATCTTTAATTTTTAGGTAATTATTAGGATGTTTGATTGGTGTTCTAGGTTTCGTGGGCGGGAACTTGTTCACTGTGTCTAGCATTGATATTTAACTCGAAAAAGACTACTTAGATTGTTGATGGTAGTTATTACTTTAGTTAATGGACTAAACTTTATTAACTGATCATCACTTTATGGGAAATATAACGGTAAAATTATTCGACTTACTTAGAATAAAAGACTTAGTTTCACTGTTTTTTTCAACCACAAGTAATTTTGTAGTATGACGGTATATATCTTTCAGTGAGCCATTAATTAGCTGAATTTTTGTGGTTTTTACTGGCATAGTAATCTCCTTGAAAAATACAGATGTTTCGTGTCCTAAGCTTACGGTACCTTCACCTAATGAAATGTTTTTATCTTTTACGACTATTTTTAAAGTACTGGTTATATGCTCAAGCAATTGTTCACTAAACTGTTCAGGTGTTGTGTAAGGTGATTCAGAAAAATGCTGTTTTACCTCTTTTCTAAAAGCATCTAACGAAGATTTTATTTGTAAGCTCCAACGATTATTGTCTTGTTCGGTTAGCGTAATGACTGAATAGTCAAACCCATGAGACTGAGCACCTAAAGAAAACCACAATACAGAAAAAAATAATATGATTTTTTTCATCAGATATACCTCAATTAAAATTAATAAATATTGACCTAGAATAAAGCCCATTATTAGCTAATAACGGGCTTATTATTTTGAATTTTTACGGCTAGCGAGGAGGTCCTGTTCTGTCGTCCTCCTCTTCTGTTTCAGCCCATGCGCCATAGAAACAATCTAAGAATTCATTACTATCTAAAGACATTACGTGATAATGATAGCCTCGAGTATCATCACTATGACCTCTACACTCATCTAACTCAGTTGCTTCATTACCCTCGTCGTCTAATTTAGCATAAAGCCCATGCCCATCTAGTGCATAGCCTATCATCGCGGAGTGATCGTCAGATTGTTCAATGCGAGTCGTCATTCCGGTATCGCCATGATAGTGGTAACCCAAGCTGTTATTCACATGTCCACCGGCATCATCTACAGGGGCAATTTGGTAACCCGCAAGAATAATATCGATATCAGCCGGATGATCAAACCTTACACCATTAAACGCTAGTCCTCTTACTGAAGGCCCATATTCAACACCAGCTACTTCTAAAGTTGGTCCGTCACTTAGTTCTACAGGTTCATCTTGTTTGCGGGGGGTAATAGGAATTAAATAAGAGACTTGAGTACTTACCCATTCAGGTAAACATTGCGCACACATGTTTTTAAATTCATCTTCAATATTTGGATCTGCTCCTAATTCACATTGTTCGGCAGTTTCCATTCTTCGCACATTTCCATCATCGTCGTACATCTTAAAACCACTATCATTATAATAAGTCGCTAAGTTTAAAATAAATGGGCCGTCTAAATCGTTTATTTCACCATTATCAAACCATAAACCACCTTTTTCAGCAGTATCATAAATGGTTTCTGGACACCAAGGTCCCATATCATGTTCAGAGGCAATATGATTAGAAGTAATTTCATAACACAATGTTTCAGTGGCATCGGTCAAGGTACACGATACGGTATCGATACTGACATCATCACCCGTTAAAAATAAAGTGGCATCAACATCTAAAACTATTTCACCCTCATCAGTTAACTCTGAATCAGTTAACTCTGTATCAGTTAATTCGGTATCGGTTAACTCGTTGCTAGTTGAGTCATCACTCGCATTACCACCACAAGAAGCGATAATAATGCTCAGAGAAATAGCTATCACTTTAAATATTGTGTTATTCACACAGTTTCCCCTTTCTAAAAATTTAGTCACTATTATTTGACTTAGTGTATAAGCGAAAAAAGGAAACATTGTGCAGGAAATAAGGAAGTTTACTTTGCTGGTTAGGTTGAGAAGCATTTATTAATAACAGGAGCGACAAATAAAAATATTAATAATAGGCAAAAAACGATTAGTTATAAGTTTAGCCACAAAAAAGCTAAAGAATTACTTCTTTTAGCTTTTCAATTTTAATGATTTGATAAGTATGCACTTAAACCGCGAATATAAATTTTCATGAACTACGCTGTCGCCTATAAAACAGTAAAAGTAATTAAAATATATTTGGTAATTAAGGTGACTTTTAACTAATGTTATTTAATAAAGTTTAACTATTTAGGCGATTGTCTTGAGCAACGCGATTACTTAATTAGTTGAAATTAATATATCTATATATTCAAAAGGTTGTAGAGCAAATGAAGTTATCAAGACAATTGGCAGTTATTATTTTAGTTGCTACTTTTGGTTTAATTATCCTTGGAGTAGTAACCTTACAAACACTAAGATCCAATTTAATGAGTAGTGGTGAGCATGAAATAAAAACAATTTTATCTTTAGCTAAAGAGCAGGCTAAATTCTATATTGAGCTTGAACAACAAAATAAAATATCCCGAGAAGAAGCAGAAGAAAAAGTTATCGAAGTATTATCAAATATGCGCTATGACACTTCTTATATATGGGCAAATGATAATAATGCTATTTCACGGGTTCATCCTAACGCTTCTGTGCTAGGGGAATTTCAGCCAACGTATGCAACACATTTTAAAGAACTCAGTAACGTTGAGTTTTTTATAGGTGTTGGTGAGTATCCTAAAGCAGGGAGCGATAAACTTTTTACTAAAATCAACGGCTCGACAAAGTTACCCCATTGGGACTGGGTTTTTGGTTTTGGTATTTACATGGATGATGTAAATGAAAAATACATGAATTCAGCGATATCTTTTACTTTAATTGCATTAGTAATCATCTCTTTAATTATTGCTACAGCTGTTTATATTGCACGTAACATTATTAAAAGTATTGGTGGTGAGCCAAGCTATGCTTTATCAGTCACGAGTCGCATTGCAGATGGTTATCTAAACCAAGAAATTGAAGGTACCTTTACAGAAACTAGTTTACTAGGCTCGATTAGTCGAATGCAAAAATCGCTTCAAGCTATGGTTAGAGATATCAACAAGGGGGCTGTGATGTTAACCGCTTCAACGAAGTCACTCAATGAGCAAATGCATCACATTTCAACTGCTTATCAGAAATCATCTGATGCCTCTCACTCAACTGCAGCTGCTATACAAGAGCTTTCGTCATGTATCCAAGAAATAGCCAATAGTGCACGTGATGCAGAGTCTAACTCGGAAGAATCTTCAACTATATCACTGCGTGGAGAAGATGCAGTAAAAAATTCTGCAGATAGTATTATTGAAATTGCAGAAAAAATAACACAATCGACAGAAGAAATTGATCGCTTACAAAAACGCTCAATAGACATAGGGAATATTGTCAATGTCATTAGAGAAATTGCAGAGCAGACCAATTTATTAGCTTTAAACGCAGCAATAGAAGCTGCAAGGGCTGGTGAGCAAGGACGAGGTTTTGCAGTTGT
Organism: Colwellia echini; assembly: GCF_002843355.2. GTDB lineage: Bacteria > Pseudomonadota > Gammaproteobacteria > Enterobacterales > Alteromonadaceae > Colwellia > Colwellia echini. Next base: position 13,089 of record NZ_PJAI02000001.1, read on the forward strand.
TGCCGATGAAGTAAGAACTCTTGCTTCACGAACTGCAAGTGCAACATCAGAGATCACTGCAACAATTAATAAGGTTCAGGCAGAAACAGAAAATGTAGCAAAAACTATGCTTGCTGTTTTACCAAAAGTAGAAGAGAGCGTAACTAGCTCTAATCAAGTAACTAAAATGCTAGCAGATATTCGTGTCGGCTCAGATGCTACTTTAAATCAAATACGAGTTGTTTCCAGCTCATCTGAAGAGCAAAATAAAGCAACGCACGATCTTGCTATGCATGTAGAGGATATCTCAAACATGATACAGGAAACAGCGGCTGCTGTAGCAAGCTCTAGAGAAAACATGGAGACTCTAGATAAACTTGCGGGTGATCTGCACAACAGTGTTAGTTATTTTAAAATTTAAGCGGTTTTATATAATTTATATCACTACTAGATTATTTATTTGATCGTTTCCCTACGTATAAAGTAGATACAAAAAAGCGAAAAGACTCACATCTTTTCGCTTTTTTAATATTAAGAATTACGTAACAAGAGTTACGAAAAAAGTATTAACTAACTAAATACCATCACCGTCAGTATGTAAGCCACATTCACGTTGACCACCACCAAAACGGGTTTCTTCTTCGGTCATACCTAACGTTAATGGACGAGTACTGTGTACGTCACCCACTGATACATAACCTTCATCCCATAATGGATGATAAGGTAAGTTATGTTTAGTTAAGTATTGGTGTACGTCTTTATTGCTCCAATCAATGATTGGATGCACTTTATAACGACCACGTAATGTACCTACAACGCCTAAACCTTGTCGATGTTCAGACTGTTGACGACGAACACCTGAAAACCATGTTTGTGCTTCAAGCTCGGTTAAGCCACGTTCTAATGGCTCTACTTTATTACGGCGATTATAAGCTTTAAGTGCTTCATCAGTTGATGCCCACTCTTCACCGTATTTAGCCATTTGCCATGCAGCACTTTCTTCAGCTTGATAAACTTTTAAGTTCAAGTTTAAGCGTTCAGTCATTTGTTCAATAAAGCGATAAGTTTCAGGAAACAAATGACCTGTATCAGTTAGCAATACAGGGATATTGCTATCTACTTGCGTTAACAAATGCAACATTACCGCAGATTGAATACCAAAACTTGATGACAATACAAAAGCGCCAGGCAAGTTTTGCATTGCCCATTCAGCGCGCTGTTGTGCCGTTTGCTTTTCAAGTGCTTGGTTCCAATCAGCTAACGCTGGGTTTGGAAACTCAAGTTCAGTAATTATCCCTGCAGCATTAGTTGCTGTATTGGTTGCCGAACTATTTGCCATATTAGGCATGATGAAAATCTCTAAAACTAACTATTACTTGCTCTACAATGCCGGCGCGAATAACGAAATCACCGAAAGCTTCATTGTCGTTACGCTCTGCAGACCAACGTGCAGTTAACGCATCAATTTCGCTTAAGATCATCGCTTCATCAACATTTTCTTTGTAAAGCTTAGGTACACGTGAGCCAGCTAAGTCACTACCTAAATACATGTTGTATTTACCCGGCCCTTTACCTACTAAACCAATTTCAGCAAGCATTGCACGGCCACAGCCGTTAGGACAACCAGTAACACGTAAGATAATGCTTTCGTCTTTTAGGTTGTTCTTTTCAAGAATTGCTTCAACATCGTCAACTAAACCTGGTAAGTAACGCTCAGCTTCAGCCATTGCTAACGGACAAGTAGGGAAAGCAACACAAGCCATAGAGCTCATACGTTGGTTAGATACTTTGTCGCTAATTAAACCATGTTCACGCGCAATTTTCTCGATAGTGGCTTTATCTTCTGGTGCAACACCTGCAACTATTAAGTTTTGGTTTGCGGTTAAACGGAAATCACCTTTATGAATTTTAGCGATTTCTAACATACCTGTTTTTAAGGCTTTATTGCCTGTAGGCACGCCATCTAAATCAAGAATACGACCATTTTCTATGAATAAAGTTAAATGTTCTTTACCATCAATACCTGCAACCCAACCGAAGCTATCGCCACGATGAGTAAATTCGTATGGACGTGAATCTTCAAATTTAACACCCGCACGTTCTTCAACTTCAGCTCTAAACGCGTCAGCACCTACACGGTCTAGTGTGTATTTGGTTTTCGCATTTTTACGGTTAACACGGTTACCCCAATCACGCTGTGTTGTTACAACCGCTGCGGCAACGTCTAATGCTTTTTCTTTTGGAATAAAACCAAAGTCATCAGCACAACGTGGGTAAGTAGAGTTATCACCGTGAGTCATGGCTAAACCGCCACCAACAAGTACGTTAAAACCAATTAACTTACCGTTTTCACTAATTGCTACAAAGTTTAAGTCGTTAGCGTGAACATCAATATCGTTGTTTGGTGGAATAACTACAGTTGTTTTGAATTTACGTGGTAAATAGTTGCTACCTAAAATTGGCTCAACTTCTTCACCTTCGGTTGTTTCAACGCGCTCTTCATCTAACCAAATCTCAGCATAAGCACGAGTTTTAGGAAGTAAGTGCTCACTAAGCTTAATAGCCCACTCGTAAGCTTCTTGATGTAACTCTGACTCAACAGGGTTAGAAGTACAAAGTACGTTGCGGTTAACATCACCCGCCGTAGCAATTGAATCAAGACCAACACTGTTAAGTGTTTGGTGCATTAATTTAATGTTTGGCTTTAATACACCGTGAAACTGAAAGGTTTGACGTGTAGTTAAACGAATACTGCCGTAAGACGTATATTCATCAGCAAACTTATCAATTGCTAACCATTGGTCGGTACTAATAATACCACCTGGTAAACGTGCACGAAGCATTACGTTATGTAACGGTTCAAGCTTTTGCTTTTGACGTTCAGCACGAATGTCACGGTCATCTTGTTGATACATACCGTGAGTACGAATTAACTGGAAGTTATCAGCTGTAAAGCCGCCAGTCATTCGGTCTTGTAAATCTTCTAAAATAGTACCACGAAGAAAGTCGCTTTCCGCTTTTAAGCGTTCGTTGTCAGCCTGTTTACCTTCAACAATTAGTACAGGGTTTTCAACTTTTGTTAACTTGTTGCTCATTAGTAAACATCCTTCTGGTAACGCTTATTTGATCTAAGTGATTTTAAGTAATCTTCGGCTTGTTCAGTACTTAACTTGCCGTGCTCTGCGATTATTTCAAGTAAAGTGTTATGTACATCTTTTGCCATACGGTTAGCATCGCCACAAATGTATAAATGTGCGCCACGCTCTAACCAAGCAAATACTTCGCTAGCGTTTTCTTTTAAACGGTCTTGTACGTATACTTTTTCTGCTTGGTCGCGAGAGAAAGCTACGTCCATTTTGGTTAACAAGCCAGATTTTAAATAGTTCTGCCATTCAACTTGGTATAAGAAGTCTTGCGTGAAAGTTTGATCACCAAAAAACATCCAGTTATCGCCGCTTGCATCACGCGCTTCACGTTCTTGCATGAAAGCTCTAAATGGCGCAACACCAGTACCAGGACCAATCATGATAACAGGCGTTTCATCTGATTGTGGTAAACGGAAGTTGTCATTGTGCTCAACAAAAACACGTACTGTTTGGCCTTCTTCTAAACGATTTGCTAAGAAACCAGAAGCACCGCCAACACGAGGTTCACCGTTTTTGTCAAAGTTAACTACACCAACAGTTAAGTGAACTTCTTCTTCCACTTCAGATTGTGCAGAAGCGATAGAGTATAAGCGTGGAGTGATTTTACGTAACGCATCAACAAATGTTTGTGCGTCAATATCAGCTTTAGCTAATTTAACAACATCAATTATTTGATTTTCACCTGAAAATTCACGGGCAGCATTTTTATCACTTGCTAACTCTGCTAATTTAGCGTCTTTAGACTGTAATGCCCAAAATTCAATAAATGCAGGTGCAGTTTGGGTAATTTCTAGTTGGCTAATTAAAGCATTTTTTAAAGTAAATTCTTGCTCTTCACCAGACACTTTTAAGTTAACTTTTTCATCGCCTGAAAAGCCAAGTTCGCTTAATAAGTTAGTTACTAAAGTTTCGTCATTCTCAAACCAAACACCTAAAGCATCACCTACTTGGTAAGTTAAGCCAGATTCGCCTAAATCAATTTCAATGTGACGAACATCTTTAGCAGAATCACGACCAGTAATTTTTTGGCTTAATGAAAACTCTGCAGCATACGGATTTTGCTTAGTGTATTGGCTTTCAGCGCCGGCTGTAGCTAGAGCACCAACATTAGCAGCAGGTGCCGTAGTTGCTGTTTGGGTAAGCTCGTCTTTTAAAGTGTCAACAATACTTGATATCCAGTTTTCTGAATCTGTATCGTAATCAACATCACAATCAACACGTGGTGCGACTTGTGTAGCGCCCAATGCTTTTAAGCGATCGTCAAAGTCTTTACCTGTTTGACAGAAAAACTCGTAGCTGCTGTCGCCTAAAGCTAAAACGCTGTACTTAAGTTCTGGTAATTTAGGTGCTTTTTTACCTAATAAGAATTCATGGAATTCAATTGCGTCATCAGGCGCTTCACCTTCACCGTTAGTACTTGCAACGATTAATAAATGTGTTTCATTTTTTAATCCTTTTGCTTTAAAGTCGGCAGTGTTTTTAAGTACTACAGTAATACCAGCAGCTTTAGCACTTGCTGCTAATTTACTAGCAACACCTTTGGCATTACCTGTTTGTGATGCATATAATATAGTTAATGTTTTAGCTGCAACAACAGCTGATGCAGCTGCAGGAGCAAGTTGAGCATTGCCACCTTGTTCACTTTTTGCTGCTAAATAACCACTTGCCCATGCAAGTTGTAATGAAGATAAACCAGCAACTGTTTGTTGAAGAGAAGCTAATTGATTAGCATCTAGTGAACTACTAGTGTTTGCTGAATTTGATGTATTTTGATTTAATAAGCGCTGCTCTGGCAACATAACTATTTTCACCTATGACAATTGATGCGGGCAGGATAGACAAATTCTTATCAGATCAAAAGGAATAGATAGCGATTTTTTATTCCAAAAAAGAATATAGAATTGATATTTCATGAGTAATTGTACTAAGTAATTCGTAAGTAACTAATTAATAGGTAAAAAGTTGAAGTCACTAGGAGTTAAAAAGATCAGCGGTTGGCCAAATAGACAACAAAAAATATCCTATTATTTTTATGGTTATTTTATTTTGTTGTGCTTAAGCTTGGCATTAAATCAGGTGTCCGCTAAGGAAACCTCAACCATTTATACCTATAAATCTTCATCAGGGGTGATGTCTTTCTCTGACATAGAGCCAATGGAGGTTGAATTTACAGTATATCGTATGGATTGTTATGCCTGTGAAGTTGACTCGTTAATTGACTGGCGTAAAGCTAAACTTTATTTAACACCTTATCAGTCTGAAATTAACCAATCAGCATTAAAATATGGGATTGACCCTGCTTATGTGCGCGCGGTTATTCATGCTGAATCTCATTTTAACTATCAAGCTATTTCTAAACAGGGCGCACAGGGCTTAATGCAATTAATGCCGGCGACAGCCCTGGAGCTAGGGGTGAAAAATTCGTTTAGTGCTCAGCAAAATATTATTGGCGGGGTGAAACATTTATCACGCTTGTTGAAAAAATATAATGGCGATAATAAGCTCGCTTCTGCGGCATATAATGCAGGAGAAGGTGCGGTTAAAAGGTACGGCGGCATTCCTCCTTATAAAGAAACGCAAGTGTATGTAGAGCGTGTTGGTATTTTACATAAGCGTTATGGGCGTTTTTCATATCACAATAATCAATAGTTAATGCTGTGGGGTATGATATTGAGGCCGATCAAATAAAAAGACCTTGAACATTTTCATATTCAAGGTCTTGATCATCTATTCACTGTGCAGAGAATACAGCAGTGAAAAAACTTAGAAGTGAAGCGTTTTAGAAGTGAACAACCGCACCAGCAAAGAAACCATCATAAGTTAAGTCACTGTAAAAGTTATCTATGTCATCTAATTCCATTTTCACGATGCGGTAGCCTACGTTAATATCTAGATCTACAGCAAGATTATCTAATACCGCATAGCTTATACCCGCTTGTACATCATAAACGGTTTGATCGCTATAACTAACAAAGTTACCTTCAGCAAATACGTTGAAACCTGTAAAAGGTAAACCGATAATGCCATTTAGGTAAAGCATTGGAATATAACCATCTACTTTTAAATCACTTTCTAATGAACTTTGTGGTTTTTCAACGTGAATGTAAGCATCTAAATCACGCGCTGTTAAACCAAAATCAAAGGTAAATAAATCATTATCAAATACTTCATAGTACAAAGTGTAGTCAATAAAACTAGCATCAAGGGTAGTATCTAAAGTTGAATTTGCTGAATAAGTTTGGTTGTTGAAGGTAAAAGATGATGAAATCTGCGTACCACCAACAGTATCAAGCGTTGTCGAAGCTATTTTAATATTTGGAATCAATGGAATTGGATGTTCAAGAGCAACGTAAAAATTACCTTGTTGTTTATCATCAAATTCAAAAACGGCTTGGTTATCACTACCTTCACCAAAGCTACCGCTGGCATCGGCAGCCCAAAATTGGCCACCAATATATAACCCTAAAATTGTATCAGCTTGTGCAGTACCACACATCATTGCTGCTACGCTGGCAGCTAATATAGTTTTTTTCATGTTGTTATCCTTTGGTTAAAAGTTCATTTAAATCAATTAATGCTGCATTAGCACGAGATATATAGTTTGCCATTACCAATGAGTGATTAGCCACTAAACCGAAACCACTTCCGTTTAAAACCATTGGGCTCCATAACGGTGCTTGGCTTGCTTCTAATTCACGAATTATCTGTTGTAAGCTAATTTTTGCATTTTTGTTTTCTAATATGCTATTAAAATCTATTTCAACAGCTCTCAATAATTGTAGTAATGCCCACGTTGCGCCGCGTGCTTCAAAGAACACATCATCTATTTTCCACCAACTTGTTTGTAATTGCTGCTGAGCTACACCTTGGCTTGATTGTTGGGCTGGCTTGTCACCAGCTAAATCAGTGTCCATTTGATCGTGGCCTACACTCATACTTAAGCGGTGTGAATAACTACCTAAGCGTTTTTGTACTTCTTCAATGTAAGCGCGTAAGTTATCAGCACGAGCATAAAATTGAGCTTTATTTTTGCTGTTAGTGCTCACTAAAGCACTACGGTAAGCATAAAGTTGTTTAATAGCTTCACTGTATTCAGACTCAGCGCTTGGCATTGCCCAATTGGTATTGTTTATATTAAAGCGTGGTTGTGCGTCTTGTAAGTGTTTATTAACAAGTGATTGTGATTGTGAACGGCTGAAGTCTTTACGCATAACCAGTGCCATATCACGCACCATTTCTAATACGCCAAACTCCCAAGCAGGCATGTTATCTAACAAAACTGAGGGTGGCATAATGTCATTTGATAAATAGCCGCCCGGTTTGTTTAGTAATTTTTCACTCACTTTTATCAATACGGTAGTAGTTGTATAACCAACTACAGGCGCAACGTTATCTGCTTTGGCTGCTTGAGTAACTTCAGCATGAATATTTAAGGAATCTGGTTCACTGCTCCAATAAATGCCAATAGCATAAAATAGAATGAATATTCCAACGAAGATCCAAAGAATAATTTTTTTAGAAAGGCCTTTTTCTGTATTCACGTTGATATCTACTCCCAGAATGAAATTACTAGTTATTGTACTATTTATATTGCGAAACAGGTAATTGAATATTTATTTTACTTTGATCGGCAAAATGTAAGGTTAATACGACGCTATCTTTTTCGGATATTTGCTCTGTTACTGAAAAAATCATTAAGTGTAAACCTGAGGGTTGAAGTACAACCTTACTATTTGCGTCGATTTTAATCTGCCCAACTTCACGCATTCGCATCATGCCGTTGCTCATACTGTGCTCATGAATTTCGATATTAGGTGAAATATCACTAGTCACCTTTTGTAAAGTAATTGCTTTATCCATTGGATTGGAAATAGTCATGTAAGCAGCGGTAACACTACTACCTGGAATATTCGCTTTGACATACCCGTCGGTTACTAAAATTTGGTCTTTTGCATGGCAAATATTAATAAATCCTAGCATCAAGCTGAAACAAAATAATAACTTTAAAGTGATATTAATTTTCATTGTATCTATACATCCTTGATTACAAACAGTAAGGTTTGACTATATCTTATACAAAATATAATACATATACTTTTGCTAATACTATAGTAAAACCAGAGGATAACAAATGAGTCAGTTAATTTTAACCGCAGAAGAACAAGGTGTTTTTACTATTACCTTGAACCGCGGCGACAAAAAAAATGCTTTAACTAATGCTATGTATCAGCAACTTTGCCAGTACTTTGCTTATGCTGAGCAAACTGCGAGCATTCATTGTGTTGTTATCCAGGGCAATGAACACTGTTTTTGCGCCGGTAATGATTTAGCGGACTTTTTACAATGCACAGCAGACGATGATTTAGCTGCGCTTGAATTTGTTAAGGTTTTATCGCAATTCACTAAGCCTCTTATTGCCAGTGTCGCAGGCGTGGCTGTTGGTATTGGGACTACTTTACTATTGCATTGTGACATGGTTATTGCAGCTACTAATAGTTACTTTCAACTGCCGTTTACCAAACTGGCGTTATGTCCAGAAGCGGGCTCTAGCCTGTTATTAACTCAGAAAGTTGGCGCTAATAAAGCTTTTGAATTAATGGTGTTAGGTGAAAGTTTTAATGCCGAACAAGCATTAGAATTTGGCATTGTTAATAAAGTCTGTCAATCAGAGGAACTAATCGCACAGACTATTGAAGTTGCTAAAACCATTGCTAACTTACCGGTTGAGTCTGTGATGACAAGTCGAAAACTCATTAGGCAGGCCAATAACTCTTTATTAAAACAAACTATTGAGGATGAGAGTCAAGCCTTTTTTAAATTAGTTAATTCAGCTGATTGTAAAAAGATTATCGCGAAGTTTTTTAAATAGCCGCTCTATTTAGTGCACTAACCGAATAGGTATTTGAGTTAATTCGTAATAGTATTTTCTGAACAGGCTCTTAACTGGTAACGAGTATATAAACCCTATGCCGTATGCTTAGTGCTTTGATTTTTCATCTGTTTAGCGCCTTTATTAGAGGTGAGCAACCAAATGACTAGTGCAATCAATAACACGGGCCAGAACACACCTAAAGTGAACATAGCAATACTACCGACAATAATTAAACCAATAAACACAATTCCACCAAATACGCTAAGCACAATGGCGAGTGCTGCAATAACCAATAGCACAGTCACTAATGCGGAAAAGCCAATTGCTTTAATAGGTTCAATAGCTTCACCATTCATAGTTACTTGTAAATTGGTCCATTCCAATAAACTCGCGCCAAACACATAAGTTAAAAAGAGGGTGGCTAAAATAGCTAGGCATAAAGACTTAAAGAAACTCATTTTTTACTCACTTACCGTTAATTGTATTTGTAATGGCTGAATTTAGACAGCCTATCGAAGGTTACTGTTAGTAATATCTGCTAGGTAATATTAAACTTGCCGCAAGGTAAGCGCCTCCTGTAACAATGGGAATCGCGATAAGTAATGCTATGGCAACAACGCGCACGGCTAATGGCGAATAATTAAAATGCTTGGCAATACCGGCACAAACACCGGTTAACTTTTTATTATTCAGGTCTTTCGCTAAAGATTGTGGAACATCTTTAATGGGTGAATACTCTCTGTCGTATCTCATGGCTGTACCTTATTTTCTTCTTTATTTATTAAAAATTTATGCCGCGCTTGCTGCTTGCTTTTTCATTTCAGCTAATTCATTTTCTATTGCGTCATCTGCTGCTAATGCAGATATTTGTGAGGCTAAATCTTGTTTATCTGTAAGGTCATAAGATTCAACCTGAGCTTCAAGATGATCAATTTTTGATTGATAACGCTCAAACTTAGCCATTGCGGCATCAATACTATGAACCACAGCTTTTTCACGTACTTTTAATCGTACTTCAGCAGAGTTTTGGCGACGTATTAAGTTGGCTTGACGGTTTTTAGCTTCTGTTAATTTTTCTTGTAAATGTTGCGCATCAGTTTGTATATTGGCGAGTAGCTCGGTTAATAATGAATTCTCATCCTCAAAGGCTATTAACTCTTTTTGGCTGTTATGTTTTTGTGCTAATGCTGATTTTGCTAAGTCTTCACGACCTTTAGTTAATGCAAGTTCAGCTTTAGTTTGCCAATGACTGATAGCTTTTTGAGTATTCGCTATTTTTCGAGCTAAATTTTTTTGCTCGGCAATATTTTTAGCAGCAGTTGAGCGTACTTCAACTAAGGTTTCTTCCATTTCGCCAATAATTAAGCGGATCATTTTCTCCGGATGCTCGGCTTTGTCTAACATGCTATTTAAGTTTGCATTGATAATATCGGTAAATCGACTAAATAATCCCATCAGGTAATCCTCATTAGTTGTATAAAAAATTTACGGGGTAAGTTTCTTAAGCTAAGTAGTACAAATGCTGTGCCAATACCTATTAATATCTTAATTGATTGATATTTATGTATTATTCAAGTTTTGATTGTTTTCTTAAATTTAAGTTCTTCAATCATAATCTAATAATTTAGCCAAATTGACTAAATGGTTAGTGAATTTGACTAGTGCGTGACGGTAAAGTTTCATTTATATCTTCATGACTCTCTCGCTACTAACGCATGGATTAACTATTGCATTTAAATAGACGGTCGGTCTATTATGTATTTAATTAAAGATAAACTTAAAAAATCACACAATACATTATGCAAAATGAAAATAAAAAGCCCAGAGGTAGGCCTGCAAAATCAGGCCGTGATAGCGCAGTAACCAAAGATGAGTTAATTCGTAGTGGTGTTGAGCATTTCACTCAATTTGGCTTTGCTGCTTCTGGCTTAGATCAAATATTAAAAAAAGTGTCTATACCTAAGGGATCTTTTTATTATTATTTTGCAAGTAAAGAGGCTTTTGGTTTAGCGGTTATTGATTATTACGATAACTATTTTTGTCGTAAGCTCGATGCACATTTATCTAATGAAAATTTACCACTAAAGCAACGATTAACGAGTTTTGTTGATGATGCTAAAGCAGGCATTGAAAAGTATGACTTTAAACGCGGTTGTCTGGTTGGTAATTTAGAGCAAGAAATTGCATTGTTGCCTGATAGTCATCGCGAAAAATTATTTCAGGTGATGCAAGGCTGGCAAAATAAAGTATCGAAGTATTTAACAGATTTAAATGCGGGTTTTACTGATAATCCTAATCATAGCCTTGAGCTTAGTAATATTGAAACTGATTCTTTAGCTGAGTTTTTTTGGTTAGGCTGGGAAGGGGCTGTAAGTCGCTGTAAGTTAGTTAAATCAACACAACCTATTGATCTTTTCATGCATCATTTTTCAACATTAATGAAACTAGACTAACTTTAAGTACAAGAAATAAGCAATAAAATAAACAGAATGTTATAAACAATTCATACATCATTTAGACTTTAAAAAGAGGTTATTATGTTTACCTGTTTACAAATCAATAAAGATGAAAAAAATGGTTATCAAACAACTTGCGTACAACTTAATGAAGACACCTTAACCGAAGGTAATGTGTTAGTTAAGGTGCAATACAGTACGCTTAATTACAAAGACGCTTTAGCTATTACTGGCAAAGCACCTGTTATTAGAAGTTTTCCTATGATCCCAGGAATTGATTTTAGCGGCGTAGTTGAATACAGCGAAAGTGATGATTTTAACGTTGGCGACAAAGTTTTATTAAACGGTTATGGCGTAGGTGAAAAATATAAAGGCGGTTTATCTCAAAAAGCGAGAGTAAAAAGTGACTGGCTAATTCCGTTACCTGAAAAATTCTCGCCACTGCAAGCTATGTCACTTGGTACTGCGGGCTATACCGCCATGCTTAGTATAATCGCCCTAGAAAAAAATGGTGTTACCCCCAAAAGTGGAAAAATTTTGGTAACTGGCGCAACAGGCGGAGTTGGTAGCTTTGCAGTAAAAATTTTATCGTTAATGGGTTATACCGTTGTAGCATCAACAGGAAGTGCCGCACAACATAATTACTTAAAAGCGTTAGGTGCAAGTGAAATAATTGATCGAGCTGAGTTATCGGTGCCTGGTAAACCCTTAATGAAAGAGCAATGGGCTGGTGCAATTGACTCTGTTGGTAGTCATACTTTAGCTAATGTTTGTGCCAGCGTTAACTATGGCGGCGCAGTTGCCGCTTGTGGTTTAGCTCAAGGTATGGACTTCCCTGCATCTGTTGCGCCATTCATTTTACGAGGTGTGTCTTTATTGGGTATTGATAGTGTTATGCGCTCTAAAGCAGACAGAGTTGAAGCATGGCAAAAGCTAGCTGATATTTTACCTAGCGCTGAAATGGATTCTATTGTTAATATCATTAGCTTAGAAGAATCAATAACGGCAGCGACTAAATTACTTAATGGTGAAATTACTGGCCGTGTAGTTGTAGATGTAAATCAATAATATATAAATAAAATACTTTATTAAAAATTTCAAAATTAACGAAGATAACTAAAACAAACAAACAAACAAACAAACAACTAGACGATAACTTTATGACTCACCCAATAATTAAAGACTTAACTCATAGACACACAGTAAAAAAATACGATCCAACAAGAAAAATAGCTCAGGCTGATTTGGATGTTCTATATGAAGCAATGCGTTTATCTGCATCATCAATTAACTCACAGCCTTGGAAATTTATTGTTCTCGAAAGTGATGAAGCCAAAATCCGCATGAGTAAAACATTCGTTAACATGCATCATTATAATTTAAAACATGTATTCGATAGCTCGCAATTAATATTATTTGCGTATAATCCTAAATATACTCGTGAAGATTACGCTAAAGTAATTGATAAAGGTATTGCAGATAAGCGCACAACGCTTGAAAACCGTGAAACTGCGTTTGATCTATATTTGTTTGCAGATCTTAATACCAGTGACACAGGGGATACTAGTGCGTGGACCAAAGCACAAACTTACCTAGCTTTAGGTAATACTTTACACACGCTGGCGCGACTTAAAATTGATTCAACCCCTATGGAAGGTATTGATATTGACTTAGTCAACAAAGAGTTCAGTGAAGAGTTGGCGGGTTATCAGTGTGATACTGCACTTGCTATTGGTTATCATCATCCCGAAGAAGACTTTAACGCTAAATTACCTAAATCCCGTTTGGCGATGGAAGATGTTTTAGTGCGTTTATAGTTTGAGTTAACCCCACAACTTTTTACATTTAGTTAACCTCAGCTCAGGTTAAAATAGCTTAATCTGAGTTTGAAGTTAATTTTAACATTATTTTATAGAAGAGCATTTGTGTTTGGTGTATTACTTTCTATTATCAAATCAAAGGCTTTTACATCACAGTCACCTAGTCCATCACAAGCTCTAATGATAAAACCTAAAGTTGCTGTTTCCTGAAAGTTTTTAATACCTACAGACTCATTACCAACAGAGCATGACAGCTTGTTGTCATCAATAACACATTGCACCTCACCTGTTGCATTTGGACAAAGTGAAAAAGAGGTATTACCACATTTAAGTCCTACGACTTGATTGTTTTCAGAATAGCCTTCAGCATTGGTCGATAAATAGAAATCAATTTTGTAGGCCGCTGAAGTAGGCGACACCCATTGAACTTCAAAGCTAGTGCCTGGTGTAACAGTAACTTGTTCTCCTTCATAGTAATCGCTTGCATCAAATCTAACATTTTGTAAAGCAAAGCCATTGCTATCAATAGTATCACTGGGATCAGTAATTTCGGCAACTTGCTCATTAGTATCACTTCCGCAGGCGCTTAAAGCTAGCAGGCTAATGATTAATAAAATATATGTCATATATGTCCTTGAGTAATTTAACACCTTACGAAAGCAAATATTAACTTGAAAGTATCGATAATTGAATTGATCACTTGTTATTCTTTAATTTAAAAACACTCCTAGTGACAAATTTATAGCTCCACTGTACGTAATCAAAAGTGCTTTTGCTAATTAATTCTGTCAGTTATTTCTACAATGTTGATATTGAGATAAATCAGGTTAAAACAGTTTGAATCAATAGTGTTAAGCGATTGGTGTTAGGCGCATTTTTAAGTACAATGCCTTACATTAAATATTTTTCACTTTTCATGTTGATGGCTATGCAATCAAACCACAATTACCCGTTAAAAAATAATAACAGCTTCAATATTAAGGCGAGTTGTTCGCATATTTACTTCCCAAGTAATTTGGCCGAATTACAACAATTGCCGGATTTAACAGCTACGAATTTTTATATATTAGGTGAGGGCAGTAATACCTTATTTGTGGAAGAAAATGCGCCTGTGATTATTCAACCAAAATTTCATGGCATTAATATTGATGAGCAAGCAGAACATTTCCTTGTTACTGTTGGTGCGGCTGAAAATTGGCATGATTTGGTGTGCTTTTGTTTAGAGAAGGGCATTAATGGTTTAGAAAATTTAGCTTTAATTCCTGGAAGTGTTGGTGCAGCTCCCGTACAAAACATTGGTGCTTATGGTGTAGAGTTTGCTGATTTTTGTGATGAAATACAGTGGTATGAATTTGCCAGTAAAACTTTACATACGTTAGTTAAAGAAGATTGTGATTTTGCCTATCGTGAAAGTATTTTTAAACACGCTTTTTACAATAAAGGCTTAATCACTCACGTTAGCTTTAAATTTCCTAAAGCTTGGCAACCAAATTTATCTTATGCGGGATTAGACTCGTTAGTCAAAACAAGTAGCGCTACAGAGGTTATGAATCAAGTTATCGCTTTACGCAGTAGTAAATTACCTGATCCTAAAGTATTGCCAAATGCAGGCAGCTTCTTCAAAAACCCTGTTGTTAGTGCTGTTGAGTTTACCCAGTTACAACAACGCTTTCCTGATATTCCACATTATCCGCAAGCCAATGGTGAGGTTAAACTCGCTGCAGCTTGGTTAATCGACCAAGCGGGTTTAAAAGGCTTTCGCCACCAAGAAGTTGGTGTGCATCAGCAACAAGCTTTGGTATTAGTTAATTATGGTAGCGATTTGGGTTGCGATATTATTAGTTTAGCCAAATATGTTCAGCGTATCGTGAATAAAAAATTCTCTGTTATGTTAACGCCTGAAGTAAGAATGATCAGCGCAGAAGGTGAACAATCATTCATTACATTGAATGACGCTAATCCCATTGGAAAATTACACCATGACTAAAACGGTAAAAGAGCATTTAATAAAATCATTAGCAGCTGGCGACTTTATCTCAGGTCAGTTACTTGGCGAGCAATTAAATATTAGTCGCACGGCAATCGCTAAACATGTAAAAGCGCTCACTGAAATGGGTTTAGACATTTTTAGCGTAACCGGTAAAGGCTACAAATTAGCACAACCGTTACAGTTATTAGAAAAAGATAAAATTGTGAGCTTGTTAGATACACAAACAGCAAAAATAAATAACCAACATTTGGTTGAAGTGCACAGTTTAATTGACTCAACTAATGATTATTTAATGCGCCGTTTGCCTAATCAAGTGATTACTGGGCAAGTCTGTTTAGCTGAATATCAAAGTGCAGGGCGTGGGCGTCGTGGTAGGCAGTGGATCTCACCTTTTGGCTCGCAAATTTATTTATCAATGTACTGGTATTTAGAGCAAGGTTTATCTGCGGCAATGGGATTAAGTTTAGTCACAGCTTTAGCGGTGAGCGATGCAGTTCAAGCGCAAAGTGGCGTTCAAGTTCAGCTAAAGTGGCCAAATGACATTTATCTTGATGGCGTGAAACTGGCAGGTATTTTAATTGATCTTGATGGCCAGGCGTTAGAGCCAAGTCACTGTGTCATTGGTATTGGTTTAAATCTTAATATGCCAGTAGATATGGGGAAATTAATAGAACAGAAATGGACTGATTTACAATCACATAGCAAGGTTAAAATTGATAGAAATGTGTTTAGCGCGCAATTAATTAATAGTTTACGTCAACGGTTACAGCAATATCAGCAAACAGGCTTAAGCTCAATGTTAGATGAATGGCATGCCCATGACGCGTTTTTAAATCAGCGAGTAAAACTTATTACTGGTGAGCGAATTACTCAAGGCATTTGTCGCGGGGTTAATAATCAAGGTGCACTACTGTTAGAGGTTAATGGTGTAGTTAAGCCTATTTATGGCGGTGAAGTAAGTCTTAGGATGGATCAATGATATTTTTAATTGATATTGGTAATAGTCGAATTAAATATGTGCATCGTCTTGAAGGTAGTGAGTCAATCAAGCTATCAGCGATCACGCAATTAAGTAATATTGATTTTTCAGTCGATGATTTTGCCAATCACTTTAGCCAAGCAACAAAAATTATCGTTGCTAATGTAGGTAGTTCCACCTTAACAGATGCATTAAAAACATGGTGTAAAACACAGAATGTCAGTTTTACTCAAGTGTTTAGTGAGAAACAAAAAAATAATGTAGTTTCTGCTTACCAAGACCCAAGTAAGTTAGGTATAGATCGTTGGTTAGCGTTATTAGCAGCAGCGCAACATTACCCGAATAAAAACGTGTTAATTATTGATGCCGGTACAGCAACAACAGTCGATTTTTTAGCTAAAAGCGGACAGCACCAAGGTGGTTGGATATTGGCTGGTATTGATACTTTACGCGCTAGTTTATTAAATAATAGTACGTTAGTAACGGCGGATGAACAGGCTAATTCAGCTATAAGCTTTGGCAAAAATACCAACGATAATGTACATAATGCTTGCTGGAGTGCCACTTTAGGCATGATCCAACAAGGTATTGGTCAAGCACAAGAGTACGGCACATTAGATGTCATTATATTAACTGGCGGTAATGGTTTAGCGTTAACTGAGCTATTATTAACCGAGACTCACCACTGTCATGAATCAATTGATGAATCCGGCTATGATAATGACAAGGCTATCGCCAAAGAAATACATTATATCGATAACTTTATTTTCTATGGCTTACAAGCTTATTGCGAATGAAGTAAGTTATAAATTTATCCAAAAATAAGTTATTTACCTTAAAAAGAATTATACATTCAGGAGTTTTAGAGTATGAAAGCAGGAATTATTGGCGCGATGGAGCCAGAAGTAGCCATTTTAAAAGCCAAGTTAAGTGATGCTACAAGTATTGAACATGCGGGTTATACCTTTCATCAGGGTGAGTTAGATGGCACTGAAGTCGTTATTGTACAATCAGGTATCGGTAAAGTTGCCGCAGCATTGGCAACGGCGATATTAATTGACCGTTTTGCTGTAGATTATGTAGTTAACACTGGCTCTGCTGGCGGTTTTGATACCTCGTTAAAAGTGGGCGATATTGTGGTTAGTTCTGAAGTACGTTATCACGATGTTGACTTAACTGCCTTTGGCTATGAAGTTGGTCAGTTACCGGCAAACCCTGCCGCATTTATGCCACATGCTGATTTAGTTGCCGCAGCTAAACAAGGAATTGAACAGTTATCTACTGACAAAGACGTTAAAGCAATTGTTGGGTTAATTACTACAGGTGATACCTTTATGACCAAGGAAGAGGATGTTGCTAAAGCACGAAATAACTTCCCAACTATGGCAGCAGTTGAAATGGAAGGTGCTGCTATTGCTCAGGCGTGTTTACAACTTAAAACACCGTTTGTTGTGATCCGTTCACTTTCTGATATTGCCGGTAAAGAATCGCCACATACGTTTGAAGAATATTTAGAAACTGCAGCGGTTAATTCATCGCAACTAGTATTAAACATGTTAGCACAGCTTAAAGGCAAAGCACTTTCTCAAAGCTAATACATCTAAAGTGTAACCACGAGATTATTAGTTACTAGGCTAACAACTAAAAAGGATATTTAATGATCGCATTATCAGAGTTAACACCTTTCACATATCATGTGCTGATTCTTGTGGCTGTGCTGATCATTAAAGCTGTTGTTAGTCATTTCATTGTTCACGAACCATTACGCTATTTTCAGTTTTATTGCTTACAACTAGGTAAGAAAGTTAACAATAGTAAAAATAGCAGTACCCAACAAATTATTGCCGGCTTGTTAGCGCTGCTAATCACTTTAGTGCCAATCACTATTATTTTATGGTTGTTTGATGAATTTGTTGAAGTTGAATATCTATGGCAAGGTTTATTGCTGTACTGCGCGCTTGGTAGTTTATACCTTGGTCAAGTAAACAAAGATATAGCGCAAGCCTTAGTTAGCAAACAAAAGCATTTAGCTAAACAAACACTCAAACCTTTAGTGTTAAGAGAAACAGAAAACCTTTCAATTGTTGGTTTGAGTAAAGCCGCGATTGAAATGCAATTACTGCGCAGTATGCAGCAAATTTATGTGGTAAGTTTTTTGTTTGTTCTTGCTGGGCCATTAACAGCTTTAAGCTACCGCTTGATATTGGAAATGCATTACTGTTGGAATACTAAGCTAAGAAAATATCAATTTTTTGGTTTTTATAGTCAAATGTTTAGCCAATTATTGCAATGGTTACCTAATCGTTTAATGGCGTTAATGTTGTTATTGGGTTGTTTAGGTCAAGGGAGTTTTCGCTTTTGGAAATTAACTCGACATTACTTTTTTGAACTCAATAATAACTTTATTCTTGCTATGCATGCTTTATCACTTTCCGTCAGGTTAGGTGGCGTTGCTATTTATTTGCAAGAAACTGACACTCCAGATGCTGCTGATAAAGCGAACCCGCATAAAGAGGGCATTGAGAAAGATCACTCTTTGATACTAATTACAGAAGCAGAAAAACTACGTAAAACAGCGTTCAATGATACAAGTAATCAACCTATGCCAATAGATATGATTAAAGCGAGCAGCAAGGTTAATTTTTCAATTTACGGTAGCTTATTTTTATTGCTATTGTTGGCGGCAGCTTGGCAATTTATTTTTGCTGTTTAGCGTTTGTCTTTAGCGTTTGTCTTTAGCGTTTGTCTTTAGCGTTAATTGCCTTTAAACCGGAAAACTTTAAACCTGAATACTTTTAATCAAAATTTTAAGTCAGAATTTTAAGCCAGAGTTTTAATCCAGAACTTTTTAATTTCACTTTTGCTGTAAAGCGGTTATTACCATGTACGAATTATTATTCTATTTAGATATCTTTGGCGTTATCGTCTTTGCTCTTTCGGGAGCGTTAATGGCAGGGCGGTATCAACTCGATCCATTTGGTGTTGTGGTATTAGCTTCAGTTACTGCAGTAGGCGGCGGTACTATTCGTGATGTTATTTTACAAACGCCAGTATTCTGGGTAGTAAAACCTTATTATCTCTACGTTATTTTAGCTACCGCCCTACTTACCATCATTATAATTAGTAAGCCAAAACGAATTCCTAAACGTTTTTTATTAATTGCCGATGCGCTTGGTTTAGCTTTATTTGCCGTAGTCGGCACGCAGAAAGCACTTCATTTAGGTGCGCCGATACCTGTCGCTGTTGTACTAGGCACCATCACCTCTATTGCCGGCGGTATGATTCGAGATGTGTTATGTAATGTAATTCCGATGATTTTACGTGAAGAGATTTACGCACTAGCGGCAATATTAGGCGGTAGTTTATATGTATTGTTACATTGGCTTGGTTGGAGTGAGATTTCTGCCATGATGGTTGCGGTAACGGCAGCATTAACCTTGCGTTTAGCCGCTATTTACTGGCACCTTTCTTTACCTGCGTTCCACTTAATTGATTTACCTAGTCACGACTCGAATACCGATGATGCCAACAAACAAAACTCAAACAATGAAGAATCAAAATAATAAATAACCTGAGTTCGGGATAATGAAATTGTAAAGTATAACAATATCAACTATTTGTGTTCACGTATCTACAATAGTTTTAATTATTCGTAGTGCAAGGCGGGAAAGCGAAGCCAATAACGGGTTATTGGGAGCTTTCGCAACGCAGTAATTCGGATAATTAAGGCTGTTGTAGCATTTTGCTTATCCCGAACTCAGGTTAAATAGCTGTGCAAAATACAAACATTTATTATATGGTTTAAGCTTAAGTAATATGCCTTAGTGCCGATAAAGTACGTATACCCGTTACTCTTATCGAAGGGCGTTAAAGAGCTATCTTTAACGCTTTTTGATTTGAACTTTAATCAGTTGAGCTATTATTATGAACCCTTCAATTACAGCAAATACTAACGTTAATCAAGGTGTTAGAACAGCCACGAAAACGCCTGAAAAATCTGACAATAATTCTACCGGCCAAGAAGTGTCAAGTGCAAAGCAAGATAAAAAAATTGGTGAGTTACAAGAACCTATTTCTGTTTCCGTTAAAAAACAACTTAATGCTTCTATTATCGAGTCCAGTTTAAAATTTAGTGATAGCGTTGGCGATAAACCTTTATCTTTGGTGTTAAAAACAGCTTTGCAAGGTATTAACGAAGCACTGCAAGGTATTAACGAAGCACTGCAAGGTGCAGATGTAACGAAAGATAATACAAATAATAGTAAAGTAAATAATTTTGCTAGTGTTGAAGATGCTGCGGAATCAGGCGTTGATTATAGCCCTGAAGCAACCGCTGAACGTATAGTCTCGTTCAGTACTCAGTTTTTAAGCGCTTATAGAGAACAAAACCCTGATATGAGCGAAGAAGAGTCTTTAAATAGCTTTGTTGAGATAATTCGTGGTGGTATTGAACAAGGCTTCGGAGAAGCCAAAGAGATACTTGACGGTTTAAATGTATTAGAGGGTGAAGTATCTACTACTATCGATAAAACCTATGAACTTGTTCAATCTGGGCTGCAGGCTTTCATAGACTCATTTAATAAAGCAGAAGAAACGGCTGAACTGTAGTACTAAGTAGCCTTGGTACAGATCAGTTAACGGGTCTTATTTTAAAGTGGGTTATTTAAGATAAGCTATTCAGGTAAAGTATATTGGCTGTGTTGAAGCAACAATACTTTACCTTAAACCGTTACTTTTTAACGAAGGTTTCATTCATTTGTAATTGAATTTGATCATACCATCCGTCAGTAATAACTACAGGCGGTAGGGCTTCTATTTCAATCGTGCCAGATTTTGCTGTTTTTGCTGACTCGTTATACACGTCTAGTATATTTTTAATAACAACAGGTTGCGCTTTAAGTTTTAGTTTTTCAACTAATAACTTAGCACCGGCTTCAAATGGTTCGATTTTTCCTGATTGTGAGCGTGTGCCTTCAGGAAATATAACCACTTTCTTTCCTTTACAAACTTTCACGTCTTTCAATAGTTTAATAATGGCGCGACTGTCTTTTTGATCAACGGTAATGTGGCCTACTACATCAACAATACGAGATACAGGCCATACATCCATAATTCCTGTTCTACCAATAAAGCGAATGTCATTACCTATTGCTTGTTCGAGCGAGAAAATATCAAACATACTTTGATGATTAATAATTAAAATATCGGTATCTTCGTCAATAACGCCATTAAGTTTTACCTTGGCGCCAACGCTATTAATGATCATTTGCGTGAAAAAGCGACGATATTTATTAAATGTTTCACCGTGTCGTTCACATAAATATAAGGCAACAGACTGAGCTGCTATAGCCACATACATTTTGTATTTTTTAAAATAAAATTGAAGCATGAATTCTAAGCTGAAGCGGTAATTAAGCTTCAATCCCCCAGCCGTCGCTGTAACCAGAAAACTGACTTACAATTTTTTCGAAAGACTCTTCCTGCTCAATGATGGCAGCATATGATGGCGTCATTATTACAGTGCAATCCACGTCCCATACATTAGGCGTTTCATCTGGGTGTAAGTTACTTTTTACCTTAGGAAGGTTGGCTTGTAGATAGTCAACCATTGCTTGAGCTTGGCTTTCTTTTTCAAATAGATGAAAAAATACCACCTCATGTGATTGGCTCAAGTCTATACCTGCTTGGTGCATCTCGGCTAATACTTGGCCTGTTTCGTCATCGGGGTAGTTCATATATAAATAATTATCTTATGGTATTTGAATTGAGTATTATAAAACGGTAATAACAGATTGAATAGGTATTACTGAAAAATAATTAGCTTTGCGCTTTTTGATATGAATTGAACATTAATAATAGCGATATTATCGAGGCTATTTCGGATATTGTGCCAACATAGTGTCTACTGCATTTATAATTTTTTCGTTAAGTTTTTGACTGTTATCTTGTACTTGGTAATTTAACGGATAAATACTTCGCCAGATAGAGCGATGGTTTTTTGGGTCAACTAGATCGATAATTAGAGCATCACTAAATACCGTCCAGTTTTGATTTTCGCTAATCCAAGTACTCGCTCTTAAACAATGCGAACAAAACAGCACTATCTTATTGTACGCTAGATAATCTTTGTATTTTTTATTCACAAAATGATAAGTGACAATAATATCGGCTTGTTCAGGTTTGCTGTATTTAAACCTTTGCTCATTCATACTTCTTTCAATTGCGAGCTCAACTCGGCTACGTTGAGCATAATCAAGACTTTGGCTGTTAAAAAAGTCAGAATCGTTGTTATAAAAGCTATAGTTTTTTACTTGTGCAAAATCAAAACGACCGTCATAAACGGTCTCATAACTAGTCGAGCTACAAGCAAAAATATTAAATAACAATACGCAGGTAACTAGAGATTTAATTATGGTAATGAGGACGGAAAAGATAAATTTAAACACAAGATGTTAAGTTAAATGAAAAAGCTAGCCTAACAAGAAGCCTGTTTGTTTAATAGTAAAAGCTGAAAACTAATTTACTTTTGAGTTATTCGCTAAAAGAGCGTAATTTATTGACCAACTTTTACTGATTACCAACAAGGTTTGTTTTACGCTAGCCTTTATGGTTTAAATATGATGAACAGTTAGTTAAATTAATCGATAATAACTTTTATCACATCTATTATCACACCTATAAAAATAAGTTAAAAAACAAATTAAGGACATCCATGCAGAACTACGCCATCAATAAAATAACTTTCATTACACTAACAATATTAGTTAGTTTACTCAGTACTAACGTATGGGCAAAATCATCGGTATGGAAAGTAAGTAAGGGCAATAATTATATTTATATTGGCGGAACAGTTCACATTTTACCACTTGCTGAATTTCCATTGCCGGAAGAGTTTGAGCAAGCATATAAAGATAGTGACAGTATAGTTTTAGAAGCTAAATTACCAGATGAAAGTGATTTTGCTGCGCAAATTCAGATGATGCAGCAAATGAGTTATAGCAATGGCAAGAATATTAGTGATTATATTTCTAAAAATACTTATCAGCAATTAAATCAATATGTCGCTAGCTTAGGTGCTGATTTAAAAATGCTTCAACAATTTAAACCCGGCTTTCTGGTAACTATGCTAACTGTATTAGAAGTACAGCGAGCTGGTTTAGCAGGTGAAGGGGTTGATAATTTTTATAGTAAGCAAGCAATGAAAGATGGCAAAGCCATTGCCTATTTTGAAACCGCTGAATTTCAAATGAATATGATTGCCAATATGGGGATAGGCAATGAAAACAAGTTCATTGAATCAAACCTGAAACAAATGAAAGACTTTAAAAATTTATTTACTGGGCTTATTGCCGCATGGCGAAGTGGTAATGCACAACAATTAAATAAGTTAGCTATTAAGCCTATGGAAGACGATCCAAAAACCTTAAAG
The DNA here is from genome assembly GCF_002843355.2 of Colwellia echini. Classification (GTDB taxonomy): domain Bacteria; phylum Pseudomonadota; class Gammaproteobacteria; order Enterobacterales; family Alteromonadaceae; genus Colwellia; species Colwellia echini. The sequence continues at coordinate 36,760 of NZ_PJAI02000001.1, forward strand.
CTAATGCTCACCGATCGTAATAAAAATTGGGTGCAAGATATTAATACAATGTTTACTGATAAAGACCGTGAATTTGTTTTAGTGGGAGTGGCTCATTTAGTGGGTAACAATAGTGTTTTATCATTATTGAAAGCGCAAGGCTATCGCGTAGAGCAAATGTAATCTATAGGCGTTAGCTAAGTGACAGGTCAAATGCTATGAGTATTTGACCTGTATTTTATTCTATATTTTTTAAGTTAAAGTCTAAACCCAAGTTAAAACCTAGACCTAAACCTATAGTTCTGAAATGTTAACGTAAACTATCTTGGTTTATCGCGTCAAAACTCAGTACATCACCACCAAACTGTTCGGCAAATGCTTGGGCGTCACTTTGTAAGCTGAAGCTTGCCAGAGTTTTACCCATAGCCCCTCTCTTTTCAGAGCCTGTTACATACCAAGCGCTTTTAGCGTCAATAAAATACTTATCGTCAATACTGTCAGCACCCCAAGGCATCTTACTCATATCGTGCACCATCATTTGGCTAACGTTACGCGTATTTTCAGGGTCTAAGTAATAACTAAACATATCGCGAGTAGAACAAAACTTATAAACTTTATCGCCTTGCTCTTTTCGAAACACTTCACCTTTAGGGCCATCAAAGCGGGTAATTAACATGCCGCATAAGTGACATTGATCGCTATTTTCAATAGCTGCGGCTTTATGTACTAAGGTTTGTTGTGCTGGGTTATCTGAACAAGCTGACAAAATGAGTAAGAGCAGCCCAGTAAATAAGGTTCGAGTAATAAAACTTACGCGTTGAAATAAAATAAACATTAGAGTTTTTTCCTGTCGAAAATAAAGAGAGCTAGGGCTAAAGGCAAAGCAACCCAAGCAAGTAATATGCTAAATAACTGACCTTGCGACAATCCCAAATTGAGAGCCGCCGCAAGTGCGCCGTTAACCTCGTTAGTATCCAGTCCTGATAGATTCACTAAACGGAAAATATCAGTAGGGTTTAGCATCATTAATTGTGTTAAAGCTGTTTGACTCATGCCTTGATCATAGCCAACAAGTAGTGCCAATAAGGCCAAATCAAAAACAAGTGCAAAGCAGAACCAAGTAATCAAGGCAATTCCTGCCGCTTTTGATTTTTCATTGACCGATAAACTTATTAAGTAGGCAATAGCGATAAAGCTTAAACCTAATAAAATAGCGCTAACAATAAATATTGAAAAATTTTTGATTACTATTATATCACCTAGTTGAAAATACAATAATATCGCTGATGAGCCAAAACCAAGTAAAGTTGCTAGCGCGATAATACTCCCTTGTCCGATAAATTTACCGAGTAACAATTGGTTTTTACTTAATGGGTAGGTTAATAACAATAACAGGGTACCGCTTTCTTGTTCGCCAACAAAGCTATCGTAGCTAAGTAATAAGGCGATAAGTGGAATGAGAAAAACGGTTAAGCTGGCTAAACTGGTAATGGTTGCTGATAGTGAAGTTACTCCTTCAACACCGGATGCCACAGCGCCAAAATAAGTTAAACCAATGGAGCATAAGGCAAAAATAAGTGTGATAGAAAAAAGCCAACGATTACGTAAACCATCGTAAAACTCTTTAGAGGCAACTGTTAATATTTGATTCATTAGCAATTACCTTGTTCAGTCAGGCTGTTTTCATTTTTTTGTTTTACGAGTTCATGCTCGGTTAAAAAATGTTGATAAACCTGCTCTAAATTTGCTGTTTCTAGTTGTATATCAGTTAAATTTTCATGGTTTACTAATTGCTGCAATACCGCCAACTTTTCCTGTGCAGGTACTAATAGAGTTGAAGTGCTGTTTGCGGCTAAAAAGCATTGAAGTGTTTTGTTATTAACTAAAAAATTATTAAGGCCAGATGTTGTTATGGTAACAGGTAATGCTGCTTTTTGGCGTAATTCTGTCAGCGCCCCTATGGCTAACAACTCCCCAGAAGATAAGATCATAGCTCGGTCAATATGTTGCTCAACACCGGGTAAAACATGTGAGCATAAAATAACACTCGAGCCGTTAGACTTTAATTGATCAACCGTGCGGTAAAACTCGTGGGTTGCTGTTGGGTCTAATCCTACAGTTGGCTCATCAAGTAATAATAATTTAGGTTCACCGATAAAGGCTTGCGCTAAACCTAATCGTTGACGCATGCCTTTTGAATAGTGTTTAACAGGACGCTTCATCGCGTGAGTTATCCCTACCTGTTCAAGTAAGTTTACGGCATGTTTTTTAGCGTTGCTGCTAGCAAAGCCTTTTAACTTAGCAAAATAACTTAATACTTCTAACCCAGTTAAATGATCATAAAAGCTCACATTTTCAGGTAAAAAACCTATTTTACTTCGATTATGCCAAGCGGCGTTTGAATCAGGTGCCCTACCCATTACCTCTACCTTGCCAAAGCTAGGCGAGATAACTCCTAAAATGAGTTTCATTAGGGTGGTTTTACCTGCGCCGTTATGACCAAATAAACCCATCACTTCGCCTGAATTTAAATCCATAGTGACTGACTTCAATGCATCGAGCTGTTGGTAACTTTTACCAGCATTGGTAAGTGATACTAGCGGAGTGCTCATAATTTATCCTTTAGGCTTGTACTATCCTGATTTACTGTGATAACAGGAGGGTTCATCAACGGGTAACTGTCTTTAATTCCCTGTGGTTTAAGTACTGGAAACTGTCTTTGTATCCAACGTAAAATCAAAATAGCGGGACTGTCTATAATCACCTGCATTTCAGGGTACTGCCAAGCAAGCTTGTCAATATTATCGTTTGGTTCAAAAACGGTATCGCCGATACCATCATTGTTTATATCCCAGCCTAAATAATTACTCCAGTAATTACCGCTGTGGTTATGACTCCAATGTTGTTTGTTATTAGACACATATTTAACTGGGGTAGGATTATCAATGAAACTATTATTAAATATTTTACTGTTTTCAGAGCCGGCGGTAAGGTGAATACCAATTTCTGCGTTAGTAATAATATTGTTTTTGAGGGTGTTAAAACTAGAATTGTAGATAAATAAGCCCTTACCCTCTCTACCTTGTGCTTTTTTTCCTGGATTCGGCCAAACATTTTTAATGTGGTTGTTGTTCAACGTTGACTCGGTAAGAAAATTTAGCAAGAAACCATAATCTTCGCTATTGAAAGTTTTATTCCCCGTTACGGTTAAATGATTAGAGCTCATTAAGGCATATCCTGCATCGGTTTGGTAAGCGATATTATTTATTAATGAGTCGTGTTCAGAATACATGTAATGTACGCCGTAACGTAAATGGTGCACTGTATTTTGTTCGATAATATTATTTTCGCTTGAAATAATATAAATACCATCACGTGTTTCGCTGATCTCGTTATGAAAAACATGGTTGTTCATACCCTTGGTAATTTGAATGCCGTTACCTCTATCAGCTGAAGATAGTGCTAGATTTCCCTTGATACGGTTATAGCTAACTGTAGAGTTATCTATTTGTTCTAACCAGATACCAAAGCCATCACCTATTATTAAATTATGAAGAATAGTTATATTCAATGCAGGGGAGTCGTCTATTTTATGGGACGAATAAATACCAGAATTTTGCGCAGTTAAATCATCACCCCAATTAATAATCGTGAGGTTTTCTATCGTAATATTAGAATTTTTGAGCCACAAACCATGTCGAATATTCTGTGCATCAATAATCACCGCTTTATTATTTTTTGGAGTTGACGGATCGCCACGTAAGGTGATTTGTTTTTCAATGATGAAATTGCCAAAATACACTCCTGATTTTAGGGTAATAACATCACCATCTTGGCTGTTATCTAAAACATCTTGTAAGTTATTAGCGGGCGATATGAGGTACTCTTGCGCAGATAATTGTTGCCCGTGAAGGATCAGGAAAAACACTAAAGCAACTAATAAATTAGTGAATGGGCGAACAATGATTTTAGACACGACAAACAAGGTAATAATTCTTTAAAATTTATCTAAAACAGTAATTAAAAGGATCATAACATTTTTTTGTGAAAGCCTCGCTCTCGAATAAAAATTTGTTGTTCGGAATACGCATTGAGGTGCATGAGTTTAATTTTCAGATAAAAGTAGCAATGCAAGGTCTTATGAAAGGCATCTAACAAACGGTTGAATTCAAAACATAAAAAAGCCTGTACTTTCAATATATCGAAAAGACAGGCTTTTTGTTTTCTGGCTTGGGAGAGGTACACCAGAAAACTGTTACGTAATTATTATAGTCTATATTTTAAAATTTGTACTTTTGTACATAAAAGGCATTATTAATTTGAGCTAGTAGCTAGAACCAGCACTTAGAATATATTTGCATGCAGTTTTTCAGCGATATAGTCTATAGCTTGTTGTGCACGAATACTGTTACCGGCAGCGTCAAGTCGAGGTGAGAATACGGCAACGGCAAACTGACCAGGAGATACGGCAATAATACCACCACCAACTCCACTTTTAGCAGGTAAACCAACTTGATAAGCCCATTGACCACTGTCTTCATATAAACCTGCTGTAGTCATTACGGCTAATACACGGGCAACATTATCGCTGCTCATTATGCGCTTTCCTGTTAATGGATGAACACCATTATTAGCAAATACAGAGGCCATAACGGCTAAGTCTTTAGCTGTAACCGCAACCGAACATTGGCGAGTATAAATATCGAGATTTAAGTCTACATCACCATAAAATCTGTCGTAAGACACTAATAATTCGGCAATTGCACGGTTATGGCTATTGGTATCGGTTTCTGATTTATAAACATCTTCTAAAACGCTTAATTTACGGTTAGCAAATGTATTGTACCAACCTGAAAGTGCTGACCATTTAGTTTTGTCATCATTACCATCAAGCAAACTTACCGTGGCCATCGCACCAGCGTTCACTAATGGGTTAACACTGCGCGCAGGGTTTTGTTCAATAGCGGTAACTGAATTAAAGGCTAAACCTGTTGCATTAACTCCAACCTTATCAAGAATAGTTTGTGAACCTTTTTCTTCCATGGCTAAGGCTAAAGTGAATACTTTAGAAATAGATTGAATTGAGAAAGACTGGTCAACATCACCTTTGGTATAAACTTTACCGTCATGTGTTACTAAAGCTAAACCAAAATAAGCTGAGTCTACTTTAGCCAGTGCTGGAATATAATCTGCGTTTTTACCGGGGTTTTTTTGAATAAACTTACCGTAAGCGTCATCTAAAACAGTTTGAATTTGTGCTGTTTGTGGCGCTTTTGCATGTAGTGGACTTACAAAAACCAAGACCAATATTTGTAGACTAATGATTGCGTAGTTACTTAATTTCATTATATAAATTCCTTATTAATATTTAAAACCGACAGAAGCTTGAATTCTAAAATCATCTGCTTCATAAGTAGATTTACTTTGTATATCACCATACTGAAACTCAACACCTGTTTTTACTTGCACCGTTGGAGACCAAATCACGTTTACACTTGTGTAAGTACTGTCTTTAATCGAAAGGGCTTTTTGTGTGTCAAGGTTATCAACTTTTAAATAACTGTAACCAATCGCACTACTCCATTTGGGCGCCCATTGTTTGTTGTAGTATGCGAAACCACCTGCAACAGGAATAGCTACTAAATTGCCACTGAGATCTATACCCGCATCAACACCACCAGTTTCTCCATTGTAATAACTACAACAAGTGTCATTAACATAACGACCAATACCTTCACCATAAATAAATTGATATTGAATTGAGTCCTTTTCAAGTACGTTAATTAGCCCTGATACATTAACACCCCAGCCTATGGTGGAGTCTTTGGCTGTTGTTGTTTCATAACCGAGTTTTCGTAATATCATTGCTGATTTTATGTAACCAAAATTACCACTATGTAAATAAGCCGCGGTAATGTCAGGTAACTCATTAGTGTTATCATTGTTGTAAGCGTCGTTTCCAACATTAACTGAGGATGGAATAGCAAAATCACTATATGATTTTTCAACCGTAAATATAATACGGCCGTTTTTACTTACCGCCGTGTTGTAACGTACTTGGGGTTGGCGTACAAACACCATAGAGTTAGGTCCCCAATACTCTAAAACATTGGGGAATGATTTTATGTCCATAAAACCGGTGAAAGTTTGGCCGGCACCAAAGTCACCAACTTCAGCCCACAACTGAGTTAAATGAAAACCTGCATCGCCATCAGGATTGAAAAAATCAAATTCAAAAAGTGTAGTTATTGGACCATAAACGCTTGGTGTATAGCTTTTCAATGAAAATTTAGATTGACCAACAGTGAGTAAGGTATCGTCTTTCACCACATTCTCTTCATAGGCGATTGAAGAGGGTTGAAAGCCGGCACGGTTGGTCATTTCGCCATTGTTATACATAGCATCCAACCAAATTTGACCACCAAGTTGTAGCGTTGTATCACTATTACTTAGCTTAATACTTTTATCTGGGGCAGCGAATTCATGACTCGCTCGTTGATCGGTTTGTGGCATATTTATCAATATGATGTCGTTTTCTATGCTTGTTTCTTCGATGGTATCCTGAGTATTTGTTAAGCCTTGTTTTTGAATTTGCTGCTCTAGTTCTTGTAAGCGCTGCTCTAAGCTTTGAATACGTTTTTGGTCTGTTTGCTGTTCAGCTTGTTGGCTATAAGCGTTTATAGAGCAAAGTAAACTAAGAGTGACTAAGCTAAGCGACAATGGTTTTACTGCACTAAAGCGTTTAGAATGTGGTTTTATTTGAGCGTGATTAAGCATATACAACCTCATGTAGTTGGATTAGTTGGGTGTTATTGTTCAGGTAATGATTAGCTAGGTAGTAATTAGTTAAACGGTTAGTGGATAGATTATTGTTGAATAAAATATATTTAGCGAACTTATGCTGAGTTTGCGTCGTTAGATGGGCGTTATTAAGTGGTGTTAACTCAATGAAAGCTAAATTGAATAGACGTTTTAAGCTGATTTTCAGATTGAGTAATAAAAATGAAAAGATAATCATTGTCGCGCTATCCGTGTGCAAATTACTTTACCTTACATTACCTTAATTATGGAATAAAACAAATGATTATTAGTTAACCTGAGTTAGGGATAAGCAAAGTGCTACAACAGCCTTATTTATCCGTTTTCTCGCCTTGAAGGGCAATAACTAAAACTTTTGTAGATGCATGAGTACAAACTAGTTGATATTAATTTATAGCAAAAAAAAAACGACCACCGTGGTGATCGTTCCTATACTAACCTTTAAATTATTTAGTTAACGGTAATACGAGCAAACTTACGCTTACCTACTTGGTAAACGGCAGTGGTTCCTGCGTTAACAACTAAGCTGCGGTCGGTAATCTTATCACCTTCAATTTTAGCCGCACCTTGTTTGATCATTCTAAACGCATCCGATGTACTGCCTACTAAACCAGCCTCTTTTAGTAAGTTAGCAATCGCTATTTCACCATTTTCAGCCGTTATAGTTAGCTCAGGCATTTCATCGGGCATAGCACCTTTTTGAAAACGATTGATAAACTCTTCATGTGCCGCTTGTGCAGCAGCTTCATCGTGAAATCGGGCAATAAGCTCTTTTGCTAAATCAATTTTCACATCACGTGGGTTTTTACCGTTTTCAATATCCGTTTTATAGCTCTCAATTACCGCTAGTGGTTTAAAGCTTAGTAATTCGTAGTAACGCCACATTAATACGTCAGAAATTGACATGATTTTACCGAACATATCGGTAGGACTATCAGTAATACCAATGTAGTTACCTAAAGATTTAGACATTTTTTGTACGCCGTCTAAGCCTTCAAGTAATGGCATCATTAAAACAGTTTGCGGACGTTGACCTTCAGATTTTTGTAATTCACGACCCATGAGTAGGTTGAATTTTTGATCGGTTCCACCCAGCTCAACATCAGCTTCAAGAGCTACAGAATCCCAGCCTTGTACTAACGGGTACATAAATTCATGAATAGCAATAGCTTGACCATTAGCGTAACGCTTTTTAAAATCGTCACGTTCCATCATGCGAGCAACAGTTTGGCGAGAAGCAAGTTGTAACATACCTGCCGCACCCATTTTATCCATCCAAGTAGAGTTAAAGGCAACTGTAGTTTTAGCAGGATCTAATATCTTAAATACTTGCTCTTTATAAGTTTCAGCGTTAGCTAATACATCTTCTTTGGTTAACGGTTTACGGGTAACGTTTTTACCTGTTGGATCGCCAATCATGCCAGTAAAGTCACCAATCAAGAAAATAACTTCATGACCTAACTGTTGAAACTGACGTAATTTATTAATTAAAACGGTATGACCTAAATGTAAATCTGGCGCTGTAGGATCAAAACCCGCTTTAATTTTAAGCGGCTTGCCTGTTTTAAGTTTTGTTAATAACTCTTCTTCAACTAAAATTTCTTCTGCGCCGCGTTTAAGCTCGGCAAATGCTTGGTTAACATCGGTCATTTATGACTCCACTGATATGGCTTTGTACTTAGACGCGTGTTTAATTAAAGGAAACACAAAATGAGTAGCGTATGCCATTCCAACTGAAATTGTAGAGTTCAGTTAAAATGGCTATTAATATCGCTATTATGACTAAGTTAATAATATTTAATATTTGAATTCTACTGCACTTTGCAGGCGGGATAAAACTTTATAATGGCTTTTTTAGTAAAGAAGTCGAGATCTTGATGATTAATCGCTACTCATAGGACATAGCAGCGAATGATAGTTAACGAGGTTAGGTAATAGCTCTTTGTTATTTTACTTGTGTATTTAACCTGATCTCAGGTTATTTATGTAAAACCAATAAGCTAAAACAGCTCTATATCATCTTCTTCGTTGTTATTGCGTTCTAACATGGCTTGTCGAAAAAGTGATAATGCTTGATCAATTGGTACACCCGCAATTACGTTATCAAACATAGTTCGTTCTTCTTCCATAGTGTATTTGCTGCGAATTGAGACTTGTAATGTTCGCCATTCTACCGGTGAATAAATAGCGGTAGGGTTTGATATTAAGGCTGTTAAGGAGCTTAAACTTTGGCTTACATGGTCAAGACGCTGAGTTAACTTATCATAGAATTGAAAGGCAATAATCGCAGAGTGAATTTTACTTAATGCGCTAGTTGTTGAATACTCAATAACAGTTTTTAGTTGTTCTATATTATCGGTTGTATCGCCATCCGAATCTTTCATTTTGACAATAGAGGCTTGAATGTCACTTAAATTCGGTGCTAATGAAGTGAACGAGTGGGAAAGTGTTTCAACTGAAGAATTTCCTTCGTTCATCGACTCGTCAATTTGAGCAACAGCAAGATTTAACATTAAAATGGTTTTTTTGAGTTGGCTCCAATCTAAATCGGGGCGTAAGGCGGTAGAACTGGCTAATGTACTCATGATGTTCCTTTATCGTAATACTAATTATTGTGTATAGAGTTGTTGTGTAATAGGTTTGAGTATAGAAGTAATATTTTTACTTAGGGACTAATTTGAAATTTTTAACATATAGTTTTACTTTTGTTTACAAATTTTATGGGGTTAGGTGGCTCTATTAGCCCGTTATAGCGCTATTATTTATATAGTTTGCATGTAGTTTATAAATAGTTTTGATATAGTTATTAGATTATCTAAATTTGTAGTTATTTACTTTCCTGTTATGAAATCTTCGAGCCTTACCTTTTTGAATAAACTATTAGAAATCTTCCGAAGTTTACCGAAGCTAACAACCTTCCGAAATTTACCGAAGTTAGAAACCTTCCAGAACTTACCAAAGCAACATCGCTTCATTATTATTGGCATCAGTTGTTTCTTATTATTGTTATTTATAATCCCTTCAAGTGACAAATCTTCGTCAACAGAAGATAACAATGCTGGCAATAACCAAGTAGGTAAACGTATTCAAGTTGCATTACCAGATGAATTTGTGCCGGCAGAAGCAATGGCAACACACGATGCTTTTCCACAAAGCACTAAACCCCCGGTTAGAGCTAAAACACCTAAAAACAGTAAAGAGGCTATAGGGCAATTACCGTCATTAGAAGAGCCTGTTATTTCTCAAGAAGTTGGCAGCATAGCCACAGATAATTTAGAGAAAAAAACCAAAATACAAGATTCAGTCGCGGCGCTAGCTAACCTAAACTGGCAAACGATAACCGTGAAAAATGGTGATTCATTAGCATTAATACTTAAGCGCTTAGGCTTTAGTGCGCAAACAACCTATGCGGTAAGCACTGCACAAGGTGAAGACAGTAAGTTATTGCGACGACTAAATGTGGGCGATCAATTACGTATCGCTAATAATGAAGCCAAACAATTAACCGCACTTGAATACCCCTTATCAAAAACCGATACATTATTTATTAATTTAGTTGGCGATAGCTATCAATCACATCGTGAAAGTAAAGAAGTTGAGATACGTGAAGATATTAGTTACGGAACTATTACCTCTAGTTTTTGGAATGCAGGTATAAGTGCAGGATTAAACGATACGCAAATTATTAACTTTGCCAATATCTTTGGTTGGGATATGGATTTTGGTATGGATATACGATCCGGCGATAGCTTTTCTCTGACTTATGAAAAAAAGTATATTGACGGTGAATATATTGGCCCTGGTAATATTTTAGCCGCAGAAATTATTAACCAAGGTGAAGTGTTTCAAGCGATACGCTTTAGTGATGGGGAGTATTATAGCTCTGATGGTCGCAGTATGCGTAAAGCCTTCTTACGTGCACCAGTAAATTTTAAATACATTAGCTCAAGCTTTAAACCAAAACGTTTTCATCCAGTGCAAAAAAAATGGAAAGCCCATCGAGGTATTGATTACGCCGCTAAAACTGGCACTCCAGTAGTTGCCGCAGGTAACGGTAAAGTTACCGACTCTACTTATAATAAATATAATGGTAATTATGTCTTTATTCAGCATGGTAATGGCATAGTCACTAAGTACTTACATTTTTCCAAACGTGCAGTAAAAAAAGGGCAGCGTGTAAAACAAGGGCAAACTATTGGTTATGTGGGAGCCACAGGTTTAGCTTCAGGACCACATTTACATTATGAATTTTTATTAAATGGTGTTCATCGTAATCCGCGTACCGTTCAATTACCCGATGCTCGACCGATTGATAAAGAGTACAAAGCCGAATTTGAGACATTAGCAACTAAACGATTACAAGTTTTATCAGGTGCTACAAGTGCGCTTTCATCTACACAAGATGTAAATTAATAAACCATGACGAGCCTTACTAACACTCAAAAAAGTTGTGGAAAATATTATATTGGCTTAATGTCAGGCACTAGTGCTGATGGTATCGATTTAGCACTTGTTGACTTTACAACCCATGATAATAAAGCACGCTTAGTTGCTAGTTATTATCATCCTTATAATGAAGAGTTAGCCACTAAGGTCACTTCTCTTTATCAACCGGGTCATAATGAAATTGATCGTGCTTTTCATTTAGATATCGAATTAGCACAATTATTTTCTCAAGCTATTGCTGCGTTACTTAACCAAGAAAAGCTTGAACCGGCAGACATTATTGCTATTGGTAATCACGGGCAAACTATTCGTCATCGCCCTAGTGGTGGCCTTATATCAAAAGTTAATCCATTTACTTTACAAATAGGTTGTTGCCAAACCCTTGCAACCTTGTCGGGTATTCGTGTTATTGGTCAGTTTCGTCGTAAAGATATGGTATTAGGTGGTCAAGGTGCACCGCTTGTACCTATTTTTCATCAGCAGTTATTTGAGCAAGCGACAAGTCCTGTTTTTGTGGTAAATATTGGCGGCATTGCTAATGTTACTTTTTTGCCTAGCTTATCAGCCGGCGTAGAAGAATTAGTACTTGGTTTTGATACCGGACCAGGCAATGCTTTACTTAACGACTGGTATATAAAAAATCATCCTAACAGTGCTGATAAATTTGATAAAAACGGTACTTGGGCGGCAACAGGAATTATAATTCCCGCGTTGCTTAACCAGTTTATGCAAGATGAATACATACAAACTGTAGCGCCTAAAAGTACAGGTAGAGAGTATTTTCATCTTGCTTGGTTAGAGCAGCAATTAACAGCTTTTCAAAGTAATGAGCAAAACAACGGCCCAATACTTGATGCGGCTAATGTGCAGGCAACCTTGTTAGCTTTTACCGTAAGCAGTATTTATAAAGATATTACTAATCTTGCTAATCGAGGCAAGGTTTATTTATGTGGTGGTGGAGTACATAATACGCATTTAGTTAACAGCTTGTGCTTAAATTTTAACAACGATGTATCAGGTTTTGATGTCAAATTAATGAGCTCAATAGGTGTTGATGGTGATCAATTAGAAGCTATGGCTTTCGCATGGCTTGCCTATGCCTTTGATCATAAACTTAATAGTAATATGCCTGCAGTTACTGGAGCTAGTGCGAGCTGTACATTAGGTAATGAGTTTTTAGTATAATTAACCTGAGTTCGATATACGCAAAGTGCTACAACAGCCTTATTTATTCGTATTCCTTCGTTCAGGAAACGTCCAATAACTAAAGTTATTGTAGATGCGTTAGTGCAAACAGTTGATATCGTTATACTTTACAATGTAATTATCCCCAAGAGTAGGTTAGTTATTTTGATGTTCACCTTTACTGGTGAATATTAATAACCTCTGTTTTGAGCTATCACTAAGCCAACTTTAATCATTCAAGCACTCCCAAAAAAACTTAAAATATATTTTACAGAGCTTTTTTATATATAATAATTACTTAGCTAAACTTGTTTATTAAATTCGATAAATATAAAAAATTTAACTAGTAATCGTCCAAGTCAAGACTATAATTAATTAGAGTGTGGTTAAAAAATAAACGTAATTAAATGTTGTACGGTAACGCTCAACAAGGTATACAGCTTTAAATTAAGGATTAAGGAGGGCTTATGGAATTCATGGATATTCATATCGGCATGAAGTGTGGCAGTAAAAAAGGCAGTGGTACTGTTACTTGGGTTGATGGCTCAACACATACTATTTATATGGTTGATGCTAATAACAACAATAATTTTGAAGTGAATATAAGTGAGATTATTGAAGACCCACAAGCACACAATAAAGAAGATGAATATTATTAACATAAGCAGTAAGTAATAGTCTTCTAAATATTATTATTAAAGCCTGACAATTGAAGCCTTATATGGATGCTTATATAGGGAATAGTTGTCAGGCTTTTTATTGTCAAAGTTTCTTGAAACTAAATTTAAAAAACTGCATTTTTGCGCTAGATCAATTTTTACTGTTTATCACTATCGTTATCGGCTAAAATGTGCACCATATTTTTAAGCGATTACTTTTGCATAGGAAACTAAACCATGTCAAACCATGATGAAGATTTTAAAGATTCTACCTCAGTACTAAACTTAGTTACAATTCTTACCGTATTGATTTTTATGCCTTTACTACCTATGCTTATGGGTTGGTTTACTATGTTACGTTAAAGTTATGTTAAATTGATTTAACGTTATAAAGTTATGTTAAATTGATTTAACGTTATCACAAAATCAAAAAAGGCAGTTAACGCATATTACGTTAACTGCCTTTTTTATTTTAAAATCAATACTTTAATTACTAACGGTATAACCTTTAGCTTCTAAGCATACATTACGTGCTTTATTATAGTCAGTCACTTGCGCATTTGATGCTTTTTGCGCTTGTGCAGCTTTTTGTTCAGCTTGCTGTTCTTCAGCTTGTTCATGAGCTGCTTCTTCTCGGTGACGAATTCTGCCTGCAAGAAAACCTATTGCAGCACCTTTAGCTGCGCCATTACCGGTATCATGACCACCAATAGCTGCAATGGTAGCACCAGCAGCAGCGCCACCTACCGTTGAGCCCGCAGTTGAAGGTCCTTGTGGCTCTTGTTGAACAGGTGCAGCAACAGGAGCTGCGGCTTGAACTTTAGTTGGATCAAAACCAGTTTGACTTACCGCCCAGCTATAACAAGCATATTCGTCTTTTTGCTGCTGCTCGGCAGACTGACCATTTTTAGGGAATATATATTCATGAGCGCTTAAATTACCAATAGTTAAAGCTGAGATCATAAATACAATTGTTTTCATTTTAATATTTTTCATAGCTGCCTCTGCGGTATGTTGAACGTCTGTCCGTATTTAGCTGAGTATACGTTAGCTACCTAAAGTAGATCAACGAATTAACTCATTTATTGACACAATAAATACTACGTTTGAAATAATGTTTTTTCGTTTATTTCCCACTAAAATTCAAAGTGGTAATGTTGTTACGTTAAGCTCTAAATGTTTACTAAATGTTCAATTAGACTCTGTTATACAGTTAACGTAAAAATAGTACCTATTATTGCTTTTTGAAATAATACGACTAGTCTTAATAATAATTATCATATTGCAATTTAGCATTGAATTTCAACATGCTAAATTGATAACTAAGTTGATAGCTAAGTTGATATTTATTGAATATTAATAGTGTATTTTTAACTAGTATTAAAGAAGCTAAATAAGCGATGAAAAATATAAATATTTCCCCTCACCCTGACGTTGTCATGATTTATCAAGACAAGGAAACAGTTGAGTCTGCTATTCAACAAATTATTGAATTATCGCTGAAGTTTAAAGCCTATAAATATAATCCTAAAACAATCCATCAAATAGCGGCAATGGGCCCTAAAGTTTTATTGTTAGCTTCAAGCAATGTGAAGAAAACAATAAAATTTTATATCGATTATCTCGAAGATTATGAGCAAAATATATCACCGCATAGCGCAATATTATTAATTAATAATCGTGAAACGGCACGTGCATATTTAGCCTGTGAAAATGGTTTGTTTGATAACTATGTTATCACTAACCCGTTGAACGAACCTCACCGTTTAAAATTAGTGTTATTGCATGAGTTAAAGTTAATGGAGACTCATCACAACAATAGCTTAGAGCAACTTGAGGCGGAAGGTGAAGAAGAGTTAGCTTCATGTATAGAGCACGGTGTTGCATTAAAAAAATCTTTCATAAAAAAAATTAATAAGTGTGAAGCAGACCTGTTATCGGTAACGAATAAAGCACTAACTAATGATAAAGAAGCTGCGGAAGTGTTGCAGCGTTTAATTGGTATTTCGCTCGAAGAAATGAATGAAAATATCGCCAGTGGTATTCAAAATATAGTAGATCAATTAAATCGTTTAAAGTTAAACAATCAATCAATAAAGCAAGAACGGTTGCAGCAGACATTAAAAAGTAAATCGGGCTTATTAACTGCACATCAGCAGAAACAACAAACGCTCAAGAAAAAAGTACTTATTGCGGAGCCCTCTAATTTATTTACCCGAGTAATTAAAGAAATCTTTGAGGATACGCTTCTATATGAGTTAGTCAATGATGGGCAAGAGGCACTGGACAAAATTAATAAATTCAAACCTGACGCTGTGCTACTTGCTTATGATTTACCAACATTAAATGGTGTAGAAATAACTAAAATAATTCGTGCAGAGGGTAATAGTGTTCCGATTATTGCGTATGTTCATGACAGAGATAAGTTGGTTATTAAACAATGGATCCCATTAGGTTTAAATAATTACCTTATAAAGCCATCTAAAAAAAGTTCTATTTTACAAAGTGTTAATAAAGCTATAAGTGATCCGTCAGGAATCATTTTTCATCAGAAAACCGCAGATCAAACAAAGATTCAATGGCTTCCTGAATACTCTGTAGGTAATGATGAACTCGATGAGCAGCACAAAGTACTTTTTACTATGGTGAATGATTTTTTACATGAAGATAATAAAAAAGGCGCGGTAGCGCTGTATCAAAATTTGTCCTTGTATATTGATATGCACTTTGATGCAGAAGAGAATTTATTAAGGCAAATAAACTACCCTGATACTCAAGATCATATAGAAAAGCACGGCGAATTAAGAAAAAAATTTAATCTACTCGAAGAAAAATTGGCTAATTATGATGTTGATGTACACCATAAAGTGGCAATGTTTCTTTATAACTGGCTTGCACAGCACATTTTAAAGGCGGATATGGAATATAAACGCTATGCGTTATCGATAGAAGAAGAGAGCTTTCATTAATAAATACATTGTTTTACAGGCGGAGGACGGTTATTTATCTCCTTGTATAGCTAAGATGCTGATATTTTCGGTCAATATGTCGTGAGTGCAATCTGCAAAGCAGAAGATAAAAAATTATATATAAAGACATGTCAAACCAACTGATTGGTGACACTTTAATTACATACAGGCATAGTTATGTTCAGCTCCCTTTCTATACAAACTCGGTTTTTAATTGCTCCAGTTATTGCAGTGTTATTGACCTTGCTCTTGTATATCAGCAGTAACAATATTATTCGTGAAAATGCAGTTATATTTCAGAACATCAGTGAAACCAGCCTAGTTCAAATAAGTGAGATAAATGAAATAACGTTATTGATCACCGCCAGTCATAGTGAAATCATCAGCTTGTTGCTTGAATCAGAAAGACCTGATGAAGAAGATATTTACGTTGAAGGAAAAATTAGACTTAATCATTTATATCAAATTGAAGAACGTTTAAATGAAAGCATTAACGACAAAGATGAATTAACTATTGATGGAGTTAATATTTTTTCTCAGATCCAAGTGGCTTTTACTGCATATAGTAACCAAATTATTTCTGCTATTGAAATATCATCTGCCGACATAAAGCAAGCCCCTAATGAATTAGTATTAGCTAATGAAAAACTAAAAACGGTTAATGATTTATTTTTACTTCTCTCCAAATATTACGCCACACAGTTATCACAGCAATCTGATGTAATTGAAGATAACCTATATAAGAAAAATTATATTACAGAACTTACCATAAGCTTGTTGCTCTTGATGTTACTGTCAGCATTTTACTTTGCTAAAAATACCTCGGTGCGACTTAATCAAGTCTATAACGCATTAACAAAACTATCGGTTGGTGATACCGATATAAAAATTTATAAAAATAAAGACGCTTATATTCAAAATATTTGGAAAGCCGTCGCAGAGTTTAAAGAGTCGATTGAAAAAAGTGAAATTTATAAAAATGATCTATTAATGCAAAAATACGCTTTTGATCAACATGCCATTATTGCTACCACTGATTTAAAAGGTACCATCACTTCTGCTAATGCTAAATTTTGTGAGATTAGTGGATATAGTCTTGATGAGTTAATTGGTAGTAACCATCGAATGCTCAATTCTGGACATCATAAAAAAGCTTTTTGGAAAAACATGTATCAACGTGTTTCGAAAGGTAAAGTTTGGTCAAATGAAGTATTAAATAAAGCTAAAAATGGTCGGCTATATTGGGTAGCTACTACCATCATTCCAATAAAATCTGTAACAGGAAAAATAACAGGTTATATGGCTATTCGCACCGATATCTCGATGCAGAAATACCAACATAAAAAGCTAGTAGATGCTAATTTAGTGGCAGAATCTGCTGTTCTAGCAAAGTCTCAATTTTTAGCTGCGATGAGCCATGAAATTCGCACGCCAATGAATGGAGTTATTGGTATGTTGAGTTTAATGTTAGATGATAAGTTAACACACGAGCAAGCACAGCGTGTTGATGTTGCTTTGAGTAGCTCAAAATCATTATTACATTTAATTAATGACATTCTAGACTTTTCAAAAATTGAAGCGGGTAAGCTTGAAATTGAATCAATTGATTTTGACCTTAAAACAATGATGGAAGAGTTAGTGCAGTTCATGCATTTTCAACTAAAAGACAAACAGATAAAATTACTTATTGATTGTAGTGACATGCCCGAATCTATGGTGGTGGGCGACCCAAGTAGAATACGACAAATTTTAACTAATATTATCGGAAACGCCATAAAATTTACTCATGAAGGCAGGATAAAGGTATGCGGTAAACTTATATCATTAAACAAAAAGAAATGGCAATTTCAATGTGAAATTACCGATACGGGGATTGGTATTCCTGAGGATAAAGTTGTTAATTTATTTGATGCATTTAGTCAGGTTGATATTTCTAATACAAGAAAATATGGAGGCTCAGGCTTAGGTTTAGCTATCTCTAGTCAACTTGCCAAGTTAATGAATGGTGATATTAGTGTAAGCAGTTTTGAAGGTAAAGGCAGTTGTTTTACTTGTACCATTGAGGTTGAAAAAAGTTTTAAATCATTAGTAATTGCATCGAATAATATCGATAAAGATGCTTCATCTGAGATGGAAATACCGCAATGGCCTAGTAATATACGCTTATTATTAGTCGAGGATAATCGAGTCAATCAATTAGTTGCTCAAGGTTTATTAAAACGGTTTGGTTTAACTGCTGAAGTTGCTGTTAATGGCGTAGAGGCGCTCGCTTTATTAAAAAATTGTGAGCAACCGTTTAGCGCTATATTGATGGATTGCCAAATGCCTGAAATGGATGGTTATGAAGCAACCCGACGTATTCGTGAAAATAAATATAATGAGTTTGATAAAGCAGTTCCTATCATTGCCATGACCGCTAATGCAATGAAGGGGGATCGTGAAAAATGCATAATTTCGGGAATGAGTGATTATTTAACTAAACCTATTAATCCTGAACTTTTATTGGAAAAATTAAAGCACTGGATAATTAAGTAACCTGATGAGTTCGGGATAATAGTGCTTTAATCTAATGAAATTTATATTTAAAAAATAAGGCTTGAATTTAACTTTCTACAGCCCCTTCCGGTAGCATTAATATCGAGCCAATAAAAAAACCTAAAGCACCTAGCATAGTAAATACTACGGAAATTTCTTCGGCATTAAAGCTTGGTTGCTGCTGCGGTACAAAAGCAAACAGTGCTGAAATTAAAAAAGCGACACACCCCATTAAATTTACAAGGGTGATCCACCAAGATAAACTTTTAGGTTTCCAGCCCCAATAACTATGACAAGTTTCTGCATAAGCTAAATAACCAGACAGTAAAAACAACACAGAACCTAAAATATTTGGTATCCAAATATAAAAGTCTTGTTGCCACCAAGTTAAGTTAGCCATCATGCCGTCAAAGGTATTGATGTTAAAAAGTAAAGTACCTGCAAACTGTAGTATACAACTTAACCAACCAATATTATTAGGTTGCCAGCCAACTAAAATCGGTTTGTGATCATCTGTTTTTATCGCATTTGCTGTTTGATATAACTGCAAATATGCCGCTGTTGTAAAGGGAATGGAGCCGGCAAAAAACATTGCATTGATAATATCGCTACTAATGTTTTTGCTTGCTACCAACCATAATAAGCTAGCGGTAAAAAATAACAGTGAGCCTAACGCGAATACTACGCCTATCCACCAATTTAATTGGTTTGGCATCCATAACCAGTTAAGGCTTTTTGATGGATTTATCAATAAGCCTTTGCGATGGTGTCGGGAGCGCCAAACTTGCTCAAGACCATTTTCAAGGCGCACTATGCGCCTTGTTATAAATGGCCATGGCCCGATCACTGTAGGCTCAGACTGTTTAAGTGTTGGCGGTTTTAGCCCAGACGGTTTGATTGAAACATCGGACATCGAAACTCCTAATGATGGAAACCTGACGCTTCTTCACTTTTTAATGGACTTGAGACTGGATGATTTTCAAAATACTCAAGCGCTTTTTTCATATCTTCTAGCAATAAGCCAGCAAGATCACGGCTCACGCCATGGCGTACTAAAATACGTTGAATAGATAAATCTTCACAGTTCGACGGTAAACTATATGCAGGTACTTGCCAGCCTCGGGTACGTAAGCGATCTGCAAAGTCATATAAACTAAAGCCAGGATCTACGCCCGGTTTCATTTTCCAACATAACGAAGGAATACCAGCGTCTATCTCACCACCATAAATTATTTCAAATGGTCCCATTTTAGCAACTTCATCAGCGAGGTATTGAGCTGTTTTATAACAAGCAGAATGCACTTTTCGGTAACCTTCAGCACCTAAACGGATAAAGTTATAATATTGACATACTACTTGACCACCAGGGCGTGAAAAGTTTAAAGCGATATCACGCATGTCTCCACCTAAGTAATTAACATGGAAAACTAATTCTTCAGGAAGATCTTTCTCTTCGCGCCAAATAGCCCAACCAACACCCAGTGGTGAAAGTCCAAATTTATGACCAGAGGCATTAATTGATTTTACGCGAGGTAAGCGGAAATCCCATTCGACTTCAGGTGCACAGAATGGGGCAAGAAACCCACCGCTAGCAGCGTCAACATGAAGAGGAATATCTTCACCAGTTTGCTGTTGATGTAAATCTAAAGCATCTGACACGGCTTTAACAGGTTCAAATTGACCAGTAAAAGTAACGCCTAATGTAGTCACCACGCCGATAGTGTTTTCATCACAGCGTTTAATAACTTCTTCTGCGTTCATGATGTAGCGATCATCAGCCATAGGAATTTCACGAAGTTCAATATCCCAATAGCGGGCAAATTTATGCCAACAAACTTGTACAGGACCAGTGATTATATTTGGTCGTTCAATTGATTTACCTGCAGCTTTACGTTTAGCTTCCCAGCGACGTTTCATAGCCATACCACCTAGCATAGCAGCTTCACTCGAACCTGTAGTTGATGTACCGATAGCTTCACCGCCAGCTGGCGCATTCCATAAATCAGACAACATACGGACACAGCGTGCTTCAATTTCTGCCGTTTGTGGATACTCATCTTTATCAACAATATTTTTGTCGATACAAATATCCATTAATTCATGTATCTCAGGTTCGGCCCAAGTTTGACAGAATGTTGCTAAGTTTTGACGTGAATTACCGTCAAGCATTAACTCATCACGTACTGCTGAAATAACATTGCGAGGATCTTGTTCGTGTTGTGGAAATGCCTGTTTAGGTAAGCCTTGGTCTAAATCTTCTGAAGCGTAAATGTCATCATCGATTAGTTGTTTGATTTTATTGTCGTTTGTAGTGCTCACGTTGTTTTATTTCCTTATTAATTTACATGTTTCAAATATATTCGATACTTCTATTACAGAAAGAATATAAACGTAAAAAATCACAGAGATAATTACCTCTTAGTAATGACTTTACCATTGATATTAGCGAGTGTAAAAGCGGGTAATAATAAAATATTATTAGGAAATATAAGGAGGTTTAAAGAATGTAAATATTTGGGTAAGTATCGGTAATATAAAGCCCAGCGTCTTATCAAGTGATATTTTCAAACTTTGGAAATATTTGATTTCTTCCAGAATCTTTTGCCTGATATAAAAACTTATCGGCACGGTTGATTACTTCATCAATACTTTGCTCGGCAGTAAATTGTGATATTCCCATACTTACTGTTACCTTGATACTTTTATCTTCGTAACTTATTACATAATGTTTTAATTGATTTTGGATTTTTTCTGCGATTATATTGGCATTTACAGCAAGAGTTTGTGGCAAAATAAATAAAAACTCTTCACCGCCCCAACGAGCAACGCAGTCTTGCTCTCTTATAGAGTCAGTGAATAATTTGGCAAGCTCTCGCAAAACAGCATCACCAGCATTGTGCCCATATCGATCGTTCACTTTTTTAAAATGATCAATGTCACATATAATGATAGATAAGGATTCATTGCTACGAGCAATTCTTGCTTGCTCTCGTTTTAATATGCGAAGCGCATCACGACGATTAGACAGTTGTGTTAATGGGTCAAAGTGAGCTAGTTGTTGATATTTCTTACTTAATTCCAAAATATGCTTAAAGGATTGTCCTCTTGAATATTCATATAACGAAGATAAAAATGTGACCGTTAAAAAAGAATACAATAAACGTAATTTAAATTCAGTGCTATATTGAGCATGAACAATAAGTTCGTCTGGTATAAACATTATGCAACTAATTACTGTAATAAATACGGCAATATCAATTAAGCCTCGCTTCAAACCATGAATAAATACAGACACAGGAGCAACAATATATATCCATAAAGGCCCTGTATTGCCAACACCACCTGAGAAGACAAGATAAAACATTAATAAATAAAGCGAGTAAAGAATAATCGCAGAGCTTAATGCTACGTTATTGAATTTTTTGTGAGCATAATAACCGATGAAATAGGTCAAAGAAGCGAAAAATAATCCTGAGCCTAAAATCAAATTTTGATTGAATAGCGCAACAATTCCCATGATCGCAGTGATTGTCATGCCGACCAACGCAAATACAGAAACAACATGCGGTTGTTTGAGTTGTATATTTTCGTTGCTATCTATTGGTGAAGGCTCAGTCAAAAATATAATCCATTAGTCTGTTGTAATTAGTTAATAACTTAACATATAAGTTTTCAGCCGTACTAATTTCGTACTAATTTCGTACGATTTTATCGTTTGTTTGTTAATTTAAATATATGCTTTTGTAGTCAAGTTGCAGTCAACGTCAGTGGTAAATTTTAAGCACAATAAATTATTTATTTTCTCTAACTAAAGTTTAGTTTATATTAATTTTTTGTGTTATTTTTCAGCGTTTAATATTTCTTCAAACTTCAGATTAGTTAACTTCATAATACTTCTCACAACATAAAACATAATGGCCATTAACATTACCATGGAGGGGATGGCGATTACTGGGTAACTATATAAAGTCATCTCACCTAGTTGTTCGTTAAATTCAGTAGTACCTGCAGGACTGGTAACTACCCATTTAGCTAACAAGTAATTCATAGTGGCAGAAAAAACAAAGGTCATTGAAAGTAGGTGATTAGCACGTTGAATAATCGCTTTAAATATCTCGGTTTTGTTATTGTCTGCTAGTGTTTGATAAATTAAGTCTAAATTAAAAAGCATAGGGTTTAACAATAACTTGGCAATTAATGGCTTGCCCCAAAAACCGGAAATTAATACTACCAAACCTATTACTGAGGGAATAGCTGCTTCTTTAATAGCTAACCATTGCACGTCTAATTCAAATAAACCAATACCGCCAGTTAATAGAGTACTTAAAAAACCAAGTAGCGAAATAAAGTTCATTGACTTGTTTTGTACAAAGTCATAAACGCCGTAACAAAGCGGAAATAATAACGCTAAAATTAGTGCATTAACTGAGCCTAAATATTCATCGCCAGATAACTTCATTAAAATAATCGATGGCACGGCAATATTAAAAATTATTTCAAGCAGGGTATTAGGGCGTTTAGTTTTTGTTTGAGTGGTCATGGTTTTAATCTTGAATTCAGAAATAGGAAAACTAACAAAAGTTAGTCAATGTGGTCATTTATCGAGTTTATATAATCAACAACATAATACCATACTCGGATGCGAAGGTAAGTTAAGGGTAAATATTAAGTTTTATGCGGTTGAACTTTACTATATAACCAATTAATAATATCTCGCCAAGTGATAATACCCACAGGTTTATTGTCGCTGTTTACTACAGGTAAACAACTCACCCCAGTGTCGTGAAAAACTCTGATCGCGTCATTAAACGAAGTAAACTGCTTAATTGAAACTAGTTTTTTAGACATTATTTGGTGTACCCGCTTATTTAGCATGGCTAAATCTTTATCGTTAGCAGTGGGTAATTCTAAATTAGAGTTTGTGGCTTTTAAATAATCTCGTTCTGATATAACGCCGACTAGGTTATTTTTATCATCAGTTACTAGTAAGTGGTGAAACTCATGCTTTATAAATAGCTCTCTCACTTCTGTTAAGCGTTGGTCTAAGTCGATACAAGTGATATTGGTACTCATTATGTCGTCAATCTTCATTGTTAATACCTCTTACTTCGTTGTATTTTTAGATATAAATTAATTGCAAATTAAAGCCAAGACAAGAGCAAAATATGACTATAGAGCATGTTAACTATGTATCATAACTAAGTAGCTTAATTTAACGGTATATTGAATCACCAGAATAAAACGACAATAAACGGTTAAAAAAATCATGTCAACAGAGAAAAACAGTAAGCAAAAGCTAACCTAACATCTTAAATTTAGTTATTATGCTGATACATTCTACCAATAGATAAGTGAATAATTATGAACAAAAATATCATTACGGTTTTACTGGGCTTATTACTAAGCACTTCAACACTGGTTAATGCTGGCGACAATAAAATTGGAGCAAGTTTAAATCAGAAACAAGAGTTAGCGTTAGTCGAAATTCCAGCCAGTGCGATGGCTACTATTTTGGAAAATCACCCCGACTTTATCGCTCAAGAAGCTGAAATGGAGTTGAAGCACGGTAAAACCTATCTTGATATTGAAGGTATAGGACAAACGGGTAAAGAAATTGAATTTGATATGCTCTTAAAAGATGGCACATGGCAGATTGTAGAAATACAACGTGATTTAGTAATATTACAATGCCCAGAAATGGTACTTAACGTGTTACCTGATATTTCACCACAACGTATTATTGAAAGTGATCAAACTAACGGTATTGTTATTTATGAATTTTATACCGTTGATGAAAATAATAAAGAAGGTAAATATGAAGTGAAAGTTGAAAACAACCAAGCGGTATTACTAACAAAAGAGTGGACTCATTAAGTTTAAATAATCGTATTTTAGGGCAATTCCGATAAAAAATGATCATAAAACAGTCATATTTATACAACATAATATTATGAGTAATATGCTGTTTTTTGTTGTGGCGTAATATACAACCTGAAAACTAAATTTATTATTTAATTTTCAGGTACTTATAAAACTCATTATTCTAACATTATTCTAAATAGTATTATTGATCTAATCTATATTGAACATATTAGACTAATGATCATATTTCTAACGTTTATTGCAGCAATTTACCTGAAAATTAACTACAATACGCGCAAGAAGAATGAGCAACACTTACTCCCTTAATTTGTGAATGGAAATATGACTAAAAAAACTAAGATTGTAGCTACCGTATCAGACCTTAAAGGCGACGTAGCATTTATTGGTGAATTATTTAAACGTGGCGTAAACGTTATTCGTTTAAACACCGCTCACCAAACTCCAGAAGATACACGTGAAGTAATTAAAAACGTACGCGCAGTAAGTGAAAAATTAGCGGTTTTGGTTGATACCAAAGGTCCAGAAATGCGTACTAACTTGAAAATTGAAGAAGACTTAACCATCAAAACTGGTGATAAAGTTGTTTTTCGTGCTGACGGCTTAGACGCTGTAACCACTAAAGATGCAGTTCAAGTTAACTACTTAGGTTTTGTTAAAGACGTGCCAGTTGGCGCACGTATTTTAATTGACGATGGCTTATTAGAGCTAGTTGTTGACAGTAAAGATGAAGAGCAACTTTACACAACTGCATTAAACAACGGTAAAATTAAGAAGAAGAAATCGGTTAACGTTCCTGGCGTTGAAATTAATCTTCCTTCAGTTACTGATCGTGATAAAACGTTTATCGAAATGTGTATCGACACAGGTGTTGACTTTATTGCTCACTCATTTGTGCGTAACAAGCAAGATGTATTAGATGTGCAAAACATCTTAGACGCGAAAAACTCGCCGATTAAAATCATTGCTAAAATCGAAAACCGTGAAGGTGTAGATAACTTAGATGAAATCTTAGAAGTTGTTTACGGCGTAATGGTTGCTCGTGGTGACTTAGGTATCGAAATCCCTGGTTACGAAGTACCATTAGTACAAAAAGATATGATCGAACGTTGTATTAAAGCTAAAGTACCTGTTATTACAGCAACACAAATGCTTGAAAGTATGATTCAAAACCCACGTGCTACACGTGCTGAAATTTCAGACGTTGCTAACGCTGTTTTAGATGGTACTGATGCATTAATGCTTTCTGGTGAATCTGCATACGGTGATTACCCGTTTGAAGCTGTTGAAACTATGGCAAACATAGCTAGACACGTTGAAGAAAACACAGCAAGTGGTATCAACCTTGACTCAGAAGATACTAACAAAGATTTACAAGCATACATTGCTAAATCTGTTGCTAAATCTGCACGCGATTTAGAAGTTGATGCGATTGTTGTACCAACGGCTACAGGCTCAACTGTTCGTCAAATTGCTTCACATCGTCCAGCTGCACCAATTTATGCTGCATGTTACAAGCCTGAATCACTACGTTTATTATCATTAAGCTACGGCGTAGAAGCATACTTAATTGATGTTCCAGAGCGTAAAGATGTTATTAAAGCATCTATTGCACCACTTTTAGAAAGTGGCATAATCAAAAACGAAAGCTTAGTTGTTATTGCTAAAAGTGCACAAGGTGCTCCGAAAGGAGAAACTAACCGCATGGAAATCAACACAGCAGCTTCATTTGTTAACCGCGTAAACTAATTTAAATATTAATTTACCTTGTTGCCTAGCAACAATTAACAAGCGAATAAAAAAGCTTAAGCCTCACGGTTTAAGCTTTTTTTATGGCTGTGAATATTGAGCTAACGAATTAGCGTTAATACCAAACGCAATAATTAATTTGTTTAGTATAAACCGAACTCAGGTTACTTAAGTGTTTTTGGGATGTTATCGAGTAATTGATCGTAGTGACTATAAATTTTAGGCATGTCCATGCTGTTGAGAAAACCAGAGCAGGTTAAGTAAGCTAATAAATAACGTGCGTCTTTAACCCAAGGAGGAAGGTACTTGGGGGGTTGGCATAAGCCTATTTCTTCAAGTTTGTATAAAACCGGTATGTCTTCAATATCTAACTTGCCGCAAAATAATAATTTAAGGCAATCCGCTCTGCCATTTACCGCAATAGCCTTTAAGAAATTGTGTACCCGAATTAGTCCCTCTAAATAAACGCCGTCTTTAGTAAACGGAGCACCGCCTGTTAGCATGCCGCCTCTAAATACGCGACGGCTGTTCTCATAGGCTTGAGACTCATTACCAATTCGACCTAAGAAGTAATGATATACATCTAAGAAATCAGCGCCTTCAATTGACATTTGTATAGCGATAATACGATCAGCAAGTCTGCGTAGTCGGTCTAAATCAATTGAATTAGTGATATATTCAGAAAATACTGCTAAACCTTCTTGTGTTTTAGTGGTACCAGGATGACCAGCAGCCAGTATTTTAAGGTGTTGTTGATTTAAGCCGTTAATTGATGTGGCAACATGAATATGCGCTTCGTGGTTAATTAATTGCTGTGCATCTAAATCAGTAAAACATGCGGTTCTTCTAATTCTGATTAATTTGGGGTTAGCTAAGGCGTTAGCTGAAAGTTCATCAACAATTTCAACTTTTGGCGCTTCATCCCCAAACATTTTTACAACAGCCGCTTGCATTTGACTGGCAATATCTGAAGCCAGATAACACATAGGAGGCGGGGTGCCAAAATCATAAGTTGAATAACTACTAATTTGTCTATCAAACGTTTTAGCTAACTCAAGTGGTGTTGACTTATCATCAGTGAATGGGTTGGTTGGTTTACCGTATAGTCTTTCTGAATACTTATAAAAATCTGCAGTTCCTACCGATGCCATCATCAAGGCACCAAACTCAAGTTTAGTTGAAATTCGGTGTAACCATTTATCGATGTCTGAGCTGCTCATTAGTGCTCTGGCATCGTTAACAAGCGCTAAGGTTTTTCCTGCATCAAAGCTAGAATAATTTACTTTAGGCAATTCCTTGGCTTGGTCTTTAAAGAATTGATGCTTAATATCTCTGTGCCATTCTAAGTGTGAAAGAATACGTATAGGCTGACTAGCGCTATATAGGATCGAACTAATTTTAGTAATACGTTCTTTTTCGACTTCTATTCTATTCATTAGCTATTAAATTCCAACATAATCTAAAGCGCTGTTAATCTTCAATTATATGATAAAGAAGCAAGTAAAGAACACTTAAAAGTTGTAATGATATGAGTACAGGTAAAATGCCATAAGACTTATTGTAGTTAACGTTCAGCGAATTCCCTATAGGTAAATTGTATTATTGCTAAGTTGTAAAACCTGCTATTATTTACAGTAACAAAAAATAATTACTAGGTACACGCTTTGTCTAGAGAGAGAAATTATCAAGAAATAACAAAGGGGCACCACTTTTTTAAAGTTAAGCACTTATTAAAGTTTATTTGGGCTGTGGAAGCTACGTTATTTTTTACCATCTTACAAAGACTCTACTTAGGTGCTTATTCAACTGCTTGTATCGCTTTTTGCACTTTTATTGCTATTCTCGGCGTCTATTTTTTAGCAAAAAAAAATAAAGTTGAAGAGTCGGCCACACTGCTGTTAATTATCTTTACTGGTTTTGTTACCTATTTTATGTGGCTGTATAGCGGAATTTATGACGAAGCTGTATTTGCTTATCCTTGTATCTTAATTATGGTCGCTATGCTTGGTAATAAACGCTTATTTATAGGTTTGTTTATTTTCATTTCTCTTTCCATTTTACTTAATGGTTTTGTCAATTCCTATGGAATTTATACTAACGAATCGTCACATTCACAGTTAAATAGTGCGTTTTTAATTACTTTCATTTTTTCACTTATTAGTTACACCATAGCATTAATGGCTAAGGACTTTCGCAAGGTTTTAACTAAATTAGGTGACGAGAATCAAAGCGTTATTAAAGCTAAAAATGAAATAGAAATATTGTTACGACATGACATTCTTACCTCTTTACCAAATAGATTGATGGCGAATGATTACTTTCAAAGTGCAATGTCAAAATCACGTAGGGTTAATAACAAAGTACACATAATGTTTGTTGATTTAGATGATTTTAAGTTAATGAATGATGCGTTAGGTCATCAAGCAGGAGATTTATTATTAATTGAAATCGCCGCCAGATTAAAAAAGGTAGTCAGGGGAGATGACTTAGTATGCCGTTTTGCAGGCGATGAATTTATTCTGATTTTTGAATCACTTGTTGAGCCTGAATTGGTCGCGAATATTGCTAATAAAGTTATTTCTGCGGTTAAAAAACCATTTTACTATCAGGGACATCAATTTATTTGTGGTTGTTCTATTGGTATTTCTATCGCACCAGATGACAGTAGCGATTTTGATAGTTTAGTGCGTAATGCTGATACGGCTATGTATCACTCGAAAACCCTTGGTGGTAACTGCTTTCATTATTTTGATGATGAAATGAATACCTATGGTCATGAATATTTAAGCTTGATCACCGATTTAAGAAAAGCCATTAAAGAAGAGCAATTCTTTTTGGTATATCAGCCTAAAATTGATTTACACACTAATAAGATTACTGGTGCTGAAGCATTGATCAGGTGGAATCATCCTGAAAAAGGCGTGATCTTCCCAGACTTTTTTATCGATAAAGCTGAAAAGTCGGGATTGATTTGCGACATCGGCGAATGGGTTTTACATGAAGCCTGTAAGGTGTGTAAAGAATGGGTGAGTGCAGGCGCTGTTGATTTTTCTATGGCCGTTAATATTTCTTCCAAACAATTTGCTAAAGGTAATTTAGACGAAGTAATAAAATCAGCTTTAGAATATAACGATTTACGTGGTAAAAATTTAGAGCTTGAGATGACTGAATCGTTATTAATTGATAATTCAGAAGAGTTGAAAAATACCTTTAAATATATTCGTAAATTAGGTGTAGACTTCTCAGTAGATGATTTTGGTACGGGTTATTCTAATTTAGGTTATTTGAAAGAGTTTGATATTACTACGTTAAAAGTAGACCGATCTTTCATTTATGATATTGCTAATAAACCAAAGAATCAGGCGCTTGTTAAAGCTATCATTCAAATGGCTAAAGGTCTTGAACTTATTACTGTGGCTGAAGGTATAGAGGACTTGGCTACGGCAAATATGCTTATCGATTTTGAATGCGATTCAGCTCAAGGTTATTTCTGGTCAAAACCGTTATCTAAACGTGAATTTGTAAAATTTATTGAAGAGTTTAATAGCAGTAAGCTAGTTTAAATCGGCTTAAAATAAAGCCAGTTTGATCTTACAAACTGGCTAACTCATTGCTAATACTGTTTTAACTTTCGCGAATAATATAATCAAATGCTGACAAAGATGCTTTTGCGCCTTCACCCATGGCAATAACAATTTGCTTATAAGGTACGGTTGATACATCACCTGCAGCGAATATACCAGGCTCACTGGTGTTACAGCGCTCATCAATTATAATTTCGCCATGCTTAGTGCGTTCAACAACACCGTCTAAGAAGCTACTGTTTGGCAATAAACCAATTTGTACAAAAATACCTGCTAATGAGTGCTGTTTAACTTCACCTGTTACCCGGTCTTCATAAGCAAGGGCGATAACTTTACCATTTTCTGCAATAACTTCTTTAGTCGCTGCGTTTTTGATAATAGTAATTTTGCTATGTGCCTCAGCTTTTTCAACTAATACTTGGTCGGCTTTTAATTCAGGTAAAAATTCAAATACTGTCACGTGATTTACCATGCCCGCTAAATCAAGCGCGGCTTCTATACCTGAATTACCGCCACCAACAACCGCAACATCTTTGCCTTTAAAGAATGGACCATCACAATGCGGACAAAATGCTACACCTGAGCCGATGTTTTCTTTCTCACCAGGTACGCCAAGCTCACGCCATTTTGCACCAGTGGCAACGATTACTGTTTTCGACTCTATGATTTCACCGCTTGATAAGTGCAATACTTTGGGAGACTTTCCTTCTGTTTGAACCTCAGCTTTGTCAATTTTCTCTACACGTAAGAACTCTTTAATGGTGATATCGTAATCAGCCAAATGCGCTTGCATATTACCGGTTAATTCTGTGCCAGTTGTTTTTGGTACTGAAATTAAGTTTTCGATACCTACAGTATCTTTTACCTGACCGCCAATACGGTCGGCAATCATAGTTACATTTAAGCCTTTACGGGCGGCATAAATTGCAGCTGCAACGCCAGCAGGACCCGCGCCAATAACAGTAACGTCTTGCAAAGGTAATTGCTCTTGCTCTTCACCCCCGACAATATAAGGAAAACGTTCAATTAATTTATCTACTAATTGTGCAGTGTCTATTTTGCCGTTGGCAAATAACTTACCGTTTAAATAAACACTTGGTACGCCTTGTATGTTTCTTTCATCAATAACGCTTTGAAATAAAGCGCCATCAATCATTTCTGAGTTTATTGAATCATTCAATAACGCGAATTGGTTTAATGACTGTACAACGTCAGGACAGTTGTGACAGCTTAATGAAATAAAAACTTCAAAATGTAAATCATCATGAATTTTTTTAACCATATTGGTTAAGGTATTATCAAGTTTTAATGCAGTTCCAGATGATTGTAATATCGCTAAGACTAATGAATTAAATTCATGACCACTTGGAATACCTGAAAAGTGGATGCCGTTATTTTTACCATCGACCTCTAAATAGAAGGTGATAGGGCTACGTAAATTGTTATCACGTTCAATCAATTCTAAGTTATCTGAAATTGAACATAATTGAGATAAAAAATCTTTCAATTCTGCACGTTTTGTATGTTCACCAGTTTGTAAAACTAGCGACACCTTGTTATTCATATTTTGAGTATAAGTTTTCAATGCGTTTAAAATATCTTGGCTTAACATAGTATTACCCTTTACTGTAATGAGTTGTGATGATGAATAAGTTATAACAACTCATGAATCTGGTGAAAAAAACTGATGAAAATGGCGGAGACTTACCTCCGCCTTTTGTTACTTAATGTGCAGACTAGTTACGGTTTAGCAATTAATTAGATTTTGCCAACTAAGTCTAAACTTGGAGTAAGTGTTGCTTCACCTTGCTCCCATGCTGCAGGGCATACTTCACCGTCGTTAGCGCGAACATATTGTGCGGCTTTAACGTTACGTACCATGTCTTTAGCGCTACGGCCAATACCACCAGCATGAATTTGTGCTACTTGGATAACACCATCAGGGTCTGCTAAGAAAGTACCACGGTGTGCCATGTGGTCTTCTTCAATCATTACGTCAAAACCGCGAGTAATGTTGCCTGTTTGGTCGCCAATCATAGGAAATTTGATTTTGCCAATCGCTTCTGATGAGTCGTGCCATGCTTTATGTGAGAAATGTGTGTCAGTTGATACAGCGTAAACTTCTACACCTAGCTCTTGTAATTCAGCGTATTGGTTTGCCATGTCTTCAAGCTCTGTTGGGCAAACAAAGGTAAAGTCTGCCGGGTAGAATAAAAAGATAGACCATTTGCCTTTAACGCTGTCTGATGTTACTTCAACAAACTCACCGTTGTGGAATGCTTGTGCTTTGAATTCTGGGATAGTTTTGCCAATCTGTGCCATGAGTATTTCCTCGTTAATTTTAAAATTTCTTAATAAATGTGTTAATAAGTATTAGTAAGTATTTACAGCTTCAAAAGCTTATTTGCTTTCGATGGAGTTATATTAAGTGGATTTATGTGATTTATAAAATTAATAAAATAGATATTAATAATCTGTTTTATAGAATGTTGATTGGTGTGATTTTTAATAAAAGTGATCTACAGTAATAGGCAGATTATTTATTTAGTTAGCTTTAGGTGCTAAATTTAAGATCTTTTTTAAACTCTAATTTCTAGAACTAATTAGCTAACATTGTATTAATTAAACAGCCAAAATCATTTCATTAACGTAAAGGAATAAAACATGTCTGATAAAAAATTAACTACAGCATCGGGTTGTCCTGTAGCTCATAACCAAAATGTAATGACTGCAGGTCCACGCGGGCCACAACTCTTACAAGATGTTTGGTTTTTAGAAAAACTAGCGCATTTTGATCGAGAAGTTATTCCAGAAAGACGCATGCATGCTAAGGGGTCGGCAGCATACGGAAAATTTACTGTAACTCACGATATTAGCCAATATACTCGCGCTAAAATATTCTCAGAAATAGGTAAAGAAACAGAGCTAATTACACGTTTTTCAACCGTTGCGGGCGAGCGAGGTGCAGCAGATGCAGAGCGTGATATTCGCGGTTTTGCAGTTAAGTTTTATACCGAAGAGGGTAACTGGGATCTAGTGGGTAATAATACCCCGGTATTTTTCTTACGTGATCCGCTGAAATTCCCAGATTTAAACCATGCCGTTAAACGTGATCCTAGAACCAATATGCGCAGTGCAACCAACAATTGGGATTTTTGGACATCATTACCTGAAGCCCTGCATCAAGTAACTATTGTCATGAGCGATCGCGGTATTCCTGCTACTTATCGTCACATGCATGGCTTTGGTAGTCATACATTTAGTTTTATCAACGCAGATAATGAACGCTTTTGGGTTAAATTTCACTTTGAATCTCAGCAAGGTATTAAGAATTTAACTGATGCAGAAGCAGAAGCTTTAGTTGGTAAAGATAGAGAAAGTCATCAAAAAGACTTATTAGACTCTATTGATAATAAAAACTTCCCTAAGTGGGTGTTAAAAGTTCAGGTTATGCCTGAAGCTGATGCAAGTAAGGTAGGTTACAACCCGTTTGATCTAACCAAAGTCTGGCCACATGGAGATTACCCATTGATTGAAGTGGGCGTGATGGAGCTAAACCGTAACCCTGAAAACTACTTTGCAGAAGTTGAACAAGCCGCTTTTAACCCTGCTAACATAGTGCCAGGTATTGGTTTTTCTCCTGATAAAATGCTACAAGGGCGTTTATTTTCATACGGTGATGCACAGCGATATCGTTTAGGGGTTAATCATAATCATATCCCTGTAAATGCGGCGAAATGTCCTGTACATAGTTACCACCGAGATGGGGCAATGCGTACAGATGCTAATTATGGTGCGACTATTGGTTATGAGCCAAGCAGTACGGGTGAGTGGGCAGAGCAAGCTGATTTTTCTGAGCCACCATTAGATTTACAAGGTGCAGCAGCTCATTGGGATCATCGAGAAGACGAAGACTACTTCTCACAAGCAGGTGCTTTATTTAGATTAATGACGCCAGAGCAACAACAAGTATTATTTAATAATACTGCTGCTTCAATGGGTGATGTGTCAGTTGAAATTAAGCTGCGTCATATTAAACATTGTACAGCAGCTGATCCTGCTTATGGAGCAGGTATTAGAAAGGCATTAGGTTTATAAAGTTAACGCTTAATATCATTTTAAAAGCCCTATTCAAAGTTATTTGAATAGGGCTTTTCTGTTTTTATCTTTTATACGATAGGTTTTTTAGATTAAACTGTTGATTAAGTTTTATTAAATAAAAATTCTTATGATCACACTTAAACAATTACACTATGCACTCGCAGTTGAGAAAACTTTACATTTTAAGAAAGCGGCTGACGCATGTAACGTATCGCAATCGGCATTAAGTACCGCAATCAATGAGCTAGAAAAACAACTTGGTTTGAGTGTTTTCGAGCGTAACAACAAAAAAGTATTAGTGACCAGTAAGGGGCAGTTAATACTTGATAAAGCGAAGCAAGTTAAAATTGAAGTTGATCAACTAATGCAAATATCTCAATTGGATAAAACTGCATTTTCAACACCTATGTCTATTGGCGTTATTCCTACTATTGGTCCGTATTTATTACCTAAAATTTTACCTGAGGTAAGAAGGCAGTACCCAGACTTTAAGTTAAGAATTCATGAAGATCAGTCACATGTTTTAGTCGATATGGTTAGAAATGGTGAGCTTGACGCGGCAATATTAGCACTACCTTATCCTATTGATGGTTTAATGAATTTTGATTTTTGGCAAGAAGATTTTTATTGGGTCAGTCACAAAGATGGATGTCCAACTCAACTAGAAGAAATAACCACCGAAGAGTTAGCCGTTGAAAAGTTGATGCTATTAAAAGACGGTCATTGTTTGAAAGAGCATGCGCTTGCTGCTTGTAGTTTAAAGAGCCAAGAGCAGAATACCGATTTTAATGCTGCGAGTTTATATACTTTAATTCAAATGGTTGCAGGTAAACTTGGGACGACTATTGTGCCGCAGATGGCATTAGATCAGTTAATTCATGATGAATCTGAGCTGCGCGCGGTGCATTTGAATGAGCCCGGCCCACATAGAACTATTGCCTTAATTATTAGGCCAAATTATGTCAGAACGGGAGAGTTAACCTTACTAAAGAATATATTTAAAGAACAACTTAGTTTGAGCGTGGCTGATAATAGCAAAGCATAGACTTTTAGATTGTAGGGAGTAGCTTGTAGGAAATAAATTGCTAGGGAATACTAGGGCATAAATTAAAAACGTCATCGCCGACAAGAAATATCGAACGATGACGCTAACATATCAATTCAAAATTATTTTTTATTTAACTGATAATTCTTTTTTCAATACCGCTTTATTGATTTGATTCTTATCATTTTGCATTAAAGGTAATGATTTTTTATAGATTACTCTACTTGGCACCATGTAAGAAGCTAGATGTTTTTTCAACTCAAATATAATCTCTTTTTCAGGGATTTTACTTGCTGCAGAATAAACCATTACCACTTCTTCTTCTATTTGCTCATTGTCGATACCAAACACCGCACATTGATTTATTTGCGGAATGTTTTTATCAACAACCGATTCAACTTCAAGCGGCGACAATCTAAAACCACGGGTTTTAATCATGTCATCTTGTCTTGAGCTAAAGTAGAAGTAACCTTCTTCATCTTTGTAAACGTAATCGCCAGTTGCGACTACGATTTCATCAGTTAATTGCCCTTCAATGTTAATCACATCTTTAAGGATCTGTACTGATTTAAAGCGTAGTGCATTTTGCTCTGGTGCGTTCCAAAAACCTTTGTAGATATAACCGCCACGGTGAATTAACTCACCCACTTCTCTTGGGCCACATTCTTTACCGTCTTCATTAATAACGTAAAGTTCTACGTCAGCAATGGCTTTACCAATAGAGTCGGGACGAATTTCCACTTGTGATGGATCAAGATAAGTTGAACGAAATGCTTCGGTTAAACCATGCATTGAATAAAATTTTGCTTGCGGGAAAGTACGCTTACAATCTTTAATCATTTTCGCCGTTACATTACCACCTGAAGAGGTAATAGTTTTAACGTGCGTAAATAACTCAGGTGTTGGTAATCTGTGTTCATCTTCATCGAACATTTGTGAAATATGTACAGGCATTACCGGGATCACTGTCACTTTATCATTAATTAAATGATTGAAAAAATCATCAGGCAAAATCAAACGATGAAGTGCTAATGTTGCCTTTTTATATAACGAGCAAAACAGTTGGTTTAAGCCGTAATCAAGATTGAAAATTAAGGTGCCTGAAATAACATCTGTCTCGTCTAAACCTAAGTATTGTGATACAACACGAGCGGAGTCAATCAAGCTACGATGCGATATTACAATACCTTTTGGCTTACCAGATAAACCAAATGAATAGGTAATTACGGCGTTACTGTAACTGTTAATATCGCAGCTGTATGACTTGTTGTAATACTTATAAATCTCTTCAAAAGAAGGGATGTCTTTACCTGCCGTATCATACGAAATAACCTTGCCAGCAAAGTTAATTACGGCAATGCTTTCTAGATGTTTTTTGTCGGTTATAAGACATTGAATATCACAGTCTTCTACTATGTACTCTACTTGCTCAGGTTTTAATAAAGTGGTTAACGGCACTAAAACATAATCAGTAGACAATATAGCCAGTATCGCAATAACTTGGTCAATACCTTTGTTTGAATAAATACCAATGCGTGAGTCTTTAGGTAAATCGAGTTCTTGTAAGTAGCAAGCAACTTGGTTTACTTTATTCAGCAATTCGGCATAAGTAATACTGTTATTTTTAAAACATACTGCGGTTTTATCGCTGTGCGAGTTTGCAGCATTTTCAATGATGGTTCTTATACAGTTTATTGACATAGTTATTTTCCTTCTGCTATCTCGTTTGCTGAAAGGGTCCAAATATCATAATTACTATCAAGTACTGTTGCAGGGTTATGCTCAGAGTTAAGTATCTTTTTATAGAAGAATGAAATGATGTCTTCAATTTCTTCTACCGTTAATACTTTAGTAATACCGCCTGTTAACACAAATGAGTTCACTGATAATAATTTTAGATTAATATAGCCTTTTTGGTAGTGCGACATCTTACATAACACCAAAAATATTGCTAATTGCATCAATATTTTAGTGGCTTTTTCTGTTTGCGCTTCAAAAATATTTTCAGTTACTTTTAAGTGCATTAATAATTCATAAACAAACTCATTACTTTTGGCAGCAAAAATTAATGATTGTTTTGATTTATACACGCCTAACTTTTTAAATACTAAGCGATCATATTCATTTTCGGTGACGATATTCTCATCAACTAAATCTTTTGAATAATGAATATCAGTTGTTGCACCACCAATATCTAATAAGATAAATGGGTCAACCACAGAATATTTGGTGTGAATATACGGTAGGGTTTTGTTAACCACGTAAGGTGTTGAAAATATTTGATTATCAGTAATGCTATACAGGTCTTTAATATCTTCTTTACCTTCAATATCTTGCTGATAAAGATTAGTTAAATACTCTCTTAATGCGTCTTCTACAATGTGCAGGCGGTTATCAATAATATTAGGTAATACTACAACATCTTTAATATTTTCTTTGATAGTAGGTGCGTCAAGTTCACTACCAACAAATACCACATTTGAATAGGTTAAGTTTTCTAAGTAATGATACAAGCTGTCAGAGAAGTTATCTGGGTTTGAATCAATACCGCCAACAATAATCACAACATCAATTAAATCACTCGGTACTGAATATTCTTCAATGTTTTGAAAAAGTACAGTATCAATAATATTGATACCTGAATTAAAAGCGATATTGGTTGCGTACTTTAACGAAAATGACTGAGTAACACCGATAATAAGTGTACTTAATCCGCCATTAGCAGATGAACAAATATGAATGTCTTTTTTGTCAAAAGCTTCTATTTTACTGCCACATTTATAGGTTAAATCATCTAGTATAGATTTATTAAAATCGCGAAAATGTTGTTCGATACCAGCATTGTTACTTATTTTAAAGTAAGTACTGCCAACATCAATTAAGAGTTTATCTGTAGGTTTTATCTGGCTCATTGCATAATTCCTATGTCATGAATAATGTCGTTAACAATGCTGGTAGTATCTTTGGTTAAATCACATTGGCCTTTTTCATAGGCATAACAACGATCAGGAATAGGCACATTGCCTCGCTTGATAATACGGATATTCTTTTTCGCATCACGAATGGTGATCATATTATTATGGTTAATAATATGCGGCGAGAAAGGTACGTCGATAATGCCGTTCTTAATAGAGTTGAAAACTTTACGCCATAAGGTATCAGCAGGATCGTTAAATACCGCTTCCATAATTGCCATAACTTCTAGGGTAAGAATTTCCTCTTCTTCCTCGTCTACAACATTCGGTAAACCATTTAAAATGCCTAAAGTGTATTGCGTATTGGCAACGGTTTTAGCGTTAGCTTCTTTAGTTGGAATACCTGAGGCTTCTTCACGCGTTTTAGTGATGATTTTGTCAGCACTAACCATGCGAGCAATAACAGTCGCTAAGTTAATTAACTGCTCAGCGTAATCCTTGTTCATTGGGAACGCGCCCATCCATTGGTGATAAACCAAGTTGATCATCGCATCGCCACAGTTAATTTCTTCTGCGTAATGTTTTGCTAATTTTTTAAGTACAGCACCAGTAACTATATCTTGGTTCATTGAACCCTGTTGTGCGAAAGATACTGAGAAAGATTTAACGCCTTCTTCAAGTGACAACAACATCTCAAGTAACTGAATAACAATGGTAATTGATGGCGGTACTAAGGTGGCTGTTAACGGACCAAAAGACTCACGGTTAATTGGCTCATTTAAATCAGAATAATTAGCACACACACGCTCAACATATTTCCAATAAAGAAATGCTTTGTCTAACGGGAAGTTTTTTGAATAAGGTAAAAGGTAAGTTATTGGACCACCTTCTATTTCAAAAATACCTGAGGCAAGGGCGGTTTCAATTAATAAACGCGCGTCTGGCGTACCGTGACGTAAACTTACCGGCTTATTAAAATGGGTAATCATTTTACGTGTTGTGCGATAACCGTGATTTACTAACGGGTAGCCGTTAAGCATATCAATGTCGTTTTCTTCACTTAAACGTAGCATCTTCTTCGCGGTACCGTAATCATTTAAACGCGTATTCGAATCAATGGTTAGCGGCAGTACATCAACGTTAGCATCAACAAAAAACTCGTACAGAGCGTATTGTTTTTCATACGTTGGAAAACCACCACGTGGTTGCACTAACATTTTATCAGCAGCTTTCTTTTTGAAATGATGTGAAATAAATAAATCTTTACTAGCGTTAGTAATAAATTCTTTAACTTCAGCAAAATCAAAGGTATCAACGTATTCATTGTTGAGAATTATTTCTCTTTCTTCTTGCAGTAAACTCATTTTAAGTTTCTCTCTATCAGCATCTCTTCCAATGAGTCTAAGCCGGTATTTAAATCTACTTGATGACAAACAATATCAAAGCCGTAGCCTTTGTAACGTGGAATAATATCTTCAGCGTTACCTGTACCAACCACTAGGTTGCCACCGATCATCATAATTACGTCATCTAATTTTTTGTATTTAGCTTTTAATCGTGGCACTTCTCGGCCCCAACCTTCTGCTTCACCGTTGAGTGAAGAGATCAATAATACTTCGGCGCCAGTTTCAATAACCGCGTCAAAAAACTCTTCTAAATACGTATTAACGCCAAGGTTAAATACCTCGTAACCTCTAGCTTGTAGAGAAAGGTCTATTAATCTATTAGCCACTACGTGGATATCATTACCCACAACACCTGTTACTACTTTCATATGTTTTTAAGCCTGAAAATTATGCCAGTATATTTTAAAAATATTATTGGAAATATGATATCAATTTTTGCAAGGAAACGCTCCTTTGATGTTAGAATACTGGCATATAAATTAGTAAAGGAAAGGCATATGACAATTTTTACCGCGGATATCTGTGATGAACACAGCGAAATAGCTCAAGTTTTAGCTGCTGGTTATAAAAACTATGGCGGCGCAGAAAACTGCCAAGGCGAAATTACCACAATTAAATTAGATAAAAACAACTCAGACTTAATTAAATTATTACGTGACGAAGATGGCACGGGTAAAGTGGTTGTGGTTGATGTTGACCAAGAATATTTTGCTGTAGTGGGCGAAAATTTAATGAAATTTGCTCTTAAAAACAATTATGCAGGTATTGTTATTAATGGTTATATTCGTGACACTTTTCAAATTAAAGATATTCCAGTCGCTTTATATGCGCTAGATACTTGTCCAAGAAAATATATTCCGGTAACCAGTGGCGAACGTGAATTAACACTTTCGTTTGGTGGTGTTGAGTTTACTCAAGGTGCTTATTTATACGCAGATACTGATGGCGTGATTGTAACACCAGAG
This sequence comes from Colwellia echini, assembly GCF_002843355.2. Taxonomy (GTDB): domain Bacteria; phylum Pseudomonadota; class Gammaproteobacteria; order Enterobacterales; family Alteromonadaceae; genus Colwellia; species Colwellia echini. The sequence goes on from NZ_PJAI02000001.1 coordinate 76,997, forward strand.
AAAATTGCTTAGTTATACCAAATAAAATAATAAATTAATCATCTTCAAATGGTCTAAATAATCAATTTCTGCGTTGCGCTCAATCCCAATAGCTAGCTATTACTCAATCACGCGCCTTGAACTTGAATATTTATCCTCATTGAATTTTGCTCAATTCTTTAATTTACTTGGTATTATTTTTCACGAAAATGTTTAAATCGTAAAAATAAATATCAAAAAGCCCGTTTCACAGTGATGTAAAACGGGCTTTTTATTTGGCTGAATGTCTAGCTACTTGATTAGTTATCTAGTCATTCACTTTTAGTAGTTCACCATTGGTAATAGTGAACTACTAACCAGTAATTAAAGTACTTTAGCAATTGATTGCGCTAAGTAATCAACATTATCAGCTGAGATACCAGCAAGACTGATACGACTTGAGCCAACGATGTAAATGCTGTACTCATCTTGTAGACGCTGAACTTGTGCTTCATCTATACCTAAGAAAGAGAACATACCATTTTGTGTAGTGATAAAGCTAAAGTCGCGTTCAACGCCATTTTCAGCAATTTTATCAACAAGCAATTGGCGCATGTCGTTAATGCGGTTACGCATTTCAGCTAGTTCGCCGTGCCATTGAGTGGTTAACTCTTGTGACCCTAAAATGGTTTCAACAATTGCAGCACCGTGCGCTGGTGGCATTGAGTAAGCAACACGTACAACAGATAATAGTACTGAGCTGATAATATCAGCAGCAATTGCGCTACGGCCAATGATTGAACAAGCACCAATACGTTCACGGTATAAACCGAAGTTTTTAGAACATGAACTACAAATGATCATTTGCTCAACAGTGTCAGCCATTAAACGTAAACCGTAAGCATCGCTGTCTAGATCAGTACCAAAACCTTGATAAGCCATATCAACAACTGGCATAAAACCAACTTGCTTAGTTACTTCAGCTACTTGTTGCCATTGCTCTTGATTTAAGTCCATACCACTTGGGTTATGACAACAAGCGTGTAATAACACAGCGTCATCTTTAGAAACTTGCTTTAATGCGTCAAGCATTGCATCAAAGTCTAAACATTTGTTTTCGTAATCGTAGTAAGGGTACGTTTTAACAATTAAGCCAGCTGCTTCAAACACGCCTTTGTGGTTTGCCCAAGTTGGGTTACTTACCCAAATAGTCGCGCCAGGCGTACATTTTTTAATGAATTCGCCAGCGATACGTAAAGCACCTGTACCACCTGGAGTAGAAACAGTTTTAATACGTTTTTCAGCAATAACTTTATGATCGCCTAAAATAAGAGCTGTAATTCTGTCATTAAAATCTGCAGAGCCAGCAGAGCCTAAATAAGCTTTACTTGTTTCGTTATCAACACGAAATTGCTCAGCTGTTTTAACACAAGCCAAAACAGGCGTATTGCCTAAAGCGTCTTTATAAATACCAGCACCTAGATCAATCTTGCTCGGGTTAGTATCTGCTTTAAACTTTACTGACAAACCTAAAATAGGGTCTGCCGGCAGTTGTTTTAATTCTGAAAACATACGTTTTACTACCTTTGATTAAATTTTAAATTATTCCCAAGCGGTAAGGGAAAACTGTTAACACTATATGGCGGCAATTATACCTTAGGTTATTTGATTATTCTCATAATATCTCATACTAAATTGCATTAAATTTATCCCATTTTTAGTTAAGCATAGGTTCAGCAGGATGTTGTTCAATCGAGTGATATTGATCGCTGGCTGAGTAGGGCGCTATCGATTAATAAAAACTGACGGTAATCGCTTAGCAATAGAGGCAGCGAACAGCTAAAATAGACCACAAAAAAGCACTAGTGAGGTAATACTCAACTAGTGCTTTTGCTTATTTAACGTTTAATAAACCTGAATTGGCAATCAACTTTTAACTAACTAGCTAACTAGCTAACTAATATCAAGCTCTGCGTCAGCTAACATTGCAAACTCTTCTTCCGCAGTTTTAGCAACAAGTCTATTCGCGCTATAACCAAAGTAATATATCGCACCAATTACAAACAACACGATAGTGTATAAAAATGCACGTGGGTCAAAGGCATATACACCCGTTAGTGCTACTAATGACAACACTAATGAAATACCTGAAGTAACAACGCCACCCGGTGTTTTATATGGGCGAGGTAAGTTGGGTTGTTTAATGCGAAGTAAAATGTGACTTAATGCCATTAACGCATACGATACCGTTGCACCAACAACCGCCATCGCAAGTAATAAATCACCTTCACCACTTAACGAAGCAAGAAAGCCAAAAATAGCCGGTACAATTAACGCACGAGCAGGTACTTTACGCTCGGTAGTTACTGATAATGATTGTGGTAAATATCCTGCTCGCGATAAGGCGAATACTAAACGGCTATAACCATAAATAATTGAGAAGAAAGAAGCGACTAAGCCTGCTAACCCTAAAATATTCACAATGGTCGCTAATGCAGGGTTGCCTGTTGCTTTTAATGCATCTACTAATGGTACAGCACTGCCGCCCATCGCTTCTGCGCCAGCAGCACCCGGAACTAAAACAACAACAAGTAACGCGGTAAACAATAAGAAGATCATCGCGCCAATAATACCTTTAGGCACATCTTTAGCCGGATCTTTTGCTTCTTCTGCTGCTAAAGGAACACCTTCAACGGCTAAGAATAACCACATTGCAAAAGGTAATGCAGCCCAAACACCATACCAACCTAACGGTAAAAATTCCGTTGCGCCAGCAGCGTCAGTTACGGCAATATCAAACAAGTTTGCAGGGTCAAAATTAGCCACTAAAACAACGGCGGTAGCAATAATAGCTAATACAGCTAAACCGCTAATTACCATCATTACTTTTAGTGCTTCACCAACACCCGCTAAGTGAATACCAACAAATACGAGGTAAAAGGCGGCATAAACCCAGGGACCATTAAATCCGGTGAGCTCTTGTACAGCTGAGCCAATAAATATCACAATTGCGGCGGGCGCTAACGCATATTCTATTAAGACGGCGAGGCCGGTTAAATATCCTCCCGCAGGTCCCATAACTTGTCGAGCAAAACTATAACCACCACCTGCTGCTGGAATAGCAGCCGACATTTCAGCTAGCGAAAGTACAAGTGTTAAATACATTATTGCCATTAATACCGCAGCAATGGCAAAACCACCCCAACCAGCTTCAGCTATACCGAAATTCCAACCTGCAAAATCACCTGAAATTACATACGAGACACCTAGCCCAGCAAGTAAAATCCAACCTGCGGTTCCTCGTTTAAGTTGTCTTTGCGCAAGATACTCTTTGTTACCTGTTATATTGTTGTCAGACATAGTGTCTTCTCCGTTGATGTTAAAAGTTTTGTATTAATCTGAAATAAGAAAGTTTTTAGTGCTTTGTTGGTGCTCAATGACATCGTCTTGGGTGCGGTCTTTTAAGTTAACCCCAGACAATTTCAATTTATGTGCTTCTGTGAGTAGATAAAGCGCTCGTTGGGCGGCTTCTGTATAAGGCAAACCGGCAGGTCGAATATTTGAAATACAATTTCTACTGGCATCATTTAGCCCGGTTTTAGGTGACCAAGTAAGGTACAAGCCAAGGCTGTCCGGTGAACTTAAACCAGGACGTTCACCTATTAACACTATTACTGCTTGGGCATTGAGTAACTCACCAATGTCATCACCTACAGCAACACGACCTTCTTTTACCACCGTCATCGGAGCAATGTTCCAGCTGTGTTTATCCTCTTCGAGCAGTTCAAATAAATGAGTCATAAAAGGAAGAGCGTTACTTTGCACTGCTAATGACGACAAACCATCAACCACAACAATGGCCAAATCGTATTGCGCTTTAGATGATATATCGCGTTTATCCATAAAATTGACTAACGACTGGCGCGCGCTTTCGTCTAACTTACGACCTAAATCTGGTCGTTGTAGATAAGTGGTCCTGTCGTTAGCCTGACTTTGTAAATGTATAACTGGGCTGAGCGGCTTTAGAATCTCAATCGTGCTTAGTTTTTGGCAAAGCTCGTCAGTATTTAAAGGAAAGCTCACAGCATCACGCGCTTGCGCATGGGATAGTTGAAAAGCCAACATTTCAGCCGTTGGTAAGCTAATACCTGCACGACCTAAACCAATGCGCGCATCAGTAAATTGGCGTAAATCACGCCACGGGTTGTGGATAACATTGCCTTGCTCGCTTGCTTTTTCAACAGGAATATCAGTTGATGATTCTGTGACTAACTTTGAGTTTTTTTTAGCATCACCTTGAGCATTACCTTTAGAGAAGAAAGAAACCATTACAGACCTCCTTGTAAAGCTTTTAATGATTGTGCAAAAGCTGGCGGTAAGGTGTCTGACAAAATAGTATTAGACGCATCCTCCATAATTTTCATCTTGGTCAGCCATTTTTCAAATTCAGGCGCAGGGCGAGATCCTAAAACACGGCGTACATACAAAGCATCATGAAAAGAAGTGGTTTGATAATTCAGCATAATGTCATCAGAGCCAGGAATGCCCATTACAAATGAACAACCAGCAACACCTAGCAAGGTAAGTAAATCGTCCATATCATTTTGATCAGCTTCTGCATGGTTTGTATAACAAACGTCACAGCCCATAGGTACCCCTAATAACTTGCCACAAAAGTGATCTTCTAAACCTGCACGAGTAATTTCTTTACCGTCATATAAATATTCAGGACCAATAAATCCAACCACGGTATTAACCAATAAAGGATTAAATTTTCGGGCAACAGCGTAAGCTCGTGCTTCACAAGTTTGCTGATCTAAACCATGGTGCGCATTGGCTGAAAGGGAACTTCCTTGGCCAGTTTCAAAATACATTACATTGTTGCCGACTGTGCCGCGGTTTAAGCTCAAAGCAGCATCTTGTGCTTCGGCCAATGTATTTAAGTTAAAACCGAAACTAGAATTGGTCGCTTCAGTTCCGCCAATAGATTGAAATACTAAATCTACTGGGGCACCAGCTTCTATACATTCAATGGTGTTGGTAACATGAGTGAGCACACAGCTTTGCGTAGGAATTTCATATTTTTGAATAACATCATCCATTAAACGCATCAGCTTAATAGCTTGCGCGACATTATCAGTAGCAGGGTTAATACCTATCACGGCATCGCCATTACCATAAAGTAAACCGTCGAGCATACAGGCGGCTATACCATTAATATCATCAGTTGGGTGATTGGGTTGTAAGCGCGTAGAAAGGTGGCCGGGTAGGCCGATAGTGTTTCTAAAAGCACTAGTAACATGGCACTTTTTAGCGACCAAAATTAAATCTTGATTACGCATTATTTTACAAACGGCGGCAGCCATTTCAGGCGTAATACCTTTTTGTACAACAGATAATATTGCAGGTGTAGCATAATCGCTCAATAGCCAATTGCGAAAATCACCAACGGTTAAGTGCGAAATATATGAAAAAGCTAATAGATCGTGTTCATCAATAATCAGTCTTGTCACCTCATCAGACTCATAAGGTACAAGCACTTCATTTAAAAATGTTTTAAGAGGCACTTCGGCTAATGTCATTTGCGCAACCGCGCGCTCTTGTGCAGAAGAAGCAATAACGCCTGCCAAGCGATCGCCTGAGCGCTGCGGAGACGCTTTAGCCATTAACTCGGCAAGGCTGCTAAATTGGTAGGTTTGTGTACCTAAGGTGTAACGATACTGGCCCATGGGCTTACCTCTTATAACTAATATAACCAACTAAAACCGAGCTATTGATTTGTTCTCGGTTTTGTTCTTGGTATAGGCTTTGCTTGTACTAAGCCTAGAAAATGAATTTATTTAGTTATTAAGACAGCTTAAACCGTACCAAGCGACTATCGAGTTTTGGCAAACTATGATTTATATAACTATTTCAATGCTTTATATGGAAATTAAAGCCGTACCCTATGATTTTAGGTTTTCTTTATTTTTTAATTTAAGCTAGGAATTGGAATATGATTCACCATTTTAGCTCTTACGCACCGACAAAGAGCGTTGTTGAAACCACTGACATTGATCAACAAGCGCAGAATATAAGGAATTGGCAGCAAGAATATAACCAAATGAGTGATGGCCGTTTTACCGGTTGTTTAACTGAATTGGCCTATGAAAATCTGCATATATTTAAGGAATACACCCAGTGCTCGTTAAGACAACAATGCCATATTGCTCCAGATTCTATTTGGCTTGGTATTCCTACAAAAGCCAATGAAAGTAAAATTAATGGATTAGATATTGGTGAAAATCAATTGATGTGTCGCTCAAGCCGCGATGATTTTGAATTAATCACGCCCGAGGCCTTCAATATTTATGGCATGGTGATTAATCAACAAACTATTGAAAATATTGCAGAGGTGCAGGGTAAGTCGTTAATCGATTTTTCATTATTAGGCGCGGAAAGGTTAAGCGTAAATGAACATACGCTAACTGAAACGCGTGGTTTAATTGAACAATTAATTAATGGCAATACCTTAGGTTTAAATAGCGAGCTTCAACAAGACATGTTGGCTGAGTTGGTGCTTAAACTTTTACAAGTAAACTCGCCTATAACGACTGTGTTACCAAGTTATAGCCGTCGAAAAGCAGCGGTTGATAGAGTAAAAGAATACATGGCTGAGCATCCACAAGCGCCAGTGACTATTACCCAATTGTGTGAGGTCGCTTTTGTTAGTAGGCGCACTCTACAATACAGCTTTGAAAGTATCTTGGGCATTAACCCTTTGCGATTTTTACGCATCAATAAATTAAATAATGTGAGAAGAGAGCTAAAAACGGCGCCATTAACTGTGCCAATTTCAGTAATCGCCGCTAATTGGGGATTTTGGCACCCAGGTCAATTCTCTAAAGACTATAAGCAATTGTTCGGAGAAAACCCTTCAGAGACAAGAAGTAAAGGGTAAGAAAAAAGGGATGCAAAAGTATAAAAAAACACTAGCAAGATAAGACTCGACTAGTGTTTTTGATATTGATATTGAGATTTGGGGTTTACTTACTTTTTCAATTGGTTTTACAAAATATTAGTTGAAATATTTATCATTAATATTATCAATGTTCAAAGGTCTCGATAATAGATAACCTTGTAATTTATGGATTTTTAATTCACGGCATAAAACTAGTGCATCTTCAGTTTCTATACCTTCTGCAACAATATTTAATTCAAGGGAATGTAACATAAGCGACAAACCTTTAATGAGTGATCGTGTTTTTTTATCGGTTGATAACAGTAATAATGATTTATCTATTTTTACTGTAGAAATAGGGAAATTTTGCAAATGAGAAACGGAAGAGAAACCTGTGCCAAAATCATCTAAAGCAATGCCGCAGCCCATAACTCTTAAAGTATTTAACATGTTTATTACGGTATCACTGCCCTCTAAAAAAGCAGTTTCAGTTATTTCAAACTCAACGCTGTTTGGGCTTACATTATGCTTTGTTAAGGCGGATTTAATCGTTTTAATCAAGTTAACGTCAGATAATTGTACTGCGGAAAGGTTTATCGCCATGGTTAGTTGTTTATTGGTTTGTTGCCAGAACGATAACTGATAAATGGCATTTTCAATAACCCACTCACCAATTTTTAGAATAGCGCCAGAGTCTTCAGCTATTTCAATAAAATTATCAGGCATATGTAGTTTTCCATCAATTTGCCATCGAATAAGCGCTTCAAAACCTATCAAACTATTGTTATCATTTGTGCTCATAACGGGTTGAAAGTGTAGGGTAAATTGGTTTTTTACAATTGCATCTAACAGTTCATGTTCAACCTTGTATCGATATAAAAACTGTTTTTGCATTTCATCTTCAAAATAACAAACTTGATTTTTGCCCAGTTTTTTTGCTCTGTACATAGCAATATCTGCATATTTTAATAATTCTTCTGGAGAAATACTATTTTCTACCGAAATTGAAATACCGATACTAATGCTTGTTTTAATTGATAAACCTTGAATATTAAATGGCTCGCCAAGACTACGAAGTATACGTCGAGCGACGCGGGCTATGCTGTATATTTTGTTTTGGCTTTGAAGAATAATGGCAAACTCATCACCACCGATACGAGCAAGCGCTTCATTGCCTCGCAAGCAAGTGGTTATTTTTTTAGAAACCTTTTTCAATAATATATCGCCAACATCGTGGCCGTGAGTATCATTAACAAGTTTAAAATTGTCGATATCAAATAAAATAAGGGCAGTACCTTCATGTCTTGTAGTGGATTGATTAATACTTGATTTTAACTTTTCTTCGAAGGCATACCTATTTGCTAAGCCTGTTAAGCTGTCATGCTCGGCAATATTTTTAGCATCTTTATAACTTTGGTACAGTTTTTCTTCAAGATCAAAGCGGGTTTGTGCTTGAAGAATGGCTCTATTAAGTCGTGCGGCTGTTATTTCTTGTTTAAGTAAAAAATCTTGGGCGCCAGCCTTAATACAGTCTAATGCTATATCTGTTTCATCAGAATTACTTAACACGATAATAGCTAGTGAATGTGGTGATGGAGTAGCTTTGAGTTCTAAGAGTAATTCAATACCATCGCGTTGTGGCATTCTATAATCAAGCAAAATAATATCAAATTTTTGTTGTTTAAAAATGGTTAGACCTTTATCTACAGAGTCAGCTTCAACAAAAGTATAATCTTTTTTAGTTTTGATTAATGAGCGAATAATTTGCTCGCGGTCAATTTGATCATCATCAACAATTAAAACATTCATAATTTACCTTTACTCAGACTTATTTCATCGGAAACTGGACTATTTTCCAGTAGCCATCCAACACTTTAACTATTTCTAATAATTTATCACTGGTTGATGATTTCAAAAAATAACCAGCAATATTTTTCTGGTAACTGGCAATCATATCCTCATCTGCTTTAGAGGTTGTTAATACAAATACTACACAGTTGGTATATTGATAGTCGTCTCTAAATGCCTTTAAAAACTCTAAACCATTCATACGGGGCATTTGTAAATCTAGTAGAATGATATAAGGGGCATCAACGCGACCTTGCGCTAATATTTCAAGCGCTTCAATGCCGTCGTGCGCTCTTACCAATACATTGGCTATTTTTTCTTGTTTAAAAGTTCGCATTATTGACATTGCATCAACGTCATCGTCTTCAATTAGTAAAATGGTTACGTCTTTATTCATGGTATTTTAGCCCACTGTATTGTTTGGTATTGGTAGTAATATAATGACTTTGGTGCCGCGAATACCATCTGACTCTATACTCAGTTTTCCGCGGTAATGTTCAATGATTTTAACTATTAATGAAAGCCCCATGCCACTACCTTCAACCTTGTCTCTAGGTTGTAATGTTTGAAACATTTCTAAAGCTTTATTAGTTAGTTCCGGAGGAATACCAGGGCCATCGTCTTGTACGCATATTTGATAATAATTGGGTAATTCTTTTAGCGTCACTTCTAAATTGATTTTTTCTTTATCGTGATGTTTTATCGCATTAGAAATAAGATTACGCATAATTATTTCAAACGGTACTCTAGGAAAGATTAGCTTCGCGTCGTTAACTGTTAATGAGGTATTAGTGTTGTGATCGAGTAATGCGAAAATATCATTGGTTAAAGGTTTTATTTGCAGTAATTCAGCATCAAAATCGACTCGTCCTACCCGTGAGTAATCAAGTAAATCTTTTAACAAATTAATCATTCTTTGTGTTCTACTTTCTAGTAGAGAGAGGTGTGTTTTAGTGGTTTCAGGAAGGATCTCTATGCAATCTTCTTTAATCCAACTAATTAATTTTTGAATGGCATTTAAGGGCGAAACCAAGTCGTGCGAGGCAACATATGCAAATTGCTCTAGATCTTCATTTGATTTTTTTAAGCAAATTGTTTTTTCGTTTAATTCGTCGGTAACCCTGTCAGCATAAACTAGCGCTTGTCGGTTTGCTTTGGCGAGGAATAAAAACATCGCCAGTATCAATAAGTCGATAATAATACCGCCAAGCAATATATAGTAGGGTTGAGAAGTTTCAGCACCTTTTCTAAAATCGATATTCGAGGTTATATGAAAAGTCCACACTCGACCGTAAAATTCAGCATCAATATCTGTGGTGAATAATGGTTCGGCATCAATTTTATTGCGTGCTTGATGATTTTCATCATCGTAAAGCGACACTCCTTGATCAGTTATTTTTAGGCTTGTTAATTGGTTATTATCAGATAATACCGCTGTAATTAATTTGTGCATAATAAAAGGCGCATAGCTAACACCAATAATATTTTCTTGTCTCTCTGCGATGGTATTGTATTGATTTCCGCCTCGATAAAAAGGCGCATAAAATAGAAAGCCAGTGTTATTTTTATTACCTTGTACTAAGGCAATAGGGCCCGTTAATTTTGCTAAACCGGAATCTCTTGATTTCTTAATGCCGTTATATCTATTGCTTTCAAAAGATACATCTAGGCCTACCGCCTTAAAGTTTGTTGCTAAAGGCTCAATATAGGTTATTGGCCAGTACTCATATTTTTCTTGAAAAGGGTGAATATTATATTCAGGTCGATTAATTCTTTGCTCCCTTAAATACTCATCTAAACCGTTAGCTTGGATATTGTATATGATGCCAATACCATGAATCCCCGGGTAGGTTTTGCCAAGGTTTAAACTATCTGCATAGGTTTTCCATTCGTTGTTATCAAGTTTATTGTTTACATCATTTAAGGCGACAGCACCCCATAAAAAACGTTCATATAAAGTCATCCGTTCTTTTACTAATTCAATAACATGCGCCGCCTCACGGTTAAATCGCTCTTCAATCTTCTGTTCAAGCTGCTGACGAGAAAATTGCCAAGCAATAATGGTTAACAAAATAGATAACCCTAAAATTGCCCAATGTGCACTTTGAAGTCTTCCAGCTTTTACTAGTTTGGCTCTATAATGATAGCCATTTTGTAAATCAGGTGAGGTGGTCATGTTTGACTACCCTAAAAACGATTTGAAGGGTAATTATTTATGGCTAGGTAATTTGAATAACCCCTATCTAAATTATTATTGGCTAAATAGAGATTAAAGTAGAAGTGTTGACACTTACTGTTTGTATTTATTATCAAAACAATGATTCCTTTACGTTGTTTATTAAATAGTCCTTGTTTTAGTGTAGTTTACTAAATACAAAAATGCATACTGTACTAAGTTAAGTATTTTTGTATCTCTATTGCTCGTTGTTCGGCTAGCTAGGATGATAAGAGGGTTTTTAAGCTTATTGAGGATTAGCAAGAATAAGATGAGAAGTATGTTTCCTCATCTTATTCTTTATTAGGTAAGTGTTTTTAGGTGCGTATTTTTAGGTAAATATACATTGCGTAGCTTATTAGTCGGTGTTTATCGGGATGCGTCAAATAGCTCTATAGCTAAACACTGCGCACATGAAAAACATGTTCAACACTCGATAGTTTCTCTAGTAATGCGGCGGTAGGTTCTTGTTCAATATCTACGATAGTATAAGCAATATCATCACGACTCTTATTAACCATATCAAGCACGTTAATATTCAAATCGGCCAAGAGATTTAATACAGTACCTAATACTTTAGGAATATTATCGTTAGCAAAAGTTAAGCGGTAGCCTGTAGTGCGTTCCATAGAAACAGCAGGAAAGTTAACCGAGTTAATAATATTACCATTATCTAAAAAGTCGATTAATTGCTTTGCGGCCATTACCGCACAGTTTTCTTCAGCTTCAACGGTACTCGCGCCTAAGTGTGGGAATAACGTTGATTTACCGTGAGCAATCAAACCCTCGCTTGGGAAATCAGAAAGGTGGGCAGCTAATTTACCTGAGTCTAATGCGTTAATTACCGCTTCTTCTTCAACTAATTCGCCGCGGGCTAGGTTAATTAATACCATGCCGTCTTTAGCTGCTGAAAAAGCTTCTTCATTCATCATGCCAATGGTAGGTTTTATCGCAGGTACGTGCAGAGTTACGTAGTCTGAGCGGGCTAATAATGAATTCAGATTCTCGGCACGATTAACTTGCGATGATAATTGCCAAGCAGCTTCAACGCTTAATGCAGGGTCATAACCAATAACTTTCATGCCTAAGTCAATTGCTAGATTCGCTATTTTTGCACCAATAGCGCCTAAGCCAACAACACCTAAGGTTTTTCCTGTTAGCTCTGAACCACCATATTTTTTCTTACCTGCCTCAACCTTTTTATGTAGTTCTATAGCATCTTTTTCATCGGCGAGTGAAGCGACGTAACTCATACTGTCAGTAATACCGCGTGAGCCTAACAATAAACTGGCTAATACCAACTCTTTTACCGCGTTAGCATTAGCGCCTGGAGTATTAAATACTACAATGCCCTTGGGAGTGTATTGCGATACAGGTATGTTATTAACACCTGCACCGGCGCGAGCTATAGCAAGTACAGAGCTAGGCAGTTCTTCATTATGTAACTTATGGCTACGTAATAAAAGTGCGTCAGGTGTTTCGCTGCTAGCGTCGACAAGGTAACGGTCTGTAGGGAATTTAGCTAAACCAACAGCGGCAATATTATTGTATGTTCTGATCTTTTTCATATATGTCTCTTTAATTATTATTGATTGAAATAAATGAAATGAGCAATTTACGTGTTAACTCGATGGATTTATTAAGTAAGGTTTATTCGATAATTTATACTTCTGTTTCGGATGTTACTTTTTAGGTCGCTATTTTTAGAGCCAAATATTGAGGCAATAAAAAACCCGTTATTTTCTCAAATAACGGGCTGATATTTTTACGCTGTAGCTTGTTGGTATGCCCAAGTTAGCCAAGGTAATAAAGCCACTAGGTCTGCTTGTTCAACGGTTGCACCACACCATATACGTAATCCTGCTGGTGCATCGCGATAGGCGCCAATATCAAAAGCAACAGCTTCATTATCAAGTAACTTAATAATAGTTTTTACTTGATCTTCATCGGCTTTTAATACAAAACAAACACTGGTGTTTGATGTGGTTTCAGGAGTTTTGGCTAAGAAATCAATCCAATCATTCTCAGCGACAAAATCAGTTAATACTTTTAAATTAGCTTCACTTTTAGCAACTGCTGCAGATAAGCCTCCAATTTCGTCAACCCAGTTAAGCGCATCAAGGTAATCTTCAACACATAACATTGATGGTGTATTAATGGTTGCGCCTTTAAATATACCGTCAATTAATTTGCCTTTGCTGGTTAAGCTAAATACTTTTGGGATAGGCCAAGCGGGCGTGTAAGATTCTAAACGCTCAACTGCTCTTGGGCCTAAAATTAACATGCCGTGTGCACCTTCACCACCAAGTACTTTTTGCCAGCTAAAAGTGGCCACATCAATTTTTTTCCAATCAAGTTCCATGGCAAAAACAGCACTGGTAGCGTCACAAATAGTTAAACCTGTGCGCTCATCACTGATCCAATCGGCATTCTCAACTTTAACGCCTGAGGTTGTGCCATTCCAAGTGAAAATAGTATCGTTGTCAGGATTAGCTTGTGAAAAATCAGGAAGTTCACCGTAAGCACCAGTAAAGGTACGGGCATTTTCTAATTTTAATTGTTTAGCAACGTCTGTTCCCCAACCAGAGCCAAAAGACTCCCACGCAAAAACATCCACAGGGCGTTGACCTAGTAATGACCACATTGCCATTTCCATAGCGCCGGTATCTGAGCCAGGTACAATGCCAACTTTATAACCGTCAGGTAAATTTAATAAGCGAGCAGTTTCAGTAATAGCTTTTTCTAAACGTTCTTTACCAAGGCTGCTACGATGTGAACGACCTAAACTGTCTGTGTTAAGTGCAGCAAGACTATAACCAGGACGCTTTGTACATGGGCCTGAAGAGAAGTTAGGGTTAGCCGGTTTAGTATTCGGTTTCATTAATGTTCCTTGAACTTAGGGTCATTGTGCTTGCTTTGTATTAGGGCTTAGTGCTGTTTTAGGGCGACTTTATCAGTAATATTTGGGCAAAAAAAAATTTGATAAAATACTGCCTTAATTTACATAAGTATTCAACACTGATGATTGAGAATTAAACAATATTAAATTTGAGATAAAGTTTTAGGATGTGAATTTAGTGTCAATAGGCTTGAGTTTCCAGGGGAAGGAGTAAGCGTTTTATTGGTGAATTTACTCCCATCATTAGGTTTGTAATAAAGTAGAGAATATAATTAACGGTTACTCGTAATTCGCTGTTTATCTCCAGAAAAAGAGTCATATAATTCAGCATGCGCTTTATGAGAAAAGGTATCTTGTCGATCTTTGTATTGGCTAATCCAATCTATCAACATCACTAAATTCGCATCTTGTGCTGTTGCACTCTCATATTTATGAGGCTCCCAAGGGCGATTCTTAGCATTTTCAATACAGGCTTCAATAGGTAAATCTAGGAAGATAATCTTATCGGCTTTATTGGTTAATAATTGCAGTAAATCTGCGTAACAACCTTCTACCACCCAGTTCTTATTCTGTTTGATAAAAGTAGCTATCTTTTCTTTACTTACAGCAAGTGGCGTTCGCGATGGCGGCGAAGTCGCTTGCCAAGCAATGGTGTCTAAGTCTAAATGCGCAATATTATTAGTAGTCTCACGACAGATTTGTTTAGCTAATGTCGATTTGCCGGAGCCTGAATTGCCAAATATTAATGTTTTACTCAAAACGAATCTCCCATAGAATATGTTATTAATAATATCGTTTTTTATCTTCTAGACCAACAAGTGTGGTTGCTTCTATTTGATATGCATTTAAAGGCACTAAAATGACCGAGAGCGTAGTGAATGAATTATCTGATTCGAATAAGCCTAATGAGTTAAATGAGATTCCTGAATTAAATATAGAAATTGGCCCTAATTGGTTTGCTTCTGTTATGGGCACCGCGATTATTGCCAATGCGGCTATTGGTTTACCTAAGGTGGGTAATCAGCTTAATTCATTTGGTTTTTCAATTTGGTTGCTATCAGCGCTTTTATTAATCGCTATGTTGTTATTGGTAACGCTGCAAACTATCAGCAAACCACATATTATTAAGCGCCAATTTAATGATTCTGTTATGGCGCAGTTTTTTGGTGCGCCGCCAATGGCATTGATGGCGGTAGCGGGAGGCACATTATTATTTGGCAATGCGCTATTTAGTCAAGAAGCTGTACTAACTATTACTTGGGTGCTTTGGTCGGTGGGTACAGTGTCAGGAATCATCACGTCGGTTATCATCCCTTATCGCCTTTTTACTCATCATGAAGTTCGCGGTGATGCTGCCTTTGGCGGCTGGCTTATGCCGGTTGTTCCACCAATGGTTTCTGCGGCAATAGGGGCAATGTTACTGCCTTATATTCAAGACAACGTATTACAACAAACCATGCTTTACGGCTGTTACGCCATGTTTGGTATGAGCTTAATGGGCGCGTTTATCATTACCACATTAATTTGGGGGCGATTAGCACACTCAGGAACATCAGGTGGTGCGCGCGTACCAACGCTGTGGATTATACTAGGGCCTTTAGGTCAATCTATTACTGCTGCTGGCGCGTTAGGTACCGTAGCATTAACGGTTGTTGAGCAGCCAATTGCTGGCAGTTTACACAGCATGGCTATTTTATATGGTGTTCCTGTTTGGGGGTTTGCTTTTTTCTGGTCAATGTTAGCAACTTGTTTAACAGTGCGAGCGCTGCGTCGTAAAATGCCTTTTGCTTTAACTTGGTGGGCGTTTACATTCCCGGTAGGAACGTGCGTAACAGGTACTACACAGTTGGCATTACATACCGGTTTACCTGCTTTTGAATGGGCTGCTGTTTTGTTATTTTCAGTATTACTTTGTGCTTGGGTTGTTGCAGCTATAGGAACGATAAGAGGAGTTAAGGGGGGAAATCTTATTAAAAACCCAACCAATTCTCCTGTAATTATTTCGAGAAAGGGTAAGTAACCTGCAAACTAGGGGGATACTCAATTTAGTTAGCGAGCCATTTTTTCTTTAATAGTTGCCAGTTAGCTTTACCTTCAGTTGAATTAAACCAATTTTCAAAATCTTGTTTAACGTCAGGCTGTGATTTAGAGAAAAGAATACTGCGAAAATACTTATGTTGAGGTTCATTTAATACAAAAAGTTGGGTCGCTATTTGAGAATGCTGTTTTGCTAAATGATAATATGTTTGATAGCCTAAAACCCCCACATCTCCGCGGTTTTTTAATAACATAAGGGGGATCAAAGGTTCATTTTTAACGTCAATTCTAAGGCTTTTATTATTCGTAAAATTAGCCTTCAGGTCTGGATAATAATAGCCACGAACACCTACAATGGTTTTACCAAAAAATGAGCTTTCATCTTCATATTTTAAGCTTGGGTCCTTACTTAAATAAATATTTTTATCAATGATTAACCCATTAATCCAGTGGTATTTATGTTGGTTATCATCATTAACCCATGAAGGTATGATCCACAGCAGTACACCATTATCATCAAGTTTTTTTAGGGCTCTTTTTTTCGGTAGGTAAGATAAGCGATAACTATATGTAGTTGAGAAGTCATTTAAATAATCGATAAAATCATAACTCAAGCCAATTCTGTTAGCTTGATCAACAATAAAGGGCGGCTTGTCGAGGTATACGTAGATATCGATAGGTACTTTTGCGCATGATAACGATGAAAACGTTACAAGGATAATAAATATAAAATATCGGAAGGTATTATCCAAGTTAAGTAATATAAACAAAGTTAAACCTCTACAGGAATACTCAAAAAAGCTACGGATAGCCATCGAATCTGATTAACTAGAAGTTAGTGTAGTTATCAATATAGATTAATGAAAGGGGAACTTTTAAAAATACTTTAAGCAGAAGTGATTATTTATTATTCCTATAAACGAATATGTTGACTAAAAGTGTCAAGTAACTCGTCTTGTCGGTGAGTAACAAATAAAATTGTTGACTGGCTATCTTTCATGATCATTTTAATAATTTTTAAAATTCGGTGGCGATTAAATTCATCTAAGCCTTGAGTTATTTCATCTAATATTAATAACAGAGGTGCTTTAATTAAGGCGCGAACAATTAATGCCAATCTTTGTTCGCCAAAACTTAACTCGTTAAAGAGTGCTTTTTCTTTTTGATCTAAACCAACTTTTTTTAACCATTGACGAGCGTAAACAGCTTGATAGTTTTCAGTTTGTTGATATAAACCAATAGAGTCGAAAAGCCCTGAAAGTACTACGCTCAGTAAAGTACCATTTATGCGATACTGGCGATGTAATTCTGGGGTTACTATGCCCATATTGGCCTTTAATTCCCAAATACTTTCACCGCTACCGCGTTTAAAACCAAATAAGGTTAAATCATTGCTATAGCATTGAGTACATTCACCGGTGATTAAATTTAATAAAGTTGATTTACCACTGCCATTTTTACCTGTTATTAGCGTATGTTGCTTTGGTTTTACGCTGATATTTAAGCCTTCAAAAACGGTTTTATTTTGATAACGAACCGCGCCATTCACTAATTTGAACAGATATTCATGAGGATATAATCTGTCTTTTCTAAATTCTTCAGGTAGTTCGATTGGTTCGTCATTATCGGTGTTGAAAAACTCATTTAATCTTTGTTGCGTTGTATTGTTATGTTGATCACCAATAACACTGAGTTCTCCATGTTTGATTATTGCTATTTTTTCACACCAAGCAGGAACATCACTACGGTTGCCTAATAACAGCATAAGACTGGTATTTCGTTCATTAATAACGTTGATAAATAGTTGGTTTAGTATGTAGCAACTTTCTTTATCTAAACTGTCAAACGGGTCTTCACAAATAAGTAGTTTCTTACCTTGTAAAATGGCGGCCAGTAACAATAATTTTCGACCTTCGCCACTACTTAGTTGGCGATAACCTGAGTGTAATAATTTATCTAAGCCGACCATTTTTATTAACGGGTCGTTTAATTTATCTGCGGGTAAAAACTCACAAACTAATGTCCCAAAATCTTGTTGATTAATATCATCAGTTGCTTCAATTTTTAATTCATGTTCGTATATTTTTTGCTGTTCTTCAAATGAGATTACTGCGATGTCATTACTATTTGGTAGGTCTAATGTTTCTACTGTACTAGGCGCTAACTCACCCGTTAATAAGTGCGCAATGGATTGTCTGCCAGAGTCATTTGTGCCAAAAACACACCAAGATTTAGCTTGTTCTATTGACCAGTTTTCTATCATTAAACTTGGGTGATAATAGTTTTTAATGGTAAACATGTAGAGGCCTTGGTTAAAATAAAATGAAGTGTCTGGTTAGAAGGTAATGATAAAAAGTATTGTAATATTTAAGCTAAATACGTTAAAAAACAACACAGTTTTTTCCTAAGTTTTTGGCTTTGTAAAGTTGCTTATCAGCTAAATTAATTAGCATTTTGAGTTCTGTATTGTCTTTATTACTGTGAATATATTTAGTTGCCACGCCAATGCTTGCTGAAATAATGGTTTTTTCTGCAGCATGAAGTGTTACATCTTTGTTGATGGCTAAGCGATATTTTTCAGCAATAACTACCGCTGTTGCTAATGCTGTATTGGGTAATATAGCAATAAATTCTTCACCACCCCAACGAGCGATAATATCATTGGGTCTAGATTCTTGAACGAGTATACGCGCTACATCTTTTAAAACAGTGTCACCCATGTCATGACCTTGGGTGTCATTTAATATTTTAAAATTATCTAAATCAATCATGATAACTGAAACTTCCATTTTGTTATTTAATGGAGATGCTAATATTTTTTCAAAATCAACATACAGCGCCCGTCTATTATTTATTTGGGTTAATGGGTCAAGGTTGGCTAGTTTCATCGCCAGATTTTTTTCTGCTTCAATTTGATTGAACTTAGCAGCCAAGGCTAAGGAAAGTAATAATGCTTCAAGCAATATGCCTATTTCAATGGCCAAATAAGCGATAGAGTTATATTCAATTAAACCCCAAACCGTAGCACTAGTAACTAACGCGCCGCTTATACCCATGAGAGTCGCAAAGAAAAAGTAATAAGCTAACGGTATTTTCTTTTTAATAGCAACGCCGCCAATGAGGATAACTAGCATTGAAAAGATAATGGTATTAACAAAAACCAGTCTGATTGAGGCCGCGTGATCATTAAATAAAATGCTTAACAAAATCGCTCCAGCCATTAAACCAAGGTAAATCAATACTAATCGGTAGAGTGGTTTACAATATTGTTTTAAATATAAAAACTCTAATGAAAACAATAGGCCAGTAATTATATGGCCCGACATAAAAAGGGTATTACTCCATTTTTGAAAGGTTACAGACTCAGACCAAAACCATGAGAATCCATGACCTGTATAGGCTGTATTCATCATTAAAAATGCAAGCATATATACTGAATATAATAGATTTGATCGACTTTTCATGCTGATAGCAATGAGAAAGTTATAAAGCATCAGGGCAATTATAGCGCCATAAACAATACCGTAACGGTAAGTTTCAGTGGTTAAAGCTTGATAGCGTGATTCATTATCACGAATGTATAGTGGCACTACGAGAGGATCGGGTGATGAAATCCGAACAAGTAATAAGCTGTCTTTAATTGGAAAATCAATGTCTAGCTCGAAATAACGGCTGTCAATTACGCGTTCAGAGTAAGGGTATTGGTCACCTAATTGTTGTTTTAATAGTAATTTATCATTGTCAAAATGATAAATATCAATAGAATCAAGCCAAGAGGTTTCTAAACTTATTCTTTTATTAATAGTGGATAGTGAATTATTTTTAATAGGAATAACAAGCCATTTACCTTTGTCATCAAACCCAAAGTTTAAATAATTTGTTTTTGCTTGATAACCTTCACCCTGACGAAACCTCATTAAGATAGCTTCTACAGACGTTGCTTGGTCTGATTCGTTAATCCTTTCGGTAATTATGGTGGCGTATGAACCAACCGCTAAGTTGTTTTGTTGAGAAACGTCTAATGGTTGGCTGTAGCCTAAGCGACTAAATAATGTCGTGGCAATTATTATTAAGAAAAAAACGTATTGTTTAATACTGTAATTCATCAAGATACCAGTACTCAAAGGTAAATAATTAGGTAGATTACTTTTACGTTATTACCTGCTATTTAATACTATTGAAAAGTAGGTAATGGAGAATTACCTTAGTTTATTTATACTTAGCAAGTGTTAATTAATAATCTAGTTCAATCCATTTTACCGTCACGTGAAACTAAAAATATTTTACACCAGATAGTTAACATTGTAACTTTAAAATGTCGTCAATTGACGACGTGTTTTAGAGCAGTCTATAAAAAAATAGCCACTAACTTCAAAGGTAGCGGCTATTTATTGGTTAGCTTATTGCGCTTATATAGTGCGATTACCTTTTTTAGTGCATTTTTTATAGAACTTTTATTTAAAAATAAACCTGACCTTTCGGTCAGGTAACGGTTTGCGCCTTTGGTATTAAGTTTGCTTAATCAGTTACACTTAAATAACTTGAGGGGAAATTACATGCAAAGTTTTATCGAAAAAATGCCGAAAGCGGAATTACACGTTCATATTGAAGGCACATTAGAGCCAGAATTGAGTTTTGCGTTAGCGAAAAAGAATAATGTGCAATTAAACTATGAAACACCTGAAGCATTAATTTCGGCATATGATTTTAATGATTTACCTTCCTTCTTAGCGATTTATTATGCAGGTATGAATGTATTAATTGAAGAGGATGATTTCTATCAATTAACCTATGCATATTTAAGTAAAGCAAGAAGCCAAGAAACTTTATATACAGAAATATTCTTTGACCCCCAAGCACATACAATAAGGGGGGTTAGCTTCGATACCATTATTACCGGCATTCACAAAGCACAAGTAGACGCAGAAAAAAACTTAGGCATTAAGAGTCAATTAATTATGTGTTTTTTACGTGATATGAGTGCTGAATCTGCAATGGAGCATTTAGTGTTAGCAAAACCCTATCTTAATTGGTTGATTGGTGTTGGCTTAGATTCTGATGAAAGAGATAATCCACCGAGTAAGTTTTATCAGGTGTTTGCACAAGCAAAAAAGTTAGGTTTAAAATTAACTATGCATTGCGATGTTAATCAAAATAATACCTTAGTGCATATTAAACAATGCATAAATGAAGTTCAGGTTGACCGTATCGACCATGGCGTAAACTCTTTAGAAAGTGAAGAGTTATGTGAGCTAATAAAAAGCCATAAATTAGGGTTAACAGTTTGTCCTGTGTCTAACCAATTTGTTGTGCAATCTCTTACTTCAAATGAAATTCATCAAATGTTAGATAAAGATATGCTGGTTACCATTAATTCAGATGATCCCGCTTACTTTAGAGCGTACTTAAATGAAAACCTAATAAAACTTCAACAAGAGGGAAGTTTTACAGCAGAACAAATGGTAACTATGGTTGCAAACTCATTTAAAGTGTCGTGGTTAGCTGAAGAAATAAAAGATAATTACTTACAACAACTGGAAAATTATGTGAAAGAATATACACATTAAAGATTAAACATTCATGAGCATACTCATTATAGCTTCAGAATAAATACCTCTGATGTCAGTGACTGCTTTGGTGGCATAATTCATGTAATTATCCATAAATTATTTAACTAACCTGAATTAGGGATAAGCAAAATGCTACAACAGCTCTAATTATGCGTATTTCTGCGTTTTGAAAACTCCCAATAACCAGTTATTGGTTTCGTTTTCTCGCCTTGAACTACGAATAATTGAAACTACTGTAGAAGTATAACGCTAACCAATTGATATTATTTGGTTATACATGTTCATTATCCCGAGTTCAGGTTAACTAACTTAAATTAAGTTAGTTAAATAATTTAAACAGGATTGATAAAAGCTTCAATTGCTTCAATCGATAATTCAGGTGTTGCGCCATGTTGCTCTGCCACCATAGCGCCAACAGCACAGGCAAAATCAACTGCATATTGCGCATCTGTTGTTGTACATAATTGATAGATTAACGAGCCTAAAAATGAATCACCCGCGCCAACGGTATCAACAACGTTAATTAAAAACCCTGAATTATAATAATTAGTACCATTAATTTTAAGCAATGCACCGTGACGACCTTTTGTTATGCATAGGTACTGGGTATTGGTTTGCTCGGCAATAAACTCTAAGTTCTGTTCTAATGAGTTAAACTTAGAGCCCATTGCATGGGCTATTTCATATAGCTCATCATCGTTAAGTTTAATAAAGTCAGCATTTTTCATTAACGTGACTAAAGTTTCAATATCGTAATGTGGCTTACGTAAGTTAACGTCAAATATTTTAAATTTTGCTACGTCGATAAGCTGCTTTAAGGTGTCTAAAGACACTTGTTGACGGCCTACTAAACTACCATAAACAAAAATATCTGAGCTTTGAACTTGTTCAAGTAGTGCAGGAGTTAACGCTATATTATCCCATGCGGTATCACTCACAATTTCGTAAGTCGCTGAGCCGCGTTTATCTAACGTAACTTCAACAGTGCTAGTTTTCTTATCTGCATTGATTTCGATAAAATTAGTTTTTATGTTACGTGCTTTAATTTCATCAAGTAGTTCGTGGCCTAATTCGTCATCGCCAACAGCACTGATCATTTGTGCATTAATGCCTAACGAATTTAAACGTAAACAAACATTTAATGGTGCGCCACCTAAACGCTTACCGTCAGGAAAACAGTCCCAAAGTACTTCACCAAAACAATTAATAGAAATATCGCTAGGTGCTTTATTTTTGATGAATAAACTATTCATTATTTAGTCTCCACGGCAACTGTTAAGCCTTTTTGTAAAAGAGTGTTGTGCATAATATTTTTGATATTACTGTTTTGTGCATAAAGCGACTTAATGGCGTCGTTATACAGCAGGCTAAAAGCAGGTTGATTAATTAAATCACCAAACAAACTGCTCAGTTTTAAAAAGGCGAGGGGATCTGTCGCTGTTTTGTGCGCATATTCGGCTAACTCTGTTTGCATTGCATCTTGAATGTCTAGCTGCGATTGCGCTTGATTTACTTGCTTGTCGCTATATAAACACCAAGTAGCAATAACTAATACAGCTAAAGAGCAATCACGATTAACGGCTAAATTTTCATTAATGGTGGCAATCAAAAACTTAGGTAGTTTAGCTGAACTTTCAGAGCAAATACGCGCCAAACTGTCTTTGATGTTTGGGTTGGCAAAACGTTCAATTAAGGTGTCTTTGTATTGGTTTAAATCAATACCCTCTAACTCATCTAATAAAGGTGTCACTTCTAAGTCCATAAAGGCGCGAAGATATTTAGCAAAATCCTTATCTGATATGGTTTCATCAATTGTTGCGTAACCATGAATTGATCCTAATAAACCCAATACTGAATGGCCGGCATTTAATAAACGAATTTTCATTTTTTCAAACGGTGTTACATCAGGCACAAACTGTGCACCAACGTTATCCCAATTGGGTCGACCATCGCTAAAGTTATCTTCAATAACCCACTGTGAAAATGATTCACAAGTAATTGGCCATTCATCCGTTAAGCCAAAATTTTGCGCTACGTAATCAATATCTGCTTTAGTGGTTACAGGAGTAATACGGTCAACCATGGCATTTGGAAATTGAACATGCTCTGCAATCCATTGACTTAGCTCTCTATCTGGGTGCTTAGCATCTTGTAAAGCTGTAAAACTAAGTAGCATTTTACGAGTCACTGCGCCGTTGTGCTGAATATTGTCACATGACTGCACGGTAAAGGCTTTCATTCCTTGATCTTTACGAACTTTTAACGCTGCAGCAATATAGCCAAACGCTGTTTTTGGATCGTTAGGGTGAGTAATATCATGCACAACATCCGAATTTTCTACATCAAGTTCGCCTGTCGCAGGATGAACGTTATAACCACCTTCGGTTATGGTAAGTGACACAATTTTAGTATCGCTGTGTACTAATTTATCGATAACGATTTGTTTGTTATCAGGCGCAAAGATAAAGTCGATCATTGAACCAATTACTTTATTATCAATTTGGCCATTAGGATGACGCACTACGAGCGAGTATAAGTAGTCTTGCTTGACCAGAATATCGCGTAAACCACGATTGTTTTCTAATAAACCAATACCACATACAGCCCATTGTTCTGACCCAGGATTTTTCAGTAATTCATTACAATATACGGCTTGATGAGCACGATGAAAACCACCGACACCAATATGTACTATACCTGCTTTAAGCTGACTACGATCGTATGTTGGGCGATCAATATGGCTTGGTAAATCAGCTAATGTTTGTTGATTTAATATTGTTTTTTTTAATGAATCAGAAGTCATGTTTTTTCCTTACTCAATAGTTTTGAGTCTATAATTTTTGCTGGTTAACAGTTTGTTGGGTCAGCCAGTTTTTATTGATTGTTAGCTTCTTAATTAATACTTGAATTTAAGTATTAAGTGTTTTTTGTCTTTTAAGCGACATATAAGCACTGGAAAAATAAGTGATGGTGCAAATGAAGCAATAAAACTCAAACTGGCTTTTATTTGCTTCATAAAGTGCCATGGTTTCACTAAAGAACATTACCTGGCATGCAAAGGCACTAATCACTAATAATGAGATAACTGAAATAGCATTTAATAATTTGCTTATACCGCTAGTATCTTCAATGAATGGCTGATCGTTAACCGCTTGTTCAGCTTGATAAGCAATAATTTGTTTTTGTTCAAGCGCTTCTGCGGCAACGTATTTACTGTAATCTTGATCTGCGCCATACTTTTTTGCTAACACGGTATAAACTACAATGCTGAAAATCCAAGTAGGAATAAACAAGTAGTAGAAAGACATAACATCGAGAATATTTAATCCAAAGCCAAATACTAACGCTAGTGCCCAAGTGGCAATAGCAGGAATGCTGCGTGATATATTTTGATACTTAGCCCAGTAACGAGTTAAACCAATCTTTGGAAATAACACGTGTTCAGCAAATACAATGCCACCCACCGGAACAACTAATAAACCAGCGTAGGTAAGTAGTGGTAGCATTTGCGAAAATACAAAAGGGAAACAGGCAATGATCACGGTAACAACGCCAACAATTGCCGTAGTTTTTTCACGTGTTTGATTCACAAAAATAGATTGAGCTGCTAAACCTGCACGATATAAATTAGCGTTAGCGGTAGTCCAACCAGCAATAATAATAATAACAAACCCCGTTAACCCTAAAGCGTGGTAAGCCACATCGCCGGGGTCTAATTGTACAATAGTCGTTTTAAGTAATACGGCCGCACCTGCGCCCATAATACCTGCTGAGATCCATGCGATATAATGACCGAAAAACATGCCAACACCTGAGAATAATCCGTAACTTTTACGCTTAGCAAAGCGAAAGGTTGCCATATCTATTAAGCCAAAATGAGTAATGGAATTAGCTGCCCAAGCAAAACCAATAACTTCAAATAAGCCGATGCCTTTTTCTCCATCACTGGTAAATCCAGTCCAAATTGAACTATCACCAATAGCTAAAAAATCGCCCCAGCCAGACACCGTAGTTGTTCCTAAGACATGATTTGATAAGGCAGGGAATAAAGTAAATGAACCAGCAATAAAGATAACAAATAACCAAGGCGCACAAACTTTAGAAAAGTCAGCAACGGTTGAAAAACCATACATGGCAACAAACACCACGATAGAGCCCACCGCGAGTACAATGACCACAAACCAAAAACTGCTAGGATACCAATTAAGCTGCGCAGGAATGTCAAAGGCGAACCTTACGGCGGTGGCGGATACCGTTATCATAGCGGCGGAGATCACCGAAAATATCACCACGTTTGCCCAGTTATAGAGCTTGGTCATTGAATTTCCGGCAATCTTATTTAAGTAATTGTATAAACTTAATCGTGTTTCTACGGCTATTGGTGCAGTTAATAACCACCAAGAGCACATGGCTAATAAGTTACCAATGAGCAAACCAAGTAAAATATCTTTGGTTGATGCACCTAAGGCAACAAAGGTTGCGCCAATAACAAATTCGGTTGCGGCAACATGCTCTCCAGCATATAAACCTGCGAAATGTTTCCAACCATGTAGCTTGTTTTTTGCTATAGGCATTTGCTCTTCATTTATCTCGCTAAATGAATTTTTTGCTTGAGTATTAGACATATTTCTTTCCTCATCATCACTACAGGTAGCTGTTTGCTTGCTATTATTATATTTATCTTTTTATGAAAAATTTAATTTTTAGTATTTATTTAGTATCTATTTACTAGCTATTTAGTATTGCTTTGGCAGTATATTCATTGGTTATCAATGAATTAATCAACTTACCTTTTAAAGCAGCGTGTATTGCGGTGATTTTATCGTTGCCGGCGGCAACACCATAAACAGGTTTGTTTGCGTTAACCGTTAATGGCGAACTGACTACGCGGTCATTGATTTCATTGGTAAGCACCTGGCCATTTTTATCGTATAACCAACTGATAATTTCGCCTTCTGCACCGTCATTTTTGATCTGTTCAAGTGCAGAATCGTCAATAAAACCATCTAATAATAGTGGTGAATTGTCGGTAATTTGGCCAATACCAACAAAGGTTGCATCGGCTTGTTTAACCAAGCTAAAAATATTCTTAACAGGCTGTAAACTATGTAAAACTTTCTTTTCAGCAACGCTTGATGCAATAACTGGTAAGGGCATAGGATAATGTTTAGCGTTAACACGATTAGCCATGGTAACAACAATATCAAAAGCTGAAGCTGCGCCATCGGCCATCATATTGCCAAGCAGTGAAACAATGTTATGTTGCGGGCATTGCATAGAGGGTAATTCATCAATACAGGCTTTTAGTGCTCTGCCTGTACCAAAAGCTAATATTTTAGGTGTTTCTGATTTCAGGTAACGTTCTAATATTGCTGCGCCGCATTGCGCTAAACCATGATTTGAATTGGGTGTGCTAGGATCGCTAGGGACAATCTCACATTCAAGTAAGTTGAATTTATCTTTTAGTTGTTGAGCTAATTCCATGCACTGCACGATAGGGTGATCTAAGCGTACTTTTATTAAGCCTTCGCTAACCGCAAGCGCGACTAAACGCTGTGCCGATTGGCGAGACACCTCTAATTTTTGCGCTATTTCGTCTTGAGTATTTTTAGCAACGTAATATAACCAAGCAGCACGTGCTGCATCCTCTAAACGCTTTAATTCGTTAGTTGATTTGTTTTCCATCTGAGTGCCTTATTTTAATTATTATTCGTCAGCTTTAACTTAGGGTAAGCTTTGTTATAGCTTTAAACATTTTGTAAAAGTGTTTCAAATTCGTCCCAGTGCTGCATAACTACAACCTCTGGATATTTTGTTGTGACTATTTTGCGAGTTTCCTCAGCCATATGTAAACCTCCCTGGTAATGAATTACTTGCATGCCAGCAGATATTGCGGCACTTACCCCTGCCATACTGTCTTCAATAACCAAGCAGTTGCGTGCTTCTACCTGCATGATTTTTGCGGCGTGTAAAAATAAATCAGGGGCTGGTTTACCGTGTTTAACTTCTTCAGCGGTAAATATAGTGTTAGTGAAAAACTCCGTTAAACCAACAATACTCAAGGCTTTTGTCGTGCGTTGTAGGCTACTACTTGTTGCTAAACAAAAAGTGATACTTAATTGCGCTAATAAATCTTTAATACCTTTAGTGGTTTGCAAACTAGTATCAAACTCGTTAAGTAGTGCTGTTCGGTAATCTTGCTCGAATGAATCAGCAAGTTTGATATCAAATGCTTGGTATAGTTTTTCTTTTACTGTAGCAAAGCTACAACCTAAAAAATGTTGCTGAATATAGGCAATGTCAATATTAATACCTAGGGGTAATAGCTGCTTAATTAACACGGTAGCACTGATTATTTCGCTGTCGATTAATACACCGTCACAGTCAAAAATTATTAATTCAATGTTGCTTTTCATTGCTATACCTTTTGGGTGTTTAAGTCTCGTAAAATAAATCTGAACGTATATTTTTCTTAATACAAAGTAGTTTTGAGCATTTGCTTTTGGTGTGGGCTTATGCTCAATGGTTGGGCATAATCGCACTAGAAAAGTGCACTGTCAATGTTTAGATGTGTTTTTTTTAAACAAATTTTAAAGTTTGATTTGGCGTAGGTCGAATTTATTGGTATAGCGAGGAGTAGATTATTTAAATAAAAGTGTTTGGAATTAGGTTTAATAGCAATTGAAGGTGATTGATTTATTATTTCAATTATTATTAACCTTTAGCCTTAGAGTTCGCCAAGCTTCAGCAGGTTGCCAGTTTTTAACCCACAGCGGAAAATTTGCTGCGGGCATGGGTTTTGCTATGCCGTAACCTTGCGCTAAATCGCAACCTAGTCGTAACAATAATGTCCCGTGTTCAATAGTTTCAACACCTTCAGCTATAACATCTCGTTTAAATGACTTAGCTAAAGCAATAATGCCTTCGACAATGGCTAAATCATCAGGATCATGAAGCATATCACGAACAAAACTTTGATCTATTTTGATTAAACTTGCAGGTAAGCGTCTAAGATAAGTTAAAGAGGAGTATCCTGTACCAAAGTCGTCTAGGGAAAAGTTAACGCCTAAGGCCATACATTGGTGCATAATTTCAGATACATGTTGTACATCATCTAGGGCGCTAGTTTCTAATACCTCTAACTGTAAATGATGTGGGTCAACATCGTCATGCGCGTTAAGTAATGCAGCTAATTTCTTGGTAAAGTCAGGTTGTTGTAATTGTACTGCGGCAATGTTGACACTAATATTTAAGGGTAGATTTAGCGCCATTTTTTGCCACAGACTTATTTGATTCAGTGCTGTGTTTATCACCCATTCGCCAAGCTCTATACTGATAGCATTATTTTCAATAATGGGTAAAAAATCAATGGGAGATAATAATCCCCGTCCAGGCTTTTGCCAACGAATCAGAGCTTCCACTCCGGTAACTCTGCCTGTTTGCATATTTACTTTAGGTTGATAGTACAGTACGAATTGATCATTTTTCAAAGCGTAACGCACCGCTTCAATACTTTCTCGTTGCACTTTAACTGCATCATCTTGGGCGGTGTCAAATAGATGATAATGATTTTTACCCGCTCCTTTTGCTATATACATAGCTTGATCTGCATGGCGCATTAATTGATCGGCATTGACATTATCTTGCGGATAAAAAGTAACACCAATACTGGCGGATATATTTAATACAATGCCATTTATGGTAATGGGTTGAGAAGCCGCAAGTAATAAACGTTGTAATACTGGATGACAATCTTCAGCTACTGTTGCATTAGGCAAATCAGCGAGTACGGCAACAAACTCATCACCACCAATACGAGACAAACTGTCGCCTTGACGTAAGGCGGCTTTCATTTTAGTAGCAAGAGCAATGAGCAGATCGTCTCCCATATCATGACCATAAGCATCGTTGACCGTTTTAAAACCATCTAAATCAAGGAATACTACGGCGAGTGATTTCGAGTTGCGTTGGCATTGCAACATAGCTTGTGACAGTCGATCAGCAAGTAATGATCTATTTGGTAAATTTGTCAGTGCGTCAAAGTGAGCTATATGCTCTAGTTGATTTTGATGCTCCTTAACTGACGTTATGTCGTTACCTAAAGCAACATAATGAGTGATAATGTTATCTTCATTACTTACGGCACTAATGGTTTTCATTTCAATATACAATTCACCATTTTTGCGACGATTCCACAACTCACCTTGCCAATGACCTTCTTTATTTAGAGTTTTCCACATGTCGTGATAAAACTCAGGAGGTTGCTCTCCAGATTTGAGAAATCGAGCATTTTTACCAACAGCGTCTGTGCGGCTATAGCCAGTGAGAGCTGTAAAAGTGTCATTTACATCAATAATTAAGCCTTTTGTGTCGCTGATGATTATACTTTCGCGGGCATGAGAGAAAACACTTGCAGCGAGCTTTATTTTTTCTTCGGATAGCTTACGCTCGGTAATATCACTGTGGGTTCCACTCATACGTAACGGTTTACCATTTACATCACGTTGCATTACATTTGCTTGGTCATGTACCCAAATATAATTACCTGATTTAGTCAGCATGCGATATTCAAGGCTGTGACATTTAGTTTTTTCTTCAAGCACATTATTTATCGATGCCCATGCCTTAGCTCTATCATCGGGATGAACAAAATCAGCCCATTGCTTTGTTGTGTTTTTTATTTCATCGTAGCTATAGCCCAACATTGTTGCCCAGCGCTCGTTACGTTCAACATTACTAGTAACAATGTTCCAATCCCAATATCCTAAACCTGCGCCAGCTAATACCAGTTGCATTCTCTCATCACTGGCTTTTAGCGCTAAATTCACTTCGGTTCTTTCAATTGCAATGCTTGCTAAGTTAGCTGTTTGCTCAATGAGATTAATATTCTCAATTGTGGGGTGGTGTATATCGCGATGATATATAGCAAAGGTGCCAATAACTTGACCTTGAGTAGATCTAATAGGTTCAGACCAACAAGAGCCTAGCTTGGCTTCTTTTGCAAGTTCAGTGTATAAATGCCAATTAGGATGGGTTTGAATATCTGCGACGATTACGCGCTTGTTGGTAAAAGCTGCACTACCACAAGAGCCAACACCTTCACCTATTTCTACGCCGTTAATGGCAAGAGAATAAAATTCAGGCAGGCTTGGCGCTGCGCCGTGGATTAGATGTTTTCCTGTTTCATCGAGTAATAGAATACTACATAACATTTGGGGGTTGTTTTGTTCAACACTGTTAACGATAGAGTTAAGAATTAACGGTAATTGTTCATTACTAGCAATCAACTCTAGTATGGATGAGTTTGCTTTTTCGCGTAACTCTATTTTTTTTATATCACTAATATCATGTACGAAGCCTGAAATTTTATAAGGCTGATTATTGTCATCAAGAATTACTTTGCCGCGACAATCGATCCACCGTGGTTGTTGGTTATTGGCGAGATTTACTTGAAATTGCATGTGGTGTTCTTCACCTGTAACAAAGCTCTTTTCTATAGAAGTAGTAAATATTCGTAAGTCTTTGGAATTAAGTAATGCAGCAAAATATTTTGACGTTGTTGCTGATTGAAAAGGGATTTCAAATAAGCGATACATGTCTTCAGACCAATGAGTACTTCTATCAGCTAGTATTTCCCAGTGGCCGATGAGCGCATATTTGTGTAAATCATAAAGGTGAGACTTATCATCAAGGAGTTTTTTCTCGGTGTTTTTTCTGCGATTCATTGCTTTTAGTAGCAAAGTTATCCAAATTGAGAGGCAAATGAATAGTATGGCAATAACTAAAATAAAATTTATCAAATGTTACCCTTAATTAGCATTCTATACCGATAAAAACATTCCTTGTGATTATAGAATATAGCAAGATAATGGTTATAGCCAGTTACAAAAAAATATGCTGCTTGGAAGCAATATTAATAGGCGACAGAATTAAGTGTCTTGTTATATAGAATAAGAAAGCCTCGCTAAACGAGGCTTTGTAAAGGGTAGTTGAATTAATTATTTTGTAGGTGTTTTACTTGGGCCCGTTTCTAAGCGAGTAAAAGTAACTTGGGTGTAATCACCATTTTTCTTATCCGTTTCCCAATCACCCGTGCCGGCACACTTAGCGTACCACATGCCAGGGGCGTCTTTAGTGCTACATTGATTATAAGCGCCAGCTTTAAAGAAGTGCGCATCGCCAACATAGCCATTAACATGATCTAATTCATCAACTTCGCCATTAGGATCAACATTATTTGCTAAGTTAATTTCATAGGTTATCGGATCATGGCGGGCAGTCGTAAAGGTAAGATACATAGTGTCTTCATAGACATTAACTTCGTAGCTAAACTCTTCATCAAGGGCTATGCCTGCTTCTCCAGGTGCAGCAGGATCAGTCCATACATTACCCCAAACAGGAAAGGTTATGTCAGTACGGTTAGGATCGGCTTTTGGTAAGTTACGCTCGTAGTTCCAAAATACAGAGCCATATTTGTGCTCAGGCCATTTTTTGTAATAAATTTTAAGAGGCTCATTACCATAACCATAGCCATTACCTTCAGCGACTGTTTCAGCATTTTTAGTGGCGTGAATCTGGCCAACAACCACAGAATAAGCAGGTGGTTTTGTAGAGTAACCCGCATTTTTAGCTACATGATTAACTTTTACTGTTGCTTGTAAGTTACCGCCGATTTGTGCATATTCATCTGCGTTTTCATGTGATTTAAGCGCAAAGTTTGTATCGTTGTCATTTTCAGCAGCATTGGCGTTACCTAGTACTTGATGCAACTCACTGCGGGTGTTTGATGAATTAGGAGTAGTAAATGCTTTATTTGGTGTAGCAAATACCATGTTACCTTCATCATCAAGGTAGAAAAAATCAGGATGGCTATAAGTTTGAATCGCAATATTGTCAACAGAGTCAATTTTACCGTCATTGTTATCATCTGTTGGAATAGTTATTTTCCACTTAGATAAATCAAACTTAGTTGCAGGAACAAGCTCTACTGTTTCTTCAATGATTATTTCTTCAGTGATTACTTTATTTTCTTTATCTACAGTTTTAGTGGTGTCAGAGCCACAGCCTGAAATTACTAGGGTAGTTAATAGCGCTGAGCCTAATACTTTATTGAATTCCATTACTTACATGCCTTAATAAAAGTTAATTACTACTAACAGCATTAGAACATTAATAACTAACTTTTTGAATAATTAAGACGAAGTAATTAATTCGTGTTTAGTCTTATTTTGCTAAATGGGTTTACTCGATAGGTAACAAACTATCAGGAAGAAAAGCTTTGAGGATGTATTTAAGTAATTTAACCTTATGACTATTACTTTTTTCATTAAGGTATAGCTACGGCATAGCAAGGATGTGTATACGTTATAGTTGTTTGTTAATTATCAATATGAAGATATCATTACCATTCAAGAGGCTAGCTGTATTTTTATATAGATACTTACATTGATAACGTTAATACTTTAAGTGTGTTTATTATTAGCCATGGTCAGCGAGATTAACGGAGCATTATTTTGCAAACTCAAGAGAAAACCTTAGGTACCTTTTCAACTTTTTCAATTGGTATTGGCGGCATGGTTGGTGGCGGCATATTCGCCACTACGGGTTTAGCTATACAACTTACTCAAGGAGCTGCCCCTATTGCCTTTATCGTTGCGGGTATTGTGGCACTACTAACTAGTTACTCTTATTTGAAATTGACTTTGCGCTATCCAAGTGAAGGTGGCACGGTTGAGTTTATTAATCGTGGTTTGGGTCAAGGAATTTTCTCAGGCGCAGCTAATATTTTATTGTGTTTTAGTTATGTCACCTTAATAGCCATTTATGCGCATGCGCTTGGTAATTATGCGGCAAGTTTTATTCCGCCTGATCAAGTTGAATTTTGGCGTCATACGTTTCTTAGCTTTGCGCTTATCGCACTGACCTTATTAAATGTATTTGGTGGTAGCGCGGTAATTAAATCTGAAAACACCCTCAACATTATTAAAATGCTGATTCTGTTTTTACTCATTGCGGTAGGTCTTTATGTACCTAATGACTGGCAACGTTTATCTACTGATAATTATGTTGGTAGTATGGCTATTATTTCTGGCGCTATGATTGTCTTTTTTAATTATGAAGGTTTTGAATTAATTGCTAACTCAGCAAAAGAAGTTAAAAACCCTAAACGTTCATTACCTATTGCTTATATTGGTGGAGTATTAACGGTTATTGCTGTGTATATTTTAATTGCAGTTGTCACTATAGGGCATTTATCTTTTCTTGAAATTGCCTCAGTAAGTAACCACGCACTTACTGCAGTAGCCAATTATTTAATGGGACCTACTGGGCATGTGTTAATTGTTATTGCGGCTGTAGTTGCTTGTGGTTCAGCTATTAACGCGACCCTTTATAGTGCTGGGCGTTTAACGGCAACCATTGCTAATACCGGCGAGTTACCTACTGAGCTTGAACGTAAAATTAAAGGCCAACCCCTTGAAGGGATGTTGATATTTTCGGCACTGGCATTGATTATTGCTAATTTTGTGCCATTAGGGGCAATAGCGACTATGGGCAGTGCAGGTTTTTTAACTATCTTTATGATTGTCAATTATAGTAACGCTAAGCTTGCTAAAGACACTCAATCAAAGGCTTGGATCTCTGTATTAGGCGCCTTGTGTTGTGGCGCTTCATTAGTGCTATTAGGTATGGAAGTTGATGAAAACCCCGCCACAGAAAACCAGTTATGGATTGTCGTTGGTACTATTGTGCTGTCTTTCCTGTTAGAAGGGATTTATCGTTGGAATACCAAAAGAAAAGTAGCTGCTAATTTACGATAAAGTTACCTAGGCTATTTTAATGATTTGTTTACCAGTAAAACCGCCGTTAATTTGCGTGTGCAAAGCTGAAGATACTGCTTGTGCGTTAAATTCAATAGCTTTAATAGCAGGAGTTTGAATTGTTTTGTTGGCTAAAGATTCAAGTAATTGATTGCTCATAAAACTCATGTGTTGCTGAGCGCATAAACTGTTAGACAGCCAAGCGCCGGCTAATGAAAGAATGCCAATGTTTGGTGATTTTTTGAATAGTAATTTTTCATCAAAATAAGGTAAGGGCTTTAAACAAACAATACGACCACAAAAGCGCATTAATTCAATATTTCGACTGGTTGATTCACCGCCTATGGAATCCAAAACAGCATCAAAGCCTTGAGGACCTAATTCACGGGTGATTTTTTCAATCAATTTTTTATCTTGATAGTCAAAAACCGCATCAGCGCCCAGCTTTTTGACTAGTTTATGATTACCTTTGGCCGCAGTAGTAAATACATCGGCGCCAAGTTGCTTAGCAAATTGAATTGCAAATTGACCAACAGCACCTGCTCCAGCATCTATAAAGATAGTTTCGCCTTGGCTTATTTGTAGTTTTTTCATGGCAATTAATGCTGTCATGCCTGCGCAAGGTAAAGTCGCCGCATCACTACCTGATACATTATCGGGAACTACCGATACGGCAAAATTAGGAACGCTCGCATATTCACTTAATACGCCTTGTTCGCCAATGTTGGAGTGCCACATCACACGGTCGCCAACATTCGGGAATATGCCTTTTGCAGCTTTCACTACAGTACCTACTGCATCAAAACCAATAATATGCGGATATTGCCACTGGCAAAATCCTTTTTTGGCTAAGTCAGCATCAATAGGATTTAAACCAACATATTCAACCTTAACTAATAACTCTTGTTCGCTTTGTGTTGGCAAAGGAACTTGAACATCAGACAAGCTAAGTTGCTCGTTTGGCTCTACCAGTACAATAGCGTGCATTGTGTCAGGTAAATCAACGGTGGATGATATGTCGGTATTTAACATAGTACTTTTACTTCTCTAAGTTTTTTAAACTATAGCTCCATCGGCCGTTAAAAGCTTGGTAAGCGTTTACTTTAGCCAGTGATGAAATTATTTGTGAGTTAACTGTGTTTTCTTGCGCTATTAAAACATCTTGCCTTGCGTCTAACAACTCTAAGTAAGGAATTTGACCTTCTTGATACATTGAATTTGCTTGAATAAACGCCATGTTTGCAAAGTTATAGCGTTGATCTGCATATTTCTTTTGCTCCATACTTTTTGACAATAAACGTAGTGCTAATTCACTATCATTTACAGCGCTAAGTACCACATTTTGATATTGATTATATGCAGCTTCACTCAAATATTCTTGTGCATCACGTTGAGCTAATAATGCCGGATAACTTAATAACGACCATTCAATTTGTGGTGCTACTTGCCAATGCTTATTTGTATCACTGAACTGGGTGTTACCTAAACTTAATACACCAACAAAAGCATCTAAACTTACGTCAGGGTATAAGGCTCTACTTGCCGCAACACTTAATGAATTTGCTTGGCTAAAGTCATAAAGTGCCTGGCTAATATCTGGGCGTAAAGCAATCGATTTATTTGGCTCAGCTAAAGTGACTTTAAAATCTGCTGAGAAAATTTCTTGCTCGTTAGTTAAGTTCATATCGCCAGTTATGCGACCTGTTAACGATGCTAAGGTTGCTAAATCGCGATATTGTGCATAACTTGCTTCAGGTAATAATGCCTGTTGCTGGCTAAGCTGAGCACGAGTTCGGTTTAGGTCAAGTTCATTGGCAATACCTTCTTGTACTCTTGCTTCAAGTACATCAATACTTTGTTCAAGCGCAGTTATTTGTTGGTTTAGAATATCAAGTTTCTGCTTATTACCTTGATAACTGATATAACCTGTAACCACTGAAGTAACGACTTCAATTTGTAATGCTCTTAATTGTTCACCTTGACTCATTGCTGATGAATCTGCAGCATCTACCAAAGCATTAATACGGCCAAATAAATCTAACTGCCAACTAAGTGCTAAATTTGCACTGGATTGACGGCTAATTGTATCGTCTATACCTGTACTTTGTGTGCCAACATTAACACCACCTTGCGGGAAGTAGTCGGCTTCTTCTGCGCCTAACATGGCTAACGCGCTTTTCAACTGTAGTTGACTTGCCTTTAAGCTGTAGTTATTTGCTAAGGCGTCATCGACTAATTGATTAAGTTGTGCTGATTGCAGTTGATGCCACCAGTTAACTTCATCTTGACCTTGTAATTGGTCGGCAATTTTAGTTTCAGCAACAAAAGACTCTACTGATTGTAAATGTTGCGGAGCATCAATTTGACTCGCGCAACCCGATAAAGCCAGGGTGAAAAACACCGCGCTTACGTTAAATTTATTCAATGATAAAATCATGATTCCACGTTACCTTTTCTTTGCTTAGGCGCGGTTAGTAAAATATAAAATAACGGTGTAAATAATAAGCCAAATACCGTTACTCCAATCATGCCTGAGAATACTGCGTTACCCATGGCATGGCGCATTTCAGCACCTGCACCTGTTGCTAGCACTAGCGGAATAACACCCGCAGTAAAGGCAATAGAGGTCATTAATATTGGGCGTAAACGTAAACGACACGACTCAATAATAGCATCAAAGTGCGACAACCCTTGTTCATGCTGATCTTTAGCAAATTCTACCATCAAAATGGCATTTTTCGAGGCTAAAGCGACCAGAACAATTAATGCAATTTGAGTGAATATGTTGTTGTCTGAGCCTACCAACCAAACACCAAATAAAGCGGAGAATATGGTCATAGGTACAATCAAAATAATCGCTAACGGTAAACGTAAACTCTCATATTGCGCAGCTAATACCATGAATACTAACAACACCACCAACGGGAATACATAAACCATAGTATTACCTGCTAATATTTGTTGGTAGGTTACATCGGTCCACTCATAAGCAATATCTTGTGGTAAGTGTTCAGTTAAAATTTTCTCAATTGCTTCTTGTGCTTGGTCTGAGCTAAAGCCAGGAGACGCACTACCATTTAACTCTGCACTTGGGTAACCGTTATAATGCATTACACGATCTGGACCGATAGTTGGCGTTACGGTTAATACCGAACCTAATGGCACCATATTTCCTAATCGGTTACGAACTTTTAAGTTAAGAATTTGCTCCGGCTCTTGACGGAACTCAGCTTCAGCTTGTGCTTTTACTTGGTAAGTACGACCAAACATATTAAAGTCATTGATATATACCGAACCTAAATAAATTTGTAGTGCATCAAATACTTCACTTAACGGAATGCCTTGAATAAGCGCTTGTTCGCGGTCAATATCAATATCCATTTGCGGTACTTGAATTCTAAAGCTTGAATACATGCCCATTAAAGCCGGATCTTTTCGTGATTCATTTAAAACAGTTTGCAAGCTATTAAATAACACTTCATAGCCTTTGTTACCGCGATCTTCAATTTGTAACTTAAAGCCACCTGTTGTACCTAAACCACGAATTGGCGGTGGTGGGAATACAGCGACAAAAGCTTGGTCAATAACGCCAAACTTTTGGTTTAACTGACCAGCAATTGCTGCGGCAGATTGGCTAGGATCAGTTCGTTCGGCAAACGACTTTAACGGTAAAAATACTACGGCACTGTTTGACATATTAGCAAAACCATTCACAGATAAGCCTGGAAATGCTGCGGTATTGGCAACTCCTGGCACTTGCAAGGCAATAGCTTCCATCTCTTGTACTACGGCTTGGGTACGGTCAAGGCTCGCTGCATCGGGTAACTGGGCAATTCCTACCAGATACTGCTTGTCTTGAGCAGGTATAAAACCACCAGGTACGGTATTAAATAATTGCACGGTGCCGCCGAGTAGTAGTATGTAACCAGCAACAGCGATAACACTTAAACGCATTAGTTTTTTCACAAGCTTTTGATATTTTTCACTACCACGGTCAAACAGGCGATTGAATGGTTCGAATAGCCAAGATCCAAAAAGCTTGTTCAATAATCGTGTTAATTTATCAGGCTTACTGTCATGAGATTTCAACAATATTGCTGCCAAAGCTGGCGATAAAGTTAAAGAGTTAAATGCTGAAATAATGGTTGAGATAGTAATTGTTAATGCAAATTGCTTGTAAAATTGACCTGATACGCCACTAATAAAAGCGGTAGGAATAAATACTGCGCTCAATACTAAAGCGATTGCAATAATAGGCCCAGTTACTTCATTCATAGCAACCTTAGTTGCTTCTAATGGCGATAGACCGGTTTCAATATTACGCTCTACGTTTTCAACGACTACTATGGCATCATCGACCACAATACCAATGGCGAGTACTAAGCCAAATAATGACAAGGTATTAATGGATACGCCGAGTAAATGCATTACAGCAAAGGTACCAATAAGCGATACAGGTACAGCAATTAACGGAATAATGGACGCACGCCATGTTTGTAAAAATAAGATAACAACGATAACAACCAAAATAATGGCTTCAATTAAGGTAGTGATTACCGCATCAATTGAGTCGCGCACAAAGATAGTTGGGTCGTAAACTATGTCGTATTCAACACCCGCTGGGAATTTTTGTGATAAACGCGCCATGGTTTCACGTACTTGATCTGATAGTTCAATCGCGTTTGAGCCAGGACGTTGAAATACAGGAATAGCAAGTGCTGGTTGGCTGTCTAACATAGCACGTAATGTATAAGAATCTTGTCCTAACTCAACACGCGCAACATCTTGTAATCGAGTAATTTGACCTTGGTCACCAACTTTTATAATAACTTGTTCAAATTCTTCTACGTTGTCTAGTCGACCTTTCACGTTAAGTAGAATTTGAAATTGGCTGTCATTAGCTGAAGGTTGAGATCCTAAGCTACCCGCTGCCACTTGTTTGTTTTGAGAGCGTAAAGCGTTAACTACATCGGCTGCGGTGATTTGGCGTGATGCTAACGCATCTGGATTTAACCATACACGCATGGCAAATTGACCACCACCAAATAACCTAACATCACCAACGCCAGGTAAACGGGCAATTTGGTCTTTGATGTATAGATCAGCGTAGTTAGACAAATAAGCGGTATCATGGGTTTTTTCAGGAGAAAACAAATGCACTACTAACGTTAAGTCAGGCGATGATTTTTCAGCGATAACACCTAATCGTTGTACTTCTTCAGGTAAGCGCGATAAAGCACTGTTAACGCTATTTTGTACTTGTACTTGCGCTCTGTCGAGATCAGTACCAAGGGCAAAAGTTACCGTTAAGCTCATGCGGCCATCGCCAGTTGCTTGTGAAGACATATAAAGCATATTTTCAATGCCATTAATCTCTTGCTCAAGCGGGGTGGCTACCGTTTCTGCTATTACTGACGGGTTAGCACCAGGATAACTTGCAGTAACAACAACTGTTGGTGGAACAACACCTGGGTATTCACTTACCGGTAATTGAAACAGCGATATAGCACCGGCTATTAAAATTAGTACCGATAAAACACCCGCAAATATGGGTCTTTGTATAAAAAAATGGGAAAATTTCATTGTTTATAATTACTCTTTTGACGCTAACTGTGACACAAGCTCTGCAGCTAAAGGTGACTTGATTTGAGGTGCTAACTGAATGATATTTTTTGCGGTTAGCGTTTCATCAGCAATAGGTGATAAGGTAAAAGCAATGCCTTTACTATCAAGCTCGATATTGTTTGGCGCAATTGGCATACCTGGACCTACACGGGCTGGGCCATTTACCGCAATAATGTCGTCAACAGTTAAGCCTGATTCAATTGCTCTGAACGTGCCGTAAAGCTCACCAACTTGAACTGCTTTGTATTGCAAAACATTGCCTTCGCCAACCGTTAACACAAAACGATTTTTTAAATCAGTACCAATAGCGCGATCAGGAACTATAATTTTTTCTGCAATTCCGTTTGCAGCCAGTTTAATACGCGCAAAAGATCCTGCTCTTAATTGAGCGGTACTTTCACTTTGCTCATTATTAAATACAGCTCTAACACGTAAAGTACCTGTTGCGGCATTAATTTGGTTGTCGATAAAATCGATATGGCCTTCATAAGGAAAGCTATCTTGACCTGTTTTCTGTCCTAGCTTCTGCATCACAACTTGTTGTTTATCAGCTGAAGTAACGTTTGAAAACGATGTATTCCAAGTGCGCTCGTCAATGTCAAAATAAGCGTACATGGCTTTATCAGAAACGATAGTTGTTAATACACTTTGTCCGGCAATCACGTTATTACCTTTAGTAATATTGGCGCGAGAAATTATGCCGTCGATAGGTGCACGGATTGAACTAAATTCTAAATCAAGTTTGGCTGCAGTTAACTGTGCTTGCAATGCATCAAGCTGAGCTTGGCGCTGGCGTAATGTTGAAGTACGAGATTCAGCTTGCTCGGTTGACATTGCTTTACGTTCGGTTAAACGTATAGCGCGTTCTTCTTCACTTTTGGCTTGCTCTAACGCTGCTTCAGCACTGCTTATTTGTGCTTGTAAACTTGATACGATAGCGCGAAAAGGACGATCGTCTAACTGAAAAAGTAGATCGCCTTGTTTGATTTTCTTGCCTTCTTCAAAAGCGATTTTTTCTATAACACCTGAAATTCGAGGTTTTAAATCAACTTGCTCAGGTGCTTCTAAACGGCTAGTAAAGGTATGCCAGTTTTGTACTGGTTTAACAATAACGTTTGCAACATCAATCGTTTGTAATGGTCTTTGTTGTTGTGGAGCGGTTTGCTCATCAGAGCAAGAGGCTAGTGTAATAGTGGCTATAGCGATAACTACGGCGATTAGATGTTTGTTCATGTTAACTCCTTCTTTTATGTGATTGTAATTTTATGTAACAACCTGATGTTGAAAAAGCATAGTTTTTACATTTGATTAGTGCCAAAATGACACCAATAGAGGTTTTTGATAGTTAATGGTGACGCCGAATGGATACAACTAGTCGATTATTAATGTTGCTTGAAGTGGTTGAGCAAGGCTCGTTTATAAGAGCAGCGGAAGCGCGCAATATTGACCGCTCGGTAATATCTAAACAGCTTAGCCGTTTAGAAGATGAATTAGGTGTTAGGTTACTCAATCGAACTACCCGATCTTTTTCACTAACTGCCGCTGGCGCTGAAATGGTAAAAAAGGCAAAAGAGCTTAGAGTATTGCTAGGTGAAACTGTGCGTATAGCAGAGAACTTTCATTTAGAGCCACAAGGCGTACTTAAAATTGCTTCTAGTGGTTTGTTCGGTAAGCGTTATCTACAGCCTGTTATTAATAGTTTCCAAATGCGTTTTCCTCAAGTTGAAGTTGAACTTAGCTTGAATGAAAGGCTAATTGATATTGTTTCAGAAGGCTATGATTTAGCTTTTCGTGTCGGTGAGCCTAAAGACTCATCATTAATCGCTCGTGAAATTGCACGAAATAGGTTTTTGGTTTTGGCTACGCCAGAATTTATTACTAATTATGGTATGCCAAAAACTATTGAAGATTTAGCGCGTTTACCCGCGGCAAGTTATGCGAGTAGTTCAGTTAGAGGTGGTGGCATACGCTATTATGACGAACATGGCTTAGCACAAGAAAAGAAGCTTAATAGTGTCTATCGAGCAAATGATGCGGAAGTGTTAATAATGAAAGCTCTGACGGGGACGGCTTTTTTTGTCGCCCCTGCTTTTATACTTGACAATGAAATATTAGACGGCCGTTTAATTCCGATATTAACCGATGTAAAACTCATTAACTATGGCTCTATCTATGCGGTTTATCCGCATCGTGATCTACCTGTAAGAACGCGTCTTTTTTTTGATGCGGTGCGTGATTTTATAGGAAAAGACATACCTGTTTGGGAGAGTAGCATTCCTGGCTTCGAAAATATGTATTTATAGCTTGGGTTATGTATGGGTTATGTATGTGCTATATGTGTGGTAAGTAAATTAAGTGGCATGTTGAAATTAAAAATGTAAAACAACGTTCTCTTACCAAAGTAATATATTAATACACTCCTAATAACTCATAACTCATAACTTAGTAACTCAATATCGTATCATTTGCATTAGACAGCAAACCTTGTCACTCGTATTAACTTTAAAGGTAAAATTATGAAAACTTATTATAAACGCTTTATGCTCGGCTTAACTATTACATTTAGTTTACTGCAAAGTATCAATTATGCCGTTGCAGAAACCAATACCACAAACGCCAAGTCAAGTGAGGTTGTTGAGGTAAATAAAGCGAACAAGATCATTAAGCCAAAAATTATTTTTTTCGATGTGAACGAAACATTACTTGATTTAGGTAATGTGGCAAAATCTGTTTCAGCAGCTTTAGGTGGCCGAGATGAATTGGTTCCTTACTGGTTTACTACTATGTTGCATTACTCCTTAGTAGGTAATGTTACAGGTCAATACAATAGTTTTGGTGAAATAGGTATTGCTTCACTTGAGATGATTGCAGAGCAAAAAAATATTACGCTTACCCATGAACAAGCTAAAACAGCGGTACTTACACCGTTTAGAGATTTAGCTCCGCATACTGAAGTTGTTGAAGGGTTAAAACGACTTAGAGCCTTAGGTTATACCTTGATCACACTCACCAATTCTTCTGACGCAGGTATTGCCGCGCAGCTTAAAAATGCACAACTAGCAGAATATTTTGACGGCTCATTAACCGTACAAACGTTACAGATATTTAAGCCTGATTTAAGAGTATATCAATGGGCACAACAAACCATGAACATTAAGCCTGAAGAAGCCATGTTGGTTGCCGCACATGCGTGGGACATAGCAGGTGCTGAGCGTGCGGGGTGGCAAACGGCTTTTATAATGCGCCCCGGAAAAGCGCCTTATCCGTTAGCGGAAAAACCTAACTTAATTGGCACAAATTTATTAGAAGTAATAGATGAATTAGAAGCTATTACTTCTAAATAAACTAAAATCTGGATGATTAATTTTATAAGTAAATGAACATTAAATGATAAAATAGCTCTGCTTCTTTTATATTCAGGGGGGGGAGAGTTGTTTTAAAACTATAATTTCAGAGGCATGTTGATTTGTTACATCATTTGTTTCATCTGAAATGGTTAAATAAATGGTATTGACCTATAATTTAATTACAATAATTAATTATTTAATCCAAGAATGACAAGCATGCCAATAATGAAAATGAAAATGAAAATGAAAATGAAAATTAAAAATGAAAATTAAATTATTTTTTGTAGTCTTTTTATTTTTACAGCTTGGAATATCATCAAGTGTTAATGCAGAAAATAGTATTAGTGCGAAAAAGAGTGTTAATGAAGAAAAAACGCTTAAAATAGCATTTGGAGATGCTTTAGCACCTTGGGTATCCCCTGCAAGTAATAACGGTATTATCGTAGATATTTTTACTCAAGCACTTAACCCATCAGGTTATACAATAGAAAATATTTATCTGCCTTACGCAAGAAGAGTCAATGCCTATAAATCTGGAGAAGCTGATGTTTCTTCAGATATGAACATAAGAACAATTCAGCATGAAAAACTCGAGGGATATCTCTCTCATGACGCTTATACTTATCAAAATTATGCATTCGCATTAGAAAAAAACAATTTCAACTTTCATCACTTGGATGAACTGGCAAACCATTCGTTAGTTTCATGGCAGGGCGCAATTGCGCATTTAGGCGGTGAGTATGCGGTAATGGCGTCGAAAAACCCTCTTTACCTAGAGCTCCATGATCAAGCCGCACAAGTAAAAATGCTTTTTGCAGAAAGGGTCGATGTAATTCAACTTGATTTGCAAATTTTTAAATACTACCGTGCCTATGTAGCTAAAAATAATAAAGTAGACACCACAGAAGTTGTTGAAAAGTTTCCATTGTTTGGTAAAAGTCCTAATGGCTATTTGTTTAAAGATAGTGTGATTAGAGATGAATTTAATAGACGCTTAATAGAAATGAAAGAAAATGGAGAATATGAGGCTATATTTGAGCGTTATACTAATAAACCTGAGTTTGAGATAAATAAAATGCTACAACAGCCTTAATTATCCGTATTCTCTTATAGTTAATTGTGTTTTAGAGCCCTCAATAACCAGTTATTCAAAGCTTTCTCGCCCTGTACTACTCACTGTCATTATCTCGAACTCAAGTTAATAAGGGGGTTACTATTCATCAATAAATATTAGAATGTTATTCAATCAATAGTTTTGTTTTTTAAATATTTTCGTTGCGTACATCAAAATCACAAACTTATCGGAAATGGCATTATATATGTTAGAATTTAACAATATAATTCTTTAAAATTATTAGGC
This sequence comes from Colwellia echini, assembly GCF_002843355.2. GTDB lineage: Bacteria > Pseudomonadota > Gammaproteobacteria > Enterobacterales > Alteromonadaceae > Colwellia > Colwellia echini. The sequence goes on from NZ_PJAI02000001.1 coordinate 121,614, forward strand.
GTATTTCATGTCTGAACACTCAACTTTCGACATTTGTGTTGAACCTATAGAGCTTTATAAACTACTTAAAATAGCTGATATGGTTAGCGGCGAAGCTAAAACTATGATCAGTGACGGTAATGTTTTAGTAAATAATGAAGTTACAGTTCAAAAGCGTAAAAAAATTAGAAGCGGCGATATTATCGAATGTAACGGTAAAATTATTAAGGTCGCTTATGATCCCAGCAAAAAATCAACTGAGTTTATTAATACTGTCGTTTTAGCGAGTAAAAAAGATCAAAGAAAAAAAAGAGCTAAAAGTAAAGCGCGAACTATTTCATCAGAAGCTGTTACTAAACCATCACAAAAACGCTAAAAGTTTCAGTTTACAGAAAATATTTTCGCTGATGAGAGCGTAGGATGGGCGGGTAAATAGTACTGTAAATTATGTATTAGCATTGCTCAAACTACCCCTGAAATCGCTAATATACATCCATCGGTAGCATGATTCTAACTGAGGAAATGAATACGTTGAATAACGATAAGTCTAACTGGAGCGCTTGCCCTGAATGTCAAGGACGCGGTAAAAAAGTTAGGAGACTGCGCAAAAAAGTACGACTAAGTTATCAAAGAGCTTTAGAACACTTTGAAAAATCGAATAGTGAAGGCTCCCCTCCAGTGCGTCCTAAAGGTCATCGTTTTGATTGTGAAAACTGTAGTGGCACGGGTTTAGTTGAAGCTGCTGAATTGGTTATTGCTGATACTGAAAATTATCCTCATATTGCTATTATTGGCGGTGGTATTGGCGGTGTAGCCTTAGCTATTGCTTGTCAGCATCGCGGCATTCCATTTACTCTTTATGAACGAGACAATAACTTTTCTGCCCGCTCGCAAGGTTATGGTTTAACGCTACAACAAGCGAGTAAAGCCATAGCTGCATTAGGTATTTTAACTTTAGATGAAGGTGTTATTTCAACTCGACACCTTGTGCATACTACCGAGGGTAAGGTTATTGGCGAGTGGGGCATTAGAAAATGGCATCCGTCGGATGTTAAAAATTCAGTAAAACGTCGAAACATTCATATTGCACGTCAGTCTTTGCGCTTAGCTTTGCTTAAACAGTTAGGTGAGGGTAATGCCGTACAATGGAGCCACCAGTTAATCGAAATTAAGGAAAACTTAGTCACTAGTAATGTGCAAGAAAATGAAGAAACCAAAGACCAACCTATTGAACTCACCTTTAACGTTAATGGTGAGTTAAAGCATGCTAAGGCTGACTTAGTGGTTGGCGCAGACGGCATTAGAAGTTCTGTACGACAGTTACTTATAGGCGATGAGTTCATAGGTGAAGAGTTAATAGATAAAGAAATTATTGGTAATCAGGCTACAGCATTGCGCTATTTAGATTGCATTGTGATTTTAGGTATTTGCCCTTTAGCTGATATTGAAGGGCTTGAGCCAGCAGATAATGAATTATTAGATTCAGCCACGGTATTTCAAACCGCTAATGGACACGAGCGTATTTACATTATGCCTTTTGACGCTAACTCTGTTATGTGGCAATTGAGTTTTCCTATGTCTGAAATTGAGGCTACAGCGTTAAGTGCGCAAGGCGCGCAAGCCTTAAAAGCAGAAGCCATTCACCGCTGTGATTGGCACACGCCTATTCCGCAAATTTTAGTGGCAACTAAGCAAAATAAAATATCAGGATATCCTGTTTACGATAGAGAATTACTCAGTGCTGAGTTATTAGCGAAAAACTCGCAAGTTACCTTGATAGGTGATGCGGCTCACCCAATGAGTCCGTTTAAAGGGCAGGGTGCTAATCAAGCCATACTTGATGCATTATCACTAGCGCGTCAAATTTCAACATCATGCCGACCTTTATCGAATTGGCGAGAAAAAGGCATTAGAGCCAGCGCATTAACAGAATTTGAAGCTGAAATGTTGATGCGCAGCGCGTCTAAAGTCAAAGATTCAGCAGAAGCTGCGGAATTTTTACATTCTGATGTGGTGTTGCATGAAGGCGATGAGCCACGAGGGCGCTGTTTAAAAAGAGAATAATATTAATTGTTGCTTATAAATCTTATTAAAGGTTATTTTGCTTTCCTGACAAGACTTATCGCGCTTTAACACAGCGAAGTTTAGACTGATTAACTCCCCATGTAATTAATGCTTCACCTTGGTGTTCCCAAAAAGACTCGTTAGCTCCTTGGTATTTGCTCCCACTAGCACTTGGCTGAATATACATGAGTGAAACACTATCGCCGCGTTCGGCAATTAAAGTCGATGGTGTTGTTTCAAAAAATACCACCATAAACTCGTTAGTAGGATCATTATCACAAATAAACCTTGCTGGTTGGGTATGTGCAACTAAACGATATTGTGCCTGTAATTCTGCTGTTCGGCGTATGTATTCGTTTTTAATACAACTGGCTTGGTCATCATTTTTCCAACACTCATCACGTCCTTTTATCCAACCTCGCTGTTCAGCTTGTAATAGGTTAGCAGGTGATTGTTTAGCCGTCTGATTAGCTGATTTTTTATAGGCTTTTTTATAAGTTATGGCTAATTCATTATCAAGAGCGGAAAGCTCATCATTTTGACAAATAGTATTTTCAACACTGTTATTGTTAGCTTTATCACAAATAAAGCTCGGTTCAATTTTTGCGGTTTGGTTATTTGAGTTAATGTCGATAGTTTGTTGATTTTGAATTATTTCTTGGTTGGGATTATCGAGCGATTGAATTACTGTGGTTGTGGTCCAAATAGCGACGATAATTGTCAGTATTAATAGAACTTTGTTCATGTGTTACTCCTTAATATGGTTAGCAAATATGGTTAGCATTTTCAGGGAGAAAATAATTTTTTATTGTGTGAGTAGCTTAGCTAATGTTAAAACGCCTGATTCTAACGGACTTCCTTTACGATAAATGACAGATAACTGGATATGCTTAGATCCATGCTTGACTGGGATCATCATGAGTGATTTTTCATATCGACTGCCAGTCACCATATTTTCACCAATAATGGTATAGCCTAATCCTGCTGCAACACAACCTAAAATTCCATCAGCACTACTCATTATCATTAGTTCATCGTTTTCATGACCAGAATTTTGTTGCCAATGCAGCGCATGTTTTCTGTAGCCGCAACCTTCATCTCGAACAAAAATTACTGGACTAAAATCACTGTCAAGTGGAGTAACCATTACCAATTCTTCTTTTAATATAGGTAGCACAACAAGGTTCTCGTTATTTGCAACACAACCTATTGCTGCGCAATCAACCCTATTATTCAATACGGCATGTACGAGTTTTTCACTAGTATCGGTGTAAATTCTAGTTCGAATATGACTGTGATTCTGCTTTAACTGTTTGAGTGCTAGCGGCATATGCACCGCGGCAAAAGTTTCAGGCATGCCAACTATTAATTCGTAACTGCCTTTATTACTTAGAATGGCCGATGTTGCCTGGTATTCGAGTTGCAGAATTTTATCGGCATATTCACATAACTGTTGGCCGCTAGGCGTTAAGTGTAGTTTTCGTCCTACCAAATTAAAGAGTTTAGTATTTAATTCTTTTTCTAATTTTTTAATTCGGTTAGTGATATTAGATTGAACCGTATGCAACTTATCGGCAGCGCCTTTAATGCCTTCTTCATCAACAACTGCTTTAAATGTTTTTAGTGTCAAAATTTCCATTATTTAGCTCTCTTAATAGAATAGTCTTTATTTAGCTCTGCAAATTTAATTTTTACTTTAACTATTACTTTAACTATTACTTTAATTGGTACTTTAGTTCTCATAATAAGAAGTTTAAATTCTAAATAATTCAATTTTTAAGGTGGTCTTGATAAGGTAACCTCTATTAGTAAAAAAGTTAATAAAAACTTTAATAAACAGCTAGATTCAAAGCAATAAATTAATGAGGCGACAGATAATAATGGAGTTAACAAGAGCTCGTGTATATTTTGCAGGTATCTGTAGTGTCATTGTGACTGTTGGCGTAGCTCGGTTTGCCTATAGCTTGTTATTACCTATAATGCAGGAACACGCTGGCTTAACTGAGTCAGGCGGCGGTTGGTTAGCCACCACAAACTTTATGGGTTACATGTTTGGCGTGTTTCTAGCTGCTAGCATTCACAACCTAAATTACAAATACAATTTTCATCGAGCTTATCTAATATTAAGTATTGTTACATCCATAGCAATGGTAATGACAACTGATATGTTTGCGTGGGCAATACTTCGTTTTCTGGCTGGTGTTTGTGCTTCAGGCGGCTTTATTATTGCATCAGGTCTAATATTAAAATGGCTAGTTAGAAATAATTATCGGGCTGAATTAGGTATTCACTTTGCAGGTGCCGGATTGAGTATTGTTATTACCTCATTACTGGTTGAAGTGATGTTAATAATGTCAGCCGATTGGCAGCAACAGTGGCTAGCTTTAGCTGTTATGGCGGTCATATTTGCCATTCCTGCTTGGTTATGGATGCCACATCCTTCGCGTAATGGTCAGGTGAGTATAACTGCTAAAGACAACCCACCTAGTAAAGCTTTTACTTTACTAATGATGCTTGCTTATTTTTGTTCGGGTTATGGTTATGTGGTTAGTTCTACTTTTATTGTAGATATTGTAGAAGGTGTTGAAAGCTTGCAAGGTCAAGGAGGCTTTGCGTTTTTATTAATTGGTTTGGCAGCTACCCCAGCGCCACTTATATGGGATTTAATCGCACGCAGAATCGGTTACGTAAAAGCTTTGATAGCAGCTTATATTCTAATGGCGATAGGCATTATTTTACCTGCATTAAATAATTCGTTACCTGCTGTTATTTTAAGTGTACTTTTATTTGGCGGAACATTTATAGCTTGTGTGAGTTTAGTATTAACAATGGCAGGTAAGTTTTATCCAAGTAATCCTGCTAAGTTTATGGGAACTATGACCTTAGCTTATGGCGCAGCACAAATTATTGGACCTGTACCTACCGGATATCTTGCTGAAGCTTATGGAAATTATGATATTGGCTTATATGTTTCTGCAGCTATGGTGATGGTGGGGGTATTATTTCTATTTGCTTTGTTAAGTCTTGAAAGAAAGGTATTAAAAACAAACGCAGTTAAAAATAAAAGGTCATTAATTTTGTAAGTTAGCTTTGTAAATTAGCTTTCGCACGAGAGTCACCGTAGTTAGCTTTAAATTGTCGGATAGACTTAAAATAACTTCGCCGCTACAATGCACTTTGGTAGCTAGCACTTAATACTTCATAGGCTTCACGTATGGCGATAAAGTCTTCGGTATTGCCTCCTTTGTCGGGGTGACAAATGGCTATTTTTTTTAAGTAGGCTTGTCGTACTTCAGCCCAAGTGACACCTAACGCTAATCCTAGTGTTATCAAGGCAGACTCTGTTTTATCAACGGCATTGTATTTTTTCCAGAAACTAGTAAATAAGTCATCTACCTCTGCGGTTGTTACATTATCTAAATTTTTCCAATCTAAATAGTAATTTGCAAGATCGTTATCACGTGAGGTGAGGGCGCATTCACTCGTGTTATTATTTGCAACAAGCATTATTTGCATAGGAAAAATATTAAGTAAAAAGCCCTCACTTTGAATATCACGTTGAATTTGATACAGAGCATTCATTATCAAAAAGTTCTTTTGAAAAAGAGCTATTTGAGGTTCGACATCTTTACCTATGAGTGATGCTAAGTCAGATTGACAAAGATCGACCAAATCAAGCAATGAACAAACACTTTTCTGTATTTTTAAATACCCTAGTATCGGAATAATTAAAGGATTAGTCATTGGTATATTCTCTTTGAAAAATGGAATTATAGGTTTTATAAGTTGATTAAATTTTGGCTATAAAAGCTGTTGCCAAAGGTTTGGCTGATATCGCGGCCTGTTTATCACCCATAACATGCGCGCAGTTAATGCATCCTTCTTTAAGTAATACTAGTAAAGCTACCAAATTATCGCACTGTACTTTATCGTTAATTAGCGGTTGCAACTGCTTTTCAAAAAACTGCTTTATGTTTGCTTTGTGCTGCATACATAACTGCTTAATTTCGTTAGTATGTTCACCATATTCTGCAGCAGTGTTTACAAAGAAACAGCCTTTAAATTGACCTAACTCAATGACTCTGTCGTTTATCCAGTCATCTAACGCATTAAGTAGGTGTTCTACAAATACAGTTAATGAACTATTGTCGTTACATTTTTGTGTAAACCATGCCATAAACCGTTGATCACGTTCTAGAATACAAGCCTGAATTAATGCATCTTTACTGACGAAGTGATTATATAAAGTTTTTTTGGCAATTCCAGATTGCGCCAATACTTCATTAATACCCACCGCATGAATGCCTTTTGCATAAAATAAGTGTAATGCGCTATTTATAAGTTGTTGACGTTTATCTAGTTGCTGCATTGTTGTTATCGCTGTTGTTGGGTCGATTTATTTTTATGAATAAGGATATTGCATAAGTATACAGAGTTGTCTACTATAACTCAATTGGGTAGACCGATCGGTTTCTAAATCGACTTGTTACTACATCATTATTCACTTATTTATCGGAGTCATTATGGAAAGTTTACGCCCACCTTTACCACCATTTACCGCACAAAGTGCAGCAGAAAAAGTAAGAGCAGCAGAAAATGGTTGGAATAATAAAAATCCACAAAAAGTATCCTTGGCGTATACCAAAGACAGTCAGTGGCGAAACCGCTCAAGTTTTGTTAACGGTAGAGAAGAGATTGTTGAGTTTTTAGCGGATAAATGGCAAAAAGAAATAGACTACAAACTCATTAAAGAGCTTTGGGCATTTACTGATAATCGCATCGCGGTTCGTTACGCTTACGAATATAAAAATTCTGCAGGCCAATGGTTTCGAGCTTATGGCAATGAAAATTGGGAATTTGATCAATATGGTTTAATGAAAAATCGCTATGCTTGTATTAACGATTTAGCTATAGATGAGCAAGACAGATTATTTACTTGGCAGGGCACAACGCGACCTGATGATTTTCCTAGCTTGTCAGACTTAGGTTTATAACTGATTAACTAATCTGAGTTATTCGTTATTAGTTAAGCGTGAGTTGAGGTTAATATAATATAAATGGGCAGCTCTTGGAGTCTGCCTCATTCATATTATTTATGTACGTGTAATGTAAATTAAGGTACTTACATTACATGTTAAGCGATACTTCAGCAGAATTCATATCAATTTCAGCAACTTCATTAGAATGAAATCTTTCACTGAAATTAAAGCCATGAAATACTTTGCTTTTTTGTGTCGCTTTTAAGTATTTTTGCCAAAGCTTAACCGAGTAAAGGTCACTCTCATCAGGGCTATTCAGATCCATAATAAACTGTTGTTCTTCAGCGTTTATTGGGGACAATAAGCCAAGTTGCAAACTTTGCAATGTTGTTCCATACGTGGTTAATTCAAGCGACTCTCGTTTGTTAAAGTAGCTAGATCTTGCTAGCCCAAAGGGGAATTCACTTTCAGCATAAAATGGTGTTACACCTACTCTAATTGACGTTTCCATAGCTTACTCCTTTGACAAATCATCTGTTAAACCTGTAATTAACGTATGACTTTATAGGGGGAATGTTACTTTAATATGACAAAAATATTGTTTGTCATCTCATTTTTTTAAACGCAATACCTATACCTAAATGTATTTCTAGACTATGCAAAAGAAAAGCAAGAAATAATTATCGATAAGAGAATAAATTTTTATTGATCGGAATTTGTTTAAAGGGGAACTAGCCTACATTCATACCTGAGAGTGTAAATGTAGGCTATGTAATAACAATTGAAATTATGTTGCTGAAGGTAAGTTAACCCAGTTTAGGTTAACTTATATTATCTAACTTGAATTTAACCTTAATTTAGCTTGAGTTAAGCTTATTTATAAATTTTTATTAAACTGAGCAATAGCGTCAACTACTTCTTTAGCGCCTACTTGAATATCACTCATTACATGCCCCGCTTCATTGGAAAGCTGTAAGGCTTTTTCAGCTTCAACCATACTTTCTTCAATTAAGCTCACGGCACTTTTGGTTAACTGTTTATTTTCACTTACTACACTAATAATCTGTTCTGTTGCAATACTTGTTCTTGATGCTAACTCCCTTACTTCATCAGCAACGACAGCAAAACCACGACCTTGTTCACCAGCTCTGGCTGCTTCTATTGCAGCATTAAGCGCTAATAAATTGGTTTGATCAGCAATACCTCTAATACTTTCAACAAGTTGGGCTACTTTCTGTGACTGTGTATCTAATTCAAATATACCTTTACTTGCATCACTCATTTTGGCTGAAAGCTGTCCCATAGTTTGTATGGTTGACTCTATAACTTTAATTGCATTTAAGGTGCCTTCGCCGGTTCTTTGTGATACTTCTTGAGCAATTTTAGAGGTTGCCGACATAGCTAACTCTCTATTTATTTGATCGGTGATTACGGTGGCAAATTTAACAACTTTATATAATTCTCCGCTGTCATCATGGATTGGATTATAAGACGCCTCAAGCCATACAGTATCGCCATTGCTATCTATACGTTTGAACCGTTGAGAGATAAAAATGCCCGATCTAAGTTTACTCCAAAAATCTTTATACGCTTGGGATTTAGCTTCGGCAGGCTCGCAAAATATACTATGGTGTTTACCTAAAATTTGGCTAAGAGAATATCGCATGCCTTTAAGGAAATTATCATTAGCCGTTAATATGGTACCGTCTAAGCTAAACTCAATTACCGCAGATGAACGAGTTAACGCGGCAAGCATGTCCTTATGCTCTCGAGATTCTGAAATGGTTTTGGTTAATTCTGTTGAGTAAACGGATAAGGTTAACGGGTTGGCTCTAGGTTGAATAATAGTACGATACCAAACATCGTTACCTTTTTTAGTTTGTAGTTGCAGCGCGCCATGCCAGTGCACACCTTTATTTATGGCAGTTAACATTTTTTGGCAGATATCACTCTTTAACGCTTTAGGATGAATAACATCTCGGATACTTTTATTGATTAGCTCACTTTCAGTGTAGCCTATTGAATTTATGAACAAAGAATTAACTTCAATAATATTGCCTTTGGTATCTAATAGAAAATAAGTCATTTCCTCGCGTAGATCTGCTTTAATATCATTAAATATCGCTAACTCTTTTTCTAGTATTTCGATCTTTGTTAACAGCTTACGTTTACCAAATAACATATCAATCTTCCCTAATATTCATTTTTTTGTTGGGCTTATTTTTAATATATAAAAGTACGTCATTAATAGAAACTTTTATTTTATCAATCAAGTGTAGGAGATAGATTGTTGATATTCCACATAATGATTGAAGAATTAAAATTAAGTGAAAATGCTTATAAAGTCCTTACCTTTTACTCAATTTTGACCATTTGTGATAAAAGTGACTCTATTGCGATTTGTTCTAGAATAATTATCGATATACGTTATTAATATATTGAAAAAATAAACTTACTTAATTGCATTATTCAGAGTTGAGGTTTAATAAATTTTAGCTAATTACTTTTCACCTGCAGCAGCGATTAACAACGACTAAATTAGTGTTGCTATAGCCAACTATCCTATAAGATTGATAGGATAGTTGTGCCAGTGTCTAGCGATATTTATCGCTTATTAATTGAAAGGACATTCAATGAATCTTCATAAGTTTAGCCAGTTTAAAAATAACACCAGTCGTTTTCATACTATTATTTCTACTCTAACCAAATATGGCTTAGCTAATTGGATCCAAGCAGAAGACCCTAACTTTTTAAAAAACTTAGTGACCAATGCTCAAGGTGATAGTTTAGCTGGATTGCCTTTTGAAGAACGATGTCGTATGGCGTTGACTGAATTAGGAACCACCTTTATAAAATTGGGGCAAATCTTAAGTACCCGAGCCGATCTTATTGGTCCTGAACTTGCGACAGAGTTAACTAAATTGCAATCTGATACGCCCATTGATTCACCAAAACAAGTTACTGCAATGATTGAATCTGAATTAGGTCTTGCTATGGATGAGTTATTTTCAGGGTTCGATTTCACTCCCATAGGCTCTGCTTCAATAGGTCAAGTTCATAAAGCAAAATTACATGATGGCACTGACGTTGTAGTTAAAGTACAGCACAGCGATATTGAAGACAAAATACTTGCTGATATAGAAATACTGGCTTTGCTTGCAACTCTAGCCGAAAAATACGATAAAGAATTACGCTTATTTCAGCCGAAAAGCTTAATTGAAGACTTTAGTGAAAGCCTTTTAAAAGAGTTAGATTACGGTAAAGAGCTGCGTAATATGACTTTATTCTCCCAATTTTTCAGCAACAACGACGATGTAGTCATTCCTACCGCTTATCCTGATGTTTCATCAAAGCGAGTATTAACCATGCAGTGCTTAGATGGCTTTAGCATTGCTGAAGTAGATAAGTTAAAAGCCAATGGCGTTAACACCAAAAAAGTGGCTTCACTTGGGGTAAATATCTATCTAGATATGGTCTTTAAATATCATATTTTTCATGCTGATCCTCACCCAGGCAATATTTGGGTGTTACCGGGTGATCGTATTGGGCTACTAGATTTTGGCATGATTGGCCGTATTGATGATAGTTTACAAGAATCAATAGAATTAATGTTATTAGCGGCGTCAGAAAAAAATTCAACTGACTTTACCAAACAAATATTGAAAATTTGTACCTTGCCAGAAGATTTTGATCAAAATAAATTACAACGCGATGTTGATGAGTTTTTACATGAATATTTAGGCCAACCTTTAGCGTCGTTAAATATTAGCGAAATACTCAACACGATGAATAATATTATCCGTCATCATCGACTCTTAATGCCAAGTGGTATATCAATGTTAATTCGCGTATTGGTAATGTTAGAGGGATCATCACAACGTTTAGACCGTGAATTTAGTGTCAATGATGCGATTGAGCCTTATACGCAAAAAATGAAAATGGCACGTTTCTCACCGCGCAGGTTTAGCAAAAAATTAGGGCGTTCTTATTTTGTTTGGGAACGTTTATTAACTACTTTACCCGATGATGTTGAAACCCTTATCAGCAAAATGCGTAGTGGTAGCTTTGATGTAAATCTTAAGCACAGGCACTTAGATGCAGTTATTAACCGGTTGGTTTATGGTATTTTAAGTGGCGCCATTTTTTTAGGTGGCTCTATGATGTTAAGTAGCGCAGTAAGACCATTATTTCATGGTACTTCAATTATTGGCGCCGTGGTTACCGGGGTTGGTAGTATATTGTGTTATAGGTTATTAAATGCGATTAGAACTTCTGGTAGTTTAACTAATGAAGGAGATTAGTCGCTATGACGAATCTCCTTCATTGGTTGTGATCGTGAAGCAATAACATACGCTCTTAAAGTTGGAGCTGGTTTATTGACTTAAGGTAGATTGTTTTCAAGCTTTGAGTTGTTTGCAAAGATAAGTGTCGCACTGTTTGATTCATAATTAAGCCTATCATAAGACCAGAGCTGATAAACGTTTGCCACCACAACAGTTGTAAACCTAAAGTGTAATTAAATAAGGCTAATAAGCCAAAATAACCCACTACAGTATATTGTAACCAATAAACGAACCAACGTGAATTATCAGCGTTTTTGACAATATGTTTAAAGCGTAAAGCAAAGTGCAAGCTCATTATAGCGAGTGTTGAAACCAGTAAACCTACAACGATAAACGACAGCCAAACGAATAGTTCAGGCCAACCAATAACTTGTGCCGACTTAGCTGGACCTGACCATAACGCATCCCAACTTACCGCTAAAATAAGCCCTAAAGTTATCAATATTTGTCTGTCTTGCGCGGACTCTTCTTTCGGGTTCACAAAATCAGCGAGTTCTCCTTTTAGATAAAAGAAGATAAAAGCGAAAGCGATTAAGCCAACAATAGGTTCAATATTAGGATTAAGCTGTAAACTAAAGTAGGTGAGTAAATAACCTAACATAGGAAACAAGGTATGGGTAACGGACACACCAACAATCCAGATTATTATTGTGCGTAAACCAACCAACTGATTCGCTCGGGCAAATGTTGCAATAGCGACATCTGAGCCTATACCTAAACTCATTAACAAGCTGGCCATAATAAAATCAAATAATGCAAATTCCATGATCTTTAATCCTAGTTAATTGTTTGCTTAGCCCGATATCGCCTAACCTATTTTGGCTACCTTAACTTAATCTAAACTAGCTTGTGATGTTGCTAAACCTTTTGCCCAGTCTAAACGCATATCCCAGTTATATCTGTGTTCAGATTTTAATGGTGCTTGGCTTTCATCAACTTGCTCTAGTACGTTTGTGGCTGAGGTTAAGTTAGCGTCGCGACCAAAAATATAACTTTGCTCACGCATAATAGTTAAATATGCTTTATTTAATTGCAGAGCGCGCTCGGCAGACGGGGTAATAAGCTCATATACGGATTTTGCTCGAGCTACTTTTTGGGTATTAACAGTGCCGTCTTGATTAAACCAGCGCTTCAACATTTCTTTGTTTTGACGAAATTCATCACCGCCACCAACACGTTGAAAATAAGTGAGTATTTCGCCTTGGTCTTCACCTAAGTTTGGTGCATCTTGTTGCTCTGCTAAGTTGATATATCCCCAGCCACTAGCGCCTTCAACTTTACGTGGGAAAGAAAATGTTTGGTCTAAAGTTGAGCCAATGGTTTTATGGCAACCAGCACAAAATGCTAATTCTTGAGAGTTTTGATGACGTAATTCGCCTTGTTCATCTTCAATGTAGGCGTTAAGTGTCCAACCCATATTACTGTTAACGCCTTTATCACCTAATAAGTGCACTTGCGGTAAATTTTCAAAATGCTTTTCTTTGGCTTCTAAGTAATATTCAGAGGCGAGTTCAGCTTTATCTTTAAAACTGTGTTTTTTCATGTAACGAACTTCTTTCATACGCTGAGCATTGTATATAGAGCCGTCTTCATTAATGCCGATATAGCGAACTGTATGTAAAAATTCGGTATTTTCAGGATAAAGCAAATTACTGATAGCGATATTTTTTGCATCGCCTACATAGTGTGTGCCTAGGTTTACTTGATTAACGCTTTGGGTTAATTGACCGTCACCATTGATATCTTCGCCAATAACCTGCTCAGAAACAGGAATAGTACTAATACTTAACGTTTCTTTCATGGTCATTTCAACTAAGGCTAAGTTGGTAAAATAAACATCTTGTGAAAATTCACCATCTTTTTCTCTAAAGGCTTTAGGTAAGCGGATCATGGCATCGCCAGTTGAACCATTGGTTGGCCAAAAAGTACTAGGGAAAGGCTTGTAATTAAAGGCAACCCAATGACTATCGTCTTTTGCTAAACCGTTGTCGTCGAAGGCTATATTGGGTGTCGCTAAGTTGTTGATCGGTGTAATTTCACCTTGCCAGTTAGGATCATTACTAAATTTATTAATAAAATCTGCGTAGTTATCTTGCGCAATCCACTGCTTAATTTCTTTATCTGTAATAGCTTCAATCATCTTGGTTCTGTCTACAAATAAGTTTTTCCAGTGATTGGTTGTGCCTAAATCTGAAAATTGATATTCGCCCTGTAAGTCACCATCATTCATGGTGTTTGGACGATTAGGATTATCTTTATAGGTTTGATGACATGCGTAACAAGGGTTGTTGTCGCCCTCTGTTTTGGTATAACACTGCGGGGGAATAACTGACTCCGCATTATATACTTCGTTATGTTCAATGAAGGCCGTTGCGGGAATAGCATCACCGTCAGAATATGGCGTTTTCAAAGGCTGTTCTGTCTGTTTTTTTGAGACTGATACCTTATTATTACTAGTGATATCATTATGGTCTAACAAAGTATCTGTGGTTTGCTCAGAGCAGGCCGAAACAATAAAAAGAACGGAAGTTAATAGTGTTATTTTAATTAAATATTGCATGTTTTATCATTTATGTTTGAAAATAATAAGAGAGGAAAGCGGGACAAAAAGTCCCGCTTTAATGTTTAACTTATATGCTTAAGTTAATGTTCAGCTTAATGTTTAAGTTAAAGCGACTTAGGATCGTACATCCATAAGGTGTTGTTTTCTTGGAAACCATCTTCACCAATAATGATACGACCATCGCGCATAACGATTACGTTATCTGGTTGAGAAAGTTGTTCAACGTCACAGCGAAGTGCACCTGTTAAGCTTGAACGGTAAGTACCGCCCATAACAACCGGTTCAATGCGAGCAAGGTCGTAGTTTTCTTCTAGTTTAGCGCGATAAACACCACCACAATCTTTAACACGTGATGACAATTGAATATCACCTTCACCGTCAATCATTGTGTTATCTAAATCAGCAATACCCATGTACAAGTAAGCTGCTTTAACATCTTCTTCGGCAATTGATTCTACGCCACCTACAGCTTCTAAAGCACGGTCGTGGTTAATGCTGATGCCTTCAAGTTTTCTCCATTCTGCCGTAGCACCTTTCATTTTAGCTGCTTGACGAGACTCTAAGAAAGCCGCTCTATCATCCATAGGTTGACCTGCAGTTATTGCACTACCACCGTTAGCAACTGTAGGGTAGGTAGCATCGCCATTTGCCCATGCTTGCACGTCTGCAAGTGTCATGTAACTAGTTTGACCATCAACATAATCTGACGTATCAATGCCATCGTATTGTGAAATCCATGTTTCAATCATGGCATTGTTACCTGAGGCTAATTCAACCCAGCTTACATCAAAGCCTGTTGTTGCAGGTTCTGTGCTGCCAGCATCTTGAACTAATTTAGCACCGTAAATTGTACCTGCACTCAAATCTTCAGCTGCATCAGCAACAAATTTGAATAATACGCCACCAGTATCATCTTGTGATGAATAAACCGTTTTACGGTCAGGCATTACTGTAGAGTTTTCATGCTCGTAACGACCTAAGGTGAAATGTTTAACTGGTACAGGAGCTGCTGAAGTTGCTCCAGTTATTTCTACTGTATAGCCGTAACGATAAGGGTTAGGAAAGTCTGGTGCGGTTAAAGCTTCAATACCATCAGTACCTGTATTAGCTGGATCATTCCAGCTTGCATCAGTTGTAGAATCAACCGTTGAGTTTACAATCCATTCTTCTGAGCTAAGTGGCGTCCCCCAAGGTGATACTGAACCAAAACAGTTAGCTGCAGTACCGCCAACACTGTCAAAGTTAACCATCATTGCTTCAGAAACTGACCAGTTGCCAGTTTCGTCTTTTTGGATTTTCATGCGACTTACGCCACCTGGGTAAGCTTCCCAGTTAGTGAATAAGTAACCTTCACCTGTACCTGTAGAAACATAACCGTTAAAGTCAGGTGCGTTGTTTTCAATGATTTTGTCACCTGAAACAATACCATAATGTACGCCTAAACCGCCTGCTAAACCAGCATCACCAAGGTCTGCAAAAGTGTCGTTGGTTTGACCGATAATTTGGTATTCACCTAAAGCAGATACCACTACTTGGCGTTCGTTTTCTGACTCAGGTACTGGAGAGTTAACGATAGTTTTTGGTAAGTTGTTGAAGTTAACACCACGTAAAACACCAACAGTGCCTTTATTGTATGGCTTGTTGTTAACCGATTCTGTAACTGTGTTAGCGTCAGAAGGATGCTGAACATTGAAGAATAAATCACCTTCGTCAGTTAAAAATGCACCAGTAACTTCAGCACCAGTAGGTACAGTCGCTAAACGTGTTAATACTGGAGCAGATTGGCCATTCATACCATCGGTACCGTTAACACCGTCAGTGCCATCTGTACCGTTGGCGCCATCAGCTCCATTTACACCGTCAGTGCCGTTGGCGCCATCAGAACCTTCCAGGCCAGCAATGCCTTGACCGCCGATTTCGCCATCTGTTCCGTTATCGCCATCGCAAGCCGATAATCCGATAATTAAAGATACAGCTATTGCTGATAATTTGAATTTATTCATTGCTCTCATAGACATAATGTTTCCAATTTCAAAGTAGTGTGGATGTTACTGGTGAACAGACATCTAATACTTCAGGGGTAAAAGATGTACTGAAATTGGAAAGTATTCTGGAGGTGTTCCTTTACAGTTTCGTGATTGAAATGTGAAACTAATGAGACAGCAATATGACAACTAAGAGCCTTTGTGGATTAATTGCGTGTAGATTGGGTTTAATGAATCTGTAAGACTCATCTATAAACATTTATTTTGATAGTGATATTATTCAACATAGTTATTCGAAACTGTTGAACTTTTGAAAAAATAAAAAAGGACAGTCGCTTAAGTTGCCATTGTTTCATGGCAATTTAAAAATATTCTAAGCGAGTGTCCTAATTGTATTTCTCAAACAGAGCGATAATTTATTAAGCCTTAATCTATCAATTCAAACTCGCCAATCTGCCAAGTTTTATCGAAGAACGCTTGCTCAGTACCGTATGTTCTAAATAGTGGAAACCATCCTTCGCCAGCTTGGGTTTGCAACCAGTTAGCTTCTTTACCTAGTGAAGGCTTAGGACCAACGTAAAGGTCTACACTACCGTCAGCATTAGTCTTGAATTCTTTGTTTCTTGAATCAAGGTTAATCGAACGTAACTTATCCTTAGCACCCACATTGTCGATGAAACTACGGGTATCTTCACTGTAAAGTGTTAAAGCCCAGAAGTTTGAGGCAGGAATACCGCTAGGTAAATGTAACTTATACGTTTTAGACCCAATTAAGTTATTACCATTTTTGTCCTGCTTAGTTGTTAAGTAACTTGTGGTGCCAGGACCTGGCTTGTTCGACTGCATTCCTTTAGTTACTGTTACCGCTTCGTAGTAATACTCATTACTTTCATCTAAGTAATAATAATCTTTATCAAACAGAGTTACCGGGAAATTAGACAGCAAACGGTACCAGCTGCTTCCTTCGTAGTAAGTATGATCTTGACGAGGTTTTATTTGGTTCGCTCTAGACATAAGCTCACCTAGATTAGCCGCTTTGGCAAACATTACTTTTTGTTTGTCAGTAGGATTAAACGGCTTACCACTTTCAATACCAAGATATTTCATATAGGTATTGAAAATAACACTTTGTGGATTAATCGGTTCGTTTTGAATAGTTTGATGTACTAATTCAAAATATTTCAAACCGCGAGAAGGAGCACCTGAAAAACGTTTGTTAGTGTTGGTGAAAAACTTAACTGGCTTAAGTTTGTCGCCATATTTACCCACTAAGAAGTTCTTACTCATTTTATCGTTTACTTGTTTATCCGTAGATAAAAAACGCGTGCCAAGGAAAAGTTTATTGGTTGTCGCTTGTACAACATTGAAACCTTTGGTCTCTAGCTTAGATTGATCATAGCCTGGAGGAACAACAAGGTATTTTCCGCCTTTTCCTTTGTCTGGACCAGTTAAGCCTAAATCAGAAAGAGATAACTGAAAGAAACTCATGATACTACCAGCGGAAGGACCTTCAGGGTAATCAATAACGATTGGACCTGTTTTGAAAAGATCTACCCAAGTAATTAAGTAAGGCGTAACGGCGTTGGCGGTAAGAATACCAACCTTTTCATTGAATGACTCAAACTGTACAAATTCTAAATCTTTTGCGCCGTAAACTTCGCTGTGCGCGTTATACCACATTTGAAAAGTAGTAAGCGGTAGTGCCCATTGGTAAACCTCAATAGCACGTTGTAACGCTAATTGCTCGTTGAGCTTAGCTATAGACTCATTATCAAGGTAGGTTTCGTTGAGTTGTAGAGTGCCAAAATCAGTTTGAATTGTTTCATTGCCGACCAAGGTCGCATCGGCAATTGACACTGGTTTATTATTATCGACTAGCTGAGATGTACTACAAGCGCTTGTTGCTAAAGCAGCAGCGCAGGTAAACATAAGCGCTGAGGTTATTCTTTTATTCATTAGTTATACTCCTTGTTAAAACATAATTAAAAGCCATAAGTAAAAAAGTAATAGACCTTCAAGCATTACTAAATTGCTCAAGTTGAACTCGAGCCACTCACAACAACTTGCCATTGTGTAAAAAGTATAAATTATGTAGCTCTTATCTCCAATGCTTATTTGTGCTTAATATTTTATGTATATGAATGAAATTTTTAAGTATTGAGCTTATTTTTAGTCGTTATTTAGCTTGTAATCTTTTCTTCAGTACTGATTATTTTCTGCTCTAATTCTTTTCGAATCATCAGTAAGGTTTTTTCTTCAAGTTGTCGAATACGCTCATTTGATACGCCATATTTATCGGCAAAAAACTGGTGTGTTTTTTTATCGGGGCACAGCCATCTGTTGAGCATAATATCTTTACTGCGCTCATCTAATGTTTCAATAACCCCTTTTACTTTATGTAACGCTTTTTTATGGAAGTCATCTTGAATTACTTGAAGCTCAAGTGATTCAGACTTGTCCGCTAATAAGTTATCTACTTGGTAACTTGGGCCTTCTTCGTCATTATCTAGCGAAGAATTAATAAATATGTCTGGTTGAGAAAGCTGTACTTCCATATCATTTAAATCACTCTCGCTGACACCAAGTTGCTCAACAATGTTGGCTTTTTCCGTTTCGGTGAGCCAATCGGTTTTAGATTTTAAGCGTCTTAGATTAAAAAAGAGTTTTCGCTTGGCTTTTGTTGTGGCAGCTTTTACTAAACGCCAGTTACGAATAATGAACTCTTGAATTTCAGACTTTATATAATGCACCGCAAAGCTAGATAACCTAACACTATGTTCAAGGTTGAATTTTTTAACTGCTTTCATTAAGCCAACAGTACCTTCTTGTACTAAATCTGCAATAGGTAAGCCATAGCCTTGATAGTTTCGTGCTATGTAAGCGACAAAGCGTAAGTGCGATAAAATTATTTTTTGCACCGCATCTAAGTTGTTTTCTTCTTGGTAAGCTAGAAATAATGCTCTTTCTTCCTGATCATCAAGCCGAGGTTGGCTATTAACATAGGTTAAATAGGATTCAAAGCTACCTGTATTTTTTATGGTTGTAGGGAATTGAATAGTCATTGTTACTCAGCCTCCGAAGTTATACTTTGTGTCCTACATTCGCATAATAAGTGGTTCAAAAAATGTAAATTAAATTGCTTATTTCCAGGTATCAACATATTTAATTCTCTTTGGGTTTGTTTTCTAAACTTTTTGTATTTACAGCAGTTTTAGTGATTATGTTTTGTTGAGGTTTTATGTTTTCGCTCGCTTGGCTTAGTGTAATGACAGATAGAACTGATAAACCAATACATGTTGATATCAACAATGATACGAGTAACATTTTGTTTAATGATTTGTTAGTTGAAGTCATGATATATCCTCGTTGTGGCAACATAAAATAATTTCAAATTAGGCTGTTTTTACCTATATAGAGTTACAAATATACAGTGACAAATCTGCCGTAGTTGTGGGTAGAGGAAGTTATTCAAGTTAAACATGGAAGTCTCCTAAAATTCCTTTCATAAAGTTGGTGGTTTTGGTGATAACAATGCTGAATTAATTAGTTGCTAATAAATCAAGTTAAGGGGGCAAAGTTTGCCCCCTTTCTCCTGCTTAAGCTACTTTAGCTTTTTTTTCGCCTTTGAGTTCGTTATCGCGTTTATGTTCAATAGTGTTAACCTGTTGGTTAATGCTGATTGATTTTGGCTTCATCGCCTCGGGTATTTCTTTTTTGAGGTCGATGGTTAATAAACCATTAGTGAGATCAGCATTAGTAACCTCTACATAATCCGCTAAGTTAAACTTTCGTTCAAAAGTGCGATTTGAAATGCCGTGGTATAAGTATTCACGCTTTTCAGAGTTTTCCTTTTCTCCACGAACAGTTAGCACACCGTTTTCTACTTGTATATCGAGGTTATCTTGAGCAAATCCCGCAACTGCCAAGGTGATGGCATAACGGTTTTCGTCAAGCACTTCAATATCATAAGGTGGGTAACTACTGCTTTTAGAGTCAGACGTTAAAGCATTATCAAGTAATGACGCTAAGCGGTCAAAACCAATACTGCTACGGTAAAGTGGGGTAAAATCAACTGAGTGCATAGTATATCCTCCGATTGAAGCAACATAAAATAAAAACAATTAAGTGCAATTAAACTTCTTTGTAAGACAATTTAATCACAATGATATAACTAGGGATTAGGGTAAAAAATCCAAGTTTTTTAATATAAAAGTTTGCAATATATAAATAATAAAACGGAATAATAAATACCTCGTATTTGTTTTTTATGCAGTTAAAACAGACCACGATAATTAATGTAGCTGTTATAAGTGGTAACTTAAGTTGTTTAATAAACCTGTACTTTTACTTTTGGGCGTTGCAATCACACATTCTGACTCTATGTTATACCAATCCAACTAATTAAGTGATCTTTTAAAATGGCCTAAATATCCAATAACATCGTTGCTTTCAATCACACAAGCCAGCAATTGCTCAATCAAGTGCATTGTTCTTGAAGATTTATCCTCATTAAAAATTGATCATTTAATTAATCCGATTGGTATTAGAATAGTCTGGTATTACAATTGTGAAAACAATTATAATTGCCATCAGCATTATAAAAGCAATCATCATAAGCCTATTTCAGCTGGGTTATTTGCTTTTAATTAAATTAGTATAAGAAGTGAGGAAGTAAAAATGTTTGGTAATCGTTTTGCTGAAATGAACATTAAAGGTGATTTATTTGGTGGTGTAACAACTGCCATTATTTCATTACCATTAGCGTTAGCTTTTGGTGTTGCTTCAGGAGCTGGCGCAGAAGCAGGTCTTTGGGGCGCTATTATGGTCGGTTTTTTTGCGGCGATTTTTGGTGGTTCTACAAGTTTAATTTCTGAGCCTACTGGCCCTATGACCGTAATAATGACTGCGGTTTTAACTAGTATGATGGCTAAGTACCCCGAATCAGGTTTAGCTATATCATTTACAATTGTGATGATGGCCGGTGCGTTTCAGGTGTTACTAGGAACCCTAAAACTCGGTAAGTACGTTACGTTAATGCCATATAGTGTTATCTCTGGCTTCATGTCAGGAATTGGCGTTATCCTTATAATACTACAACTATCACCGCTTTTGGGACACTCAGCTCCGGCGGGTGGTGTGATGGGAACTTTATCTCAACTACCTGACACACTAGCTAATCTGAAATTTAATGAGTTGCTTTTAGGCGCACTGACCTTAGGTATTTTGTTTTATTACCCTGCAAAATACAGAAAAATTGTACCTGCGCAGTTAATTGCCCTTGTTGTGGTAACTTTGTTATCTATCGTGTTTTTTGATACTGACAGTATCCGTAGAATAGGCGAAATACCTGCGGGATTGCCTTCTTTAGTTATACCTCATTTTAATGCCGAAGTGTTCACTACTATGGTTATCGATGCTTTAGTTTTAGGCACTTTGGGTTGTATTGATACATTGCTCACGGCTGTAATTGGTGACTCTTTAACGCGTAAAGAGCATGATTCTGACAAAGAATTACAAGGCCAAGGCATTGCTAATATTATTGCTGGATTATTTGGTGCGCTACCAGGTGCGGGCGCAACTATGGGCACAGTTACTAATATTCAAGTGGGAGCGAGATCACCCTTATCAGGGGTTATAAGAGCAGGCGTGCTTGCCTTAGTGGTATTGGTTGCTGGCGGGTTAACTGAACCGATCCCAATGGCGGTATTAGCGGGTATTGCTGTGTATGTTGGTTTTAATATTCTCGATTGGAGTTTCATACAACGCGCTCATAAAGTAAGTATTCAAGGCATGAGTGTTATGTACGCGGTAATGTTACTAACCGTTTTTGTTGATTTAATTGTGGCTGTTGGCTTAGGTGTTTTTATCTCAAATATAATCATCATTGAAAAACTAAGTAGAGAGCAAGTTCGTCAAGTTAAGGCTATAAGTGATGCTGGTGGTGATGATGTTCCTTTAACTGATACGGAACGTGATTTACTAGATAAAGCTAATGGCAAGGTATTATTCTTTTACCTTTCAGGCCCTATGATTTTTAGTGTATCAAAAGCAATAGCACGACAACATACAACGGTTGCTGATTATGATGTTATGGTTTTAGATTTAACCGACGTACCCATGATTGATGTAACTGTTGGTCTAGCGCTAGAGAATGCCATTAAAGATGCGTTAGATGCAAAGTGTGAAGTGTTTTTATTGTGCCCAAATAAACAAACCCGAGATCAACTAGAAAAACTCAATGTACTGAGTTTAATTCCCGACAGCAATTTATATTCTTACCGTGGTGAAGCACTACAAGCTGCATTGGATGTTATTGGAAATAAAACGGTAGCAACGGATGATACTGAAGAGATTGAGAGGGGGTTAATAGGTAACCTGAATTAGAGATAAGCAAAATGCTACAACAGCCTTAATTATCGGTATTAACGCATTATGAAAGCTGCGTTACAAAAGCTAAGCCAATAACCAGTTATTGGCTTAGCTTTCCCTCATTGAACTACGAACAATTAAAACTGTTGTCGAGGTAACCATCTAAGTAATTGATATTATTTACATAATCACTTTTATTATCTCTAACTCAGGTTAAATGAATTAAGCTGAAATTCTTTGACTCAAGTCAGTTAAATCGTTTTTAACGCTAATTTTTTGAATAATAAAGGTTCGCTTAGTACTTCCATAACTTCACTTTTAGTAAACCAATCAAGCGCCTCTTGTTGTAGATTTGCATCATTGATTTTACAGTCAGCACTTATTTTATTTACGTTAGGCTGACCTCGTTTAGGCTTAGGGACAGTACCTGCCATAGTAAAGTGTACTCGCTGTAGATCACTATTATTTAGTAACGCTGCAAGATCAATATGCTCAATTGATTTTTGTAACTTTTCAGCAAATTTATCGCGCTGCTGCATAATAGGCGACTCTTGTACCTCTTCAGGTATAGTTAAAATACCACAGAAGCGAAATACTTTAGCTAGTGTTCTGCTACCACTAAGTGCGGATAATGGAATAGAAAAAATCAAGCCAATAACTGTAGGTAATAACCATACAAGCAGCATGGGTGAGTAATAATACAAAATAGCAGTAATGCTTAACCCTACTAAGGTATGACCACAATGTTGTTTGCATAATAACGACCAAGGTGTTCCTTTATACTGTCGTTGCTGCGTAGCCCATCCAGAGTCACGACCTCTAAAAATATCAAATATATGTTTAGTGTGAATAAGCATAAAAATAGGCGCGTACAAAATTGAAAAAAACATTTCGATAATAGCACCTAAGGTCAACCTTATAATACCAAGCGGTTTACGTAACGGAGTATGAAAAAATGCCCTAAGTAAGCCTAAAACTTTCGGTACTATCAATATACCCATAGTAAAAACAAATAGAGCGATCATTCGTTCAGAATCAAACATTGGCCAATTTGGAAAAAGCGAGTGTTGGTCGGTAAAATATTCGACATTTACATAGTGTATTTGTATCGCTATAACAATCCCTACCAAAATTAATGCTAACCAAAATGGGGAGGCCATATAGCCCATAACCCCCGTTATCATATGAAATCGATTGGGCCAACGCAGACCTTTAGCTTTTAATACTGCTAAATGTTGTATGTTCCCCTGAGCCCAGCGTCTATCGCGAATAGCAACATCAGATAAACTTGGTGGACTTTCTTCCCAAGAGCCTTTTAACCCAGGTAACATTTTAACTGACCAACCCGCTCTGCGCATAAGTGCTGCTTCGACAAAATCGTGAGATAAAATATCACCTTTAAAAGGTTTAACACCGCCTAAGGTTGGTAATCCTGCTGATTCAGCGAAAGCTTTCACTCGAATAATTGCATTATGCCCCCAATAATTACCATCATTTCCCTGCCAAGCTGTTACCCCTCGAGCTACAATAGGGCCATAAATAGTCCCGGCAAACTGCTGTAATCTAGCAAACAATGTATCTCCACGATATAGACACGGCAGTGTTTGAATAATACCGCTATTATCGTCGGTAGCCATTTCTTCCATTAATGTTTTTAATGTCTCAACAGACAAAAGGCTATCGGCATCAAGCACTAACATATAGTCGTAGCGAGCACCCCAACGGCTGACAAATTCATGAACGTTACCAGCTTTCTTGGCTTTGTTATCATGACGTCTTCGATACCAGACATTAACTTTACCAGCCAAGGCATCTTTTAATTGTTGAACAGCGGCGGTTTCTTTAACCCAAACATCAGGATTGTTAGAATCAGAAATAATAAATATTTCAAAAAGATCGCCTAGTCCCTCTGCTGCAATGTTTTCACCCATGCTATATAAAGCAGCACATGTTTCACTCGGATCTTCATTATAAGTAGGCATTAGAAGAACTGTTTTTTTACCTGAAATGTCGACTTTGTCTTTAAATGTAGATTTACCTGAAAAAATAAATCCGCATACAGCGGCACACGCAGCTAATGCAATCCAAACAAAAGTTATCGCAAATAAACATACCATTACCCATTGAAGGAAAGTAACGGTTCCTCCTGATACAATTAATACCATTTGGCAAGTTGCATACCCAGTTAAAGATAACGCACCTAAAAAAGTGATAATTCGAGCAATAAATGCTCTCCATCCCTGCAAACCGTACTTAGTATTAAGATTTTTATTAAAATCTTGTGCTGGCATCGCTAGCTTGTTTTCAGGCGGGGTAGCTTGTTCTTTTAGGTTTATCGTGTCCATCGGTAAAGCCATGTTTCACCCCATTGTTTGTCTTTATTTGTTAATGAAACTCTAAGCTCTGAAAAATCTTCATCTGCAGGTTCAAATTTCACCACAACTCTTAAATTACCATTTTCAGGAATAACTTTACTGATCGTTCCTACTATTTTTCCTGTACTGCTTGAGGCATTAATAATCATATTGTCAGGAATACTCTTTCCTTCATAATCTATAACAAAGTCACGAACAGTGGTTGACCCAAACGCATTTCCAGAAGCTGTATCAACAATTCGCCCCTCCTGTAATTCTGTAGGAACTGAACTCCCCCAGGCCACTTTATAAGCAAACCGATGAGTTTGACCTGCTTTTAAAGGTTTTTTAGGTTGCCAAAAAGCGACAATATTATCGTGAATTTCCGCGTTTGTTGGAATTTCAATTAATTCAACATGTCCTTCTCCCCAATCAGATATTGGTGTTACCCAAGCTGACGGTCTTTTATGATAGTGCGCTTCAATATCTTCAAAATGGCTAAATTTACGACTGCGTTGCATTAATCCAAACCCTTTAATTGCATCATCTTCAAACATAGATATTTCTAAACGACGAGGGTTAGCTAACGGTCTCCATATATGTTCGCCGTTACCTTTTACGATAAACAATCCTTCCGAATCGTGAACCGCCGGACGAAAGTCATCAAATTGAGTTGTATTGATGGGGTTAAATAAAAACATAGAAGTTAAAGGTGCTATACCAAAAGAGGGAATATCTTTACGGGGGAAAATAGCACTTTCTACTTTTATTTCAGTATTTTTCCCTGGTGATGCGGTAAAAGTAAAAGCTCCTGTTGCCGAAGGGCTTTGCATTAAAGCATGAACAATTAAATACTCATTATCTTTACTTGGACGTTCAATCCAAAATTCAGTAAATTCGGGAAACTCTTCACCAGAAGGCTTTGCGGTATTAATTGCTAATCCCCTAGCAGACAACCCATACCAATTTGTTTCGCCAACAGCTCTGAAATAGGTACCGCCTTGAAAAACCATAAACTCATCCCACTTTTTAGCCGTATTTATAGGGTGAGTAACGCTAAAGCCTGAATAACCTTCAGCTGCTGATTTTTTAATATTCTGCAGTTCATCATCGTAATTAAAAATATCTGTTGTATATAAAACACGACGAGAGACATCATTAACAACTAAATTCAATTTAACAGGTGTTTTAAATAAAAAGCCTGGGTGAAGGGGGATCAGTCTAAAATTACGATCTTCACGAGACCATATAGTTGCTCCACGTTCAAATTGAATTTTTTTATACTCGTCATAACTCATTGTACTTAATGGGTTATTTTCAGGTATACGTTGTGATTGATAATCTTTAGAGGCAAGTTCTTTTGCTTTGTTTTCGAGCCATTCTCGGTCAAAGTTATAAGTAGGGCGTTCCTGTACTTGCTTAGCTTCTTGTGTATCACTAGCATCGGTTTGTGCAAGTACATTATAAGAAGGCGTTATGACTAGCGTGGCTATTATCGCCAATTGATTGATTAGCTTTTTCAAAGTCATTCCTTTTACATTGATTAAATGATGTTGGTTGAATAATACTTAAATTGCAGTGATAGATAAGCGGCGAAGATAGCTAGTTAGCAATGTTCGCCACTCAAGTACAAGCTACAACTAAAAATACGTTAACTCATAAAATAATGAGTTATCGTTTTACATGGCAGCTATAAATCATTGTTTTAATTATAAGTACCACGTATTGGATATTTATTTTCTGGGTTGCGGATAAATTTTATACCATCAACCACCCCATCAAGATCAGGACGTGAAAATGGAGCATTTGAAATATCAATAATATGTAGTTCATCATTTTCATTAAGAATAAACATGCCAGGTTCAGCAAAAACTCTGTCTGTTTCTTGAGGAGAGCGTGGCGAGGATATGTATAAACCTAATGCTTCCATTTGCTCAATAGTTAAATCATATCCGACGCTAAACGATGGCTCGTAATCTTCAAATTGTTTTTTTACTTTCTCAAGCGGATCAGCTGAAATAGCAACAGCTTCAACGTTTAGCTCTGCTAGCTTGTTTTTTAAGTTGTGTAATTTCTCTAAATAATTGGCACATATAGGACAATGTAAACCACGGTAAACTACAATTAGTTTCCAGCTATCTTTATTTTTTCGTTCAGAGAGATTAAGCGTTCCGCCAGAAAAATTAGCAAGGCTGATGCCGGGAATATTAGTGGCAGGTGTTAATTTAGTAGAAGACATAGTGGTTTCCCCATTTTGGATTAGACTTAAATATTAATAGTTGATTTGCTTAAAACTGATTTGCTTAAAACGTAAATGTGTTATTTAAATGCTAGGTTCTCGTGCTCACCCATCTCACTTGCCTTTATGGTAACTCCGGTGGCTAATTTCAGCATGCCGGTGACACTGGGTTCAACGGTCCATATCTCTGCGGTTAACAATTCAAATCGCATCATTTTAAGTGAGGGATCTTCTTTTCCATCTTGATACCAAGCTTCCACCCCTTTCGACCAAAACTTGTCAATAATCGTCGAACTCACCTCTTCAATTAAGTTGCCAGAAATACAAGCAAAGAGTTTATGATCCTTACTAACAAACTGAGCCATCGCATTGCCGCCAGAGGCAATTCTGTTATCTTTTGTGGTGTAGAACCAAAAACAGTTATTAGCGTTTTTATCAAGTTGCGCCCGCATAGGCTCACTGTGCTCATTAGAGCGACTAAGTGAAAGCATTAGGTAAGGACTTTCGGCTATTTCTTCCCACATTTGTTGGGTAATCTTAGAACTCATGAATATCTCCTTTATCAATACGGTTATTTAATTTAGTTATACGTTCTGTTGATTGCAGAACTTGTACCAATATAAGTAACAAAATATTTACTAGGGGGTGATTCATTGAGCGAGTCAGGTAAACTGTACTCAGTAGGCTATTGGAGTGATTTTTTATAATGAAGGTTTGTACTTTATTTTATTCATAGGTGAAAAGAGCTGAGTATATTTTTCACTGCTATTGGAAATATTTACACGTTATAGAATGATAAGTTCTCTGTTAAATTAAAGTTAATAAGAACGATATGACTTAGCTTGAGTTTTAAGGACCTAAATCACATTTTTAGGTCTTGGTTTATGCTTTTTTAGGTTTTGTTTAGGCTGGAACAGTAAAAGTCGGTTGGTTCAAAGTGGCTATTGTACAAGGCTAATCCCAATAGGGTACATCACCATAAAACTGACTGACAAAATCAATAAAGGTACGTACTTTACCCGCAAGAAATTTCCTGTTGGCATAAACCGCATAAAGTGCCAAAGGTGCTGGTTCATAACCTACTAATATTTGCTTTAATTTACCTGCGGCAAAGGCTTCACCAGCAATAAATGTGGGCTGAATGATAATGCCTTCGTCATAAACCGCAGCATTAACCAAAAAGTCACCATTATTAGTGACTATCTTCTCATTTAATCCCAACTTCTTATATTCGATACCAAATTGTGAAAACAGCATGCTGCTTTCTGAATTATTATATTTTAAATAGGTGTGGCCCTGTAATTCAATGGGAGAATTTGGGGTACCATGCTTTTTCAAATAGTCAGGGGAGGCGTATATTGCAAGGTTGATAGGAGTTATTTTTTTGGCAATCAATGAAGAGCTTTCCAATTTACCTACTCTCAATGCTACATCAATTCCTTCTTCAACAATATTGACCTTTCTGTCTGTTAATTTTAACTCTACTTTTAGTTTTGGGTGGATATCTTGAAATTCAGCAAACAGCTTAGGAAGATGTTTTGTACCAAACGACATCGGCGCACTTATTGTTAATAAGCCAGAGATATTCTTGTGTAAATCAGTTAAGGAGCCTTCCATTTCATCAATGTCAGCTAAAACTTGCTGGCAACGTTGGTAATATTCTATTCCCGCTTCTGTAAGGCTGACTTTACGAGTAGTTCTATTTAATAACCGTATTTGCAGTTTATCCTCTAGCTGAGATACGTATTTGCTAACTAACTGCGGCGAAATATTAAGTTTGCCTGCGGCTTTAGAAAAAGCACTTTCCTGCGCAACCGTAACAAAAGCTTTCATTGTTTCTAACTTATCCATACTTACCCATTAACAACAAAATGTTTATAATGTAACAATAAATAGCATATTTATCTTTAATACTCTATCTAATATTATTCTATTAATGAAAACAAACAACCTATTATGAATTGGAGAATTATGATGAATACACAAACTATACAAAAAGTTTTCACCTCAAACGCGGGGCTTGGAGCGCTTATTTTACGTGTTCCACTTGGCATAATACTAATGGCTCATGGTGCTCAAAAACTGTTTGGTCTTTTTGGAGGCTATGGTTTGGAAGGTACTGGACAATTTATGGAAAGCATTGGTTTTGCACCAGGTTATTTAATGGCTTTGTTGGCAGGTAGCGGTGAGTTTTTTGGTGGATTGGCGCTTGTAGTTGGTTTGCTTACTCGTCCGGCTGCTGTGGTAACTGCATTTACCATGTTTATGGCAATGACAGTACATATAGGTAATGGTCTTTTTGTTACTAATAACGGTTATGAATATGCGTTATTGCTTGCCGTTGCTTCATTAGCATTAATGGTTCAAGGGGCTGGTGCTTTCTCAGTGGATAATAAAATTGCACAACGACTTAGACCTAAGCTAGATAATAATGCATAGCTATTGAGAATAGGTAAAAAGTGAGTCGTAACCATTTAAACATGGATATTACTCACTAGCCGCATAAAACCCATCAGGCATTGTGTCTGCTGGCTAACGGAGATAGTTATGAAAAAACAACCTGCATTATTTATCTCTCATGGTTCGCCGATGATGGCGATAGCAGAGAGTAAAACCTCTCTATTCTTACAGAAGTTAGGAAAATCACTAGTAAGACCGAAAGCTATTATCATGTTCTCAGCGCATTTTGATCGAGCTAATGACATTGTCATTACAGCAGGAGAAAATCCCACAACCATTCATGATTTTTATGGCTTTCCGGCGCCGTTATACAATATTCAATATAACGCTCCTGGCTCTCCTGGATTAGCTAAAAAAATTGCCAAACGTTTTGAGCAAGTAGGATTACACCCAATTCTAGATGAACAGCAAGGGTGGGATCATGGCCTTTGGATCCCATTGCGGTTGATGCTCCCTACTGCGGATATTCCAATTGTACAAGTTTCTATCAACAGCGCATTAGGTGCTGATGCTAACTATGAATATGGCAAGTTAATGGCGTCACTTAGGGATGAAAATATTCTTATTATTGGTTCTGGCAATGTAACTCATAACCTAGCTGAATTTTCTAGGCCATCCGTGGGAAGTGAAAAACGCGTTAAGGCATTTACCAAGTGGGTAAATGAGAAGGTTTCAAGCGCACAGATCGAGTCTTTAATAGATTATATGAATGCTGCACCTGATGCCTTATTCAACCATCCAACACAGGAGCATTTCTTACCGTTTATTGCTGCACTGGGAGCTAGTGAAACAGGAAAAGGTGAGCTAATACATCAGGACATAGAGCATGGCATATTAGCGATGGATGCATATCGCTTTGAATAGCTAAATAGGTGTTAGTTCTTTTATATTTTTACTTTTACTTTAAGTAAGGGGTATTACCAATGTCGCAATCGAAAAAAAGATTAGGTTATTTGAGCTTCAATTTAATAGGAAAAAAGTCACTAGTACGACTGATTTGCAACATAACGTTTTAATGGATCGTTAATTTATCTGAATTTTTAGGGAGATAAGTAATCAAAAGTGGTCGGTGATGCAAGATTCGAACTTGCGACCCCTTGGACCCAAACCAAGTGCGCTACCAAGCTGCGCTAATCACCGACATGTTTAACTTTTTTGAACTACTACTTCAGGAAGAAGTAAAAGATGGGGTGGCTAAAGGGACTTGAACCCTCGACAACCGGAATCACAATCCGGGGCTCTACCAACTGAGCTATAGCCACCATTGAGATGTACTACTACATATTCGAAAAGTATATGACTATTATTAGACAAGTATTTGAAGAGTATGCGTGCTGCTCTTTAACAGCGGGGCGATTGTATTGTATTTTGCCTTATGTTGACAAGCAAAAAATTCATATTTGTAGGGTTTTTTAAAGGTTATGCCATTATTGTATTAAATCACGCTTAATATTGGCTTAAGTTTGCATTGTCCCGAGGGAATGGGGGGGAATTAGGAGTTATTATACGTTTAAAATAATCATCAACTTGCAATGCTAATCAAATTTAATTAGTGCTACTAGTTGATGCAGTTGTTATTAATATAGTCATTAACTAACTCTAGCTTACAACTTTAGCCATAATTTACATTACAGCTAAAGTTATAATTTTAGGCTTAATTTTAGACTTAGTATTAATACATTAATTTCATTTCTAAGTTTTGAACCACTTCAACTTCACCAGAATTAACCATAGTGTTATTAATTGGTTTTTGACCTTTTTCACCCCAAAGAATGGCAATTAATTTAACTGGGTTATTTTTAAAAGTATTGTTAGCAAATGATACTTTAACAATACCGCGGTTTTTCATTAATAAACCACCTTTTACGCCAGAGTTGGTTACTGTGTTGTTTTCAAAAACGAAGTTACCACCAATAGTTGACTCATCATAACCACCACGATGGTAATCAACGATTAAACCAGCGTTGTTGTCAAACGTAGTGTTAGTAATCGTTAAGAATTCAACGTTGTAATCACCTTTGTCATCATTTTCTTTATTTAAGATGAAGCCATTTTGGTTATTACTGATAACTGAATCTTCAACAGTAATGTTGTCGGCAAATGATGCTTTAGATACTTCTAATACGCTTATGAAGTTACTAACTGTCGAGTTTTTAATTGATAAATCATACGCTTTAGACATATTTTTATCTAAGGTTGTGAAAGCATTTTGCTTGTTGTTACCTTTGATTATCACGCTATCTAAATGTAAGTAGCCTTTTGGCTGCATAGAAAACGCAGTATCAGCTGAAGTAAAGTTAATGATTGCTTTGTTTTCTTTATCAGCAGAAACAAAGGTGATTTCTTTATTGATATCAAGTGTACTATCAACTGTATATTCTGCAGCTGTTAGTTCAATAATGTCACCAGAAGTTGCATTAGCTAGCGCTTGTGTTAACTCTTCAGTGGTAAGGGCTTTGAAAGTAGTTGCTTCTTTAGCTTCTTTCTCTGCTACAAACCAGTTAGTACCGTATTTAGTTCTATCAAATAAGCTAGTACCTTTAGCTACAGGGCTAATAAATGCGCCAACAGCTTTATGATCAGCTCTTTCATGGCCTAATAAGTCAGTCGTGATCTTATCAAAGTCAAAACCGTTATAAACATCAGTGTTGTTAGTTGTTGGCACTACTAAGTATTGGCTAACTTTTTCCATGGTCATGGCTTGCGTGATAATACCGTCAGTTGCTATACCCGTTTTGTTGGCGTTATTAGAAAAGTTATTTTTAAAGGTAATCCCGTCAACTTTGTCGTAATTATAAATAGGGTGTTCGGCAGTGTCTGTATTGTAAATAGAGTTGTTAGCGAAAACAGTACGAGTTGGTCTTGCAGAACGAATTTCAGAGGCAGGTAATACAGCACTTTGCTCTACGTTAGAGCCAACACTGAAATACCAAGGTGTTGGTGTTTCAACAAACGAGTTGAAAGCAACAACGGCATCAGTTACTTGGTTGTATCTGTTTTGTGGTGACTTAGGAATACCGTTCATTACCGCAATTGGTGCTCTAAATTTTTCACCCGTTAACTTGTAGAAGTAGTTATTTGTGATCCAGTGACCTGTATTTACAACACGAATACCACCAAATTCTTCAGACTCACCATTACCAATAAACATGTTACCGTCAATAGTTGCGTAGTTACCGTGGCGTACTACCAACGAACCTTCACTTTCAAAGAAAACGTTGTTTTTAAATTGGTTGTAGTTTGATTTACTTGAAATTATTTCTACTTCACCGTTACAACGATCAAAAAAGTTGTTTTCAACATTGGTGTAAGAAGGTGTCATTGAGGTATAGCTGTTACCAATTTGTAAGGTTTCACCATGAGGGCCACCTTTTCTTGGGCGAGGGCCAAAATGGTTATTGATAATTTGATGGTGATTTTTTATATGTTGATTACCCTTTAAATTCACCATAACGGTTGGGCCAAAGTTAGACTTACCCGCAATATAGTTATTACTTAATTCATTGTTGCGACCCCATAACTCAACCCAGTGATCTGACGTATGTCTGTCTAGTTGAGTGAATTCTTCAATAACGCTGTTAGTTACTTTAGAATTGAAAGCAATTTGTTCATCGTTAATTTTAAAATTAATTAGGGTTTTAGTTGGTGTGTAACCATTTCTAAAATATAAACCATCAACAATTAGGTAGTTACCACCTAATACTAAGTTAGATTGACCTTCGATGAAAACTTTACCAGCGGTTTCGGCTTTCAAAGTAATTGGGCTTTGTTCAGTGCCTTCACCGTAAAATTTGATTTTAATGTCAGTGTAGGTACCGTTTTTCAATACAATGTTGTCGCCAGCTTTGGCATTTTTAATCGCAGACTTTAGCTCTTGTTCGTTACTTACTAATACTTCATTACCTGCAATGGTTTTTGATTGAGCGTCTTTAGTTGAGGAAGCACTTGTTGCATGATTAGTAGCATCAGTTGAATTTGATGGCTCATTACAAGCACTCAAAGCTAAGGTTATACACGTTACTAGCAAACATTTTTTCATAATATCTTCTTTTTTAATTAATTAGGTATCTTGAGTTAGCTATAACTAAACTAAGACTATTTTATTTAAAGATAACCCTGTTATTTAAAACAGGGTAAGTTATTTATTATACTTGTGTTGTTATTTTTTGTTGCTCACTTGTTGTTTCACCAAACAAGAATGTTTTTATACGTTCAACAAGTAAGTAGTTTACCGGTACTAATATTAATGTGATAAATGTCGCGAATAAAATACCAAACCCTAATGAAACTGCCATTGGAATTAAAAATTGTGCTTGAGTTGATTGCTCAAACAATAACGGCATTAAACCAATAAAGGTAGTTAAACTGGTTAGCATAACAGGTCTAAAACGCGATGCTCCTGCGGTTAATACGGCTTGCATCAACTCTCCGCCTTCAAGGCGTTTTTTATTGATAAAATCAACCAATACTAATGAGTCATTAACTACAACACCTATCAAGGCAAGCATACCTAACAAACTCATAATGGTTAATGGCATGCCCATGATCCAATGTCCTAAAACAGCACCTATCATCCCAAATGGAATAATGCTCATCACTATAAGTGGCTGTAAGTACGATTTAAATGGAATAGCTAGTAAAGCATAAATAATAAAGAATACAAAGATTAATGCCCAACCTAGCGAGCCAAAAGATTCTCGCTGCTCTTGTGCTTCACCTTCTAGAGAATGACTTACGCCTGGGTATTGCACCATTAATTCATCTAAGTAAGCTTTTAAATCAGCTTGAAGTACCGTCATATTGGTATTGGTTTTTTCAACATCAGCAATAATATTGGCAGTACGGTAGCGATCAATTCTTGAAATGGTTGACGGGCTTTTACCCGGCAAGAACTTGGCTACATGAGACAGTGGAACTGAGCCACCTGTTGGCGTGGTAATTATAATATCTTCTAAATCAGCCATAGTACGACGCTCTTCTAATGGCAATCTAACCATTACGCGTACATCGTCTCGCCCACGTTGAATACGTTGTACTTGTGAACCAAAAAATGATTCACGCACTTGTTTTGACACGCCAACAAGCGTTAAACCTAAAGCTTTACCTTGTTCAGTTAATTCAATTTGCAGCTCTTCTTTACCATTAGACAAGCTATCAGCAATATCAAATACTGTTGGATAGGTCGCTAATCTAGTTTTTACTTTCTCTGAAACTTCTTTCAAAGTGGCTAATGAATTACCTTTTAATTGTACGTCAATTGGATCCGATGAACGACCAACTTCAGCTCTAAAGGTTATGCTTTCAGCGCCGGGAATCGGACCAATTAAATTTCGCCATTCACGTACTAATTCACTTGAGGTTATCGCCAGTTCACGTGACTCTGGTGGGGTTATTTCAAAACGAACACTACCTTCGTTTGTTACGCCACCACGGCCACCTGCGCTTGCTAATATATTAAGAATTACACTTTTATTTGTGGTTGGTTCAATATACTTGTCGCGTAATAACTCAGCTTTATCTGCCATTTTAACTATGTATTTATTGGTTACTTCAAATGGCGTACCAGCTGGTAGAGTAATTGATGCGCGTATTGTTTCACTTGGAATACGAGGGAAGAAAATAAATTTACTCCAGCCACTCATAATAAGTGCCACAATCACTAAAAAGACACCAACAAAACCTAATAATGTAGCGGCTTTATGACTTAAAGCGCGCTTTAATAGTGGTTGATAAAAACGAATGATTGCATGTTCAAAGCCATCAGCGAATGATTGTTGTAGTTGACTAAATTTTGATTGTTTGGTGGTTTGTGAACGTAACTTTAAGTTTTTTAAATGCGACGGTAAAACAAACTTTGACTCAATTAAAGAGAAGATCAGTACCGGAATAACGATGACCGGAATTTGCGCAAATAAAGCACCACGGTTACCTTCAATAAAAGCTAATGGTAGAAAAGCCGCTACGGTTGTTAACACACCAAAGGTCACAGGTGTTGCTACTTCTTGGGTGCCTTTTATGGCTGCTTCTTCACCTGATTCAGAGGTTTTTAAATGGGTATAAATATTTTCGCCGGTGACAATGGCGTCGTCCACCACAATCCCTAAAACTAAGATAAAAGCGAATAAACTCATGATATTTAAGGTGACGCCAAATATTGGCATCATGATAAAAGCACCCATGAATGATACTGGTATACCAATAAACACCCAAAATGCGATTGAAGGTCTTAAAAATAAAGTTAATAAAGCGAGTACTAAAATACCACCTTGTAGGGCGCTTGTTGTTAAAGTCGATATACGGTTTTTAACAATTTGAGAGTCGTCATCCCAAAAGCTTAATTCAACACCTACAGGTAGGCTACTTTGTTTATTGTTGATATAGGTTCGAACAGCCGCCGCTACTTCTATCGCACTTTGTTGGCCGATACGATAAACATCAAGAAAAGCAGCTCTTTTACCGTTAAAGCGAGCGCGTACTGGCATTTCTTCAAATGAGTCTGAAACAATGGCAATATCGCTTAGACGAATGATTGAACCATCAACATTGGTTTTTATGGCAATTCGGTCGAATTCATCTTTACGGTAAGCTTGCCCTTTAGAGCTCAGTAAAATATCGCCGCCTTGGGTTCTTAAATTACCGGCAGAAACATCGGTACTTGAGTTAGCAATAGCAGCAGAAATTTGGCCAATGGTTAAATCATATTGGCGTAATTTGTCTTGTGGTACTTCAATTGAGACTTCGTAGTTACGCACACCTTTCAAGTCTACTTGGGTGATGGCTGGATCTTTAAGTAAATCATCAAGTATTTGTTCTGCGTATTCTCGAGTTTCTTTTTCACTATAAATACTGGCAACCGTTACTGCTATTACATCACGCTTACGTGTTGCTAAAGAAACAACGGGTTTTTCGGCATCAGCTGGAAAAGTATTAATTTCATCAACGCGACTTTTAATATCTGCGAGCATTTCGCGCGGATCGTAACCTGAATCTACTTCAATACTTACCTGAGAAGATCCCTCAGATGATTGACTAGATATTTCTTTAACACCCTCTAAATCTTGCACCGCTTCTTCAATGCGAATAGAAATACTCTTTTCTACATCTTCAGGCGTTGCGCCACGTAATGATACGCTAACGTTAATTCGGTCGGTTTCAAAAGAAGGGAATACTTCTAATGGAATACGATTAGATAAACTAAATAAACCTGCTATTACAATAGTGATTAATAGTAAGTTGGCGGCAACGTGATTTCGAGCGAACCAAGCAATCATTAGTTATTCACCTTCGCGTTAGTCGTACTTTCAGAATTTACTTTATCTCTTTTAGCTTTTCGTTCGGCAATTAATTGATCAACGCTAATACCTTTTTGCTCAGCCATTTGTTCAAGTTTTGCACGACGTTCGGCCGGTGATTTGGCTCCGCCTTTAGCTGAGTCTGATGATTGTGCGGTGTTACTCGGTAATTCTCCTGAAATCGCAACTGGTGTACCAGAACTTACTTGACCTAGGGCAGTAATAACCAGTTCGTCTCCAGCATTTAAGCCGCGAGATACAATAGACTCAGTACCATTTTGCCAATCTAATTCAATCTCTTTGCGCATTAATAAACCGTCTTTTACGGTATAAACGTAACTACCTTGGTAAATAGCACTGCTTGGTATGACTAAAGCATTTTCGACGTCACGGCCGGTAATTTCAGCCGTTACGTATTGTCCCATTTTAATTTGTGCACCTTGGTTATACATGCTGTCGTATGGACGAATTATTTGGGCAACCACATACAATTGTTGTGACATTTCATCAATGGCACTTTCGGTTCTTACAATTTGGCCTTGCCATACTTGTTTGCCAAGTAGGTCAGAAGAAATAACAACGTTACTGATTTGTTCGTTTTCGCTGTCTTGTAATTCATATTTCTCATGGGCGTTGCGGTATTCTTCAGGCAACTTCATTAGTGGTAAGTCTTTGTTCTTAATTGGTAAACGTATTTCTACGTAATCAACAGAGAAAATATCAGCAAGTTGGGTGTTACTTGATACAACTTGACCAATATCAACATATTTCTTTAAAACACGACCTGCAAATGGCGCAACAATTTTGGTACGCTCAAGTGATAGCTGAGCTTTATCAAGTTGTGCTTGCGCTGATAATACTTGTGCTTTGGCGGCTTCTTGTTGTGGTTGGCGTAACACTAGGGCATTGGGCTCTTTGCCGTTGCCTAGTCTTGCCCAGTCTGCTTTTGCTTGGCTGACACGGGCTTCTTCTTCTTGAAATGCTTGGTTGGCTGACATTAAACTTGCTTTTGCAATGTTAACTTCTGCACGGTGATCTCTATCGTCAAGTTGAATTAGCACATCGCCTTGTTCGAAAAAGCCCCCAGCTCTAAACTGTTTACTTACTTTAGTTATTTGTCCTGATACTTGGGCAAATAATACACTTTGTGTACGTGGTTGCACGGTACCAAAACTTTGTATCATTACCGGATATGTTTGCGGCTGAATAGTAATAGTTTCTACTGTCATTTGTGGTGCTTTTGATGGTTTACCACGTTGGCTTTCTGGTGGATTATTGGTAATTAACATAACCAATGCGATGGTGATAATAATGATAATTACCGGTAATAATATTTTTTTATAGCCAGTTTGAGTCTTAGGGTTATCGTTCATATTGTCACTATGTTTACTAGATGTATTATCGTTAGAAGTTGTGTTGTTTGAGTGCTTAGCTGTAGACATGTTTAATTGGCCTTATTTTCAAGTGACGGTGTGGTGAAATCGCCACCCAAGTAAAGATGTAAATTAATTCTATTGGCTATCAGCCTATTTTTAATTTGTATTAAATTACTTTGTGCATCAAAGTACCTATTTTGTGCGTCGAGCACAGTAATATAGTCAACTAAACCGCTTTGGTATTGCTCGAAGGATAAGGTTGCTGCAATTTTTGCGTTTTCTTCTGCGGCTAACATAGTGTTGTAACTATTTCTTAAGTTTTGTTCTGTAGTGATAGCATTTTCAACATCGCTAAAAGCGGTGTAAAGCGTATCAAGATATTGCTGTTCATCTTGTTTAAGCGCTAATCGTTCTTTTTGTTCATTAGCTTTTAGTCTTCCCGCATTGAAAATTGGCGCTGAAATACTGCCTAGTAAAGACCAGGCAAGTGATGAACCTGAGAGTAACTCACTAATGTCTGGGTTTGAATCACCAAGAGTACCTGATAATACAATACTTGGAAAACGCTGTTTATGTGCATAAGCTAAACCGGCGTCTTGAGCGAGTAATTCATACCAGCTGGCTTTTAATTCAGGCTTACGACTAATT
This sequence comes from Colwellia echini, assembly GCF_002843355.2. Taxonomy (GTDB): domain Bacteria; phylum Pseudomonadota; class Gammaproteobacteria; order Enterobacterales; family Alteromonadaceae; genus Colwellia; species Colwellia echini. The sequence goes on from NZ_PJAI02000001.1 coordinate 160,265, forward strand.
AATTCTGATGGTAAGCCAACAGGTATTTCAGAAGTTAATAATGGTAAGTTGGCGTTAACTAATAATTCACCTTTGGGGTATTCACCGACAAGTAATTCAAGCTCTCTGATCACTTTAGTTTTTACGGTTTGTTGTTCTGAAACGCGAGTTAACTCGTTATTTAAGTCGTTACGCGTTAAGTAAACATCGAGTGCAGTGGTTAAACCTGAATGATAGCCCGATTCAATAATGGCTAAGTTTTGCTGAGAGTTTGCCACTCGGTTTTGATAAAGCGCTAGTAGCTTGTCTGCTTCAATAACACGGAACCAAGTGTTGAGTACATTAACCACAAGCTGCTGTTTATATTGCTCAAATGTAGATTTTTGGGCAAGGTAATTAAAGTTAGCTTGGCGATCAGCGTCGGATAACTTACCCCAAATATCGACTTCATAGCTCAACTGTAAATTCAGTGAGTTAGTATTACTGTAGGTATCAGTGTCGTTATTTTTGTTACGACCACTGCGAAATGCTAAGTCTAATTCAGGCCAAAGTTCACTGCCGGTAACTATCATTTCCTGCTCAGCTATATCAAGTGCATAAGCTTGAATCGCATATTGATGGTTGTTTGCCAGAGCTTTATTAACTAACTCATGTGCTTGAGCATTATTAAGTTCAGCCAACCAGTTATTCTCAACGGGTAGGGTTTGTTTAATTTCTTGCTCATGACCTTGCCAATGCTTGGGGAGCGGTAGGTCTTTTAGTTTTTCATCTACTTCTGAGGTACTGCTACAAGCGAGTAACGTTAAGCTTGATAGTAATGGTAGTAGGTGTCGAAAGCGACGGGACATATGAAAATAACTCTTTAAAATAAAAAATAAACTCTTTAGGCAGTGTAATCAATGTAGTTATACCTATACAGCCTTTTTACATAAATTTACAAACGAGTCTATCGTACCTCAGTTAATATCTTATTTTAACTGGGATTAAGCCATATTCAGACAATTTTTACAGTAGGGAAGTAGTTGTATTTTGATAGGTAAAATAAAAGCGCTAGCTAATATTTATATTAGGCAGCGCTTTTATTTATGTGGTTTGTTATGTTATTTATCCAGTTGAAATTCGCTTATGTAAGAATTCAATCTAACGCCTGTGGTTTTTAATCCTTGAGCAGATTGAGATGTTTGGTTAGTTTGATTAGTAATTTTATCAGCATCATCTTTAATCGCTAAAATACGTTCATTAATCTCGTTTGATACATGTGATTGCTCTTCTGCCGCTGTGGCAATTTGTACTGCCATTTCCATAATGTTGTCGAGCTCACCTTTCATCACATTCACAGACTCAACACCTTCTATAACTATCTCTACGGCTTTTTGCCCTTCAGCTTGTAAGTTTTCCATATTTGATGTGGCAGCTTCAGCACCTTTTTGTAATGTTTCAATTTGTTGGCGTATTAATTCGGTTGACTCCTGAGTACGGCCAGCTAGATTCCTAACTTCGTCAGCAACGACAGCAAAGCCTCGCCCTTGTTCTCCTGCTCTTGCCGCTTCTATGGCTGCATTGAGAGCGAGTAAATTCGTTTGTTCAGCAATGCCTTGAATTACATTTAATACGTTACCAATTAGGATTGTTTCTTCATTTAGGCTATTGATAACTATACTGGTATTACCTAGCTCGGAAGTTAATTTTTCCATCATGGCTTTACTTAATGTAGCATTTTCAGTACTTCTTATGGATATATCATTCGCATTTTGTACTGCATCTGACGTGTGTGTGGCCATTGAGGCAACCTCTTCTATGGTTGAGGTCATTTCTGTTATGGCAACCGATATACTGTCAGTTGCTTGCGATTGATTGTGCGATAGTGTTAATGAGTCATCCATGGATATAACGATATCGTTGGTTGTGCAATTGATGATAACAGCTTCGTCTTTGACGTGGTTTAACGTAGTATGAATGCTACTTAATAAGCTATTAAATGCAGTCGCTAATTCAGATAATTCATCTTTACCTTGATTGTTCAGTTTTATTGACATGTCCTTGTCTTTTGCGATTTTAGCAAAAGTTTTCACCATGTGTTTAAGTGGATTTGAAATACTGTGCCCGATTAAATATGAAATAACAGATATAAAGGCCAGTAACATGACCATTAATGTGATGGTTTCGTAAACAACCTGTTCAGCGTCGGCAACGAGATCATTTTTGGTCATTAATAATTCATCTAACACGGTATCCATTGCATCTTGGTATAGTTTAAATATCTCGGTGCTGGCTTTATCAAAGTCAATTTCGCCTAAATCTAAAGGTTTATTAACCTGGTTGTAAATATCTCCTCTGGCTAAAATGGCAACCTCTTCTCCTAATAGGTAGTTTTTATCGGTGGTGAGTTTTCTGTAGGCATCTTTACCTACATCTGTAGAAAAGTTCACAAAAAGCTCTAAATTAGTGGCTTTTTTAGTTGCGCTGCTATAAATAAGGCCAAAAACATAAACATCTAACGTGGTATTCATTGCAGCAAAAACAAAACTGTTATGGACAGCGGTTTCAGCATTAGCAAGCAGTAAGTTGTAATAAGCATTAGACATCAACCCTAATTTCTCATTTTGACTGGCGATAGAAACAATTTCACTTAATGAACTTAGCAACCTTTTACCGAGAAAATTCATTTCATACATGGTATGTAACTCTCTCCCCAGCTCTTGTTGATAATCAAATGTTCTATGTGTTTTACTGTCTGCAGCACCCCGTATATATTTAAACTCACCAATGAGTTTTCTTATACCTTTAATCTCGCGTTCTAAAACTGCAAATTGAGATAAATCATGGGCGTGATCATCAATAAAAGTTATATAAGCTCTCTCTGCTTCTTGTGCTTTCAACCTAATATCTAACATTTTTCTCTTATAGATTTCTGCTTTATCTGGATTACTGTCAATATATAATCGAGTGTAAAAAGCTTCTTTAAGTATACTATTGAGATAAGGGGAAGAAACGCCGGCATAGTCTAAAACAATATCTAATTTAACAATTTTTTCTTGTTCAACAAAGCCACTATTTAGCTTTTCGTAAGCTAGTAATAAGGTTGCTATTAGTGGAATGACCACTAAAATAATAATCCGGCTTTGAATTTTTATTTGACTTAGTAACTGCATATTATTTATCTCTCCGGATATATTTTGCCTTGAACAAGGAATATATTGATTTTGACTATTGTATACATTCAACTTACTACAGACAACAATCACCATTCTGGTTTTTAATAGTAGTATAATAATTTCGTCATACGCAAGATGAATATTATTAATAGTTAACTTAACCTGATACTGGTTGAATAAAGGTTTTTCTAACTGTTACTTTATTAACTTGATTTAGCCACTTAAGTATTTAAATTCAGTTAGTTATCGAAGTGGTATTGATGAAGGGTATTCAAATTTAAGGCGCGTGATTGAACTATAGCAATAGCTAGCTCTAGCAATTGAATAGGGTATAAATTGAGCGATTGTACTATTTTTGGATGATTTATTTATTTTTTAATTGTTATTACTGACAATAAGTTAGCTATTAAAATGAAATTCACTTCGAATTGATAAACTTATCAAGCTAGAGTTGTGGTTTAAGAGTAGGTTAAAAAGTGGCCAGTTAAACTGGCCACTATAGTAATTATTAATAGGTAACTGTGATGCCAAGAAAAGGCCCGGATAAACTGATATCAGTGGCTGCTTTATCTTCGCCATCCTCTATATCAAGTGCAAAGTTAATGAGTCGGTAACCACCAATAATATCAATTTTGATTTCCGCATCGCTTACTCGATAACCAAGGTCGACTCTATAGTCAGAATAATCTACATCAACGCCACTAAAAGCTGCATTGATGCCATTTAAAGAAAAACCATAGAGAAAACGGTTATAATTACTTGAAAAGTGAAGGTTTAAAAATCCAAAAGGTTGGTCTCCAGTATAGGCAAGGTCATTACCTAACTCAGGCTTAATATTAAAGTCAATACTGGTTTGTCCTAAGCCTAAGCCAACACCAAATACTGTATCGGGAGTTTGAATAATATTGTAATAGAAATTTGCTAACAACATCTCAACATCAATTTGAGAGTCTAAGGGGCTTTGCACAAAAAAGCCTGCATTATCACCGCTTGCAGCAACAAGTGCCGTGCCTTCTCCGTTAAACGAGGTAGGCATATAGTTTAAACCAACCCCATAGCGCTTGTATTGCACCGCAAGCTCCACCATTGTACTTGAACTAGTACCAACGTTCATTTCGTTGCCAGTAGTGAATAACTCACCAAATTGCCCGTTATTATCTTCTGTTTGATTAACAATAGTGCCATCCAGTGCGCGATTACTGTAGGCGATATTACCAGAAAAATGCCAATTATCAGGTGTTACTTCCTCTGCAGATAAAGGAAGGCTTAATACAAACAACAAAGCCAGTTTACATTTCATTATAGTTCCCTTCAGATTAATAATTCATCGTATTGTTAATATTATTTGTTATTTAATATATCTTTTTTATTAAGTAAATCAATAAAAAAGCTGTACTCTAAGGCTGTTTCATAAATTTGTTTAAAACGTCCCGATGCGCCGCCATGTCCGGCTTCCATATCGGTTTTAAATATTAATAAGTTGTCGTCAGTCTTATATTCGCGCAACTTAGCTACCCATTTCATAGGTTCAAAATATTGCACTTGTGAATCATGTAACCCTGTTGTGATAAGAATATTTGGGTAGTTTTGTGCTTTGATTTGATCATATGGTGAGTACGATAGCATGTAGTCGTAATACACTTTGTCTTTCGGGTTACCCCATTCATCAAATTCATTGGTGGTAAGCGGAATGCTTTCATCGAGCATAGTAGTCACTACATCAACAAACGGTACGGCTGCGGCAATACCTAGGTATAATTCAGGAGCCATGTTAATAATGCCACCCATTAATAAACCACCTGCACTACCGCCTGCGGCGAACACTTTATTTTTAGCGGCATAACCTTGTGCGGTGAGCGCTTTGGTTACATCAATAAAATCTGTAAAAGTATTCATTTTGTTCAATTTTTTACCGTCTTCATACCACGGTCGCCCTAGCATTTCAGAGCCCCGTACATGGGCAATAGCGTATACAAAACCTCGGTCTAATAAACTTAAACGACTTAACGAAAAATAAGGATCGATAGTATGACCATAAGAGCCATAGGCATATTGTAGTATTGGGTTAGTACCATCTTTTTTGAATTTATCTTTACGGTAAACTAACGATACAGGCACTTGTTTACCATCTCGGGCAGTAACAAATATTCGCTCTGAAGCGTAGTTGTTACGGGTAAAGTCACCTAATACTTTTGTTTGTTTTAACTGGTTTTTATCAAAACTAATTAAGTCGATATCATAATCGGTACCGGGTGTGGTAAAGCTATCGTAATGTACACGCAGCGCAGAATTATCTAGTTCATTATTACCATATAACTCTAATGAATAGGCGCTGTCATTAAAGCTCAGCTGTTGCTTTTTGCCTGTTGATAGTTGCTCAATTGTAACGCGAGTAATACCATTTTCACGTTGTTGATAAACAAGGTGATCGGTAAATAATTCAAAATCTTCCAGCTTAACGTCATCATTAGCAGGAATAACATCTTGCCAATTGGCTTTGTCACCGATCTTTGTTTCTTGCACTTTCATTAATCGAAAGTTAGTAGCTTGCCAGTTAGTCAGTATGTAATACCAGTCACCTAATTTGGCGATTGAGTATTCGTGTCCTTCTTCACGAGGAATAAACATGCTCGGTTTTGCTGTTGTGCTGTTTGCATCAATAATAGACACACCACTTGATTCAGTACTTGAATGCCAAATGAAGATATTACTGCCGTCTTTAGATTTACTTAAATAGGTGTAATAAGCATTGTCTGTTTCTTCATAAATCAATTCATCATCAGCTTGCGGCGTACCTAAGGTATGCTTAAATACTTGATAACCTAATAATGTTTGAGGATCTTTTTTAATGTAATAAACAGTTTTATTATCGTTAGCCCAAACAATATTGCCGCTAGTGCCTTCAAGTGTTTCATTTAATAATTGGTTGTTGGCAATGCTTTTAAATCTGACTGTGTATACGCGTCTGCTAAAGGTATCTTCACCGTAGGCTAGTAACTTACCATCTGGGCTAGCGGTTAAACCACTTACTTGATAATAATCATGCTCTTTGGCAAGTTCGTTAACGTTAAGTAACTCTTCAAGGTTACTGCCAGCAAAGTCAGTTGCTCTAACATAAATAGGGTATTCATTGTCACCTAGCATTTGGCTTGAATAGAAAAATTTTCCTCTTTTGGTAGGTACTGAACTATCGTCTTTATCAATACGTGCTTTGATCTCTTGAAAAATTTGTTCTTGCAATACTTCTGTATGTTTTAGCTGTGCTGTTGCATAAGCATTTTCAGCTGCCAAATGAGCTAATATTTCTGGATCGGTACGGCTATCGTCACGCATCCAGTAATAATCATCTATGCGAGTATGATTATGATTAACCATGGTATGTGGATTTTTTTTAGCGACAGGTGGCTTAATAGTCACTGTGGTTTGTGGCTCGGTAATAGTCATATTGTTGTATGCTTTGTTATTGGGTTGGCTACATGCGATGATAAGCAAAGTAACGCAACTGATTAAACTTAACTTGCTGATAAGGTGATTGAGAAACATAAAAATCCTTGTCGCGTTTCAATGTCTTATGTTAACTCATAAGGCAGTAGTTGTAGCGATAATATTATTTTATCTTAAATGCTTATTATGAATGTAATGTATATTTTTACACGTTAAACTTTTTCACAAAAGGTGTTATATGTCGTTAGAGCAAATCACCCGTCAATTGAATGAGCACAGTAAGGGCTTACCACCAGTTGAGTTATGGAATCCGCCTTATTGTGGTGAAATAGACATTACTATTAAAACCAATGGTGATTGGTTCTACAATGGCACAATTTTTAAACGTCTGCCGTTAGTTAAATTGTTTGCTTCGGTATTAATTAAAGAAGTTGAAGATTCAAGCGAAGCCTATTTTTTAGTTACCCCAGTTGAAAAAGTAAAAATTAGCGTAGAAGAGGCGCCTTTTGTTTTAACTCAATGGTGTTGGCTTGATGACGGGCTAACTGTTGATGAAGAAAAGTCACATAATAATTCACGAAAAATGAAGGTAAGCACTAACTTAGGTGATGAGTTTTTACTTGATGCAGAACATCCATTAACTATTAATGAAAACGGTGATTTGTATGTGACGGTTCGCCGAAATTTAACCGCTAAAGTTCATCGAAATATTTATTATCAATGGGCTGAGATTGCTAGTGAGCAACAAACAGAAAAAGGCACTGAGTTGGTAATTAATAGTTCAGGATGTACTTTTAGTTTGGGTGTAATTACTGAGAGTTGATTGTTCAGAATAAATGTTTAAGAGCTGCGCGATTAAAATCCCGTTAATAGGTTATTGCATGTTTGTAGGCGACAACTTGTTCGCGCTTCTCTATCTAGCTTTATCTATTTCACATATCCTACTTAAGTATTATCTGCTGAAGTATTACCGCATACAGTACAATTACTCTGTTTCTTCATGTTAAATTGTTGCCATTTATTCGCCAAACCATCGAGTAAATTCAATTGATTAATTTGCACTTCATTATCTGTTAATAACTTAATTGCTTGTAAGCTTTGCATGCCGGCAATCATTGCTAATACTGGACCAATAATTCCAACGGTTTGGCAATTATTGGCGGGCGGTTTCTCTGCAACAGGAAACAAGCAATGGTAACAAGCACTGGTCTCGTCGCGCGGATCAATAGTCAGTTGTTGACCATCAAACCCTGTAGCTGCGCCAACAATTAATGGCACTTTGTGTTGTACGCAAGCTTGATTGATAAGGTAACGGGTTTGAATATTGTCAGAGCAATCTAGTACTAAATCGACTTGTGGCAAGTAATAATCGCACAGCTCAATATCAAGCATTTCATCAATGGCTTCAATGGTTGTATCAGGAAATTGCTGTTGTAACTTCTCTGCTGCCGTGTCGGCTTTATTTTCATTGATATCTGCTTCTGAAAATAAAATTTGACGTGGTAAATTACTGATCTCAATGTTATCGCCATCAGCAATGTAAAGTGTGCCAACACCTGCAGCCGCTAAATATAAACTTGCAGGATTACCCAAACCACCAACCCCTAAAATAAGAACTTTGGCGTTACGCAGTGCAAGTTGACCTTTAGTGCCAACCTTATCTAACATAATTTGACGTGAGTATTTGAGTTGCTCTTGATTGCTTAACACGTGTTGTCCTGCTCTTTAAAAGTGATAATGATTAATGTTGAGTTAATGAATAAAAGTACGTACTGCACTGGCTTTAAACTGTAAATATATTTGTTGCTGAACAATGAGCGCTAGTTTTTGTTGTGAAAAAGCGCTGATAGCAACATAAAAATTTTGCTCACCGCAATTTACTGTCAGTAATACTTTGTTATTATTTTGTTTAATGGCGTTAATTGTACCGCATAAGTGATTAACGATAGAGCTATTAGTTGGCTCCGTTAGGGTAACGCTGACATCACTGGCTAGAATAAAGCAGCGTAGCTCACCATTATTGATTTTATCTTTAAAGCTTGCATCGTATTCAAGATAAATTTTTTGCTTATCTTGGAGCGTTAATGTTGTTAAGCCGTAACCATCACAAAGCTTTGTTATAGGTAAAGATAAGCTGGTTTGCTGTGCAATAAGGTCGTCACCTAGTTGATGATTTAAGTTGTGAATTACTTGGTGAATATTGCCAAACTCTTTTACTTTGCCTTGGGCCATTACTAGTAGGTTATCACATACTTGTTGCAATTCATCAAGGGAGTGGCTGACATATAATATAGGCAAATTAAGCTGCTTTTGGATAGCCAGCATCATAGTTAATAACTGTGTTTTACTTTGTTGATCAAGAGCGCTTAATGGCTCATCAAGTAGCAATAAATTAGGCTCTGCGAGTATTGCTCTGGCTAAGGCAACACGTTGTTGTTGACCACCGGAAAGCTCATTGATGTGATTATTAAGTAAAGTTTTTAGTTTAGTTAACTCAATTATATCATCGATAAAAAGTTGATTATTTTTACAACGTTTGACTGCATACTCTAAATTGCCTAACACAGTTAAATGATCAAACAAGCGGCTGTTTTGAAATACTAAACCAACATGACGCGCTTCAGGCTTCAAATAGACTTTTTGCTCTGTGCAGACAAGTTTTATTTTACCTAAACTGATATTGCCGAATACACTTTTTTCTAGCCCCGAAATAGCACGTAACAAGGTCGATTTTCCTGAGGCTGAGTGACCAAAAATACCTGTGATGCCTGTTAAGGGAATAGCTTGGTTTATCACTAAATTAAATTGTGAGTAACTAAGGCTGATATCAATATTTAGCTGTGGAGGGTTATTGTTCATTAGTTAGCTTTGCCTATGAGAGTTGTTTTAGTGCCTGCTCTTTTGGGTAAATTTAACCAATAAATAGCCGCTAATATGATCAGAGAACCGATTAACAAACCGATTGAGAGAATATGTGCTCGGGTATAATCAAAGGCTTCAACATGATCAAACAAGGCAATAGAAAGCACTCTAGTTTCGCCTGGGATATTTCCGCCAATCATCAAAATAATACCAAATTCACCAACAGTATGAGCAAAGCCTAAAGTGGCGGCGGTAATGAAACTAGCTTTAGTTAAAGGTAAAACAATAGAGAAAAATCGGTCGATAGGCCCTGCATTAAGTAAGGCTCCTGCTTCTAATAATGAATCGCCTAATTGTTCAAAAGCTTTTTGTAACGGTTGTACAACAAATGGCAGAGAATATAAAACTGAACCAATAACAATGGCTGAAAAACTAAAAGCAAGCTGTTGCCCTGTTGTTTGTTGCCACAATTGTCCGGGCAAATACTCGGGTGAAAAAGCGATTAATAGATAAAACCCCAATACGGTTGGCGGTAACACTAAAGGTAAGGCAACTATGGCCTCAATAATAACCTTAGAACGGCTGGTCATTTTAGCTAAATACCAAGCGAGAGGCGTACCAATAATTAATAAAATTATTGTTGTTAACGCTGCCATTTCTAGGGTAGTAATTAGTGCTTGTAGATCAGAATTTATCATTGTGGGCTCAACTTACTTTCTGGTAATGAAACAGGCACCGAAGACTTTGCGTAACCATAACTTTCGATAATTTGTTTAGTGGCATCTGATAATAGAAAATCCATTAGTTTTTGTGCGTTAGCTTGCTGTTTGCTGGCGCGAATAATAACTAATTGTTGTTCTATTGGTTGATGTAAATCACTTGGAATGACAACACCTGATAAATTATTTAAGATTAATTGGCTGTTAGCAATTAAACCACTACTTACCGCTTTACTGCGCAATTGTGTGAAAGTTTGTCCAATATTGATGCCGGTAATTAAACGAGGTTGATAAATTTGCCATAAACCTAAAGATATTAAAGTTTCTTTAGCTGCCTTACCATAAGGGGCAATATCAGGATTAGCGATGGCAAAACGTTGGGGGGGCGTATTAAGTATTGCTAATAAAGAAGTCGCGTTATTTATTTCTTTATCGGTGTGAAGTGAAGAATAATAAGCGAGTTGACCTAAAGCGTAGGTTTTTCTACTGTTTTCTACGGTAAAGCCGGTTTGCTCAAGCTCGATTGGGCGACGACTATCAGCGCTCAGAAAAATATCAAACGGCGCACCGTGTGTTATTTGTAAAAATAATGCGCCACTAGCGCCGCTAATTACTTGTGTGGGTATGCCCGTTTGTTTAGTGAAATCTTCGAGTAATATATTGAGTACGGGTGTAAAATTAGCGGCTACGGCAATTCTTAAATTATTTTCATTAGCTTGTATCGCTTGACTACTCTTGGCAGAGAATAAGCTTAAGCAAATATAGGTAACCGATAATAACAAAAAACGTAACACATTAGCCCCAAAGATCTGCTTTGTCAGTATCAGTAGTTTTTGCATCAAGCCAGTTTTCAGAGGTTTCACCGTTATGATTAATACGCTCTTTTTTCCAAAAAGGGGCACTGACTTTTAAATAATCCATGATGAATTCGTTTGCGGCAAAGGCATCTTGACGGTGTTTACTCGTCACGCCAACAAACACTATTTGATCGCCAATGGTTAATTCGCCAATACGATGAATAACTTTTACACGACCTATATTCCAACGCTCTTTAGCTTCGATAATTATTTTGGCAAGCGACTTTTCTGTCATGCCAGGATAATGTTCAAGCGTTAGCGTGGTAACTATATTGCCATTATTGTTATTTCTTACTCTGCCAGTAAAAGTAACTACAGCGCCATCGGTGAGGTTATCATGCTCAAGCAACGCCACTTCTTCGGCTAGGCTAAAGTCTTCATTTTGAATAGATATCTCTTGTTGTTCAATGTTGTTATTCATAAGTATTTCGCTATTAACTGGCATCATCCACCTGTAACTGGTGGAAAAAAAGCCACTTCATCACCTGATTTAACCCGATGCTCAGCATTAACCATGTCATGATTTACTGCTGATAAAAGTGAGGCGTTGCTAAAGGTTTGTTGCCACTTTTCGCTTTTATCACTCAATAGTTGTTTGATATCGGCAACTGTTTTTACATCTTCTGCGGCAATTGATAATTGTGCGCAATCAAGTTGCTCTCTCAGAGCTGCAAAAAAAACAATGTTAATCATAATAATCTCAAAATTTAATTAAACCCTACTATTTAGAGCATAGGCGCTAGTACCTAGGTTCTAGATTTTAGAAAGTCGCTTAAGCTGATGGTGTTTGCCAGTGACCTGATTTACCGCCTTCTTTAGTTAATACTTCAATACCGTGAATAACCATGGCAGGATCTGCAGCTTTACACATATCAAATAAAGTTAAACAGGCGATAGATACTGCTGTTAATGCTTCCATTTCAACTCCTGTTTGCCCTGTTAATCTACATAAGCTAGTCACTTGTACTTGGCTGTTTTCATCATCAAGGATGAAATCAACTTGCACCTTAGTTAGCATTAACGGATGACACAATGGAATTAAATCACTGCATTTCTTCGCTGCTTGAATACCTGCAATACGGGCAACAGCGAATACATCACCTTTTTTATGTTTACCTGTGGTGATCAAGTCAAAAGTCGCACGGTTCATTTTAATAAAACCTTGTGCAGTTGCAGTGCGCGAGGTCATAGCCTTTTCAGTTACATCAACCATATTTGCTTCACCTTGTTGATTAAGGTGGCTAAGCTCTGGTTTCAGTTCTGGTTTCAGTTCTGGTTTCAGCTCTGGTGTGTTAGGAGTAGTTGCCATTAGCCGCGAGTCTCACATTGTGCTGCTGTTAAGTTAAGATGCGGCACAAAGTTACACGGACGATGGCTGTTATCTAACTGCTCTTTAATAACTTTATCCCAGGCTGTTTTACAGGCGTTGGTTGACCCCGGAACACAAAGCACTACGGTTTTATTGGCTATGCCACCAAAAGCACGCGATTGAATTGTTGAAGTACCAATTTCAGCTAATGAAACATGACGAAAGACTTCCCCAAAACCTTCGACTGCTTTATCAAATAATGGAATTAATGCTTCAGGGGTATTATCACGAATGGTAAAACCTGTGCCACCGGTTGATATAATTGCTTGAATGCTATCATCGGCAATCCATTTTGATACTTGTGCACGTAGTTGGTAGACATCATCAATCACAATAGCTTTGTCGGCTAGATTATGACCTGCTTGAGTTAACCGCTCAACCAGTGCTTGTCCTGAGGTGTCATTTTCCTCGGTACGAGTGTCTGATACGGTTAACACTGCAATATTTAATGGTATAAATTGTTTACCGCCATGTCCTGACATAGGTTTATCCTTTACTAATTTTTACTGAAAAGTTAATGAGATTTTATTTTTTAATGATTACTTAAATTGTTGTTGTGCTTGATGCCATTGTTCTGGCGTATTGGTATTAAATAATAATTTGCTATTTTTACTGCTAATGGCCTGATGAGGTATTTTCGCTAACATTGAGCGCACGGATGGAGCATTTTTATTTTCACCCTTAACACGATTTGAATCTTGATTTACTAAAATATATTGATGAAAAGCTTGGCTTAAAAATGCACTCAAGAAAGCATTATTTGGTAGATACAGTGGAATATGATGTATCTGTTTTTGCGTATCACTAAAGAATGTAGCTTTGCGGCTAAGCTCACCTTTAAGGCGTAATTCAGCTATTGCTGCAGGCGTCATTAATGGCAAGTCAACGGGGAGAATCAAGAATGATTTAGGTTGTAAATGTTCAGGGTATTGTTGTAAACAATGCGCTAAAACACTGTAAATTCCACCAACTGGTCCAGATTGTGGCACTAAATCAGGTATTTGATGGTGGTCACCACTAATGACAATATTAGCGATGCCAGAATCTGTTAATAACTGCTTAGAAAAATCCAACATGCTTTGCCCAGACGTTTGTGCCCAGCTGTGTGTTGAGGCCTTGTTTAAGGTGTCGTTCGAACGCGTAAGCTGCGCTTTATCTTGCCCCATACGAGACGATAAGCCACCTGCCAAAACTACACCCAAACAGTCAACAGCTAGATGTTTGTTATTTAGGTCACCAATATCTTGAATAAGCATTGTTAACCTCCTAGCATAGCCAGGTGCTTAGTGGCACCAGTAAGCTTTTCATGTAAATAATGGGTCGCTTTTTTATCACCCAGTAAAGAAACTATTTTATGCTGTAGCGGCTTAAGATCATCACTTTGTAATTCTTCACGTAATGACAAGCCTTCTTCACCAAATAAACATAAATGTAATTTACCACTTGAGCTAATGCGTAAGCGATTACAAGTATTACAAAAGTCTTTAGAGTAGGGCATTATTAACCCTACTTTTCCTTGGTAATCAGGATGATAAAATTCTTGCGCAGGGCCTGCTGATTTATTTTGAATAACAGGAAGCCAGCCATCAAGAATTAAGTTTTGCTTAATACGAGCACCTTGCACATGTTGTGCATCAAAAAATTCTTTATTATCGCCAGTTTGCATTAACTCAATAAAGCGTAGGGTGATAGGCGTGTCTTTCAGCCAGTTGAGGTAACTTTGAATGTCTTTGCCACTATATTCACGCATTAGCACGGTATTAACCTTAACCGAAGCTCTGCCATCGGCTAATGCCATATCAATACCTTCAAGAATTGTATTAAGCTTGTCGTGGCCTGTTATCGCGTGAAATTGGCGAGGATCTAAGCTGTCGATACTAATATTAATAGCGTCAATACCGGCATCTAACCACTGCGGTAAATGCTCAGGCAGTTTAAAACCATTGCTAGTAATCGCGACTTTTTTGATGCCGGGAGTTTGTTTACAAATACGGATTATTTCAGGCAAGTCTTTACGCAGTGCTGGCTCGCCACCGGTAATACGAATTTTTTCAGTACCTAATTCAGCAAAGCCTTTAGCAATGCGTTTTATTTCAGGAATGGATAAAAAATCACGCGGCTGATCGCACTGATAACCATCAGGCAAACAATAAGTGCAACTGAAATTGCAAACATCAGTAATCGAAAGTCGTAGGTATGAAAACCTACGGCCAAAATTGTCTGTTAACATGTCACCTTTCCAAATGTAGGGAGGCTAACGCGTTTCCTTGTTAACCCTGGCAACTAAGCTATAAATAATATTATTACAATATAAGGGCTTAGCTACGGCATAGCACAACATAATTACTAAAGTAACTTTAGCTGGGCTAGCTCGGTGTTATAAATGAAGCTCTTGCTGAGCTCTGTACTTATTTGAGTATATCTTAATCTGATGAATTGATGGTAATTCTTTTTCGTGTGCACAATAGTGATCAAAATCAATAAAACTGTGTTTTTAGTACTATTAAATTCGTCGCGATATAGAGATACTAAGCTTAGTTAGAGGATGTTGATCTTTCAAAGTTAAAATTTATTCAATTTAAAGCGAATTAAATCGTGAAAGAAACAATATCTATTTATTTATGTAATATTTAAGCGAGTTTTTATGTCAGATTGTTGCTCAGCACCAGGACTTTTACCCTTTGCAGACGCGTTAACTAATATGTTAGCGCAAGTTTCCTCTATTACCGACACTTTAACTTTACCTATTGAGCAGGCGTTAAATTACGTCTTAGCTAAAGATATTGTTAGCCCTTTAAATGTGCCGCCGCATGATAATTCAGCTATGGATGGTTATGCTTTTGCAGTGGCAAGTTTAGCTAAGAATAAAACCCTAACAATGGTCGGTCGGTCAATGGCGGGTGCGCCTTTTGAAGGAGAATGTAAAGCAGGTGAATGTATTCGTATTATGACAGGCGCGAAAATGCCAAGTGACTGCGATACGGTTGAGATGCAAGAAAATGTTAGTGTTGATGGCGAGCAGATCACTTTTTTACAAGAAAAGAGTTTTGGCGACAATATTAGAAATTCAGGCGAAGATATTAAAATTAACCAACAAGTATTACAGGCCGGTAGAAAATTATCAGCGGTTGATATAGGTGTATTAGCTTCGTTAGGTGTGGCTAAAGTGAGTGTTTATCGAAAACTAAAAGTCGCTTTAATCGCTACTGGTGATGAGTTAAAGATACCAGGACAAGCATTGCGCTCAGGCGATATTTATGAAACTAACAGCTTTGTATTATCAGCGATGCTGGAAAAGCTACATGTTGAAGTCATTAATTTTGGCATTATCGAGGATGATTTTAAGGCGATTAAAGCCGCATTTATAAGCGCTGATCAACAAGCTGATGCAGTTATTTCTTCTGGTGGAGTATCTGTGGGCGATGCAGATTACACTAAAACGGTATTAGATGATTTAGGGGAAATTGGTTTTTGGAAGATAGCGATGAAACCTGGTAAGCCATTTGCTTTTGGGAAACTACCTAACAGTGTATTTTTTGGTTTACCGGGTAACCCAGTTTCAGCATTAGTTACTTTTCATCAATTAGCGTTAGTTGCTTTAACTAAAATGCAAAACGCACAATCGTTACAGCGAACTCAGCTCACGGTTAAATGTGTTTCTGACTTACGTAAATCACCGGGGCGTATGGACTTTCAACGAGGCTATTTGTCAGTTAACGATGCAGGTGAAAATATAGTAAAGTCAACGGGGGCACAAGGCTCTGGAATTTTATCGAGTTTAGCTAAAGCTAATTGCTTTATTATATTGCCACAAGATCAAGGCAAAGTGATGGCTGGCGAGAAAGTGACTGTTCAACTATTTGACCATTTTCTTTAATTTTGAATTAATATAAATTTTTTCTATGAGGAGAGTAAATATTTTTTCGAGATATTTTAGAGTGGCGTTTTTTTGTTATTAACTTATGAAACTATAATCTATAAGAGAACAATTGTTATTTAACTTTTGAACTGGATAAAACAATTATATGTAGTAGTATTGTTCAAGGGTACAATAAGATTGGACGGCCGTATGATTAAACACCAGCTTAGTTTTGCTAAAATCAATATTTTAAATGACCATATCGCAGAAGTCATTGTAAATAAAGGTGTTGATATTTCGTTAGAGATGACTGAAGAATATGATGATTTTTTAGCTAAAACATTTTCAAGTAATTTTGCAGTATTAGTTAATAAAATTCATCAATATGATCTTTCCTTTGAAGCTAAACTCAATGTGGCTTCCCATGAAAATTTAACAGCTATAGCTGTGATAACTTACGATAAGGAAAGTAAAGAGCAAGTGAAGAATTTAGCCACTATGCGCGAGCATGATGGTTGGAATTTAAGAATATTTGACGGTTTAAATTTAGGTTGGCAAGACGGTTTAGATTGGATTCAAAGTGAGCTGAGCGCTTAATACTTTTCGAAGATATAGCTATTTTTCATTGGCTATAAGTTGATAACACATGCAAACAATAAAAAACGCTGGCAGTATTAATACCGCTAGCGTTTTTTTGTTTATTGTTCAGCTTATTGTTCAGCTCATTGTTCAGAGTTATGGCTTAACCTGCTCCCAGATTACTTACAATTGAGCAAAACACTTATCAGCAGCCGCTAATGTTTTTTCAATTATTTCATCAGTATGTGCAGTTGATAAAAAGCCAGTTTCATAGGCTGAAGGTGCAAGGTAAACCCCTTCATCTAACATTAAATGAAAGAATTTTTTAAACATTTCTGCATCACACTGAGTTGCCTGCTCATAGGTGGTTATTGGGTTTTCATCTTCAGTAAAGAAAAAGCCAAACATAGCACCTACATAATTAATACTCAAAGCAATACCATTACGCTCTGCAGCAGCTTTTAAGCCCATTGCTAGTTTTTCTGTGCCGGCAGACAGTTGTGCATGCTTATCGCCCTGCGCTAATTCTGTTAAAGAGGCTAAACCTGCAGCCATCGCAATAGGATTACCTGACAGAGTACCTGCTTGGTAAACCGGCCCAATAGGCGCGATATAGTCCATAATTTCTTGTTTGCCGCCAAAGGCGCCAACAGGCATACCGCCACCAATAACTTTACCTAAAGTCGTTAAATCAGGTTTGATGTTGTAGTGTGCCTGTGCGCCACCTAAAGCAACACGAAAGCCAGTCATGACTTCATCAAAAATTAATACACTTTTATATTGGTCACAAACAGCACGTAAACCTTCAAGAAAGCCTTCAACAGGAGGTATACAGTTCATGTTACCAGCAACTGGCTCAACAATAATACAAGCAATCTCATCAGGATATTTAGCGAAAATGGCTTTAACTTCTTCAATATTGTTGTAACTTACCGTTAGCGTATGCTTAGCAAAATCAGCAGGTATACCCGGTGAATTTGGCACGCCCATTGTTAATGCACCTGAGCCTGCTTTTACTAACAATGAGTCAGCATGGCCGTGGTAATTTCCTTCAAACTTTAATATTTTATCGCGGCCAGTATAACCTCGCGCTAAACGTATAGCACTCATGGTTGCTTCTGTACCAGAGCTAACCATGCGTAAACACTCCATGGAAGGCACTAATTCACGAACCTTATTGGCCATGGTAATTTCAAGTTCAGTTGGTGCGCCAAAACTTAAACCATTTTGTGCTGTTTCAATAACGGCTTTAAGAATAGCTGGGTGATTATGACCTAAGATCATAGGTCCCCACGAGCCAACATAATCAATATATTCTTTATCGTCAGCGTCATAAATATAAGCACCTTGAGCGCGCTTTATAAAACAAGGCGTGCCACCAACACCATTAAATGCGCGTACTGGAGAGTTGACACCACCAGGGATTATTTTTTGTGCTTGTTCAAATAACTGTTCTGATTTATTCATAAT
Organism: Colwellia echini; assembly: GCF_002843355.2. Lineage (GTDB taxonomy): Bacteria > Pseudomonadota > Gammaproteobacteria > Enterobacterales > Alteromonadaceae > Colwellia > Colwellia echini. The sequence continues at coordinate 178,558 of NZ_PJAI02000001.1, forward strand.
TTTGTCTTTTAAGTCGCGCTAATGACTTGGATATATGTCATTAGCTTTTGAAAATAAGTACTGTTAAATAGTTACTAGAGTTAAACGTTTTTATTGGTGTACCAATTAACGGGCTTTTCGTATTGAGTTAACTGATTTTCAACACCTAATGTTAATGCAAATAAAGCCATGCGAACTAAAACACCATTTTGTGCTTGTCTGAATATGGCTAAATTGTCTAAATCGTTTAAATCGATATCCAATTCATTTGCTTCAGGGCGAGAATCACGTGGTAAAGGGTGCATGATCACCGTGTTTTCTTGACAGTATTTTTGGTAAACATCTTTATTCAAACTAAAGTGACCACGATATAAATCGGCTTCATCTTTACTAGCAAAACGTTCTTGTTGAATGCGGGTTTGATAAATAACATCGGCAGATAAATTACCAGCCATGGTGTCGGTAATAATCACTTCATGGCCTGCATCACTTAAGCTAGATATAACACTATCCGGCATTTGCAAAGCTGTTGGTGAAACCATGGTTACTTTAACGTTATTATACAGGCTTAGTAATTTTGATAATGAATGGACGGTACGACCATGTTTTAAATCGCCCATTAAAACAATATTTAAGTTATCTAAACCTTTATTAAAGTGCATCATTTCTGATTGAATGGTGAACAAATCAAGTAATGCTTGAGTCGGGTGTTCATTGGCGCCATCACCCCCGTTAATTACAGGAACCGTGCTACCTTGCGCAAATTGTTCTACTGAATGCATTTGTGGATGACGCATGGCAATTACATCAGAATAGCCACTAATTACTTGAGCGGTATCAAATAAAGATTCACCTTTACTTAATGATGAATTCTCTTGGCCAACTGTTTCACGGACAAATCCGCCTAATAAATTAAACGCAGTGCCAAAACTAACCCGAGTACGTGTACTTGGTTCAAAAAACAAGTTACTTAATATTGCGCCATTAAGTACGTGACAACGTTTTTGACGTGACGCATAAGGTGCCATCTGAGCCGAAATTTGCAGTATTTTCGCAATTGATTCGCGGTCAAATTGTGATACGGACAGTATGTTGTTGCCTTCGAATTTCATCATTTTGATTCGTTACATTGAAAGGGAAAAAATTTGCAAGAATATAGCATAAATTCACTAGTTTGTGAACGATAATCGGCAATATAAGATACTGACACCATTGAGTATATGGATACTGAAGTTATACATTAGAAAATAACGTTAAGATCACTTTATGCTATTAAAAATCAATAATTTATAAGCGGAATTAACCAGCTTAAGGTTAATTAAGATCAGTGAGTGTAGTGTTATGTTTTTAAACTGTATTGAGCGGTAGCTTCTCTAAGGTGCAGATATTCTTAATCGACGTTGTAGATATATACATAAGCCTATAAATATATTGAAGCTTGTGCTGCCGCCGCTAGAATCATTACTTGTTTGCTCATTAGGTGATGTCGGGGTGCTTGGTGTATTTGATGGAGTACTTGCTGTGAACGCTACATTTTTTAGAAAACCTTGATCTTGGCCTGCACTACTTGAAGCGTCTTTTTTATATAGCCAGGTCACTTGATGATCTCCAGCAGATAAATTATCAATTTTAACCGTTTCAAAGCCAATTTCACCAGAGATAAAGGAAATTTGCTCGCCGTCAATTATTAAATATAATGCATCGAATGGTTCTTCAGGAGCCTCTGAATTTTCTTCCGAAGAGACAGACCAATCAAATGATAAACTTCCGCTGCCTGAGAAGGTTAATAATACTGAGCTTTGTTCACCATCGGTAATATCTCCACTTATTATACCTGCTTGGGTATTGTCTACTTGCCAAGGTTTATCTCCACCGCTAAACCAAAGCAATTCAGTAGATCCATTTGATAATTGCGTATTAATATTTGTATTAGCGGCAACAGATTGCGCACTGATATAAGCCTGACTTGTTGGGATGTCTTCAGCATTACTATCAATTTTGATCGTAATGTTTTGCTTACCTAAGGTTTTGGCATCAAAAGTAATTTGAATTTGGCAAGATTGTTTAGCGGCAAGAAATGCGCAATGGTCTGTGACTAAATTAAAACCATGATTACTGGTCATTTCTGTTGCTAGTGAGAAGGTTAAATTGGCGCTTGTTACACTATTGTTAGTAACATTAAGTGTTTGGGTTTGTGATTTATTTTGCGGTGTTATAGGAAAGCTATAACTCGTTTCAATCGCAATTCCCTGTGTAATGCTATTTATCCAGTCGGTAAACTGACCTACACGAGTATAAATGTCAGGAAAATTAGCGTCGGCACAGCCTATTCCATAACTCACAATCCCTACTTGTTGCCAACCTTGATTAGTATTGACTACTAATGGCCCGCCACTATCACCTTGACAAGAGCCTCTACCACCACCTAAAAAATGTGCGCATATCATGCTGTCGGTTATACCAACGTCATCAGTGGAAAGTGTTCTATTGTCCAAATCTTTATAAGTTTGTACTAACTTATCTTTACATTGTTTGTTAGTAAGTAGCGTTAATTCAACTTGACGTAATTGATCAGGTTGACTATTACCTGGCGATACTTCATAAGGTCCATATCCAACAACGTTACCCCAACCTATAACTGTAGCCGGACTATTATCAAGCGCTAACTGAGTTGTTTCAGTGGCGTTAAGTAACGTAATTGCAGGGTGGTTAATAGACTCAACCAGTTCAATTATTGCTATATCATTGTTTACCTCGGCGCCTTCATTATATTCAGGATGTATATAGATACTGGCAATGGCTTTAGCATTACTTGCGCCATCGGTTAAATCGTATTCACCGACGTTTACCTTGAGAAAATCAATGCTAATGTCACTTACACAATGCGCGGCTGTAAGCACCCATTTTGTACCAATAAAACTAGCGCCACAATTGGCGATTTGCGTGGTTGTTTGAGGCTCATTGCTAATGGTCGCAATGCTATCAAGTTTCCCTAATAGCTCAGCACCATGACTTTGACTAATAGAGATAACCGGTATTGTACCGCTAAAATCTTCGCCTAAAGTGAAGGCTAATTTAGATGGTGAATTATTATAAATAATGGCACCAATACCGCCACCAGCCTGGCAGTTATTAACCTTTTCTGAAAAATTTATTTCGCCACGGGCAATTAAACATAGTTTGCCGGTAGCTGAATCACATGCGCTATCGCCTATGCCGCAGTCAACCATTACAGCACTAGCTTGGCCTGTAGGCGCATATAAGAAAGGGGAGCTGTCGTAATCAACACCTGCAACATCAAGCGAAGTGGTTAACTCATCAATAGTAAAAACTAAAGCACTCATCCAAGGCCAATCATTTTCATTAGCAAGTTCGCCGCCAACGATAAGCGGCATTTCTATTGATGTTAAAGCGAGATTTTTTTGAGTGGTTGATGATTCTGCAAACGCGAAACGAAAGGGAGCTAGGAACAATGTGATGCAGAGCAATGTATATGAAATATATTTCATCAATTTATTTCCTAATAGGTTTTAACTTCGCAGCTCTTGAGAGAAGAATAGAAGATAGTTACTTGAGTATACTTATAAAATGGATAAAATATAATCATATTTTTCGTGCTAGTGAACTAAGGATAGACAGAGTATTAATTTAACTATTAATTTAGTTATTAATTTAGTTATTAATTTAGTTAAGCTGAGTTCAGAACAATAAAATGCAATAGCAGCTTCTTTATCCTTATTTTCTTCTAATTAGCGGTATTTTGAAAAACCAATAACTCGTTATCGGCTTTGCTTTCTTGCTTGGTACTAACCTTTTTTTATATCGAATTTCTACATGGGTTTTACGTAAGCTAAGATAATTACGGCAAATAATATCAATACAGGAACCTCATTGAATATTCGATAGAAGCGACCTGTACGGGTGTTTTTATCTTCAGCAAATATCTTTACTAATTTAAAACAATAGCCGTGATAAGCAAACAATATGATCACTAACGTTATTTTGATATGCAACCAAGTTGCGTTAGCAAACCAGGCATAGCCGTAAGCATAGATCATAAGTAACCCCAAAATTAACGTAAAAATAGCAAAGGGAGTTACAAAGTACAGTAAGCGTTTTTCCATGCCTTTAAGTTGCTGGCTTATGTCACTTGAATTAGTTTCTGCGTGGTTAACAAATAGACGAGGTAAGTAAAAAATGCCAGCAAACCAAGCGACCATAAAAATCACGTGAAATGCTTTAAACCATTGCATATTACTCAGTATAAAAGTTGTCATTAAATCAAATTTCCTTCAACTAAATAGATTCTAAGTTGTTCAAAGGTGACTATGCCTAGGCATTGGTTAATATCATCACCATAAATATATACCGCACCAGAGCGTTGGTTTACCAAAGACAAATAAGCTTCAGCTAGTGTTGCTTGATGATCTAAAGGGATCAATTTATCTAATATCAACATGCTAGCAGGCTCAATACTTTTTTGGTTCTTAGTATCAGTAATAATAGGGCTGTCGTTGTCATTTTCAGCGGTTACTGACTCTTCCATGGTTTGTAAAATAGCATCTAACTCAGTAACATACTTTTCTTCAGCGTTTACTTTTGACTCTGATGATTCGCTTGTTGTTGGCGCTATGCTTGTTGCTAATTCTGTATCTAATTTAGCCCAGTAATAATGATTGGCGTGGCTTTCAGGATCGAATACTTTATTGATTACTAGTTTTTCTTCGGGATTGCGTAGTAATTCGCCTATCATGGTGCGGTTAGTTGCGTGTTCTAAAATTAACAATTGGTCTTTCATTACCGCCAATACGCCTATATTTTGTAATGATTCTTCAATAGGAGGTTTGTTGTAAAGTAAGTTTTGAGCATCTAATTGCATAGTGAAAATTGATCTATTGTTACAGAGTTGTCTGGAAACAATACTGGCGATACTGATCACAATCATCGCTGGTACTACTAATTCTAGTTGTCCGGATAACTCCACTACAGTAAGTAACGCAGCGAGTGGGGCATTTAAACTTGCCGCCATAAACCCCGCCATTCCCATTAAAACAAAATCGCCACTTAAATTATTAGCACCTGGTATTAAATTAACCATCATAGCGGCAGCACAAGCGCCAGCAATGGCTCCAATACCTATGGTTGGACCAACAACACCACCAGGAATGCCTAAACCCAGAGCGAACATGGTCATCAATAATTTAGCTATTAATAAACTAAATAAAAAACCGAGTGGGAGGTCATTAATTAACGAAACATCAATCGCTTCAGTACCACTACCCATGGCACTAGGAACTAAATACCCCAAACAACTGGTAATTATTGCCGCCAGAATTAAGCGCGGAACTATATGATACTTAACCCCCTTTTCTATGATAAATACCAAATACTTATTAAAGAGGGCAGCTAATCCACCTAAAAAAATGGCAAGTAGTATTAATGAAAAATAATGCTGCTTTTCAAGTGCTAATGTATGAAAATATTGAAAGTCATGACTTGTTCCAAAAACACTACTGGTAATTAAAGAGCCTACTATTGCAGCGATCATAACAGGGATGAATATGTGTACTTTATACTCACGCATTATGACTTCCATCACAAAGATTACTGCTGCAATTGGGGTGTTAAATGTTGCCGCTATACCTGCCGCTATGCCACAAGCGCATAGCGTACGAATACTGTTATAAGGTAATTTAAAAACACTGCCTAGGTAACTACTACATGCTGCACCAAGATGCACAGCAGGACCTTCTCGACCAACTGAAAATCCTGAGGCGAGGGCAACAGCACTTCCCCAAAATTGATTGAGGGTATTTTTAAAAGGCATGACTCCATGAGCGACTTTTAATCGATGTAAAACAAAGGGAATACCTGTACGCAGATATTTATAACCGGTAAGCCAACCCATCAGTAAGATGACAAGTGCGCCGATAATAGGTAATTGAAAACGACTTACGTCATCTAAACTGTTATAGTTGTCGCGCTTTATCAGGTAAAGTTGCTGAATTTCTTCAATAGTAAGGGTGAATAACACCACCAATAAGGCAGAAGCACAGCCACCAACAATGGCAAGTAAACATATTTGCCAAGAGGTCTTTGGCAAAGCGAGATGTTTTCTTATTGATGCGATTGATATTATCATTACAGGATTATAATACTTTACAAATGAAATGGTTAGCAAAAATAAATCTTAAAGTCGTTATTGAGCGATTAGGTACGTTTAAATCGGCGTTATTTCTCTTTACCGTTATCGGCTTGTGCCTTTTTATAGGTTATCGTTTAGGTAATTATTATCATCACTTTCAAGTAACCACACTCGAACAGCAAAAAAGTCGATTAAATCGACTTTATCAACAGCAAGAAGAAAACATTGAGCGTATCCATAGTTTAGAAGTCGAATTAGCGATTGAGCAACTTGCTAATAATCAAGCGCAACAGTTATTGAAAACTTCAGCGGATCAAAATTTTGAAGTAAGAAAGCAGTTAGCTTTTTATGAAAAAGTGATGGCGCCAGAAAAGCAAGCAGAAGGACTTTTTGTTGAAAGTATTAAAATTGTAACAACATCAACGCCATATAAATACCGCTTTCAAGTAGCATTAGTGCAGCAGCAATTAAAACGACGATACAGTAAAGGTTATATAGAATTAGATTTTATCGGCCAACAAGATGAGCAACCGGTAACACTTAAACTAACAGATGTAGCGACACTGGATAAAAAAGATTTGGATTTCAGTTTTCAGTACTTTCAAATTATCAGTGGTGAATTTACTTTACCAGCAAATTTTTTACCTGAGAGTGTTATTGTGTCAGCTATTTTAGCTAAGTCTCGTTGGCAAAAATACGCCAAACAAGAAAAGCGGGTAAAATGGCAGCTTAGCCAATAAGCGTTGTTTATTAGAAGTCCTACAACAAGCAAAGTCAGGAATAATACTTGATTAAATTAGTCAGGTTTAAGATAATTAGCCTATTAGTGATTACAGTTAATTTTACACTTAAGTTTCATTCACGTTAATCACCCGCATTAAACGTAGTTATTCGTACTTGTTAGTACTAAGTTGAGCACCATGTCAGATCTTGAATTACCGATTAAATTTACCGATGCTGCGGCAAATAAAGTTTTATCACTTGTTACCGAAGAAGAAAATCCAGCCCTAAAACTGCGCGTGTATGTTACCGGTGGTGGTTGTTCAGGTTTTTCGTATGGCTTTACTTTTGATGAAAAAGTAAATGACGGTGATTTAACTATTGAAAAGCAAGGTGTAGCTATGGTGATTGATCCAATGAGCTTACAATACCTTGTTGATGGTGAAGTCGATTACCTTGAAAGTTTAGAAGGTAGCCGTTTTGTGGTTAATAACCCTAATGCAACAACAACTTGTGGTTGTGGTTCATCATTTTCTATCTAATATTTTATTACGCTCGTAAATAACCTGTGTAATTAGACTTAAAAATACCGGCAATTGTCGGTATTTTTGTTTCTAGCTAATTAATTCCGCTCAAAAAAACTCAATAGTACTGATTCACATTAATTATAGTTTGTGCGTTTATATAAGTTATTTTTTATCATCGCTGTAAAATGGGTTACTATATCGCCATATAAATATGGAGATCTTTTAATGAAACATATCTTTAATTCCAGTTGGTTAGCACAAAAGCCTTATCTTATTGCCATTATCATTACCCTAATTTTATTTTTTTGGATGGCCTCAGGCCCTAGCGCGAGCGAACAAAAAGCGGAAATAAAAGCGAACACTCCTAGTCATAATGAAAAGGAGCTAACGGCGCAAGTAAAAGTTGAAACACGTTATGGCAGCAATATTCATAAAATAATAGAGCTATATGGTCGCACAGAGCCTGATCGTATTGCCACATTAAAAGCTGAACTTGACGGTAAAATTACTGAAGTATTAGCAAAACGCGGTTCAAAAGTATCTAAAGGGCAAGTTATTGCCAAAATTGCTTTAAATGGTTTACCAGTACAATTAACAAGTAGTAAAGCGTTGTTAAAGCAGCGTGAAGTTGAGTATGAAGGTGCATTAAAGCTAAGTCAAAAAGGCTATCAAGGTAAGGTTCAGTTAGCACAATCATATGCGGCACTTGAGTCTGTAAAAGCTGAGATTGAACGTTTAGAGTTAGACATTGCCAACGCCGTTGTTAGAGCGCCATTTAGCGGTATTTTAAATACACGTAATGTTGAAGTTGGGGATTATGTTAAGTCAGGTGATGACATTGCTATCATCGCAGATTTAGATCCGCTTATTGTTCGCGCTCATGTAACCGAGCGCCAAATCAGTCAATTGTCGGTTGGGCAAATAGCACAAGTAACCCTATTAAATGGTGAGAAGGCACAAGGCGTGCTTCGTTATATTGCCAGTGTAGGTAATGATGCGACCAATACCTTTAAAATTGAAGTAGAAATAGAAAATAAAAACATGCAATTGTTAGCGGGCTTAAGCGGTGAACTAACGATCGAGTTAGCTGAAATGTCAGCGATTAAAATCTCCCCAGCGTTACTTGCCTTAGATGAAAGTGGCAATATCGGTGTTAAGTCAGTTAAAGACACCATTGTTCAATTTACACCTATTGAGATCATTAAAAGTGAAAGCGATGGCATATGGTTAACGGGGCTTGGCGATCAAGTTGATATCATTGTATTAGGGCAAGGTTTTGTCCGTGCAGGCGATAAAGTGGATGCTATATTTGATACGGCATCTACAGAGCAAGCAGCAACCTCTGCCGATAAAGAATAGGATCAATTATGTTAACGCTTATTGAAGCCGCTTTAACGCGAACGCGTACGGTATTGATGTTGTTTGTATTACTGCTTATCTCAGGCGCAGTAACCTACAACAACATTGCTAAAGAAGCTAACCCAGATATCACCATTCCAATTATTTATGTGTCTATGGTACATGACGGCATCTCTCCTGAAGATGCTGAACGTATGCTGGTAAGGCCAATGGAGAATGAACTAAAGTCTATTGCTGGTATTAAAGAAATGCGCTCTAACGCCGGCGAAGGACATGCCTCTGTTACCTTAGAGTTTATTGCCGGGCTCGATCCAAAAGAAGCACTTGCTGATGTGCGCGACAAAGTGACGTTAGCAAAAGCTAAGTTACCGAGTGAAACCGAAGAGCCAGTAGTGAATGAAGTTACTATGGCAAACCAAGAAGCCGCATTAACAGTTGTTTTATCAGGCGCTGTAACTGAACGAGGTTTAATTACCATAGCCCGTGATGTAAAAGACAGTATTGAAAGCATGCAAGAAGTGCTTGAGGTTGATATTGGTGGTGACCGTGAAGACATGGTTGAAATTATTGTCGATCCATTATTAATGGAAAGTTATGGTCTTGATCAAGCGGACATTTATAATCTTGTAGAGCGAAATAACCGTTTAGTACCTGCAGGTACAATGGATACAGGTAAAGGGCGCTTTGCCATTAAAGTACCTTCAGTGTTTGAAAATATTCAAGATTTATTAGAGCTACCTATTAAGGTTGATGGCGATCGCGTTATCACCTTCCAAGACGTATCAACAGTTCGACGTGCCTACAAAGACCCTACTAGCTTTGCTCGTCTCAATGGTCATCGTTCAATTTCAATTGAAGTGAAAAAACGCTCTGGTGAAAACCTCATCGAAACCGTAGAAAAAGTTAAAGCTATTATTGCTGAAAGTCGTGTGAAATGGCCGCAACAAGTACAGGTTGATTATGTTGGTGACCAATCAATAGAAATAAAAAACACCTTAACTGATTTACAAAACAATGTATTCTCGGCTGTACTGTTAGTTGTAATTGTCATTATTGCAGCCTTAGGTGCGCGTAGTGCCTTATTAGTAGGTTTAGCCATTCCGGGCGCTTTTTTAACGGGTATATTAGTTATTGCCTTGGCAGGTATGACCGTAAATATTGTAGTGTTATTTGGTTTAATTATGGCTGTCGGTATGCTGGTAGATGGTGCGATTGTTGTCACCGAATTTGCCGACCGACAAATGAACGAAGGGCACAATAAAAAACACGCATACGCTACTGCTGCACGTAGAATGGCATGGCCAATTATAGCCTCTACAGCAACCACACTTGCAGCCTTTGCGCCGTTAATGTTTTGGCCAGGTATCATGGGAGAATTTATGAAATATCTACCCTTTACCTTAATCGCTGTGTTAACCGCTTCATTAGCCATGGCTTTAGTATTTGTGCCAACACTAGGCTCTGTTTTAGGTAAGCCACGTTTAGTAAGTAAAGCCGAGCAACAACAAATAGATCACGCTGAAGCTGGTAATTTCGACAAATTAACAGGCTTTACTGGCAAGTACATTCGAGTACTAACAACCGCAATTAAACACCCATGGAAAGTTGTGGCTGGTACTTTTGCTGTTTCGTTTTTAGTTATGTGGTTATATGGCGCTTCAGGTCTTGGTGTAAGCTTTTTTCCTGATGTTGAACCACAAAGTGCAACTATGGTTGTACGCTCGCATGGCGATCTATCAATCAACGAAAAAGACGTGATTATGCGTTCTATCGAGCAACGTATTTTACCACTTGAAGAGATAGAAACCTTATATACCCGAACCGGTGGAACGGATCAAATAGGTACCTTTAAAGTTAACTTTGTTGATTGGCAAATAAGAGGCGCGGCGGACGAAATTATCGAGACTATTCATGAGTTAACTGCCGATCTCGCTGGTGTTGAAATTGAAGTAAGAAAAAATGAAAACGGCCCGCAAAATGGTAAAGATTTAAAGCTTGAATTGAGCTCACGTTTTCCTGAAAAATTAGATGAATCGGTAGCTATTATCCGTAATGCGTTAGTTGCTACAGGCAAGTTTACCGATATTGAAGATACAGGAGCAAAACCGGGTATAGAATGGCAGCTAATTATTAACCGTAATAAAGCAGCAACTTATGGCGCAGATGCGGCACTTGTTGGCTCAAGTGTGCAAATGGTTACTAACGGTTTAAAGCTTGGTGAATATCGCCCTGATGATGTTGATGATGAGTTGGATATTCGTGTTCGTTTTCCCGAAGAAAAGCGAAATATTTCTCGACTGGACTCACTTCGCTTAAAAACACAGTCAGGCTTAGTGCCAGTAGGTAGTTTTGTTGAACGTAAAGCGGCACCTAAGGTTGATACTATTCATAGAGTTGATGCAAAGCGTGTAGTGACTATACAAGCTAACTTAGTTCCTGGTGCGCAGTTGCTGAATGAGTTACCCCTTTTACAAGCACAATTACCGACTTTGGGTTTACATTACTCAGTTGAAATTGATGTGAAAGGGCAGAATGAAGACCAAGAAGAATCGCAAACATTTTTAGTGAATGCTTTTGGTATTGCTTTATTTGTTATGGCGATGATCTTAGTAACCCAGTTTAATAGTTTCTATCAAGCGTTTTTGATTTTAAGCGCGGTTATCTTCTCAACTGTCGGGGTGTTTTTAGCCTTGTTATTGGTACAAAAACCTTTTGGTATTGTCATGGGGGGGATTGGCGTTATTTCATTAGCGGGCATAGTAGTAAATAATAACATTGTACTTATTGATACCTATAACGTATTACGCAAAGAAGGCTCTGGGGTGGTTGACGCAATATTACGTACCGGCGCACAACGTTTACGCCCTGTTATGTTAACCACTATCACGACTATTCTAGGTTTATTGCCTATGGTATTGCAGGTAAATTTAGACTTCTTTGAACGTACTATTGTGTTTGGCGCGCCTTCTACTCAATGGTGGACACAACTGGCAACCGCTATTGCAGGTGGCTTAGCATTCGCAACAGTCTTAACCTTAGTACTAACACCGTGTTTGTTGGTATTACGAGATAAACGTAAAGAGAATCAATTATTAAGCACTTCATAAAAGGCAAAGATATAGCAGCTAATTTTTAGTTAATTGATCTTTCTACATAACCTGAATTCAGGTTACATATTAAAAAGCCAGTGCTATTGATTTAGTACTGGCTTTTTAATATGTAACTGATCTGACATGTGTATATACCCGTTACCATTCAAAGTGCGGGATTTCAGTGGGAATTAAAGTCATAAAACAAAAATATTACACAACAAAAAAATGGCTAATCACGAAAATTTCGTGATTAGCCATTTATGCTTTAGTTAACCTTTATTTAAAGGCCTACTTAGTCCTTGAAAAGAAGGATTAGTCTACCAATTCAATTTCAGTAGGCTGCCAAGTCTTGTCAAAGAATGAAGGTTTAGGGCTGTATAGACGTAGGATAGTAAACCAACCTTTGTTCGGCATAGTTTGAATCCAGTTGCCACGGTCTACACCTTTAGGTTGTTTAGGGGCAAAGTAAATAGTAGTTGAGCCATCTTTATTGGCTTTTGCCGCAGGTGAAGGGTAGCTTTGACTACCAGCACGAGGGTAGCGTTGAGGTGTCGCAAGCATTGAACGTGATTGGTTGTCATATACTGTGAATGACCAGAAAGCAGCCGCTGGAATATCTTTAGGTAAGGTAACCTTATAGGTTTTTTCACCGTTAAATATTTCATTTTTACTATCTGCGAAGCTCATTAAGTATTGCGAACCAACACCTGGTATACGCATGATCATGGCTGGTGAATCTAGGGTGTAACCGAAGTAAAACGCAGAACGTGAATCTAAAGTACGCGCACCTGTTGGATGAAATGGTTTGAACATGCCAGTTTTGCCATCAAACATTGGTGGTGGTGTTTCGAAGTTATAACCACCTTCAAATAACATGTTACCCCAGTTTGAATCTTCATAATAACGCCATTCAGGATGCGCCATAGCGTAACGCCAGTTAAATGAACGACCTGCAGCAGCACCAACTTCAGCAGCATCAGTTAAGATTCTTCGCATACGAGAATCAGGCTTGAAAGGCTTGCCTTTAACAATACCAATAGCAGCAAGTTGCCCTGTTAGCTCTGGATCATAACTTGTTGCAGGCTGCTCTTGAATATTTTCGTTTATCATTTCAAAGAAGCCAAAATCACTTGGTGGTACTGTATTAAAACTTTTTCCTGTAAGTTCAACAAAAGTAGTTTCAGGAATTGGACCACCACGCCCTAAACGAACTTTACCAGTAAGTGCAGAGGCAATACTTGTACCTACAGTACCTGGCGTATAAGGATAAATTTTCATGGTTTTCTTAATTAAGTCAGCCGCTGGTTTAGGGTCATTGTTAACTAAGAAAGAACGCGCTGCATATAATGCACGGTTAGTTTTTGATTTAGCGATGAAGTAACCGCCATCAGGAAGTAGATTTTCGTCGTAACCTGGCGGTACGATTAAGTATTTACCCCCTTCACCGCGATCTGGTCCTGGTTTACCTATATCAATGCTCCATGAAAACCACATGTCATTTATAGTACCTAAACCATTTGGTGGCTGTTCAATGATAATTGGCCCTTTGGTTAGATCTAATACAGAAAGATAATAAATGGTATCAGCATTGGCCGTAAGAAATATTGAATTAGAATCCATCAACTCAGAAAAAATAGCGACAGAGTTATCTTTTACCCCTGCGCTTTCCAAACCTTTAGCTATGGCAAGTGCAGAAGCACCGCGAAAACTGTTATTAAAAACATTTAAGGCGCGAGTAAAATCTAGCGTATCATATACTTTTTGTGCAGTTGCTTCTGTTGGAACACCATTTTGGTAAACTAAGCTACCAATACTGGTTTCAACTCGATCTGCAGAGGTAATGTTTTCAGGAATCTCTCCTGCTTGCACTGCTAAGCTTGAACACGCTAGTAGCGAGCAACCTAACAGTTTATTGAATTTCTTAAGCGGTGTTGTCATTGATTTTTCCTTTCAATTGTATTTTGATTTTAATCTAAAATAAAAGCTGGGTAATCTACCCTTTATTTAGCTAAAATTAATGCGATACCTTTAGCTAGAAAAATAATGCCATAGCATTTATATCATTGCTATAAATTAATATGTGTTTGTTATTGATAATCAGAATATTGCTTAATCTGTGTTCGGGATAATGAAAGTGAGTAGAATAATAATATCAATCACTTAGGATTTTACCTTTACAATAGTTTTAATTATTCGTAGTACAAGGCAGGAAAGCGAAGCCAATAACGGGTTATTGGGAGCTTTCATAACGAAGTAATACGGGTAATTAAGGCTGTTGTAGCATTTTGCTTATCCCGAACTCAGGTTACTTATGTTTAATGTATTTTGAGTGGATATTTTTATTATTGCTAGTGAGTTAAACAATGAAATTTCAGGCGACTGATTTTAAACTCATATATTGGTGCTAAACTTGCATTTGAATAATAAAAATAAGATAAGTATTAAATGGTCAGTGCAAGCTTGTTAATTTAGTTGTTATTAATTAATGAACTAATAAAGCATTTTAAATATTTTTATCTAAATCACTTTATTGTCGATATAAAGTAATAACTCGTTATCGTTAGCAATAGCTCTATTAGGATTATTATGCGTATTTTATTGTCAGTTTTACTTATTCTCTCTACCTGTACTTCTGCTTGGGCGGCAAACCAGAATATGCAAGCAGTACAAATTTACTCAGACGATCAATTACTTGATCTAATTAAAGAAAATAAGCATTTGGGGCAAGTAGTTTTAGATGAATGTCAATTAGTGCAAGATATTGAAGCCCGAGCTAATAAAGCCAATATGCCGTCTTATCAGTATTTGTGGGGCGATATGTTAGCTTATGGGGTTTGTGTTAAAAAAGATATTCCCCTAGGTTTACATTATATGCATTTAGCTGCTGATCAGGGCTTAGCTGAAGGATTAGAGCAACTAGGCCGTTATTATCACCAAGGTAAGTTTATGCAGGTGGATATTGACCGCGCTATTATTTATTTAAAAACAGCGGCAAGTTTAGACAATCTAGCGGCACAAATTCGCCTAGCTGAAATTTATCAACAGGGTTACGGTAGTCCGTTAGATTACCCAGCTTTATATTCGCAATTATTTAATTCATTAACAGATGATAAAGAAACCCATAAAAAAATTAGCGAATTACTTGCTGACCTTGCCAGAAAAATGCCTAATAACGTGGTTGAACAAGCAAAAAAAACAAGCTATACAAATTAACCATTAGTGATTGACTGGTTAGTGGTATACTTAGTGTCAATTATCCTTAAATATTGACTTTTTATATAGTGACCTATAACGATCCACACGCTAAACGCGAAGCTAAAAAATACGAACAGCCTGTAGCCTCACGCGAATTATTGCTATCAATAATCGAAAAATGCTCACCTCCGCCTACCTTTAATAGCTTAATTAAAACCTTAAAATATACTGAGGAATATCAGTTGATCGGGGTTAAACGTCGTTTACGTGCCATGGAAAACAGTGGGCAGATAATTTTCAACAAATTTAAGCAATATGCTTTACCTGAAAAAAATAGCCTTATAACGGGTAAAGTTATTGGCCATCGCGATGGCTTTGGCTTTTTTGCGCCAGACGATGCCTCAGTTACTGATAAAAATGGTAAAGATTTTTATATTTCTGCTTTTGAAATGCAGCGTGTTTTTCATGGTGATATTGTGCAGGCCATGTTGGTTGACCGCGCTGACCGTAAAGGTAGAAAAGAAGTAAAAATACTCGAAGTTATTGAACCTAGAAATGCACCTATCGTTGGTCGACTTTATGTTGACGCTCATATGTGTAAAGTCATTGCTGAAGATAGTAAAATTAAACAAGAAGTACTTATTACTCCTGAAGGTAGAATGGGCGCTCGCCATGGTCAAATGGTGGTAGTTGAAATTATTGAAAGACCAACTAGGCGTACTCAAACTATTGGTAAAGTGGTTGAAGTTTTGGGCGATCATTTAGCACCAGGTATGGAAATTGAAATAGCGTTACGCGCCCATGATTTACCTCATCAATTCTCTCATACTGTACAAGCTGAAGTAGCCGGTATTGCCGATGAAGTAGAAGAATCTTCAAAATTACCGCGTAAAGATTTACGTGACTTACCATTGGTAACCATCGATGGAGAAGATGCACGAGATTTTGATGACGCTGTGTATTGTGAACCTAAAAAATCAGGCGGCTGGCGTTTATGGGTAGCTATTGCTGATGTAAGTTATTACGTTAGACATGGTACCGCACTTGACGATGAAGCTATCTCTCGTGGTAACTCAGTGTATTTTCCAAGCCAAGTAATTCCGATGCTGCCAGAAAAGTTATCGAATGGATTATGTTCATTAAATCCTGACGTAGACAGGCTTTGTATGGTTTGTGAAATGACCGTAAGTGCCACGGGTAAATTATCTGGTAGCCAATTTTACCCAGCGGTAATGCGCTCGCACGCACGTTTTACTTATACAAAAGTTGCAGCAATTCTTGATGGCGACGAAGCACTTATTAATGAATATCAAGCTGTAGTACCTGATTTGAAAAACCTTGAGCAGATGTATCATGCTTTAACTGATGCTCGGTTAAAACGTGGTGCGATAGCTTTTGAAACACAAGAATCTATTTTCCTCTTTAATGAAAACAAAAAAATAGACAGTGTTGTGCCATTAATTCGTAATGACGCACATAAGATCATTGAAGAATGTATGATCTTAGCGAATGTTGCTACGGCTAAATTTATAGAAAAACATGAAGCACCGGGTTTATTCCGTGTGCATGACAAACCAAGTGAAGAAAAGTATAGAAACTTTATTACTTACCTTAATGAACTTGGTTTAAAAATGCCGGCTAAAGAAGAGCCAGAACCAAGAGATTATGGCGATATCTTAGCTAAAGTTGCAGGTCGCCCTGATCAAGAATTAATTCAAACCATGCTATTACGCTCTATGCGTCAAGCCGTTTATCAAAGCGATAACGAAGGACACTTTGGTTTAGCATTACCTTCATATAGTCATTTTACTTCACCTATTCGCCGCTACCCAGATTTAGTAGTACATCGTGTCATTAAAGCTATTTTAGAAAAAGAAGTAAAAAATAAAGCCAATGAAGGTTTTTATGATTACACCCTAGAAGAAGTTATTGAGTTGGGTGAGCATTGTTCAATGACCGAACGTCGTGCTGATGAAGCCACACGTGATGTTGCCGACTGGCTTAAATGTGAGTTTATGCAAGATCATGTGGGCGATTGCTTCTCAGGTGTTATTTCTACGGTTACCAACTTCGGTATGTTTGTGCGTTTGCAAGATTTACACATTGAAGGTTTGGTACATATTACTTCTTTAGGTAAAGACTTTTATCAATTTGATGAAGTACGATTGTGTCTAACTGGTGAAAACAGCGGTAAAAAATACCGTGTTGGCGACGAAATTCGTGTGCAAGTTGCTGCCGTTAATCTTGATGAAAAGAAAATAGATCTACGCCTTGAAGGCTCTGATTATGAAGCGCCAAGCAAAGGGCAGTCTAAAGGTCGTGGCAATGATAAAGGCAGGGGGCGTCGTTCAACGCCAAATGCAACAGCCCCTAAAACGGATAGAAATGAAGCTAAGGGAACGCAAGCGAGAAAGCCTAAACCTAAACCTAAACCTAAACCTAAACCTAAGCCTAAGCCAAAGGGTAGTACTAAACCTAAAGAAAAGAGTAAGGCTAAAAAACGCAGTGCACGAAAAAAACGTCCTGGTAAAAATGCCCGTAAAAACGCAGCTAAGTAATACTATTTAACCTGAGCTCAGGTTGTTTATTAAGTGCTTTTTTATTAAGTACTTATTTTAAAATAAATACAGAGAAAGATCATGGCGAAAAATGAAGAGTTAGTTTTTGGTATTCACGCAATTAATGCCTTAATTGACGCAGCCCCAGAGCGTTTTATTGAAATTTGGATGTTAAAAGGTCGTGAAGATGACCGTATGATGCCAATCATTAACTTAACACGTAAATATGGTATTGGTACGCAACTAGTCAGTCGTAAAGCATTAGATGAAAAAAGTGAAGGTGAGCAACATCAAGGTGTTATCGCTCGAGTAAGGCCCGGTAAACAATATAACGAGAATGATCTAGACGATATTATTCAAGCTGCGAATAAAAAAGAGGTTCCAGCATTTTTACTTATTCTTGATGGCGTTACCGATCCTCACAATCTTGGTGCGTGTTTGCGAAATGCCGATGCCGCTGGAGTTCAAGCGATTATTGTTCCTAAAGATAATGCCGCACAAATTACTCCAACAGTACGTAAAGTTGCAGTTGGCGCAGTTGAAAGTGTGCCTTTAGTGCAAGTTACTAACTTATCAAGAACCATGAAACACCTGCAGCAGCAAGGTGTATGGATTGTTGGCACTGCCGGTGAAACCGATACTAACTTGTACGATGTTAAGCTTTCAGGGCCAATTGCTCTTGTTATGGGTTCTGAAGGTAAAGGTATGCGTCGCTTAACGCGAGAAAACTGTGATCAACTGGTTAAATTACCTATGGCTGGTGCGGTTTCAAGCTTGAATGTATCAGTAGCCACAGGTATTTGTTTATTTGAAATAGTACGTCAACGTTCTCTTTAATTCGAAAGTCCCTATAAATTAAAGTAAAAGTAAAATATTTAAACCAAAAATAAAAAGGAATAGGAAACCATGAAAAAAATAGTTATTGCTGTTGGTGTTATCGTTGCAGGTTTGCTCGTAGCACCAAAGTTTATTGGCTCGATTGTTGAAGAAGAGCGTGAAAAATCGGTTATGGAACTCAATAAACACGATGACGTTATCTTAACAACTAATCAATACACTAGTAGCTGGTTTGGCGCTGATGTCAGCTCTGAATTAACCTTTAACCTAGAAGACGACGGCTTAGGTGAAGTTACCGTATTATTAGAAGAGAAACTAACGTTTGGGCCAATAATTATTGCGGATCAAGGTTTACAGTTTGGTTTAGGCTATTCGACAATGACCTTTAAGTTATTGTCAGTAGATATTGATGAAGATATTACTCAGTTACTGAATGAAAAAATCCACCTAGGTGCGTTATTAGGCTTTAATAAAAATGTTACTGCTTTTATTAGCACCGATGAAGTGAGTATTGAAGAAGATGGCAGTTCTATTGTTTCAGCTCCATCATCTGCACAATTTACCTTTATTGATAATAAAGAAATTTCAGGTACTTTTTCTTGGGGTGGCCTTGAGTTAAAAGAATTTGGTGATCACTTTGTTGTTGGTAAAGTTAATATGACTACCGAACAAAAAGTTGCGCGCGGTGATTATTTACAAGGCACCGCAATTTTAACCGGTGATGCAAACTTTAAAGTATCGAAGATGAGTATGACTAGCGATAATAATACTGTTTTCTCATTAAATGACGCCGAGCTTAACTCAGTAGTTTCATTAGATAGTGAATTGTTAGCATTAGATTTAAAATATCACGCCAAAGATATTACCACCTCAGGTCAAACGTTTGAGCAACCTAATTTAGAGATCGTTTTAGACAATATCGATATTAATGCCTTACAAGAGCTAAATACTGCGATGGAAAACCTTCCCGCAAGTAATGCTGTTGAATACGATATAGATCAAAACAATGTTGATGATGTTCAAACCGAAGAATTGATGGCTGCTTTAGCTGATGTTGCGCAACAAATATTAGCGCAAAAACCTCGCTTAAAAGTAACTGATTTAAGTGTAGAAACCGCAGAAGGTAAAGTAGAGAGTCAATTCACTTTTACACTCAACGAAGACTTAGTTGACACCAATAACTTAAACTCAATGGCATTGATTATGGCTTTAGAAGCTGATGCTAAAGGACAAGTGCCTGTTGGTTTTTTAGATAGTTTAGGCGTAACACCAATGGTAGATAGTTTTGTTGAGCAAGGCTATTTTACTAAAAAAGATAACATGATTAGTTTTGATGCAAAATACGTACAAACGCAATTAACACTTAATGGTAAAGCTTTTCAAATGTAGTTATTTTAACCTATTTTAAATAACTAATGAGTACCAAAAAAAGAGCTTATTGTTTTAAACAATAAGCTCTTTTTAATTATAATTTCCACAATAATCTACAGAGGTTAAGCTAATTCAGATTACTTGTAATAGCTTAAGCACTTCTCTACTTCGTTTTTAGAACCCATGATAACTTCAACACGTTGATGAATACTATCAGGCTGTATATCCATAATACGGCCTTGGCTGGTCATAGCTAAACCGCCAGCTTGCTCAAGTAAAAATGCCATTGGATTGGCTTCGTACATTAAACGTAACTTATTTGGTTTACTCGCATCTTTACTGTCTGTTGGGTAAGTAAAAATACCGCCACGACATAACACACGATGAATATCACCCACCATAGCTGCAATCCAACGCATATTAAAGTTTTTACCACGAGGGCCAGTGTTGCCAGCAAGTAAATCATTAATGTAATTTTGCATTGGTGTTTGCCAAAAACGTTGATTTGACATATTCACTGAAAATTCAGCAGTATCGGCAGGTACTTGCACATTACGTTCTACTAAAAGAAACTCACCTTGAGTTTTGTCTAATACATAAAAGTGAGTGCCGTTACCTGTAGTCATAGCAAGCATAGTTGACGGGCCATAAAGCACATAACCAGCACATACCTGCTTGTCACCTGCTTGCTTGAACATATCATTATCATTAGCAGCTAAATCTTTAGGTGCTTCATGAATTGAAAAAATAGTACCGATTAACGAGTTAATGTCGGTATTAGAGCTACCATCAAGTGGGTCAAAAGAAACAAGGTATTTACCATCTTCAACACCAGCAACACAGTGGTCTTCTTCTTCTGATGAGATAGCCTTTACAAAACCAGACTCAAGAATAATTTCTTTCAACATATCATTAGAGATCACGTCTAATTTTTTTTGTACTTCGCCTTGAACGTTCTCATCTTCTGTTGAGCCTAATAAGTCGTTTAAGTGACCTTGACCTACACGAAATGAAATATCTTTTGATGCGGTTAAAATTGCTTGGATCAATGAAATTAAATCAAGAGGTACATTGTCTTGACGTAAAGCTGGGGCTAGTCGTTGCATTGGGTTACCTAAATTATTTGAAAGTGGTTGGCTTTTGCTATTGCTATACCATTCAATATTTACGTTAAAGTAGACACTTGAGTGGTAACTGAAGTATATCATAGCAAATTTGTGGTTTGCTT
This sequence comes from Colwellia echini, assembly GCF_002843355.2. Classification (GTDB taxonomy): domain Bacteria; phylum Pseudomonadota; class Gammaproteobacteria; order Enterobacterales; family Alteromonadaceae; genus Colwellia; species Colwellia echini. The sequence continues at coordinate 199,569 of NZ_PJAI02000001.1, forward strand.
TAACATGGTTAATACAATTTATTCACCTAGTTTTTTTGTCACTTTCGGATTTTAAAGCTGATATGCTTTAAAATAATAGCCTTGGTTAAAGTAAAGTCGTAGGCATAACTGTTTTTAAACAACTTTTTTAAACATCATCAGGTATAGTTGTTATTAAAAGGTACCATCTCATTAAAGGTACAGTGTTATTAAAAGTATAGTTGCCATTAAAGGTACAGTTGTCATATAAAAGGATAATTGTCATTAAACGTTAGTACTACGATTTACTAACATTAATAGTAGAAGGGTAAATAATGAAAAACATAGCAGTAATTTTAAGTGGTTGTGGTGTTTACGATGGTAGTGAAATTCAAGAAGCGGTGCTTACTTTACTCGCCATAGATCAACAAGGCGCTAGTTATCGCTGTTTCGCTCCTAATATTGCGCAGCATCATGTTATTAATCACTTAACTGGTGAAGTTAGTGCAGCTGAGAGCCGAAATGTATTGGTTGAAGCAGCGCGTATTGGTCGTGGTGACGTAGAAGATATTGTTGAATTGGATGAAAAAGAATTCGACGCTATTATTTTTGTTGGTGGCTTTGGTGCTGCAAAAAATCTAAGTAATTTCGCACTATGTAATATTGAAGATAACGATACTTTCCAAGTCAATGAACAAGTATTAACTGCCGCCAAATCGTTTGCCAACGTTGAAAAACCTGCAGGCTTTATGTGTATTGCACCGGCAATGCTGCCCCTTATTTACCCTGAGGGAATTAAGGGTACTATTGGTAAGGACAATGCCACGGCAAACTTGATCACCGCAAAAGGTTTAACGCATATTGATTGTACGGTAACGGATATTGTTATTGATGAAACTTATAAAGTGGTAACAACCCCAGCTTACATGCTTGCTGAATCAATTAGTGAAGCGGCGGTAGGTATTAATAAGTTAGTGAAATATGTTATCGCGCTTTGTAAATAACCGTTTGTTATGTTTATGTTGTAGTTATATGTTGCAGGTATATGTTTTAGGTGTGTTTTAAATGGTAAATTTACCAAGTAATCTCTTTCGTCATAAAGGCTTTGTATTAGTAATAAGCACACTAATTTTTAGTTCTATTATATTCAGTATTTTTCCAAGTCAGGCAGAACCAATAAACATGAACAATAAGCGAATCAATCTCCAAAAATTGACTGATTTTGAACAACAGGTTGCACAAAGAATGTCTCTTGATATTCGTTATTATTGTGCAGACGTTAATGGCAAACCTAGCGTACCAACATCGAAACATTGCCGAAAAGGCGTTACCAAGCTACCTGAAGAGTTGGCAACCTTGATCAGTGAGACTTCAGTTGGTGGTATTGTACTGTTTGCTGAAAATGTACAAAACACCGCACAAATTGTAAAGCTAACTTATGATATTCAAAGCGCTGCGCTTAAGTCGGAAAGTAAAAACCCGTTAATAATTTCGATCGATCAAGAGGGCGGACGTGTTGCTCGTTTTGCTGATATGACCGGCTTTGCAGGTAATATGGCTATTGGCGCGAGCTACCCTAAACATGGTACTTCTTTTGCCACACAAGTTAATGCGGTGATTGCCAAAGAATTAAAAGCCTTAGGGATTAATAATAATTACGCACCAGTAATTGATGTGAATACTAATGCAGATAACCCAGTAATTAATACCCGTTCATTTGGCGAATCTGCAACGCAAGTTGCCGAGCTTGGCGCAAGTGCTGTTAATGCAATTCAAGCACAAGACGTTATGGCTACACTGAAACACTTCCCAGGGCATGGCGATACTCATGTAGATAGTCACTTAGGTTTACCGCGTGTTGATCACGACAGAGCCAAAATTGATGCAGTCGATCTCGCGCCTTTTACTTGGGCAATAAAAAATAGTAAACCAGCGATGATAATGACCGCACATATTCAATATCCTGTGCTTGATAGTAGTGTTTTTACCAGTAAAAGTGGCGATAAACTGATTCGACCCGCAACTATGTCACGTAAAATATTAACGGATTTGCTCAGAACTGATATGGCGTTTGACGGTATTATCGCGACCGATGCGCTTGATATGGCAGGTATTAGTCAGTTTTTTACAGAAGTTGAAGCTGTGGTAGAAACCTTTATTGCGGGTGCTGATCTAGCGGTAATGCCATTTAAAGTAAAAACCCCTAAAGACATTGCCAATTTTTATGACTTTGTTAAAAATGTTGCAAAATCTCTCAATGATCGTATTGAGTTAGAAGAATATACGCTAGCCGAATTTCAACAGTCTATTGCTCGGTTGAACAAGTACAAGCAACAATATATTAAACTGCCTAGCGATAGTATTGAAATTCAAATTGCGAATGCAGAAAAAGTTATAGCCACAACAGAACACCTTAATAGCGAGCAAGCCCTAGCTGATGCTGCGTTAACTTTACTTAAGAATAATGCTATTAAGATGGGGGGTGACTTCAATCAGCAACTAATCCCTATATCGTTAAAAACCACAAAACAACTTCATCTTGTGGTTGCTAATCAAGCAGAACTTGATGCACTTAGTTTTGCTTTAACTAGCAGTATAAATAACGTTATAACTAACGCGATAAACAGCAAGGTTATTAGTCAAGAACACGCAAAAATAAATATCAGTTATTTTATTGCTGATGATAGAAAATTCAATAATATTAACGAAAAATTAATTGCTCAGGCTGATGTGGTAATTGCCACGCTTGATATTAAAACCGCAAGTTTGGTTGATTTAGGCGGTATGGATGATCTGAATTTAAGTAAAGGCTCTGGCGCAAAACCAAGTTATGGTAGTAAGGCACAACAACAGCAAAAATTAACTTATGACAAATTATTAAAGCAGCAATTAACACTAGCGGCGAATTTAAAAACGCCATCAATACTCATTGCTAAAGGATCTCCTTTTTTATTAAAGCAATATAGTGAATTGGCTGATGCGGTTTTGTTAAATTTCGACGATAGAATTTACCAGAGTAAATTAGGACAAAAAATAAGCCCAGGTTATAATGCCAGTATGGAAGCTATTTTGGGTAATATTAAAACAACAGGTAAGTTACCTGTTAGCTTCTAAACAACATTAACCTGGACTCAGGTTAGTTAATATTCTGTTTTATGCTTGCTAGCACTTTCTTTGTTTAGCGTTTTTTGGTTTAACCAATCCATGATCAACTCATAACCTAATGCTAAAACAATAGCGCCAACAAATAAGCCAACAATACCAGACATTAACATACCGCCAATAGCGCCTAATAAAATAACCAGCATTGGTATATTCATACCACGACCTAAAAATAATGGCTTTAAAAAAGCGTCGCTAGTACTAACAATAACACTGAAAATTAAAAAGAGAACCGCTGGCGTTGTATCAGCCACACTAAAGTAATAAGCGGCAATAGGCCCTAAAATAATAATAGGGGGAAGTTGTGCTATTGCTAAAATAAGCACAATAATTGCCCATACACCTGCTCCAGGAATATGAGCAATCATTAATCCAACCCCCGCTAATAATGATTGAATAGCAGCTACGCCAAGTACGCCAGTAGCAACACTGCGAATGGTTGCAATAGTGGTGTTAATTGTTCTGTCACCACTTTCATTCATCAAGCGACGCGTTAGCTTACTTACACCATTATGTAGGCTTGTAGATTTGGTCATAAACACGGTAGCAATAATTAGCGAGGCAATAAATTGTAAAATACCGCCGACAATACCCGCAGCAGCAGATAATAATTTTTCAGACAGCCCCTTAACTTGTTCGCTGTATTGCTCAATAACTGTTTGAATATCTTGTGATGATTCATACCAAAGTTGAAATAATTTTTCACCAATCAACGGCCAGTCTTTGATGCTGTCATTAGGCTTGGGTATTTTTAAAGTACCTGCTTCCATTTCAGTATAAACATGCTGAGCAGAATCAAAAGCAGAAGAAGCTAGGTTAGTGGAAGGTACGGCAATAATAGATATACCTAATAAGGCAATGATTATTGAAGCAAATTTTTTATTACCTTTTAACAAACGGCTTAACTTGCTGTGAAGTGGAAATAAAGCAACAGCAAGAATTGCAGCCCAAATAACTATCATAATAAAGGGACTTATTATTTGAAAACACCAAACAATAACTAAAGCCAAAGCTCCAAGTTTTATGGCTATATCAATAATACGTCGGTTAAACACCTGTTCATTATCGCCTGTTTTATCTGTCATATATTTCTCATTGTTATGATGGTTTTCTAAGTGAATTAATGTTTTTAATAGGCTCTTTATTGTATGTTTTTTATTTAAATAGCATTTTTAATTAATACGGTTGTTTCGCTTTAAATTGGTACTGGCCATGTGTGAACCAACCAAATTTGCCACTAATATAGCTAAATAAAATTGGCCAACAATCGCTTCAAAATACACCAAAAATCGTGAAACGGGTAAGGTGGGTGAAATATCACCAAAACCTAAGGTTGTTAATGTAACAAAGGAAAAGTACATAAAATCAGGGAATAACGTAAACCATTGATTATTTTGGTTTATATTTGTAAAGGAACCTGGGATGTAAAGCTGGATCAAGGTATATATTACCGCCCAAATTAAGCCCATTAATAAATATAAGCAAATGGCTCCTAATATTTTATTGATATCAATTTCACCAGTAAAGAGTACTTGTTTAGCTGTTTGCAAGCCTGTAATGATGAAAAACACCAACAACATAAACAAATACAACTTATCGAAGTAAGAGTTATCTAGCCAGGCGCTAAAAAATGAAAAAACTAAAATAGCAAAAGGGAGCATAAAGGTTTTTCTTAAAAAGAAATTTTTAGACTCCACTCCCCATACCGCTACTAATAAGGTAACTATAGTAGCGGATTGCACCATTCGCTGTACGGAAGCATGGAAAAACTGTTGCGCCAATGCAGTGCTTAATAATAATAAACATAAGGCTACAGTAAGATAAATGAAATTATCTTGGCTTGTTATTTTTTTAAATGCTTTTACTTTCATATTAGTTGCAAATTATTTTCAAATTAGTTTTGAGCTACCTGATGAATTAGACTGAAATAGCAATATGTGGAATTGCACCCTCACTGCTATCAATTTTAGGTTTGCACAGTAGAATACGCGATGATGGAAGTTTACCTTCTTCAATTAGGTAATCTTTTAAGGCGTGTTCACGTTTTTCACCGATATCAATTAACTTTTTAATGGAGGCTTTGTCGGTTACCGAAACACCTGCGGGTAAGTCAATGTCAGCAGGCGTGCTCACAGCACAAAGGGTTACTCGGGTGTCTTCTTTGTCATGCATTAAGGCAATAAACTCTGTTAAATAAGTACTTTGATTATCGCCAACCTCAATTTGTTTCGCATTATATTCTAAATCATCAAAACGTAGTTTTAAGGCAAACTCCCCAGCAGTAATCGCAATTGATACTATGTTGGCGTAGGGCACAAAAGTAGTCATTAAATAGTCTTGGGTTGCCGACATTATCGCTTTTTGGGTGATTAAGGTAATGATGCTACTCATTCCAAATTGTGGATCAGAAGTAGAGCCGCTTAGTGGTACCTCAAGTTCAACATTGCCATCACTGTCTTTTAACATACCCATTGCCATGTTTAATGGTAATGCGCCTTGGCTAATTAAGCTACCTGCTTCTTCTTCATCAACTAGAGCGGTTTCTAACGCCTGTAGTAATACCACAACATTACCATCAAGTTCATCACCGGTAAGCGTGACATTTAAAGCTGTATTAAGTTGACCTGTTTTTACTTCTATACCTGTAGAGCCTTTTAAATAAGAAGAAATAGCAGGTAATGAGAACTCTTTGAAGTCGCCCTCTAAGTGATAAGTAGCAATCTCGGCAAAAGGTTGTAAGTAACCTGCGAGGCTAAAATTGGCGTATTTATCACTACGTCCTACTAATGCGAAAGGCGTTTGTTCTTGTTTTTTAACTGGACCATTGCTTAATGCACCAAGTTCAAGTGTGTCTATATACAAAGTGCGCTGATAAAAAGGGTCAACACTAAAGTCGCTAAAAGCAAAAGAGTTATCATTAATAAAACGCAATTCATTAAAGCTAAAGATAAAAGCTTCCTCTTTTACTTCCGTATCTGTGTTGGCAACATCTTGTTCAGTATTTTCTTTGCTTTCGACAGGTTCTACGGTAACACCTTCGGTAATAGGTTCTTGTTCTGTCTTATCAGCCAAAGCAATTAAATTAGCGAGTTCTTTATTTTCTTTAACAATAACTTCACCCGTTAAGGTGTCAAAAATAATGCTGTTGATAGCAATATTTTTTTCATGAATCTTTAAGTTATTAACAGTTAGTTTTTTTAGTTCTAATACTGGAGGTAATTTAACTAAAGCTTCAGCAGAAATATCAATGCCTTCTTGTTCTGATAGATCATTAATTCTCTCAATAGTTTGTAAGGCAATTTCATCAGCTAACTTAGCTTTTTTAGAGAATAAAAAATCCTCTAATACTATATCTGTAATATCAACACTCGGCTCTTCATCAAAAAGAAAGTTAATATCAGCTAACTCAAGTTGTCTAAATGAGGTAATTGTATCTGTAGTTTCATTGTCATTTACGGCCAGATTACTTAGTTTGATATTACTTTTACCATCAAGGTGTGTGAGTGCATTATCTTGTAAATCAATAGCAATATCGGCAAAGTTATATTGTAATTCATTTAACGTTAAATGATGTTTAGGTAAACCAATGAGCAGGTTTTGTAAACCTAAGTTGGCTTTTTGCACTCGAAGGTTGATGCCGGTATCGGCAAGAGTTATCGTTTGTTGGCTAGTGAATGATAATGAGCCTTTTAGTTCGTTAAGATCTTCAACGTAACGGGCTAACTTTTCAACAGGGTAATTACTTAAACGAATATTACTGTTTATATCGCCTTTACCTAAGTTTAAGTTCGTATTCGCGGTAAGCGCTAATTCGGTTTGGTCGATTAAAGCAGTTAACGCTAAATTAGCTTCTTGGTTGTCTTGTGTTGCTTTAACTTGGCTTAATGCCAGTTGTTCAATGTTAATATGATGAGTTTTGTTTTTTTGCTGTTGCGTATCTCTTTCTATATCAATGGTAAAATTACTGAGTATAAAGTCAGGTAACACAAACTGATAAGGAAATTCTGTAGTTGGTTCTGCAGTTGTTTCGGTTAAACCTTCGTCCATCGTTTCAGTTGCATTATCATCGGCAGCAGTATCATCTTCAGCCTTAGGTAATGTTATACCAGCAATAACGAGTTCATTATCATGTTGAGTAACTCTTAAGGTACCTTGATTTATGACAAACTTACTAACCACAATTTTATCAAATGCTAATTGCCATAGGGCTACTTGAAGTTTTAATTCCGCTAAAGTGAATACGTTTATCTCTGGGTTTTGCAATGTTGATAATTTGATATCAGCAAGTGTAACTCTCATTAAAAAAGGGTTAAAGCGTATGCTAGCATCATCAGATAATTGTAACTGTTGCTCAGCTAAAATAGGGGTAAGGTAGTGTTTAGCGATCGGTGAAGATATTAACCAAATAAGAGAAAACAAACCGAGATATAAAGCTAGTAAAACTTTAAAAAATTTGTGGGTGAAGAAGTTGAACAGGCTTGTCATGGTAAAGACGTTCCTTGTGTATTTAAATAGTTGATGTGTTTCTTATTATTTGAATTTACAACCTATAAAATGGCGTAAATAATGTCGAATGTAATTTACACCATTTTTCAAAAAAGTTACAATTGTTAAAGCGAGTTAATTTATTTAAATTAACTCATTAGGTACTCTCTAACTAGGATATCAGTTTCATGGAATTCAATATAGAAAAAGTCGAACATTATATACAAATGCTTGGTGAAATGGCTGTGCAATATGGCGTGCAGATTTTACTCGCAATTATTGCTTACGTGGTTGGTAGCTTTATTATTAAAAAAGTACTTAATCTAGTTGCAATGGGTTTAGAAAAAAAGAAAGTTGAAATTACTTTACATGGTTTTTTATTAAGTATTTTAAGTGCCCTATTAAAAGTTATTCTAGTTATTGTTGTTGCTTCAATGATTGGTATTCAAACAGCATCATTTATCGCTATTTTAGGTGCTGCAGGTTTAGCTATTGGTTTAGCACTTCAAGGTAGTTTAGCTAACTTTGCTGGTGGCGTATTAATCTTATTATTCCGTCCATTTAAAGCCGGTGATGCAATTAAAGCACAAGGTTTTGCAGGTAGCGTTGAAGAAATTCAAATTTTCAATACTATTTTAAAAACATTTGATAATCAGCGTATTGTTATTCCAAATGCTTTATTATCAAATGGTTGTGTAACAAATATTAATGTTAATGGTACACGCCGTGTTGATATGGTTTTTGGTATTGGTTACGACGATGATATCTCTAAAGCAAAAGCTGTTATTCGCTCGTTGCTTGAAGCTGATGAACGTGTATTAAAAGATCAACCTATTGATATTTGGGTTGGCGAGCACGGTGACAGCTCAATAAACTTATTTGTACGCCCTTGGTCAAAGTCTGCTGATTATTGGGGTATTTACTTCGATATGATGGAAAAAGTTAAACTTGAATTTGATAAAGCTGATATCTCTATCCCATATCCGCAACGTGATGTGCATATTCACCAAACACCAAGTGCATAATCATTAATGTTATTTGAAAAAATGATTTAAACACGTATAAAAACGTAATTTTTACTAAGCCTATTTCAGCTACCTGAGATAGGCTTTTTTGTTATAGCGCGCACTTAAGGTCTAGGGTTATATATGTCAAAATATACAACTGTATTTATAATATGGTTCAAATATAGTTAAGGATGGTGGTATGAAAAAAAATAATATAAGAAAATCCCTAAATATAATGCTTCTGTCTTTTATTTTTTATGCTCAGCCTAGTCACGCGTGGTGGCTGTCTGCAGCGCATTCTGCACCGTTGACAACAAACGAAGAAGTCATAGTTGAGTCTACGCCTGAAAGTAATAAAGCTCACAATGATTGGTTAACAAGTCGATTTAGTGAACAGCATCAGCAATTAATTCCGGTGGTTGCAGTCGCCGATATGTTTTTTTCTTGTAATAACACGCGAAAAACAGATGAATCTGATTATGAGTTGAGTTTTCTTATTAACAAAATGGATAGAAATACCCTGGCAGAAAAGTTAATTACCTGTTTGGGGGAAGATACTATGCAATCTGACGAAGCGATAAACTTTGGCTTGTTTGGTTGTTTTCATGCGCAACTGGCTCATTTACCTAAAAAGGACAGGGAAGAAAAGATGGTATTAGTGCAGCAAGCAGTAAAGTCGCTTTCTCATTCAGAACGTCAAAAAAGCTTCAGCCAATGCGTCACCGAGCAAAGTATTCATTACTTAAAATAAAGGTTGTCATTTGACGTGTTTGATATTTAAAGTGCGTGATCGCATGTGCATTTAATCAGTTCTACTTTACATGCTCTGCCTTGCCTAAATACCAAACATGCTGCTTTAAAAGTAATAGCGAAAGATTAACAGCCCTTAATGATGAGTTTATATTTGGTTAATAATTTAAGTTAATAGTTCAGGTTAATAACATAAATTGTAACAAATGCTTGGCAGCATTTACTTTTTGTAACTTCAACATAGTAAGCAATTTCGCTTATAGTAGCGTAAAATTAATAATCGACAGTAAAATCGACAGTAAAATCGACAGTAAAATCGACAGTAAAATCGACAGTAAATATTTAATCAAACGATTCGATATAACAGTAGCTAACCAAGTAAAGTGACCAATAATATGCCTCAAGAAACAACAAAAATTTTAGTAGTAGATGATGATATGCGTCTTCGCTCTCTGCTCGAACGCTACCTAGTTGAACAAGGCTTTACCGTACGCAGTGCTGCTAATTCTGAGCAGATGGATCGACTACTTGAGCGTGAAAACTTTCACTTAATTGTGCTTGATTTAATGCTTCCTGGAGAAGATGGCTTATCAATTTGTCGTCGTTTACGTCAAAATTCAAATAATATCCCTATTGTTATGTTAACCGCTAAAGGTGATGAAGTTGATCGTATTATCGGTCTAGAGCTAGGTGCAGATGATTACATGCCTAAACCTTTTAATCCGAGAGAATTACTAGCGCGTGTTAATGCGGTATTACGCCGTAAAACTCAAGAAGCACCAGGTGCTCCTGCTCTAGAAGAAAATACTATTAGTTTCGGTGGCTATCAATTGAATTTAGCGACCCGAGAAATGCAAAAAGGCGAAGTAAGTATGCCACTTACCAGTGGTGAGTTTGCGGTACTCAAAGCATTAGTTACCCATCCGCGTGAACCATTATCACGCGACAAGTTAATGAATTTAGCGCGCGGTAGAGACTATTCTGCTCTTGAACGCAGTATTGATGTACAAGTGTCGCGATTGCGCCGTATGTTAGAAGATGACCCGACTAAACCTAGATACTTACAAACGGTTTGGGGTTTAGGTTATGTTTTCGTACCTGACGGAACTCAAGCGTAGTTTGTTTTTGCGTTTTAGCGTTAAGATTTTTAAATGAAAGTTCTTTTAATGATAATATTTAAATGAAAATATTGCCTCGTAGTGCTTTTGGACAAACGGTTTTATTGATTGGCTTTTTGCTTTTTATCAATCAAATAGTGTCTTATATCTCATTTGCTATCTATGTTTTTGACCCGCACCAACAACAAATAAACCAGTTGTTGGCTAAGCAAGTGCGCGTTGTTTTTATTGATATAGATGACGCTAAATTAAGTCCAAAAATGGCGAAAGCTTTTCATAATGAAACAGGCATTGGTGTTTATCGTGAGCATGACGCAATGGCTGCAGGATTAGCTAATGCGGTGTTATATTCTTATCGCTCAGAGCAAATGTCATTATTGCTCGGTGGTCCCGCGGAAGTGAGAATTTTTGATGGTGATGAATATCTGTTTTGGATACGTGCACCGCAAGCGCCGCACCTTTGGGTCAAAATACCCATTAATGGTATGGAAAAAGGCAGTATTTCACCATTAATATTCTTTATGGTGGTTATTGGTTTACTAAGTGTTATGGGAGGGTGGCTTTTTGTTAGACAGCTTAACCGACCATTAAAATCATTAGAGCTAGCAGCAAAAGATGTTGGGCGTGGCGATTTTCCTGATCCTTTAACTGAACGTGGTACCTCAGAAATAATGGCGGTAACGCAAGCGTTTAATCAAATGTCCAAAGGTATTAAACAGCTTGAAGAAGACCGAAATTTACTTATGGCGGGTATTTCTCATGACTTACGCACCCCGCTAACGAGAATTCGTTTAGCCAGTGAAATGATGCATGAGCAAGATGCTTTTCTTAAAGAAGGCATCGAAATTGATATTGATGACATGAACAATATTATTGACCAGTTTATTGATTACATTCGTCATGATTCAAAAGATAAAGCCGAGTTAGATGATTTAAATGAGCTTGTTGAAGAAGTCGTTAATGTAGAAACACCAAGTAATCGTGTGATCAATACCCAATATGGTGACTGCCCTAAAATACCGTTACGCCATGTTGCCGTTAAGCGCGCTCTGGCAAATTTAGTGCAAAATGCTATTCGTTATACAACAGGTGAAATTGACGTATCTACTGGCATAGAAAAAGGTTTTGCTTTTATTATTGTAAGTGATAATGGCGCAGGTATTCCAGCAGCAGATATTGACCGTTTATTCCAACCATTCACTCAAGGTGACACCGCTCGAGGCACTGAAGGTAGCGGCTTAGGTTTAGCTATTATAAAACGTATTGTTGAAGCACATGGCGGTACTGTAGAGTTAACAAATAGAACTACGGGTGGCTTACAAGCGAAAGTGCGTTTACCTTTGAAGAGTAAATAAGCCAACACCCTAGCGATAGAATGTATTCGCTATATTTTTTGATGTATTGATTGATTGTCATAAAAAAGCCAGACTTAAACTTCTGGCTTTTTACTAACATTTTCACATGACAATTTTTGTAAAATTAGCGTTGTGGGCCTGCACTAACTAATGCTTTGCCGTTATCTGTATCAGTAAACTTTTCAAAATTATTGATAAATAACTCAGCTAAATCATCTGCTTTCTTAGCCCAAATAGAAGCGCTGTCGTAAGTGTTTCTAGGATCAAGAATCGCATCTTCAATACCCGCAAGTGAAAGCGGTACAGATAAATTAAATATTGGAATGATTTGCGTTAAAGTATGATCTATCGAGCCATCTAATATCGCATCAATAATAGCACGGGTGGCTTTAATCGAAATACGTTTCCCCGTACCGTTCCAACCAGTATTTACCAAGTAAGCTTCTGCTCCTGCAGCAACCATACGTTGATGTAACACTTTAGCGTATTGTGTTGGGTGTAAGCTTAAAAACGCGGCACCAAAACAGCTAGAAAAAGTTGGCGTTGGCTCTGTAATACCACGTTCAGTTCCGGCTAACTTAGCGGTAAAACCCGACAGAAAGTAATATTCGGTTTGCTTTGGTGTTAACTTAGCTACTGGCGGTAATACCCCAAAAGCATCAGCAGTTAAGAAAATAACTTTCTTCGCATGACCTGCTCGTGAAGTAGGTTTAACAATATTATCTATATGATAAATAGGGTAAGAAACCCGAGTATTCTCTGTTTTTGAATTATCATTAAAATCAATTGTTCCATCATCAGCAACGGTTACGTTTTCCAATAAAGCATCACGCCTGATAGCATTGTAAATGTCAGGTTCATTTTCTTTACTCAGGTTAATTGTTTTTGCGTAACAACCGCCTTCAAAGTTAAATACGCCTTTATCATCCCAGCCATGTTCATCATCACCAATAAGTTGACGATGAGGATCGGTTGATAAGGTAGTTTTACCGGTGCCAGATAAACCAAAGAAAATAGCTGTTTCGCCATCTTTACCCACGTTTGCACTACAATGCATAGAAGCAATACCTTGCAGTGGTAGGTAATAGTTCATCATTGAAAACAAACCTTTTTTCATTTCGCCGCCATACCAAGTTCCACCAATTAGCTGAATTTTTTCAGATAAATTGAAGGCGACAAAGTTTTCAGAATTCAAGCCTTGCGTTTGCCACTGTGTATTAACAGTTTTAGCTCCGTTCATTACCACAAAATCAGCTTCAAAATCTTCTAGTTCACTGTCGGTTGGGCGAATGAACATATTTTTCACAAAGTGGGCTTGCCAAGCAACCTGGGTAATAAAGCGTACTTTTAAACGAGTTGATTCATCGGCACCACAAAACGCATCTACTACAAATAAACGTTGCTCAGATAATTGCTTAGTTACTAAGCCTTTTAAATGATCCCAAGTTTGAGGAGTCATGGGATGGTTGTCATTCTTACCTTGATCAGACCACCACACGGTATCGCGCGTAATGTCATCGCGAACAATATATTTATCCTTAGGAGATCGCCCAGTAAATATACCCGTATTAACGTTTACCGCACCAAGCTCTGTTACTACACCTTTATCACAGCCTTTGAGTTCTGCTTTAGTTTCTTCACTAAACAGTAATTCATACGATGGGTTATAAATTATTTGGCGAGGGTTAGATATACCGTATTGTGATAAATCAATAGTGATACTTGGCGTTGTCATAGAAATCCTCTCTTAATATTAAAAAAGTAATCTTACAATGTGTATTTTAAATAATAATGATCGGTCATTTGAAAGTTTTCATCTCGCTTATAAAGTTATCATAAGTGAGTAATAGCTAAAACGAAAGTATAAAGCTAGGTTAATGTAATTTAGAGGGGGAATTAAATGGTGAAGCTGTAAATCATGGATACATATTATTACAAAGATAACAGCAGAAATGGTTGCGCAAGAATGCTATTAGCGCTATAAATAATGTTGTGTTTAGTTATATAAAGTATGTTTATGTATCAATATTTTCTCACTTTAATTATTGCTTTTAGTTTACTGAATTATTCAGTAAGTGCTGTTGCGCTTGAGAATAACATAGTAAGCGTAAGTAAAATTTATATAGTTGACGTTGAGCAAGATAGCCAAACTACAGATTTAGATGTTGAACACTGCTTTGTTAATAACATAAATTATCATAACGCATTACAAAACATATTTGTTTTAACGGGTTATGATTTAGCTGATTTAAAAAATACTTATACTACTGGCTCAATTAGAGCCCCCCCTCATACTGCCTCTTAATTTTATATCGTCACTGATGAAATATTATTTTTAATCGTTTCATTTTATAAAACAGACAAAATACCTAACATACTAATAGCTTGGCTTTTTTTGAGTTACTCATCGAGGCTGGATATGTCGCTATCGTTAGGGAATAAATATAATAAATATTAGGTAGTTAATTATGAAAAATTTAGCCTTATGTAATCTTGAATCAATAGATGAATTAGCATGTCCAAAAGATAAAAATGTTAATTTAAACTCTTCAGCTCTTACTATTTTTACTGACTTTGAAGCAGTACAACCGATAGTTTTAGATGCTTCCACTTCTGCAGTAGAAGCAGAAAAATTAATGATAAACTCGCATGTTAGACTTATTATTATTGTCGAACAGTCTCACTTTTTAGGCGTAGTGAGTTTAGATGATCTAAACCTACAGGGAATAATTAAACGCGAAGCTAGCGGTATTCCAAGAGCAGAGCTATGTGTTGCTGATTTTATGCAAGCAAGAAATGAGTTAAAAGCTTTTTCTTATGAGGAGTTACAAAAATCCAGTATCAATGATGTAGTTGAAACGCTACAAAAAAGAGGGCAACAACACTGTATTGTGGTTGATCGAGATAGCCACATGATCCGCGGTATAATCTCAGCTAGTGACATAGCTAGAAAATTAAGAATACCTATTAATATTAATGTAGATTCTAGTTTTGTTAATATTTTTAATGCGTTATATCACTCAGCAGCATAATACTGTATTTATCCGTTAGGATTTATAAGCTGATATATGATATATGATTTATGATATATAAGAGAGGGGAATTAGCCTTTAACCATTACTTATTTTTATAAGGTGATTAAAGGCTGATTGTATATATTTATCTAATTTAATTATCTAATTTAATGTCTAACGTCTGAAATGTACTCTTGTAAACTTAGTTCATCAAAATCATAGGTGGTTACACAGTAATCACAAGTCATCGAAATCTTACCTTGTTCAGCTAAAATAGCTTTAATTTCACTTGGTTCAATTTGAGCTATAGCTGTCAAACATTTATCTGCAGAGCAACCACAAACGTAACTAACTGTTTGTGGTTCAAAAATATTTACCGCTTCTTGATGATATAAACGATACAGTAATGCTTCAGCTTCTAATGAAAATAACTCTTCACTTTTAATGGTGTTTGTAAGTTGGCAAAGATGTTCAAAATCAGTTGTTTGTTTTTGTTTGTTTTCAATACTACCATCACCATCAGGTAATAATTGTACTAAAGCACCACCGGTAAGTTGTTGCTCAGTATCACTAAATAACCAAATTTTTGTTGGGATTTGTTCTGATACTTCAAAGTAATGGGCTAAACAACCTGCAAGGGTCTCTTGATCTAAAGCAACCACGCCTTGGTAAGCTTCACCAACAGATGGGCGAATAGTAATGATCATAGTGCCTTTACCAATAAGACCTTTAAGTGTATCAGCAGAGGTTTCTTCAGTCATTTTAGCAATGCCACGCATTTGTTGGTTGTTATTACCACTTACCGACATGTAACCAACAGGACCGTCACCTTGTAGTTGCACGGTAATATCACCTTCAAATTTTAAGGTGGCAGTTAATAAGCAAGTAGCGCTGAGTAATTCGCCTAATAATTTTTCCACACCTGATGGGTAATTATGATTTTTAATAATTGCTTTAAAACTACTGCTTAATTGTACTAGCTCACCACGGGCATGGGCATCGGTAAATAAGTAACGATTTAATACATTGAATTGGCTCATAGCGGTTAGATCCTTTCTTTAAATTCACGTAGCTTTCTACGCTGTTTTTTATCTGGTTTAGTATCACTTGCAGGGCTCAATAAAATACCTTGCTTACGTGCAAGTGCATTTTTTTCACGAGACTCTATACTTTGTTTACTTTCTGAATATAAGGTTTGGGCAAAAGTTGCGTCACTACGTTTGTCAGCTAATGCGATCACGGTAACTTCTTTTTCTTCAAAACCTTGTCGTATTTTTATTATATCACCAATTGCTACTGCTTTTCCTGACTTAGTGCGTTGACCATTATAAAAAATTTTACCACCGTCAATCATTTGTTTTGCAATTGCTCGGGTGCGATAAAAACGAGCCGCCCAAAGCCACTTGTCTAATCGTGTTGCCGTGTTTTGGGTAGCTTTAGTTGTTGTCATAATTAACCTATAGTTAAGGAACTTATATAATTAATATTGGTCTTAAAATTAACATAACAAGTGCTATATCTGTGCGTTTAAATCTTTGTTAACATTTAATTCACTCAAATCACTGAAATTCGTGGAGTAACACTTGTTGCCAGCTCTATGGTCAAGTATCATTCCTGTTTGCTTCATAATAATAATGAGTAGTTGTCGTTAAAGTCGACAAGATAAATTCATAAATAACAATGATATAAGAATATATGCAACTTCCCACTAACATGACAGATTTATCCGCCCTATTGTCTCAACTCGGTCATAAACGTGTTGCGCAAACGGTGACGGTATTATTATTGATATATATTTCGTTTGTGGCGGCAAAAATAACCTGGTCTGTAGTACCGCAAAACCAGGGGAACCAAAACGCCTCACAAATCGCTAATGGAACAAATTCGAGCGCTAACAATACAAAAAAATTAATTGATGTTGCTAAAATTCAATCGCTTAATCTGTTTGGTTTATATAATGAAAGTGATGCTGAAACAATTGACATTGCCGCAGCTGAAGTGCCTGAAACAAAATTAAATTTAGTACTTTCTGGTTTAGTTGCCAGTGATAATAATGACACTGCAGCAGCAATAATTGAGTATCAAGGAAAGCAAGAAACTTACGGTGTTGGTGATATTATTGTTGGCACTCGAGCTAGTCTTGAGCAAGTGTTAATGGACCGAGTGCTGATCAAACAATCAGGAGCACTAGAAACTTTAATGCTTGATGGCTTTGATTATAATCAACCAGCATTAGGGATAAAGAGTAAGTCAGCCGCGCAAAAATCAAAAGTAGTTGATAGCCCTAAGGCTAGTACGGTTGATCAACGAAATAATGAACAGTTAACAGAGTCAGCCAAAGATGTACGTAGTGAAATTGCAAAAGACCCTGCAAACATAGGCGATTACTTGCGTATTTCACCTAAACGAAAAGATGGTAACATCATAGGTTATTCGTTACGCCCAGGTAAAAAGCCTGAGTTTTTTGAACTTGCGGGTTTAAAACCAGGTGATGTTGCAGTACAAATGAATGGTTATGATTTAACTGCGACAACACAGGCAATGCAAGCAATGGTTGAAATGAAAGAAGCCAGTAATATAACATTACTGGTTGACCGAGACGGTGGTTTAACCGAAATACTTATTAGCCTATAGTTTACCAAAATAGGCCATGAAAAAGTCACGAAACGAATTAATTTACATAATGAATACACTAAGTATGTGTTATGTATAAGTTATGAAATTATATAGAAAGATAGTTGTAACACTTTTCTGCTAAGGTATAAATAACCAGAGAAATGTCCCACTTAAACTTTCAGTTAAAATAATAAAGCAGAGATACTGATAATGATGAAAAAGTTTTTATTAACTGTAACTACGGCAATGGCCTTCAACTGTTTGTGTTTTATAGCACAAGCAAGTGCCGCAGAATATTCTCCAAATTTTAAAGGCACTGAAATTACCGAGTTCGTCAATATTGTTGGTAAAAACTTGCAAAAAACCATGATTGTTGATCCCAATGTTCGAGGGAAAATCAATGTCCGTAGTTATGATCTTTTAACTGAAAAACAATACTACCAATTCTTTCTCAATGTTCTTGAAGTCTATGGCTATGCAGCGGTAGAAACCGAAAATAATATTATTAAGATCATTCGTAATAAAGATGCCAAAACGGCAGCTATCCCAGTAATCGACAATGAAAGTAACATTATTGGCGACCAAATGGTTACTCGCGTTGTAGAAGTTAAAAACGTTACCGTACGTGAATTAGTTCCGCTATTACGCCAACTTTCAGATCAAGCAGGTGGTGGTAACGTAGTAAACTACGACCCAGCTAACGTTATTATGCTTACCGGTACAGCAGCTACTGTTAATCGTTTAGTTAAAATTATTGAACGAGTTGACAGAGCAGGTGACCAAGATGTTGAGATAATCAAACTACAATACGCTTCAGCAGGTGAAATGGTTCGAATTATTGAAGCAATGAGTAAGCCAGGCGGTGGTAAAGCAGGTCAGCCAACATTTTTGATCCCTACCATTGTCGCGGATGACCGTTCTAATAGTGTTATTGTCAGTGGTGAAATAAAAGCCCGTGAGCGTATTGCTCGTTTAGTTAAACGCTTAGACAGTGAGTTAGAAAGTAATGGTAATACCCGTGTTTATTACCTTAAATATTCTAAAGCAGAAGATTTAGTTAAAGTTTTACAAGGTGTTAGTGAAACAATTGCTACCGATGCTACTGGCTCAAAATCAAAATCACGTAATAGTTCAAAGGGTGACGTAAGTATTGATGCGCATGAATCAACTAACGCTTTGGTTATTACCGCAGAGCCCGACATGTTACGCTCACTTGAAGCGGTAATTCGTCAATTAGATGTTCGTCGTGCACAAGTATTGGTTGAAGCGATTATTGTTGAAGTATTTGAAAGTGACGGTATTAGTTTAGGTGTGCAATGGTACAACGAAGCGGGTGGCTTTACTCAATTTACTAATGGCCCAGCAAGTATTTCATCGGTAGCAGCAGGTGCTATTGCCGCTGAAGATATCCCTGGTACTACAGTCGTTTCAGAAAACGGCTCTACGACAGTTAACCCGTCAACCCAAGGTGATTATAGTATATTAGCGCAAGTACTTGGTAATGTGAGCGGTATGATGTTCGGTATTGCTAAAAATGATTGGGGTGCAATTATTCAAGCGGTAAGCAGCGATACCAACTCAAACATTCTAGCAACGCCAAGTATTACTACACTAGACAATGAAGAAGCTTATTTTATTGTTGGTCAAGAAGTACCAATTATTACTGGCTCGGCAACGGGTAGTAATAACACCAATCCATTCCAAACTGTCGACCGTCAAGAAGTTGGTATTAAACTACGTGTTACGCCACAAGTTAACGAAGGCGATGCTGTGCAATTAATTATTGAACAAGAAGTGTCGTCAGTAAGTGGTACAACTGGTGTTGATATTTCAATTAACAAAAGAGAAATCAAAACCACTGTAATGGCTGATAGTGGTGATACTGTTGTACTTGGCGGTTTAATTGATGAAGACGTACAAGAAAGTGTGCAAAAAGTTCCATTACTGGGTGATATTCCAATTATTGGCTACTTATTTCAATCAACGACTAATAGCACTCGTAAACGTAATTTAATGGTGTTTTTACGCGCCACTATTGTACGTGACTCTGCCTTAATGAAAGAAATCAGCGAAACGAAATACAACTATATTCGCGCGGATCAAATTCGTAGACAAGAAGAAGGTTTACGATTAATGAGTGATGAAAACATGCCAATTTTACCTGAATGGCAAGACAACTTAACGTTACCCCCGTCGTTTGACGAATATCAAAAAGACTTAGGGAAAAAGGGCGCTGATTTGCCAGTTCCGCCAAATGCAACACCAATAGAAGACAAGAACTAATGTCAAAAGAAGTTGAAGTAACAGCACTTGAAGAAATAACCTCACTTGATGACATAACATCACTTGACGATGTTGATTTAGCTTCGCTTGATGATATTGAAATTGGTGATATAAAAATTGGCGACACTGAGGTAGTAGATAAAGAGCAAGTAAGCAGCGCATGGTTGTTAACTTTTGCCTTCGCTAAGCGTTATAGTGTACTTATCACCGTAGATAAAGATACTGGGGGTTATATTCTTCACTGCTTGGCTAGCATACATTTTGATACTATTTTAGAAGTACGCCGAATTTTAAAAGCACCCTTTAGTGTTGAGTTTTTAGAGCCAACTGCATTCGAATTATTATTAACGCATACCTATCAACGAGACTCATCTGAAGCACAGCAGATGATGGAAGATATTGGTAATGAAGTTGATTTATATTCACTTGCTGATGAGTTCATTGAAAGTGAAGATTTACTTGAAAATGAAGACGATGCGCCGATTATTAAATTAATTAACGCCATGCTCAGCGAAGGTATTAAAGAAAGAGCGTCTGATATTCATATTGAAACCTTTGAAAATACTTTGCAAATTCGTTTTCGTGTTGATGGGGTGTTACGTGAAGTACTCAAACCAAATCGTAAATTAGCCTCGTTATTGGTTTCTCGTATTAAAGTTATGGCGAAGCTCGATATAGCAGAAAAACGTATTCCACAAGATGGTCGTATTTCTTTACGTATAGGTGGTCGTGCAGTTGATGTTCGTGTATCTACCATGCCTACAGGACACGGTGAACGCGTAGTTTTACGTTTATTAGACAAAAACGCAGCACGCTTAGACTTAAAAGAATTAGGCATGACCGATGTTACTCGAATTGATTTTTCAACCCTGATTGAAAAACCACATGGCATCATCTTAGTTACTGGTCCTACGGGCTCAGGTAAAAGTACCACATTATATGCTGGCTTATCTCAAATTGATGCGAAAGAACGTAACATTTTAACCGTCGAAGATCCTATTGAGTACGCTATTGAGGGGATTGGTCAAACTCAAGTAAATAGCAAAGTAGACATGACTTTTGCTCGAGGTTTGCGCGCCATATTACGTCAAGATCCTGATGTAGTAATGATTGGTGAAATTCGAGATTTGGAAACTGCACAAATTGCGGTACAAGCGAGTTTAACGGGTCACTTGGTATTATCTACGTTACATACCAATACCGCTGCAGGCGCAATAACACGTATGGAAGATATGGGCGTAGAGCCTTTCTTATTATCTTCAAGTTTATTGGGGGTCTTAGCGCAACGATTGGTTCGAACACTTTGTCCAACCTGTCGCGAGAGTCATTTACCTGATGCGGAAGAAAGGCAATTATTAGCCTTACCTGAAGATAATGAATTAGTGATTTACCGCGCAGTTGGCTGTAAAGAATGTAGTTTTAAAGGTTATCGTGGTCGAGTAGGTATTCATGAGTTATTACCTGTTGATGAAAAAGTCCGTGAACTTATTCACAATGGTCAAGGTGAACAGGCTATTGAAAAACATGTACGAAAAAATTATGCAAGTATCCGTCGCGATGGTTTCGACAAGGTAATGTTAGGTAAAACTACATTAGAAGAAGTGTTGCGTGTTACGCGTGAAGATTAATGGTTATATACCCATAATTAAGCGATAAACAACTAAGAGAATTAAACTAATTAACGATTGTCTACCCAATAATGATTATAAGTAAATATGGCATCTTTTGAATATCAAGCGGTTGATAGCCGCGGTAAAACTAAAAAAGGCGTTATCGACGGCGATACCGCCCGACAAGTACGTGGCTTGTTGCGTGATCAAGGCTTAATGCCTATTGAAGTGTCTTCTACTTTATCTAAAAGTAAAACAACCGAGGGTAAAAAAGGATTTGCGGCTAGCTTCAATAACAATGATGGTGGCAAAGTTTCTGCTTCGGAATTAGCACTGATCACTCGTCAGTTAGCGACATTAGTTGAATCAGGTTTGCCGCTAGAAGAATCATTAATGGCGGTTGGCGAACAATGTGAAAAAAACCGTATTAAAAGTATGATAATGGGGGTTCGTACTAAAGTTACCGAAGGTTACGGTTTATCTGAAAGTATGGCCGAATATCCTAAAATTTTTAACCGTTTATATAGAGCTATGGTTGCTGCGGGTGAAAAATCAGGACATTTAGATAAAGTACTTAATCGTTTAGCTGACTATACCGAACAACGTCAACAAATGCGCTCACAGCTTATTCAAGCTCTTGTTTACCCTATTATCATGACTGTTGTAGCAACAGGGGTAATTGCCATTCTACTGACTGCAGTAGTGCCAAAAATTGTAGGTCAGTTTGAACATATGGGTGAAAACTTGCCAGGTACAACCCAGTTTCTTATTGCCAGTAGTGATTTTCTTCGAGATTACGGTTTAGCGCTAGTAGTAATGGTGGCTGGCTTAATGTTCTTATTCTCACAAATGTTGAAAAAGCCTAAATATGAAATGGCTTTTCATAAAAACTTATTAAAAATTCCTGGCATAGGCAAAGTAGCTAAAGGTATCAACACAGCACGATTTGCCCGTACTTTGAGTATTTTAACTGCTAGTGCAGTACCTTTACTTGAAAGCATGCGCATATCAGGTGAAGTTTTAGATAATTTATTTATCAAACAAGAAGTCAAAGCCTCTACAGATAAAGTACGAGAAGGATCAAGCTTACGAGTTGCATTAGAGCAGACTAAATTATTTCCGCCCATGATGTTACACATGATAGCTAGTGGTGAAAAAAGTGGTCAATTAGAACATATGTTGAGCCGCGCAGCAGATAATCAAGATAAAGAGTTTGATGCTCTAGTTAGTATTTCGTTAAAAGCATTTGAGCCAGCGTTAATGGTAGCAATGGCAGGTGTGGTACTCTTTATTGTTATGGCAATATTACAACCGATTTTACAATTGAACAGTCTTGTCGGGGGGTAAAAAAAAACGGCGATAAACAGCCGGTAGTTAAAAGCAGTTAGTTAAAAAACATCAACATACATTGTTGAAATATGATTTTATCAGACGTTAGGAAAGCACTATGAACATGAAAAAAGCACAAGGTTTCACTTTACTAGAAGTGATGGTAGTTATAGTTATTTTAGGTATTTTAGCCAGTATGGTTGTGCCTAACTTAATGGGTAGCCAAGAGCGCGCTAACATGCAAAAAGCAGTATCTGATGTTACCGCATTAGAAACGTCTTTAAGCCTGTATAAAATGGATAATTATGATTACCCAACAACAGAACAAGGCTTAGATGCTCTTGTTGAAATGTCTGATGTAGAGCCAGAGCCACGTCGGTTCCCGGATGATGGTTATATTAAACGTTTACCTAAAGATCCATGGGGTAATGATTACGTTTTATTAAATCCTGGTGAGCAAGGTAAAATGGATGTTTTTTCAGTAGGCCCTGACGGTGAAGCTGGAACAGAAGATGATATTGGTAACTGGAATCTTGGCGATTTTCAGTAAGTAAAGGCTACCTTGTCGCGGTAAAATACAATTTAGGCGTGAATTGCACCCATTGATTAATCTCAACGCTATGCATTTCCTTTAAATTGCGCATTACAGCTTAAGGTTACCTACTGCAACATTAATATGAATTTTAAGCATCTCAAGCCAAAAGCACACAAAAATAAAGGCTTTACCTTAATTGAGGTAATGGTTGTTGTTGTGCTTATTGGTCTTATGGCAAGTTTGGTGCAATTTAATTTTTCAGGCACTAAACCTGGTGATAACTTAAAACATGAGAGCGCTCGTTTTGCCGCTATATTTGAAGTTGTTGCTGAATATGGCATGCTTAACAACATAGAGTTAGGTTTAATTGTTAAGAAAAATAGTTATGAGTTTGTAGGCTATGATGGCACGCGTTGGACTGAAATACCCGACCAAGACTGGGAAGTTAATGTTACCTTGCCAGAGGAAATGGAAGTAACACTTGAATTAGATGACCTACCAATTGAAGAGCCTTTGCTTTTTGACACCGACACCTTTAAAGAGAAAGATGAAGATGCTTTCACTTTATTATCTAAAGAAGAGCAAGAAGAGAAAATAATACCGCAAGTTTATATACTCTCAGGGGGAGATCTTACGCCGTTTAGTCTCACTTTTCGCATCATTGAAGAACTAGCCTACGCCCAAGATGCCGAAGACTTAGCTTACCGAGTAACGGGCATATATACCACGCCATTAACCATTGAGGGACCAGTCCTCAATGATTAAACCTATCCGTTATTTATTTAAAAATAATGCTATCAAGCAATATTCTAATAGTAAAAAATCAGCTTCCATAAACCGTGGCTTTACTTTAATTGAAGTAATGTTAGCAATGGCCATTTTTGCGATTGCAGGTGTCGCTTTACTTGGGGTTTCTGATAATAATTATCGGCATATTAGTCATTTAGAAGAACAGATGTTTGCTAACTGGGTTGCATCAAACCAGTTAGTAGAAAGCAGTTTAGATAAAACTTGGCCACCAAAAAATAATAAAAAAGGTGAAGTTACCATGGCAGGCAGAACCTGGTATTGGAAACAAAAAGTCATTAAAACGGCCAGTAATGATTTGCAATCAGTAGTTATTGAGGTACGGAAAAATGAAGACGATGAGCTAATTTCGGCGAGTTTAATGACTTATTTATCACAGGAAAAGCCCTGATGATAGCAAAACGTCATACCAGATCAGCGGTTAGCGCAGCACAAAAAGGTTTTACACTACTTGAAGTGTTAATCGCAGTTGCGATCTTTTCAGTGGTAAGTTTAGCTAGTTTTACCATATTTGATACCGTGCTACGTGGCGATGAAACGTCTAAGGTACGTAGCGAACAGCAAAATAATTTACAGCGAGCCTTTTTATTAATGGAGCGTGATTTCACCCAAATAACAAAGCGTACTATGCGCATTAATGGTGAAACAGCTACTGAGGATTTTATTCAAACTTCTGATGATAGTTTTGTCGCAGACGAGCAAGCTATTGCGTTTGTGCGTAATGGCTGGACAAACCCTGGTTTATTGCTACCACGTGGAGATTTACAAAGCGTCGCTTATCGTTTGGTTGATGGTACCTTAGAGCGATTACATTATAATTTTGTTGATGCTGTTGTTGGGCAAGAGCCAAGAGTAAGGCCATTAATTAGTAAAGTTAAAAGTGTTGAATTTGAGTATTATGATGGTCAAAAATGGCAAGAGAAATGGGATGGAAATACCTTACCCCAAGCAATTGCTATTGAAATTGACACAGAAGAATATGGCATGATCAGACGTCAGTTTTTAGTTGCAGGTGACCCTGTTAACACAAGTATTAAGCAATAATTATGTTGATTAAACTTATTAATGCCAAAATTAAACAGCAGGGCGTCGCGTTAATTACCGTTATGCTAATTGTCGCATTAGCCTCTATTATTGCAGCGCAAATGACTGCAAGATTACAAGTTCAAATGCAGCGCAGCACTAATATAAGTTTCAATCAGCAAGCCTACTGGTATGCTTTAGGGGCTGAAGCATTTAGCAAACGAGTATTAATTAAGGCTTTTAAAGATGAGCCTAAAGTGACGCATTTAGAGCAAATATGGGCAATTGGGGCAAACAGTTACCCCGTTGACTTTGGTGAGATTGGTGGTGAAATTAGTGATTTACAAAGTTGTTTAAACCTTAATGCGTTACACCCAAGTGCAAAAACAAAAAACCAAAGTAAAGCTGATGACTCAGCAACGGTAGATGACGCTAAGGCTACGGGAAGAAATGCTAATGATCTTAATAAACTACCAGCCGCAACCGTACTAGAAGCGCTACTTATTAACCTAGATATACAGGATATTAGTACTTTTGAAGCCGAAGCTATGGTTGAATCATTAACCGATTGGCTTGATAGTAATGATACTATTACCGGAACAGGCGGAGCAGAAGATAATGATTATGCTTCTCGAGAATTTCCATACCTAGCAGCAAATAACTTTTTAGGTAGTGTTAACGAATTAAGGTTAGTTGAGCATTTTACTCCACAGGTTATTTTAGCTTTAATGCCTTATGTGTGTGTATTACCACAAAACAGTCAACATTTAATCAATATCAATACCGTCAGTGCCGAACATCCTAAGTTAATACAAGCAATGCTTGATATCAGTTTAGAAGATGCGCAATCGGTATTAGGAGCCAGAGATAGCTCAGGTTATGAAGATTTAACTGATTTCTTTAACCTTCCTGAATTGACTGATGCTAAACTGGATGAATGGCAAAAAGCTCAGTTTGTTGTGGATAGCGACTATTTTAAACTCAAAGCTAATGCACGTTTTAATAATAGTTATTTTGACATGACTTCGATCATGCAAGTACAAAGTAACCAAGAAATTCAAATAATTAGTCGTACCATAGGACGTAACTAGTGACAGAAACTTTATTTATCCGTCTAGGAAGTCAACCTACCGATACTATATATTGGTTGATCGTTGATGAAAGTAGTGATGATGATCAAGCGATAATTGCCAGTGGTGATTTATCAGGTGCAGAGCAGCTCAGTGAGCTGACAAGCAAGGCAGAGCATAGAAAGGTCAAAATAATAGTACCTGGTTGTGACGTATTGCTTAAGTCATTAAAAATACCAGCAAAATCTAATCGCGCGGTACGTTTGGCTGCACCATACGTATTAGAAGACAGTGTGGCTGAAGATGTTGATAAACTATTTTTTGCCTATGCGGATCTACCGCATGATATTCAAGATAATAACTGTTTTGTCGCCATCGTATCTCATAGTCAGATGGCCCGTTGGATATCATGGCTGGCCGAGGCAGAAATAGAGACAACATTTATGTTGCCTGACGTACTAACAATACCTTATACCGAAAAAGGTTGGAGTGCGATCACCTTAGGTAATGCTCAACAAGAGCAAGTTATTGTTCGTCAACATTTATGGCAAGGTTTTACTTTAGACGCCAGTACATGGCAATTACAATGTGAAGCCTTTTCAAATCAAGCTGCTGAAATTTATGAAAATGATGAAAATGCGGAACCTCCTGTTAGTGTACATATTGAGGCATATTCACCATTAGCTTATAGCGATAAGTTTGATATTGCTGAAATGCCTGAAGAATTGCCTTTAGCATTAATGGCGAAAAACTATAGCAGTAAATTGAATCGCTTCAATTTACTGCAGGGTAAATACAAAGTTAAAGAAGTTCGCAGCCATGCGAGGCAACAATGGTTATGGGTTGCAGGTGTTGCAATGTTTGCCTTATTGTTAAACCTGAGTCATAAAGGTGCGCAACTGTGGCATCTTAATGCAGAGCAAGATAGAGTTCAGCAAAGTATTATTGATCAATATAAAGTCGCATTTCCTAAAACTAAAAGAGTTCGTGTTTCTACAATTAAATCACAATTAAATCGTGAACTGGCTTTGCTCGGTGGAGTTAGCGATAAAGAAGGCTTTTTAGCTATGCTTGCTAAAATACAGCCTGCTTTTGCTAAAGTACCGACCTTAAAACCAGAGTCGTTAAAATTTGACGGTAAACGGCAAGAGCTTCGCTTGCAGGCAACAGCGAAAGATTATCAAACGTTTGAAAAATTTAGTATAGCTTTAGCTGAAACGGGGTTAGAAGTTAAAAAAGGTTCGCAAAGTAATCAAGGTGAATTGGTGTCAGGCTCATTTAGCATCACTAACAAAACTAAAGGTAAGAAAACGGCGGCTATTTATCAGCAAAGCAACAAGCGCAATAAGGAAACATCATAATGAAAGCATGGTGGCAACATTTAAATACCCGAGAGCAACGCCTTGTTGCGGCTATGGCACTTGCTTGTCTTGTTTTTATTTTATATAGCACAATTTGGCAGCCACTTAATGATAGCTTAATTGAAGGTCAAGCCAAGCTAGAAAGAAACCAAGAAATGTTGACCTGGGTAGAAGAAAATACTGCTTTGTATCAAGAGGCGAAGAGAGCTAGTGGAAAAGGTCAGTCAAGTGGCAGTCTATCTAGTATTGCTAGTCGAACAGCAAAAACCTACAAATTAACTATTACCCGTATGCAACCGCAAGGTGATGATTTACAAGTGTGGATTGAAAACACTCCTTTTACTCAATTATTGTTTTGGCTTGAGCACCTAGCAAACAATGAAGGTTTACAAGTTCAAGCTATCGATTTATCACAGGGAAATCGTCCTGGGGAAGTGAATGTTAAACGTTTACATCTTGTTAAGTAACAGATGTAAACAAATAGCTTAAGCTGAGGTAAGCAAAGCTTTGTGGCTTTGTCATATTTAAGAGAATATAGAGAAATTAAATGAAGAAATGGTTCACTATTACCGCGATTTTTTTGACAAGTTATTTAGTGTTTCTTGTGGCAACTATGCCATTAGCTTTTTTAATAAATAATATGAGCTTACCTAAAAATGTCAATGTTGGCGTTGCTTCAGGAACTGTATGGCAAGGTAAAATCACCCATATATCATTAAGTAATAATCGTATAGAGCAAGTTAATTTAGATCTAAGCTTTTGGTCATTACTGCTCCTTTCTCCAGAAATAAATCTTAGTTTTGGTGATGCAATGCGAGATGGTCCTGAAGGTAAATTAACCTTAACTATTTCATCGAAAGAATTATTACTTAATGATGTTGAATTATTTCTTTCAGCCAATGATATTGCTCAACAATTGCCATTACCTATTCCAGCAACCGCACAAGGTAATGTTGAGTTAATATTAAGTGAATTTAAGCTTACTATGTCTAACAAACTAGCGTGTGAATACTCTCAAGGGCAAGTGACTTGGATAAGAGCAGGTGTTGTTGCGTTAGATAGAGATATTAAGTTAGGTTTACTTAAGGCTGATATTAGTTGTGAAGCGGGGGATTTGTTAGCAAAAATTCTGCCGAAAAATAACTTAGGGTTAAGTTTAGATGCGCGTGTAAATTTAGCAACTCAAAAACCATCGGGACAAGGATATTTACAACCGGGCGCTAAATTTCCTGCTGACTTGAAAGAAGCTTTAACTTTTCTTGGACGCCCTGACGAACAAGGTCGTTATGTGCTTAAATTCTAGCGGCAAAGTACTTTACAAAGTCGCATTTTAGTTGGTTATGAAGTTGGCTTTGTTTGTAACCTGTAAGGATAATATGCCGTTAAAACGTACCATCCAGCACAGTTTTAGGGGCAGGCCACTCATCACTATTTAACCTACCTTGTTCAATCATCCCGCCTAGGCCTTGTAATCCTCCAGTGTGTAACAACACAATTCGCTCGCCAGGTTTAAAATAGCCGTGTGTTAATAAATCGAGCATAGCTAAAATCATTTTACCAGAATAGACAGGCTCAAAAATCACCCCTGTTTGCTGATTAAATTCGAGCAGCCGTTCAACATCAGCATTACTAAATTTGCCATAGCCACCGCGATGAAATTCAGTGAGTAAATGCCAATTGCTATGCATAGTTAAAAGAGGCGTTTTTTGCGACTTTATTCGGCTGTGAAGTAAGCTTTCAATATCATCAAGTAAATATTCTGCTTGTTTTAATACCGCAACACCTACAATTTTATGTTGCGGGTATTGCTCGTTACAGTCACCCGCAATTAAACCTGTTAAAGTACCACCACTGCCTACAGGAGTGAGTAAAGTATCAAACTCAGTTTGTTGATTTAACTCAGTAATAACTTCAGCCACGCCACTTATTGCCAACGAATTACTACCGCCCTCAGGTATGATGAAATAGTCAGGATAAAGTTGTTTTAACTCGCTAAGGTAGTCCGTATCAAATCGACGACGATAGGTTTTACGATCAACAAAATGACATCTCATTCCCCAGTGTCTTGCCCAGCTTAAGGTAAAGTTATTCGCATAATTTTCTTCTCCGCGAATAATGCCGATACAAGGTATGTTTTGTAGTTTACAAGCATAAGCAAAGGCATGAATATGATTAGAATAGCTACCACCAAAGGTTAATGCACCTACGTAATTACCTTCAGTTATTTGAGTAAGGTTGTACTTTAGCTTTCGCCATTTATTGCCTGAAATAATGTCATGCAGTTGATCATCTCGTTTGATTTGCACACTAACTTGGTATTTATCAAACAGCGGGTGTTCTAATTTGTGTAATATTGATAATGAGTTAGGCATATTTTTATCATTGAGGAAAGTTAATCATAGTCTTATTGTTATTATAAACGAGAATAGTATTACTCAGGAGTTTCTAAAAAGATATTTATTAACCTGAATTCGGGGATAAGCAAAATACTACAACAGCCTTAATTATCAATATTACTGTGTTTTGATAGCTCCCAATAACCTGTTATTGGCTTCGCTTTCCTGCCTTGTACTACGAATAATTAAAGCTATTGTAGAGGTAAGCTTCTAAGTGATTGATATTATTATTCTACTCACTTTCATTACCCCGAACTCAGGTTTATTAATAAAAATTGGCCGTGAATAATAATTTCAAAATCACTTCTTTTAATGTAACTAAAAATAAAATGTGTTATTTGATAATAAAATTTGCACTTAAGCGACTAATAAACTTAACTAATAATAGCCAGTAATACTTGCTCTGTAAGCATGACAAAGGGTATATTGAAAATAATTTTAGCACGATGGGATATTGCCTATAAATGTCGTTTTTAACAAAAATAAGCCAAATTTTTTCAAAGAGCGGCCCTAAAAAACATATTGGTATTGCTTTTCAGCAGCAAGGTATTTCTTTGTGCTCTATTCCAGATCTAAGCTTTGATAATGAAGGTGCTGAAGCTAAAATTGGCAAAGTAATTTTTCAACACGAAAAAACCTATAACGCTAATTTTATTAAAACTATTCAGGCATTTCATAATGAAAATGATTTGGATGGCAAAGTGACTCTAGTGCTTAGTGAAGCGCAATCTCATATTGTACAGGTAGACAAGCCGACTGTTTCTGATGAAGAAATAAATAGCGCCTTAAAATGGCAGGTGAAAGATTTAGTCAGTATTTCCGCTGACAACATGTTGCTAGATTATTATGACGCGCCAAGGCTTGCAGGTGGTAAAGAGAAAATTAATGTAGTTTGCGCGCCGTTAGATGAACTTAAAAATATTGTTATGGCTACTGAGCAAGGCTCGTTAAAGGTTGAGGCCATAATTACCCAAGAATTTGCTTTCGCAAATTTACTCCCTGCGCAAAGTGATGCTATTTTATTGGTTTGTTCGCAGCCTGATGAAGAGATTGTGTTAATTATAGTGAAAGACAATCAAATATTCTTTCACCGACGTTTACGCGGCTACGCGAATATTGCTGATAAAACAGAAACAGAATTATCTTCTCGGATTATTGATGATATTAGTTTAGAAATTCAACGCTCTACAGACTATTTTGAGCGGCAATTAAAACAAGCTCCAATTAAAGGTATTAAAGTCTTATTACCGATAACATTAGAAAGTGTTTTTGTCGAAAAATTAGCTGAGAATACTGCTGCACCAGTAAGTTTATTAGAGTTACCTCGTCCTTATCATCAACATAGAGAGTTTGCAGCAGCCATTGGTGCTAGTATAGAGAATATCCCTTACGACAGTGAAGTAGATGCTTCAGAGGGAGCGCATTTTGACCACTAAAAAAACGATTAATTTACTACAAGCTGAGCTCTATCCAGAAAAAGCTTTACTAACATTAAGTAAGGTTATGGTAATTTGGCTCGGGCTATTGTTTATCATGGTAATATGGTCATTTGTTACCGCCCTTAACTACAATGAGGCGCTAATAATTCATGACGCCTTGAAAAGAGAGCAGCAACAAAAGCAAAATCAAACGAAACAATTAGAAGTTAAATTAGCAAATAGACAAATAACTCCAGCCTTAAAGCAAAACCTTAATACCTTAAAATTGGTTATGCAGCATAAAGATGCATTATTAAGTAAACTTACCGACTCTAATGAGACTTTTGCTGGTGGTTTTGTCATGGTAATGAACAATTTGTCAGAAATGCATCATAAAGATATCCGCTTGCAACATATAAGTGTTAATTCAGCAAATATGAGCTTTTCTGGACTTGCTCTCAATCCACAAGCGGTACCTGCATGGCTAGCAGGCTTTAAACAATCACGTTTATTGTCAGGTAAAGAATTCTTAAATTTCAAACTCACTCAAAATAAAGATAATCTTACTGAGTTTGTTGTTAGCTCAACAGCTAAAGAAGGTAAAGGCTAATGAAGCAGCAATGGCAAAACTATAGTGACAGGTTTCTTCAACTAACGAGTAGAGAACAGTTTCTTGTTTTAATTACAGGCCTAGTGGCAATATTTTTTATTAGCTCTTACCTATTTATTGATGAAAAAAGTACTAAATCACTAAACTTTGAGAAGCAAAGTAAATCAATGCGATCTAGTATTAAAACATTGAACTACTCAATTGAACAATACCAAGCGGCGCTGCAGTTAGACCCTAATACTGATACTCTTAAGCAAATTGAACAGCTTGAAACTAAATTAGACAATCTAGACAGCCAACTAGTATTGTTAACAACAGAGCTAATTAGTCCCACAGAAATGCGTGAAGCTTTACTTAAGTTACTTAAATTAGAGCCTGGGGTGTCATTATCATCTTTTGAATTAATTGGCGCTAAACCTTTATTAGAAATTGCGGCTGCAACTGCTAATTCTCAGGAAGTAAATACCATGCCTTCATCAGAACAGCTTGGTTTAAATTTATACAAACACGGTATTAAATTAAAGTTGTCGGGAGAGTATTTTCAATTACGTAATTACTTACAACAGCTTGAACAATTAAAATGGAAATTCTTTTGGCAAGACTTTCAGCTTCAAGTAACTGAATACCCTTTAAATGAAGTTGAAGTTATTATTTATAGTTTAGGATTGAATAAGGAGTTTATTGGTGTTTAATCTTCTTTTAAATTCACTGTTATCTATCTTCTTAGGGCTAATCATGATGTTCATATCATTTATAAGCTCAGCCGAAGCTCTCGATCCTACTCAACCATTTGGGAGCAGTGGAGCAGGTAATGGTAATACTTCACTTAAACATGAAGATAGTTTTACCTTAACTTCTATCATCCATGGTGACGGCATACATACTGCTGTTATCAATGGTAAAATATATAAAATGTTTGACTATGTTGGTGAATACCGGATCACTGCAATTAACAACCATAGCGTGGTCTTACGTAGTAAATCTGAACGATTAAAAATTAATGTTTTTAAAAGTCAAGGTTTCACCAGTAGCGTTATAGAAAGCACAGTAGCTCACTAATGATAAAAATAAGTCCCCCTATGAAAAAACTGAAATCTAAAATTGTTCTATCAACGTTATTATTCGTATTAATTGGCTGTCAAACATCGCCAGATGATCCAACTTGGATGAAAGAAGATATAGATGCTGCAATTAAATCAAATCAAAAATTAAAACAGCCAAAACCATTAACTCAAGTGCCAAGCTCTGTACAACAAGAGATGATGTTTAATGATATGGATTTAGCTAAACAGGGCATGTTAGCGGAAAAACGTTTAGAAATTTCAGCAACTAATGTAGAGGCTAAAGATTTCTTCCAAGCAATTGTCAGGGGATCTCGTTATAACGTTGTGATGCACCCTAATGTTAACGGTCAAATATCGTTAAGCTTAAGTGATGTAACTTTATCAGAGGCATTAGTGGTTGTTGAAGATGTTTATGGTTACGAAATTACTCGAAAAGGCAATGTAGTACAGGTTTTTCCACCGGGTATTCGTACTGAAACTATTGCTTTAAATTATTTGTTTCTTAAGCGTTTTGGCTCGTCGACTACCTCGATAAACTCTGGAGGTGTAGCCTCAAACGATTCCAACAATGGGAGTAGCGGTAATAATAGTAATAGCGGTAACCGTAATAACAATAGCAGTAATAATGGTAGCAATGGAAATAACGGCGATTCAAATAATCAAAACGGTGTTAATTTATATACCGAAAATGAGTCTGATTTTTGGCTTGAATTAAAAGAGTCATTGATTGCTTTTGTTGGTACAGGTGAAGGACGTTCAATCATTGTTTCACCGCAGGCGGGGTTGGTAACTGTACGTGCATTACCGCAAGAGATTAATGCGGTTAAAAAGTTTTTAACTGACACTGAAAGTCATTTACATCGTCAAGTCATCATTGAAGCTAAAATAATGGAAGTGACGCTCAACGATGATTATCAGCAAGGTATTAAATGGAACCAAGTGCTTGATAATGTAGGTAGTGCTGAATTTGTCTACTCTAGCACGGGCAATGTAATTGGTAATGTTATCTCAACTGCTATTGGCGGTGTTAATACCATTGGTTTTAGTAAACAAACTAATGGTAGTGACTTTTCAGGTGTTATTGAATTATTACAAACGCAAGGTAATGTGCAAGTACTGTCAAGTCCGCGTATTGCAGCAACTAATAACCAAAAAGCGGTTATAAAAGTGGGTGAAGATGAATACTTTGTAACAGATGTTTCAAGTACCGTATTTGCAGGTAGTGGCAATGATGGAACTTACGCAACACCAGATATTGAATTAACGCCATTCTTCTCTGGTATTGCGCTTGATGTAACGCCACAAATAAGTGAAGACGGCAGTGTGATTCTCCATGTTCATCCGTCAGTAACTATTACTGAAGAGCAAAATAAAGTGATTCAAATTGGTGATGAAGAACTTGTACTACCTTTGGCGCAAAGTCGCGTCAGAGAATCGGATACTATTATTCGTGCTATGTCTGGCGAAGTAGCGGTTATTGGTGGATTAATTGAAACATATAATGTTGATATTGAGTCGAAAACACCAATTTTAGGCGATATTCCTTTTCTTGGAGAGTTGTTTAAAAGTAAGTCAACTAAATCTCAAAAGCGTGAGCTAGTTATTATGCTTAAACCTGTTGTGGTAGGACAAGATACATGGAAACATCAGTTAAAAGATGCTCGTAGTATTCTTACAAAATGGTTTCCTGAACAGGTAGAAGCGTGTGAATTATCAGCTAACGGTGAATTAACACAAGATTGTAAAGAGCAATGCAAAGATGCAGAATACGCACAAGCAAACGCTGTTTGCCAAGAAGCGCATTTAAGTATTCAGCCAAGCACAAGTAATAACGTGAATCAGCATGATATTAATAGTAACCAATAAGACGCGAGCTTTTTGGCTTGATTTAACTTAATTGACTCACGTTGTGAATTAGCCATGTACTTATATCATTTTGGTTTAGCCGAGCTACCTTTTACGTTAACGCCTAATACAAGTTTTTATTTACCTATGGCGATGCACGATGAAGCGTTAGCGGTATTGTCAACGGCGCTGCAAACAGGTGAAGGCTTTATAAAAGTGATTGGTGAGGTAGGTACAGGTAAAACATTATTATGCCGCAAACTGCTTAATGAAATACCCGACCACTTTGTTACGGCTTATATTCCTAATCCATATTTAAATCCTGATGAATTAAGGCGCGCCGTTGCTGTTGAACTTGGTATTAAACAAGCTCAACGCATGTCAACGCAGTTATTAACCCAGCGCATACAAACGCGACTGTTAGAATTACATAGCCAAGGTCACTCTGTGGTTTTAATACTTGATGAAGCGCAAGCATTACCAGAAGACAGCTTAGAAGCTTTAAGGTTATTCACAAATTTAGAAACCGAAACCCGTAAATTATTACAAGTTGTTTTGTTTGCTCAACCAGAGCTTGATCAACGTTTAACCAAAACAGAGTTTAGGCAATTAAGACAACGGATCACCTTTTCTTATAAATTAAGAGCGATGAATTCTAATGAAGTACATCAATATATTCATCACAGATTACAAGTAGCTGGCTATAAAGGCGCGGAACTATTTCCCGTTAAAATATGTAAAAGAATAGCACGAGTTAGCCAAGGAGTACCGAGGGTGGTTAATATTTTGTGTCATAAAATGCTTATGGTTGCTTATGGTCAAGGGCATTACAAAATGACAAATAATATACTTCAAATGGCAGTAAAAGATACCGAGAGTATTGAGCAAGGCTCTACTAGAACAATGATAGTGTTTGCGGCGTTAGTTATATTAAGTGGCTTGTTTTTCTCCTATGTTACCTTGGTAAATAAAGTATGAGTGTTATCAATCAAATGTTAAAGGATTTAGAGCAACGAGATCCTGAAAAGAACAAGCAAAATGCTCAACGGAATAATACTGTTTCAGGGGTATCAGCTCCCAAAGTTGCATTGTTTAGCGGATTTAGTGTGTTGTTTTTGTGTTTAATTAGCTTTTTTATTTGGCAGTTGATTACTGAAAATAACGCGTTAAAAGCAGAAAAGTCACTTTATCAAAATAACCGTATGGTTACCTCGTCTGCACATGAGAAAACTACTGTTCAATTAAGCGAGCAAGGTGTTACCCAACCTAATACAGGGCTAAGTTTAAGAGCTTTAAATAATAATAAAATAACAAGCACCTCTGCTACTTTGTCAGGTGAAAATGAGCTAGTTGAAACTGACTTGGTTGAAACTGACTTAGTTGAAAATAAGCCAAACGAGCAGAATAACTCAACAGATATACTACCAACTAAAGTTACACCTGCTATTAGTTCATCTTCCAGTAGTTCATCTTCGAATAGTTCTGCTTTGAAAAACACGAAACAAGCACCTGTAACTGTTGCTAATAATTCGAGTAAAGTCACCCCTGCTAAAAAAGCTAATATGCATAGCCATGATGGTGATGAAATTAGTCACAGTCACGATATAGTTACTAGTCCGAGTAAAACTAAATCACCTGCATCGTCGAATCAAATGTCAGTATCACGCCGTCATTTGTCAGCCGATGAACTGGTTGCAAAAAAATTAGTTCTCGCCGAGAAAGCCCTAGAGGCTAACCAAGTAGAAAAGGCCGAAAAATTATTAGAAGATGTTGTTATTTTAAAGCCAAGTGATAGCCAAACTCGTAAAAAATTAGCTGCATTATGGTTTGGTCGTCAAGCTTATCAAAATGCGACCAACCTACTTTCTCAAGGTATTGCCTTAAATAGTAAAGATAGTAGTTTGCGTGAGATGAAAGCTCGAATTCATTTACAGCAAAACCAAGTGACTGCTGCTTTAAATACGTTAAAGCCTTTAGCGCAATTAAAAAATGAACAATATCAACTAATGTTAGCCAATATTGCGCAGCAAGCACAGCAGAACGATATTGCCATTACCGCTTATAAAACATTAATTTCAATGCAACCTGAAAAAGGTAGATGGCATTTAGCGATAGCGGTTTTATATGATAAAAACAGTCAGTTTATTTTAGCAAATGAGTCTTATAATAAAGCATTAGCAAATAATGATTTATCGTTTTCTTCAGAAGATTTTGTTAAGCAACGTATAATTGCGATAGCACAGTAGCAATACTTTAGTAGTTTATAGCTAAGTAGTAACAGGACACTAGGAAAGATTATGGCAGCTCCCAAATTAAAGATGCGCTTAGGCGATTTGTTGGTTCATGAAAACATCATAACCAACGAGCAACTGATACAAGCGTTAGCAAGTCAAAAAGAAACGGGTCGTAAGCTCGGTGACACTTTAATAGAGTTAAGATCTTTAACTGAAAGACAGTTGTTACAATTTTTAGCGCAACAGCTCGATGTGCCATTTTTAGATATTTCACAACATAAAATTTCCCCTAACGTTGCCAGCTTATTACCTGAAGTACATGCTCGTCGTTTAAGAGCATTAATTATTGAAGACAAGGGGGCTTCGGTATTATTAGGAATGAGTGATCCTGCCGATTTAAGTGGTTTAGATCAACTTGAGCGAATGCTTGCACCTAAGCGTATTGAGCTTGCTGTGGTTATGGAATCACAGATCTTTGATGCTTTCGATAATTTATATCGCCGTACCGCTGAAATAGAATCTTTTGCCAGCCAACTTGAAGAAGAATATGAAGAATCTTCAAGTTTTAATTTAGAAACCACCTTTCTCGATGAAGGTGGTGATGCAACGGTAGGTAAATTATTACAATCAGTATTTGAAGATGCGGTACAAATGCGCGCATCTGATATTCATATCGAACCAGAAGAGCAGCAACTGCGTATTCGCCAACGAATTGATGGTGTGTTACAAGAAAAAGTTCTCAAAGAGAATAAAATAGCCTCCGCTATGGTTTTACGCCTTAAGTTAATGGCTGGACTCGACATCTCAGAAAAAAGAATTCCACAAGATGGCCGTTTTCATTTAGATATTGCGGGGCATAGTATCGATGTACGTATGTCTACGATGCCTGTGCAATTTGGCGAATCGGTTGTTATGCGTTTATTAGACCAATCCGCAGGGTTGTTATCGCTCGATCAAACGGGTATGCCAAGTGATATTGTTGAACGCATTAGGCTACAAATTCATCGTCCACACGGCATGATTTTAGTCACAGGACCAACAGGTAGTGGTAAAACTACTACCTTATATGCCGCGTTAAGCGAATTAAATGAAGCTACAAAAAAAATCATAACGGTTGAAGATCCAGTTGAGTACCGCTTACCACGGATAAACCAAGTCCAAATCAATACCAAAGTAGGCTTAACCTTTTCAAAAGTATTACGCACCGCACTTCGCCAAGATCCTGATATTATGATGGTAGGTGAAATGCGCGACCAAGAAACGGTAGAAATAGGCTTGCGTGGCGCTATAACAGGTCATTTAGTGTTATCAACGTTACATACCAATGACGCAATAACCAGTGCTTTGCGATTAATAGATATGGGGGCGGCAGGATTTTTAGTAGGTAGCGCATTAAGAGCCGTAATCGCACAGCGCCTTGTACGACGAGTTTGTGACTTATGTTCAGATGAGTACCAAGCTGATGAGCAAGAATTATTTTGGTTAACTAACTTAGCTGGCGAGCAAGCCAGAAATGCACACTTTAAACACGGTAAAGGCTGTCAATCTTGTCAATATACCGGCTATAAAGGTCGAATAGGTGTGTTCGAAATACTTGAAATGAATAGCTCGATGATGGCAGCATTAAAGCGTAATGATAGTGAAGAATTTGCTAACTTAGCAAAGAAAAACCCAACGTTCACTCCATTAGCTAATGCGGCATTTAATTATGCTAGTCAAGGTATTACCACGGTAGAAGAGGTTTTACGTCTTGTGGAAACCATAGATATAAATTAGGTAACAACAAAGTTATTTAGCAAAACCGTTATTTAGCAAAACAGCCTAAGTAGGTTACGTTAGCTACACTAGGCAATTTGCACCAATTAAATTGAGAATAGAGTGTTTTATGGCGTCATTTAATTATACCGGGCGAAATGCCAGTGGTAGCCAAGTAAAAGGCAGTATAGACGCGGCTAATGTTGATGGCGCTGCGGAAAAGCTTTTTAAGAAGGCAATTACTCCTATTGCTATTGTTGCCATAAAAAAAAGTACTAACAGTGCTGCCAGCGCAGATGTATTTGAAGTATTTAATAATGGACGTGTGTCTTTAGAAGAGCTTATTGTTTTTTGTCGGCAAATGTATGCGCTAATGCGTTCAGGTGTTCCGATATTGCGTGCTATTAACGGTATGGTTGAATCGGCTAA
The DNA here is from genome assembly GCF_002843355.2 of Colwellia echini. Taxonomy (GTDB): domain Bacteria; phylum Pseudomonadota; class Gammaproteobacteria; order Enterobacterales; family Alteromonadaceae; genus Colwellia; species Colwellia echini. The sequence goes on from NZ_PJAI02000001.1 coordinate 238,803, forward strand.
TTCAGCAAATCTTAAAAAAGCATTATCAGATATTGCTAAGCAACTTGAAGGGGGATATACCTTTTCTTCAGCATTAAACGCACATCCAAAAATATTTGATCATCTGTTTGTATCATTAGTTCATGTAGGTGAAAACACTGGTCAATTAGATCAATCCTTTCTAAAATTAACCAGTTATCTTGAACGTGAACTAGACACACGTAAACGCATAAAAGCCGCTTTACGTTATCCAAGCATGGTGTTGATCGCCATTACTGCGGCGATAGTTATTCTCAATATTTTTGTTATACCCACCTTTGCTGACATGTTTTCACGTTTAGGCGCAGACTTGCCACTAGCGACTCGTTTTATCATTGCGAGCTCAAACCTATTTTTAAACTACTGGCCGTATATGTTGTTTGGTGTAATATTTATATATTTCATGATCAACAAATCACTACAAACTAAGCAGGGCCGATTACAGTGGGATAGACGTAAAATAAAAATCCCCATTATTGGCAGTATTATTGAACGTTCCATATTAGCTAGATTCTCGCATAGCTTTGCCATTGTATTAAAAGCCGGTCTACCCATGACCACAGGACTAACCTTGGTGGCTGATGCAGTAGATAATAGCTATATGCAAGGAAAAATTGCCGCAATGCGACAAGGTATAGAAAGTGGTGAAAGCTTATTACGTTCGTCAGTAGCAAGCGGATTATTTACTCCATTAGTACTACAAATGATTGCGGTTGGTGAAGAAACAGGACGTGTTGATGAGTTACTCGCTGAAGTGGGAGATTATTATGAGCGAGAAGTTGATTATGACTTATCAACTCTTACCGCACGTATTGAACCTCTACTTTTAATAGTTGTTGCGGTTATGGTACTTGTTTTGGCTTTGGGAATATTTACCCCTATGTGGGATATGGCTTCGGCTATGCAAGGTAAATAACTAAGATGGAAAGGCCACCTAGCTCCACAGAAAAAAAACAAAGTTCAATTATTGAATTTATCATAGTGGGTGTTATTGTTTTGGTGCTGATGAAATTATTAGTAGATATTTTTTTCAGCCAACAAGATCAGATTACAGATACCGCATTTACAGGGGTCGCTCAAAACTTTACCAGTAAAATAAATGTGGTTCATGGCCAATGGTTTATGGATAAACAGCCAAATGTTGTAGTGTTAAATAGTTTTAATGGTAATGAAAAACAGTATATCGAGGTCAATAGTGCTGGCTGGGTAGATAGCAAAGATAACAACTTGGCTTGCCATCATATTTGGCTACAAACATTGGCAATGCCATTGAAGGTGGTCAAATCGACCGTAATAGCGATTGAAATTCAAAATAAAGTGATTAAAAACGGTCGTTTATGTCGCTACAGCCTTGCTAACGGGCAATCTTTTGACTATCGTAGTGATACAGGTAAAGTTAAATTAGCTTTATAGTTTATATCGTACAGTGTTTTTATTAATTATTAAGGTAACACTAGGGTAAGTTACATCTAATAACATATATATAACATTGTATTTTATAATTCTCTAAATCATAATGTTATTATAAAAGTCTAACAGAGCTAGCTTTACTTTAAAGTAAACGTAAAAAGTAAAGCAGAGATAAATATAGTAAACCTACCCTACGTAATTTTTAACAAGGTCAGCGTAATGATAGATAATAATAGCCACAATAAATTTTCCTCCAACATTCGAGCTAAGGCGTTAACTGGTCATAACAAAAATGCAGGTTTTACTTTAATTGAATTGGTTATCGTGGTGGTAATTTTAGGTTTCCTCGCAGCAACAGCTATTCCTAAATTTGTTGATTTAACAGGACAAGCTAAACAAGCAAATATTGAAGGTATGGCCGGTGGTTTTGCGACAGGTGTATCGTTAGCTCGTGCTCAATGGGAAGCCGAAGCCCGTCCGAAAGATACTAGTAATTTGAATATGGTTAATTATGACGGCACCGTGGTTTACTTAACCAGTGAAGATCGCACCACTACACCAGCAATTAGCCCAGGTTATATTGTTGGTATCACAAGTGGTAATGGTATTAATGGTGTTGGTTCTAATATAACTGTTTCTGATTGTATTGATATTTGGAATAGTTTATTACAGCAACCACCAGCAATAACAAGCGACATTGATGATGTTAATGGTAGTGATAACAGCATTAAATATTTAGCAAATTTATCAGGTAGCGGTGCAGCCACCTTGTGCCACTACCATTTAAAAGAAACATTGGCACGTGATGGTGATGGAGATTATACTGCGCCGGCTACAACAAGCGTGGATACTTTAACCAGTGTAGGTAATAGTTTTAGTTACCAACCAGCAAACAGTTCAGTTATTATTTATATAAATGATAACTAATCATAAATTTAAGTAAGTTTAAATAAGCTTATATAAATTATAAAAAGTGCTAAAACTCGTCATAAAAAATTTAATTTCGTTCATAAGTTGAGGATAAAACATGAAAAATAGTGTAAATATTAAAGCAAATCAAAAGGGTTTTACCTTAATAGAATTAGTAGTCGTAATAGTTATTCTAGGTATTTTAGCGGTAACTGCAGCACCTAAGTTTATCGATTTAACGGGTGATGCTAAAGCGTCAGTAGTTCAAGCTGTTCAGGGGTCATTGAGCTCGGCTGCTGATATGGCCTATGCCAAGCGTTTGGTATTAGGGGTTAGTGAAGGTGGTACAACAAGTATTGGTAATTCGACTATTACTTTTGTAAATGGTTATCCTGATGCCGAAACTATCAGTGATTTAATTGATATTAACACTGACGTAAGTAATCCAGACTTTACAATAGTTGAACAAGCAACAGCTACTACTTTTACTCACGCTCAGGCAGCTACAGCAGCTGAATGCCTTGTGACATACACTGAAGCGGAAGCTGATGAAAAGCCACTAATAATAAGTACAGTTACTGATTGTTAATTTGTATGTATCTTAGGAATTAAAAAACCGAGTGAATCTCGGTTTTTTTATGCCTGAAAACCAGTACGGTATTCTGCTCTAATATCTAATGGTAGATTTATCGGTAAGCAGATAATGCTATTTATTGTTATATTCTTGATCTTCTTCAAGGAATAATATTCATTCTCGATAACATTTTTCTGTTATTGATATTTTTCTTGTAACGGACTATTTTTCCAATCACTTTCTTGCGGGTAGGTATGTTTTGCTTCAGCAAGTACTACTTGATATTGCTCTGTGCGATTTATTTTTTTTAATACCAATAAAACATTGCGATATAGAATAGGTCTCGGTTTGTGTTTTATGCGTTTTAGCGCCCAGTTAAGATAGCTTGTTAATTTCTCATTATCCTTTTCCTGTAAACCAGATATTAGGATGTGAGCATATACAGCAGCATCTAATCGGCTTTGCCAAGCAATAGGATTAATAATATTGTTTAATCGTGCAAAGGCGGTAGGATTTGTTAAATCTTTTTCATGCTCAACTAAAATATGTGCGGTGTGTTGCGCTGTTATCATAAAGGGAACGAAAATAGCAGGTATTAATATCGCAAAAAATCTTATTAAAAAGGTTTTATTACAAGAGATAGAGCTTATTTTTGTTTTAGACTGCATGGCGTATTTATCAGATATCCAAACTAATATTAAAAATACTAACCAATGTGAAACAGAGCTATAAAAAGGAAATTCTAATTGGCTATGTATTAATAATGGTAAGGGTAGTGACAATAAGATTAAACCTTGTTTAATCGGGATCTTCAGCCAAGTTACTAAAAATCCAACAATAAAAAAAATAAAAGCAAGTAAGGCGATTAAGCCACCTTCAATAACCCAAAATAATATTTCGTTATGGGGATGTGCAAAATTAGTTAATGTATCGCCAATTTCAGGATGTTCGATAGCGTAGTTATTAAAATAATCAATAAAACTACGCTCAAAGTTACCGTAACCAAATCCTAACAGAGGTTTGGTTTTGATCATGTCTATTCCAACTACAATAATGTCATATCGCACATCAGTCGTTTTATAAACATGTTCGTCGCGAATAGGTGTGTTTGAGTTATTTAAAGCAGATAAAGCAGAAACTACAGCTAAGAAAACGACCATAAGGTTAATATAAAATTGTTTTTTACTTTGTTGGTAGATGTATGGGGCACTTAATAACAAGACCAAAAATACGGCAACAAAACCGGTACGAGATTGTAATAAAACAAGTAAAAATGTAGTAATGAAAAGGCTACTTAACACAAAGCCGTTAAAGAGTTTCGCTTTGTTAAATAATGACTTATTTGTCGAAAAAAATAAGGCTATAGCAAAACCCGTAGCCATGAAGCTTGCCATGACATTGGGTTGTAAAAACACCCCATGAGGCCTACTTCGTCCAATTTTATAACCGCCCCAATCCCCATCTTCCAATAAAAAAAACTGCACTAAACCAAAAGTAGCCTCTAAAGCAACTGCTACAAGTATTAAGCAAAGTAGCTGTAAAGCATCATGCTTTGGTAATTGAAATTGATAAAGTGAAAATAGAAATAGTAAACCACCTATTAGAGCCAATACTCTGGGGATAGCATGATCAGTAAATTCAAAATCATAAAAAATAGGAATAACTAAAAAAAGACAGCCTAAACCTAACCAAACTAGCATGTTACTGTAATAAATTTTTTTATTTAGTGTAACTTGCCAAAGTCCTAGCGCAATTAATATAGGCGTTATTACCCAAGCAATAACATTATAAGAATAATATAAACCTACCCCGCCCGGCGTATCTAAAACTACATGCATACCAATCAGAAAATACAGCACAACGAAAAATTTAAAATAAGGTAATAAAATCAAAAGAAACTCTTACTGGCAAAGGCAATGCTTGAGTATACAATCTATAGTTAAAGTGTTGTAAGATAATCATTATATTTTTTGTTGATTTTCATTGTTCTGTTATGGCTAATACCTTCGTTCGATGTTGCTAATTACTGTAAGCAGTACACCAATATTTAAGAATTTATGTTAGGCAAATCACAATTCACCTTAATCACAATTCACCTTAGAGAATAAAATGCATCATAAGGGCTTTACCTTAATTGAATTAATTGTTGTGATCATTTTGATCTCAATTCTTGCTGTGTCTATAGCCCCCAAATTTGATAGCAGTGATAGCTACGAAGCGCATTCTCACCGAGCACAATTAATTGCAGCGCTTCGTTTAACCCAACAACGTGCGATGCAACAAACCGATTCAACAGATGGATATTGTCACCAAATTGTTTTTGATAGAGATTATCCGCGTTATGGTATTCCTGATAGAACAAATTGTGATAATACCGCTTTTCCAGCACCTGATTCTGAGGGGAAGTGGTCAACCGATGCTACAGGTCACCTAGTTGATGACAGTTACCAAATAAGCTTTAATATTGATGGCGAACCTAACCCCCAGAGGGTAGCTTTTGATTGGATGGGGCGACCGACAGCGGACTGTGAAGGTGGCTGTATCATTAATATCACTCACCCAACTGCATCTGCGCTACAAATCATAATTGAAGAAGAGGGCTATATTCATGCGTTTTAGCTCCCGTTACAAACGAGATAAGCGTCTATTGCAATTAAAGCACAAGGCACAGCATGGCTTTACGTTAATTGAACTAATTATTGGTATTGTGTTATTAACAATCTCATTGTCGATTGTGAGTACGTTAATTGCTCCTGCAGAAGAGAAAAGTGCTGATATTGTGCTACAAATTAAAGCCTCAGAGCTTGCTCAAAGTTTGATGAATGATATTACCAGTCGCGCCTTTGATGACAATTCAGATAAGTCAGGCGGAAGAGTTCGTTGCGGAGAACCAAACATTGCTACCAATCCATGTACTGATTCGACAAAACTTGGGCCCGAAGCCGGAGAAGAAGGTGACCGAAATAAATTCGATGATGTTGATGATTTTAACGGTTTTAATGAAAGAGTTAACTCAACGGACGATGCTATCGATACAGGGTATAATCAGTTTTTAATTAATGTTGAAGTAATTTATGCAGGTGAAGACTTAGGAATAGATAATACGCAAGCCAAGCGAATTACGGTAACGGTAACGACACCTCTAGGCACTGCTATTGCATTTACTAGTCATAAGGCTAATTTCTAATGCCGCTAATAAAGAGTAAGTCATACGTATTAGCTCAAAAAAATAATAAAGGTTTTACCTTACTTGAAATGATTTTAGTGATTATCATTTTAGGTATTATGGGGGCAGGTATAAGTGGTTTTATAACACTATCCACACAAACCTATTTAAACGCGACTAATCGTGACGAGTTAGTTGGTAACGCTCGCTTTGTTATTGAACGGCTAAACCGTGAATTACGTAACGCACTACCTAATAGTATACGTATTAAAGATTATAATGGCGGACAAAGTCAGTGTTTGCAATTTACCCCGATTGCAGCAAGTACCGTTTATAGTGATATTCCAGTCGCCCCCGAGGTTGCAAGTGAAACTCTTACAGTGATCCCTTTTAATAATGCTATCGGAAATTCTTATCAATGTGACGATAACGACTCTGATAGCGAAAACCACTGCGATGGTTTAGTGACTGTTTATCCTTTAACAAACGATGATATTTATCAAGGTCATAATGATATTACCGGTAAAACCTTTTTGTTTGAAAAAGTCGCAGCTACTGATATCACATTAGAAAACGCTGTTCATTTTAACGAGGATTCACCGACCCAACGACTTTACCTTATTAATAATCAAGTCAGCTACTGCGCTACATCAGGATTTATTTATAGGTATGAGGAGCCAATCACTATTGGTGACCAAGTTACACCACCTGCTTCAAACAACGCTATGGTTAAGATGGCAGGATACTTGAATAATAACCTACCTTTTAATTATCAACCCGCGACATTAAAACGTAATGCAGTAGTACAAATACACTTAGCATTTGCCAAAAATGATGAAAGTTATGTATTCAATCATGAAATACATATCAATAATGTTCCTTAATTGAAATCTAATCTATTTATGGGTTAGGCAGACAATAAAATTTCAAGCAAAGCCCCGTTTTACTGGGCTTATTTATGTTATTTTATTGCATAAACACGTGCTTAGCGTTACCTTTAGAATATCCCCGTCATATAAATAGTAGTCTTAACGTCAGTATGTTTATTTGTAATCTTCCATTGTCTCACAATAAATTAGTCACTAAATTTCCTCGCGTTACAAAACAACAAGGTAGCTCTATAGTATTGGCCTTATTTATAATTATTATATTGACCCTGCTAGGCAGTGTTTTAATGCGTATGATTTCAACCAGCAGCGAAACCGTATCGCAAGAAGTCTTAGGAACTCGTGCTTATATGGCTGCTAATTCAGCTATGCAGTCTGAATTACAACAACTATTTCCACTAAATAATGCTGCGGGTGTTTGTAATGCCAACAATATTATCACTTATGATTTTCAAACCACAGCTAATGCAGATATCCCTGGTTTGTATGATTGCGATGCAAGTACAACTTGTGTGAATTATTATACGGATACCAATAATATTAAATATTATCGGTTAACTAGTACCGGAAAATGCGGCAGCGGAGCAATGGCTGCAGATAGTAAAGTTATTGTTAAAAGCAGCCGAACGATTGAAATAGAAGCGAGGAGTTTGTAAATGGCTGTTCGTGTATGGTTTTATTTCGTTTTTCTTGTCTTATTTTCTCATGGTGTGAGAGCTGTAGAGTGCCCTGTTGTTTTTCCTGATGGAATACAAAATAATGATGAGAAAGGGATTATTACCTTCAATTATCATGGACAACTAAAAAATAGCCCCGACAATATTTTAGCAACTAATCAAGGTATTATTGATCTTTCAGGTGATGATTGGAATAGCTGTGAAAGTGGAGCTTGTACAGAATCATTTTCTATAGCTCATCCGGTAGATATTACCGATTTCGGTGCCGGTGAAGATGGTGATATTACAGCAATTGGCGCAGTAGCAATTACTAAGTCACCAGGAAACTATAAAGACTTATTATTACCTTATCAATCTTCCTTAACCTTAGAGCCAGGCGATTATTATTTCACAGGTAACTTCATCAATAACTCGCAAAACAATATAGCTATTGATGGTAATGGTGTTGTGAGGATATTTGTTCAAGGGATAGTAACATTAGGTTATCAAACGGGGTTGAATGAAAATGGCAGCCCGAGTCAATTGCTATTGTACTCAGCAGATAACATTGCTGTTGGAAACGAAGTAAATGTTTCTGGGTTTATTTATAGCAAAGAGGACGTCACTATCGCTTATCAGTCTTATGTTAAAGGGGCTATAAGTGCTAAAAACCTGAATCCATCCAATACAGAGCAAGTTATTGAATTTTCGGATGAAGTACCTGATTTTGGTGATTTTTGTGAAAAGCCACCAAGTTACTGTGAAATAACTTTTGTAAATGGCGCAACTACATTTGGTGGAGGTGAAATAAGAACATCAGGCTCGCCGATTATAGTAAATGACAGTACTGGCATATTAAGGACTGATAAGCTTAACGTGAAAGACGGTACTTTCATGTGTAATGATATTAATGGTACAGGAGTTAGTCAGAACTGTATTCGAGATACAACGAATGGTGATACTCAAGAATTAAACAATATTCCATTCATTTCAGGTAGTGGCGGTAATTCTCTTAATATTACTTCATCGGTAACTTTAGGTAGTGGTAGTTACGATACTGATACGTTTAAAGATATAACCATAAAAGATGGTGGCAATTTAACTTTTTCAAATAATCATAGTGTCTATTATATAAACAAACTTACAGTGCTAGCGGATGATAATGATGGTGATTCAGCTACAATTAATCTCGCCCCAGGAGATTATTATATAAGCACATTTGATACGAATCAAAATACTACGATTGTTAGTAGCGGTACAGTTAGAGTCTTGATTGAGAATAGTAGTGACTTTAAGGGGAATACTCGTATGAATATAGGGGGGGCTCCGGAAGACTTCCTTATTTATAATAGAGATGACGATATATATGTTCATGATTCAAGCGAAATACACGGATTACTATACGCGAAAAATAACCTTAGTTTATATGACTCGGTTAAACTTGTAGGGGCTGCTTCTGGTGGACGTGTAGAGCTAACGGACACTAGCCAAATATATTACACCTGTGATGCTTATATTCCTACTCCAGAGCCTATACCTGATCCTAGCTTGAATTATCGTTATGATGAATGTATTTATGAGGGTGATCCCAAGCAAGTTATAGATGAGACGGGTAATTATAATGCCGATATTTATGGTGTGCTTAGCCCAGATAGTGATGCCGTTATAAATAACTCGCTTGATTTAAGCGCTTCAGGAACTTCAGATTGGTTGAGTGTTCCTAAAAATGCTATTAACGGTTTAAATGACTTTAGCGTGTCATTTTGGTTAAAAAAATCATCAGACAATACTAATGCCACTGAAACAATTATTCACGCTGTAGGTGACTCTGCAACCGATGACCAATTGATGATTCTACTTAAAGGAGATGGCAGTAATAATAGTTATGTTAGGGTATTTGTTGCTGATGTCAGTGTTGATTTAACAACCGATGCAACGTCATTGTCTGATGGCAATTGGAATCATGTAGTGGTTACCAGACAAGCTAACAATGTATGCTTGTTTGTGAATGGTAATAATACTGATTGTGATGGTGGCGCATCAAGCGACACATTATCAGTAACTCATGATAATGCAGTTGTAATGGGTTTAGGTAAAGACAGTGTCGAAAATGATGTTTTTGTGTCTGATCAAGGCCTAGAAGCAAAATTAGACGAATTTAAAATTTTCCAAGCAAAGTTATCTGACAATCAAGTTTTAGAAATATTTACTAATGAAGATAATGGTTTAAATTATAACGGTAGTGATCGAGCCGCACTAGAATGTTGTAGTGCTACTCCCGGCGAGTTAAGCGCAGTCGGTATTCGAATTGGCGATAATGGCAGTGATACTCAAATAACCACAACAACCGAAGCCCTCGCAATTCATGCCGCGTGGTTAGCTGCGGGCTCACCTGTAACTGGCTATATAGATAATAACAAATATGAAGTCGCGGCAAGCGGTTCAAGCCAAGCTGATCGTATAGATTTCGGCGGTAGAGAACATGATTATTCAGATACGCTACCCTATCCCGGTGCGAGTGCAGGTGTTGGAGGGACAGACTTTTTAGTTTATGCCTCTGGCACGCTTCGCTTACCTGCTGGTGATTACACTATCTATGTAGAGGCTGATGATGGTTTTAGCTTTGTCATGGATTCGTTAGAAGGAGACGTAGTTACATTCAGTAAGTTTGGTAGCTCAACGGTTGGTGACAGCAATGAATTAAGGTATGAAACACCTACCGGAAACTCAAATACGGGTGGTTCATTTACCTTAACTCAGACTTCTATTTTTAACATTTCGACGATATTTTTTGAGCGAGGTGGCGGTGATTATTTAGAAGTTTCAATTGCCAATGATATTCGCAGTAATGCTGCACCATCAGGCTATGAAGTTTTAAAACACGGCGCTCTTAATGGAAAGGTAAGGTTTGGTGACTGTATAATTGGCACACAAATACAGCATTATCAAATAATTCATGATGGTAGAGGCTTAACGTGTGAACCAGAAGTCGTGACCATTAAAGCCTGTACAAATAGTTATGATGGCACTTGTATCCAAAGTGATGAGACCGTATCTGTTACTGTTAAAGCTCTTGGTTCTGAAGCAGTTACCGATAGTATTAGTTTTACAGGTGAAGGCAACGCTAGTATTGCCTACACTGTTGCTGAGTCGAGTATTTTATCTATAGAAAATGCATCGATAGAGGCAATAAGCCCAACCGTATGTTTTAACGGAAGTACGACAAGTTGCGAGTTGGTTTTTGCAGATACTGGTTTTAGATTTTTCTCTAATAATGAAGGAACTATTATTCCTGAGCAGTTATCAGCAAAACCTTCAAACATTGGTTTTAATAACAGCACATTGAAATTACAAGCAATAGAGAAAAGCCCTGAAACAGGGGCTTGTCAGGCTGCCTTGATTGATGCTGAGAATATTGAAATGGCAGCAACCTGTGTTGACCCTGTCGCTTGTGCTGGTAGTAATGTCACTATTAACAACCTTATCTCTGATACACCTATCGAGACCTTGAATAACAGTGCTAGCAAAACATATTCGAATATAGGTCTTAACTTCGGTGGTAATACAGTAAATAACGCAGAGTTTATATTCACTTACCCTGATGCTGGAAAAGTGCAACTACATGCTAGATATAATATTCCAGATGCTGATGGCAATCCATCGGGTAATTATATGTTAGGGTCATCTAATGCTTTTGTGGTGAGACCTTTAGGTTTTTTTATTGATGTTACAGGTAACCCTAAAGCGCAAAGTGCTACTCAAGCAAACAGTGTATTTAAAAAAGCCGGCGAAAATTTTACCACGAGCTTAACCGCTGTTCAGTGGCAAGCTGCTGACGATACTGATGAAAATGGCATCCCTGATGATAACGCTGATTTATCAAATAATACTGCTACCGTTAACTTTGGTAATGAAAGCTCAGTACAAAATGCCACGATAACTCCTAGTTTATATTTACCTAATCCAGGTACGGAAGGCGTTTTAACCAATGTAGACTTCACTAACTTTAGTGATGGTGTGGCAACTAATGGAACCACTAATAATAAAAGTATGACTTATGACGAAGTAGGTATTGTCAGTTTTACGGCTAACTTAACGAATGGGGCGTATTTAGGGGCAAGTGATATTATAGGTACAGAGCCTTATGTTGGGCGATTTACGCCAGCATATTTTACCCAAACAGTTTATTCTCATGGCCTATTGAACGCTAATCATTATGACACTTGTACTGAGAATACCTGGGCTTACGCAGGACAAACACGAATCAATGGCGTGACTACTACAGGAGCAATTTCTTACGATTCTGCGAGCGGCGGTATACCTGTTATTGAAATTAATGCCTATAACATTGATGGTAACCTAACTGAAAATTACACTGAAACTGGTTTTAAGAAGTTAGTTAAAACCGATATTGATATTACTGCGCCAATTAAAGATGATGAAGAATTGCGCTTACCTATTGCTGCAGGCGATAACATTATTATTAACTCAGTGATGACGGTAGGTGATGATCTTGTTGTAAGTGAAGCTGGCAAACTACGTTATACCTTTAATGCTACAGATCATTTTATCTACGAACATTCTGAGGCTTCAAAAATAGCGCCCTTTACTGCAAAAATTCCTTTTGTTGTTACAAGTGTCGAAGATTCTGATGAAATTGAATTATACGCAGGTGCAGATTCGAATATTGAGCCAACCGAAAAAGTAGTGACAGCAGGTGTTGATATTCGCTTTGGCCGTTGGCTGTTAGAAAATAGTTATGGTCCTGAAACTTCACAATTACCTATGGACATGGCAATTGAAATATTCGATGGAATCAATTTCATTCCTAATGCTTTAGAAAATTGTCTTGTGCCTAAAGTTGGTGATGTTGAACTCAGCGGCACTGTTGGCGATGGCGGCATGACACTTTGGGATTATCGACTAGCTGATCTTGACGTCACGGATAACCTGTTAACCACTCAAACAACGCCTATTATTGATGATGAATTACCTTTTGGAATTGGTTCGTATCAGACATTTGAATTAGGCTTATATGATTTATTATACTTTTCACCGCCGGGTGCTGGCAGGCAAGGTAGTTTAGATTTTGAGTATCAAGTACCTAGTTGGCTGCAATATGATTGGAATAATGACAGCAATTATAACAACAACCCTACAGCAAAACTCACCTTTGGTTTGTACCGTGGTAACGACAGAATTATATATCAACGAGAAATATCTAGATAATGGCGTAAACTTGGAGATATTTCTTTACTTTTTCTTTATGTTTTCTTTCAAAAAAAGCAACACATTACGCTAAGACTAAGGTATCATTATCCGATCTGTTATTCGCACATATTCTCGCACATAACTAGCGTTTACTTTATTAGTACATTACAGGACATTTTTAGCTATGTTTAAAAAAATACGCGGCATGTTTTCTAACGATCTTTCTATCGATTTAGGTACCGCCAATACACTTATTTATGTAAAAGACCAAGGTATTGTATTAAACGAGCCTTCTGTAGTGGCTATTCGCCAAGATCGCTCAGGCGGCTCTAAAAGTGTTGCTGCAGTAGGTGCTGCAGCAAAAGCAATGCTTGGTAGAACACCAGGTAATATTGAAGCCATTCGCCCAATGAAAGACGGTGTAATTGCTAACTTTTTTGTTACTGAAAAAATGCTTCAGCATTTTATTAAGCAAGTACATAGCAATAATTTTTTACGCCCAAGCCCAAGAGTGCTGGTATGTGTTCCTTGTGGTTCTACCCAAGTTGAACGCCGTGCGATTCGTGAATCAGCTCTAGGTGCTGGCGCACGTGAAGTATACTTAATTGATGAGCCTATGGCTGCAGCTATTGGTGCAGGTATGCCAGTATCTGAAGCAACAGGCTCAATGGTTGTGGATATAGGTGGTGGTACTACTGAAGTTGGTATTATTTCACTTAACGGTGTAGTTTATTCTTCATCGGTACGTATAGGTGGTGATAAGTTTGACGAAGCGATTATTAATTACGTTCGTCGTAATTTTGGTAGTTTAATTGGTGAGGCAACCGCTGAGCGTATTAAACATGAAATTGGTTCAGCTTACCCTGGCGAAGAGCTTATTGAAATTGAAGTGCGTGGTCGTAACCTTGCTGAAGGTGTTCCACGTAGCTTTACCTTAAACAGTAATGAAATTCTTGAAGCATTACAAGAGCCATTAACCGGTATTGTAAGTGCTATTATGGTGGCATTAGAGCAATCGCCACCAGAACTAGCATCTGATATTTCAGAGCGCGGTATGGTGTTAACAGGCGGTGGTGCTTTATTAAAAGACCTTGACCGCTTGTTAATGGAAGAAACCGGTATTCCGGTTGTGGTTGCTGATGATCCATTAACCTGTGTTGCTCGTGGCGGCGGTAAAGCCTTAGAGATGATTGACATGCATGGTGGCGATTTATTTTCTTACGAATAAAATTAATATTTATTGTTATATGGCTCAATTACGGCGTGAAATAGTCCTCATTGACTAGCGTCAACTCCGTATTTTTTCTTTGTACTTGAGTCAAATATCTGCGAAAAAGTTTCCGTTAGTTATACTTAATTAACTAACTATCTCTTTCTCAACGTTATTTATATGGTTTATAACCATGATTTTTACCGCATAACTGGCTTTTATGAACCCAATCTTTAATCAAGGCACTTCTCCAGGGCAACGACTCATCTTGTTGCTAATTTGCTCTGCGGCTTTGATTTTCTTTGACCATAAAATGGGTAGCTTTGAAACTGCCCGTGGTTATTTACAGTCCCTAGTTAGCCCTTTGCAGTACGTAGCAAATGTACCAAAACAAATGATGACGTGGGCTTCTGAAAACTTAGTTACTCGCCAAAAGCTCATGAAAGAAAATCAAGACTTTCGCGTCAATGAGCTTTTCTTTCACGAACAAGCAATGCAATTAAGTATCCTTCGTCAAGAAAATGAACGCTTACGCTTATTGTTATCTTCCCCTGTGAGCGGTGAAAATAAAAAAATGTTCGCTGAAATATTATCGGTTGATAGTGATCCCTATTCACATCAAGTGGTAATAGACCGTGGCGCTAATGACGGCGTTTACGAAGGTCAACCCGTACTTGATGAAAAAGGTATTGTTGGGCAAATATTACACGTAGGTGCAAGCAACTCTAGAGTTTTGTTAATTAGTGATACTTCACATGCTATTCCTGTAAGAGTACAACGCAATGGCTTAAGACTTATTGCCACAGGTAGTGGTCAAATAGATAGGCTTGTTCACAACTTTGTTCCTCATAGTGCCGATATTAAAGAGGGAGACTTACTGGTAACCTCTGGTCTTGGTAGTAAGTTTCCCGAAGGCTATCCCGTTTCACGTGTGGTACTAGTACTCGCAGACGAGTCTCGAGAATTTGCGGTTGTCCACAGTCAACCTGTCGCTCAAATAGACAGGTTGCGCTATATTTTGCTGCTTTCGAAAGAGAAAGCGTTAAAAGACACATCACTTACTAACAATAAAAAAACTAAAAAGAGTACTAAGAAAGTAGTAGGTAAAACGAATGTTCAGTAACAATGGCGTTATAATATTACTCACTTTACTTATCGCTTTAATTGCGACTATTACACCCATGCCATTAGGTGTTGATGCATTTCGCCCAGATTGGGTACTTATTATCTTAGTTTATTGGTGTTTAGCTTTACCGAATAAAATTAATATTATTACAGCTTGGGTGATGGGCTTTATTCTTGATGTGTTACTTGGCTCAGTATTAGGTGTACATGCCTGCGCCATGGCGTTATCAATTTATATTGTTGTTGTTAACTTTCAAAAAATTAGAAACTTTTCTGTATCTCAACAAGCACTAATCATTGGCGTACTCTCTGCACTGTATCATCTTGTCGTTTTTTGGTTACAGCGCTTCTTAAATGATGCAGTATTCTTACCTAATTACTTATATCCAGTAATAACCTCAATTATATTGTGGCCTTGGTTATTTTTATTATTGCGTAGAGTACGTAGACATTTTCAAATCAAATAATACAAGGTTACTAATCAACCAATACCATAACCGCAACAAGAGTATTTATGAATGATGTAATCGCTAATCAAGCAAAGCCAAAATTAATACTCGCCTCACAATCACCTAGACGAAAAGCCTTGTTAGCGCAGCTTGGTTTTGAATTTTCGATACAGGCGAGTGATATTGATGAAACTGTTATCGCTAACGAAATAGCGTATGATTATGTACTACGTTTAGCAAAGCAAAAAGCACAACACATTTTTAATTTATTACCTAAAAATGAACAAGCAAACAGCTTCGTTCTAGGCTCTGATACAAGTGTAGTATTTAACGGTCATATTTTAGGTAAACCAGAAAGTGAAGCCGATTGCATTAAAACACTTTCTCTGTTGTCTAATAATCAACATCAAGTTTTAACGGCAATTGCGTTAGTTGGAAAATCGTTTGTTAAAGGTGAAGTTGTCACCACAAATGTTGATTTTAAAATGCTTTCTCAAGCAGAAATTTCAGCTTACTGGTTAACTGGCGAGCCTCAAGACAAGGCGGGTAGTTATGGTATTCAAGGTATTGCAGGGCAGTTTGTTAAAAATATTAATGGTAGTTACTCCGCAGTCGTCGGCTTACCTTTGTATGAAACAGCAAAATTATTAACTGAAGCGGGTTTTGTTGGCGCTATCAAGTGTGTTAATTAAAACCTGAAAATTAATACCTGACCAATATATAAAAATTAAGTGAAGGAAGGCTAATTATGAGCGCCGAGTTATTAATTAATGTTACCCCAAGTGAAACGCGTGTTGCTTTGGTTGAAAATGGTTCATTACAGGAAGTACACATTCAACGAGAAGCGAAACGAGGCATTGTTGGAAATATTTACCTCGGCAAAATAATTCGTGTTTTACCCGGTATGCAAGCGGCCTTTGTTGACATTAAATTAGACAAAGCCGCATTTCTTCATGCTTCAGATATTAAAAGTAAACTGATTTTAAAAGAAGATTCAGACCAAGTTGCCGATATTCGTTCTTTAGTACACGAAGGGCAGTATATTATGGTGCAAGTGGTAAAAGACCCGCTGGGTACCAAAGGCGCACGCTTAACAACAGACATAACCGTTGCGTCTCGTTATTTAGTATTAATGCCACACGCAACCCATGCAGGAATTTCACTGCGAATTGAAGATGAGCAAGAGCGTGACCGATTAAAGAAAATCGTTGGTCCATACTGCGACGAAGAACAAGGCTTTATTGTTCGTACTGCAGGTGAAGGTGCGGGTGAAATAGAGCTACAACATGATGCCGAGTTTTTACGTCGGGTATGGCAAAAAGTACTTAAGCGTAAACAACGTAAACAAACGAAATTACCGCTTTATCAAGATTTATCATTATCTTTTCGTGTGTTAAGAGACTTTGTTGGTATCGACATTGAGAGAATTAGGGTTGATTCAAAATTAGCCTATCAAGAGCTTGCAGTGTTCACCGAAGAGTTCATTCCTGAATTAACCCCTTCATTAGAATATTACCCTGGTGAGCGACCGATCTTTGATTTGTTTTCTGCAGAGCAAGAAATTCAACGCGCATTGCATCGTAAAATAGAACTAAAATCTGGCGGTTATTTGATTATTGATCAAACTGAAGCTATGACTACTATTGATATAAACACGGGAGCATTCGTAGGTCATCGAAATCTGGAAGATACTATTTTCAGTACCAATATTGAAGCAACCCAAGTGATTGCCAGACAGCTAAGACTAAGAAACTTAGGTGGTATCATCATTGTCGATTTTATTGATATGCATAATGACGACCATAAACGTCGAGTGTTAAATAGCCTTGATATGGCGATGAGCAAAGATAAAGTTAAATATAGCCTGCACGGTTTCTCAGCGCTAGGCTTGGTTGAGATGACACGTCAACGTACTCGTGAAAGCTTAGAGCATATTTTATGCGGCGAATGTCCTTTGTGCTCAGGACGAGGTCATTTAAAAACAGCTGAAACAGTTTGCTTTGAGATATTAAGAGAAATAGTGCGTGTTAATCGTGCTCACGATGCCGATAAGTTCATTGTTTATGCCTCAACTGCGGTTTGTGACTTTTTACAAGAAGATGAATGCCATAATTTAGCGGAAGTTGAAGTTTTTATTGGTAAGTTAATTAAAGTAAAAGCTGAACCCATGTATAATCAGGAACAATTTGACGTAGTTATGATGTAAGTAAATAACCGCTTACTTCTTTACCTAATCACACTATCCCTAAGATAGGATATTTTCAGCTTTAATGAATATTGTAAGCACTTCTAACCGTTGGTTAAATTACCTTTATAAAACAGTTGCCATTTTATTGGTGCTGTTAGCGGTAGCCATTAGTGCTTTTCGTTTATTCCTACCTTATGTTCATCATTATCAACTACCTCTACAAAATTACCTTAATGAACAAGCAAACACTGATATAACGATTGGTGCATTAAGTATGACATGGCAAGGTTTTGGTCCAAGTCTCGTGATAGGTGATGTACAAATTGTTGATACAGAAAATGCGTCAGTCTTTATTAAGCAGATTGAGCTGCAGATCGACTTTTGGCAAAGTCTTACACAACAAAACCTTATTTCTAAAAATTTAATAATTTCGGAAGCCTCTATCGATGTTAATGAACAATTGTGGTCGGCAGACTCACCCGATGATAGTCAAGCCAATGAAAACATGGTCGACGATGAAGCTAACGATATAGATTTAATTAGCGACGTATTTTTAAATCAGATAAAACGCTTCTCGATTTTGAATAGTCATGTGATCGTACGTAATGAAAGTATAGCGCGTAAGGTACGAGTCAATAAATTGCATTGGGTTAATCGTGGACGTCGACATCAAGCTCAAGGCAGCGTTGTTTTAAATGAATTAAGCTCGAATAATTTGACGCTAAGTATTGATCTACAAGGTAGAAAAATAACAAACCTTACCGGGCAAGCTTATTTGCAAGCCAACCACATCGATATTACTCCTTGGTTAGATAGTATTTTAGTTTTAGAAGATGATAAAACCAAAACGGATATTAATTTTTCGGCTTGGTTAGATGTTAATAAAAGTAATGTAAATCGTTTAAATATAAATTTCACTGACAGTAATATAGCTTGGTTTTATCAAGATAAAAAGCAGCAACTTGTTTTGGAAAAAGGGCAAGTTTTATTAGTAAAAGGTAAAGCTGAAGGTAATTTTAACCTTTATAGTACGCCATTAACGCTCAAATTTAATGAACATCCTGCCCAACATTTTACTACTATGCTATCTAAAAAGGCGGATGATTTTTCTTTACACGTTTCTGAAATAGACGCGGCTATGCTTGCTCAACTAGCACCGTTAATTATTGAAAATGAAGAAACACGAGAATTACTCTCAACCATGGCCATAACAGGCAAGGTTGAAGATTTATATATTCGCAATGATAAAGAGCAACTACAGGCTATTGCAAACTTTACAAATTTCAACACTCACTTTAGCCATGGAATTCCCGGTTTAGAAAACGCTTCAGGCCAGTTAAGTTTTGTTGATAATTTTTTAGCAATCGACTTTGCTGCTAATGACGGGCATTTGGATTTTGACACATTATTTGTTCAAGCATTTCCTTATGACAGTTTAACAGGCAAATTGAATGTTGCTTTTGCTAGTGATGGTTGGGCGTTATCGGTTGAGCGATTAAGCTTTTTATCTAAAGAAGTTAATCTCTCAGCACAGGTTAATGTTGAAGCACCTACTGATGGCGAAGTTAATTTAGCACTACTGGCCAATGTTAGTAATGGTAATGCAGGTTTAGTCGGGCGATATTTACCTTTGCCAATTATGAGTGAAAGTTTAGTTGAATACTTAAATAATGCCATTGTTTCTGGGCGTATTGAAGATGGGCAAGTATTAATTAACGGTCCCATCGGTAACTTCCCTTTTACTGATGGTAGTGGAATCTTTGTCGTTGATGCAGAATTAAGTAAAGCGGAATTTAAGTTTGTTGAGCATTGGCCTGCAATTAATGACCTTATCGCCAATTTAAACTTCACTAATAATTCAATGGTCATTACTGGTCGTGGTGGTTCATTAACGGGGCTAGATGTTACTGGTTTTGAAGCGGCAATAGCTGATTTGTCAGGTGAGTCAATTTTAACGGTAGATGCTGAAATAACGCCAACCGACTCTCGTAATATTGGTCGCTTAATGGATCAAAGTCCACTCAAAGATAGTGTAGGTAGCGCCTTAGCGTACTTACAAATCACAGGTGAAGTCAGTGGCTATTTCAATTTGAACTTACCCTTAGATGACAGTGAATTAGGTTTGGCAACCGGGAATATATTATTTAATAATAATCAGCTTGCTCTACAATCACCACAGTTAAACTTTAGTGAGGTAAAAGGGCAATTAAATTTTGCCAACGATGTTATTGATACCAAAAATTTGCAGTTGATTTGGCAAGGTTTACCACTTGAAGTAGCCGTGACTGGTAACGACAGTGAAAATTACTATCACACTAACATTAAATTAAACGCTAACTGGCAACAAGCACAGTGGTTACCTCATGTACCACCAACATTACGTAGTTATATTCAAGGTGAATTACCGTTGCAAGGGGAAATATCCTTGTATCAACATCATGATGATGGCTTTTCATATGATGCCAATATTCACTCGGATTTAACCAATACCCAGTTGTTACTTCCGCCCCCTTATGAACGCAATAACAAACATATAAGCATGCTCGACATTGTTATTAAAGGCGAGTCTGAACAGTCTGAAATTGTGTTAGATTATGGCGAAAACCTCCATTTTACTGGTTTGTTAAACCATGAGAATACTGCTTTTACTCGTGCTAACCTAATGTTAGGTGAAGGCAGCATGGCGTTGCCAAATGATGGGTTTCATATTACTACTAAACTTGAATACGTTGATTTTGCACAGTGGCAAGCCTTAATTAGTGACGTTCTTGATAGTAATGCCCAATCTTCAGCGGAAGTTGAACAAGAAAACGTAACCCCATTACTTGCAAAGCCGAGTCGTATTAGAGGCTCTGTTGGGCAATTAAAAATTCTTAACCAAGAACTTAATAATGTCACATTTAATTTATTACAAAAGTCAGAGTGGCAGTTGTTACAGCTTGATTCGACAGAAACGCGTAGTCAAATAAAAATATACCCAGATTGGTTAGAACAAGGTTTAGCAATCAATGCCGAATTTTTAAAGCTACCATCAAGTACAAAAACAGCTGACACTAGTAATGAGCTAGTGGTTAATGTAAATCAACAAGGTAATACGGTAATGATTACCGATACTTTACCGAATCAACCTTTTGATATTCAACAAATTGGTCCCCAACAAGTACCATTAATAAACAAAACTGAAAATGATCTTATTTTTGCCAATATCCCACCTATCACTTTTCATTGTGATAGTTGCAGTATTGGCTTGCTTGACTTAGGTGTTGTTGATTTTAACGTTGAACGAACTAATGCACAGACTATTGAGTTTAATAATTTCACTGCTGAACGTAATAAAACAAAATTAAGCTTAAGCGGTCGATGGTTTAATACTGCAGAAGAGTCAACTACTTCGCTAACAGGTAATTTAGACGTTAACGATGTAGAAGATGAGCTTAAAGCCATGGACTATGAGTCAATTATAAAAGATAGTGGCGCTAAAATTGCGTTTAACCTTAGTTGGCCAGGTGGCATGCATGATTTTGACGTTAAGCAATTAGATGGCAGTATCAAAGGTCGACTTGATGATGGCTATTTAGCGGAAGTTAGTGATAAAGCAAGAATTTTTTCAGTCCTGAGTTTGCAGTCCTTGGTGCGTAAGTTAACCCTAGATTTTCGTGATATATTTAGTGACGGTATGTTCTATAGTAGTATTCAAGGTGATTATCACTTAGAAGAAGGACTAGTTACCACACACAATACCGAGCTAAATGGTACCGCAGGTAACTTATTTATGACAGGACACACTAATTTAATCTCGGGCGAGCTTGATTACGATATGTCGTATAAACCTAACTTAACGTCAAGTTTGCCGGTGCTTGCTTGGATAGCAACGTTAAACCCGGTAACTTTCCTGGCTGGAGTTGCTATTGATCAAGTTATAAAGTCACAGGTTGTTTCCGAATTTAATTTTAAACTGACTGGCACTATAGATTCTCCTGATTTTAAAGAAGTTGATAGAAAAAGTAAGAGTGTGAGTGTTGATACTACTTTGCCTATTGAAGTTGATACACAAGGCAGCTTAAAAAGTCCGCTGCCAAAATCTTTAATAACAGAGCCTATTAAGCCTTTAATAGAAAATAATACTCTAGAATTAATACCGCCAACTAAATCGACTAAGCCGGCTAATGAGGAGAGCACTGTTGAGTAAATCTAAATGCAAACTTAAGTTAAGCGCGATACAGTTAACTTCTGCAGCTGATGTTGCCAGTAACTTAGCAACAATAGCAGATACTTTAGAAAAAATTACTAGCGCTACTTATGAAGAGGCGGGTAATGATATTCAACATTTAGTGGTGTTACCTGAATGTTGCTTATATTTTGGCGGTAAAGAAAGTGATCAATTAACATTAGCTAAGAGCACAACCTCGACCGCTGAACATGATGATAAAACACAGCACTTAAAGGTAAAACAGCGTAGTTCTTCACTGAGCTTAGCGTTGGGTGCGTTAGCCAAAAAATACGCAGTATACTTAGTAGCGGGCACAATCCCTATTTTATCCGAGTCAGAAGAAAAATTTACTAACAGCAGCTGTATATTTAATCCTAATGGTGAGTTAATAGGACAATACGATAAAATACATCTGTTTGATGTTACCGTAAGTGATAACACTAAAAGCTATTGCGAATCGCGTTTTACACAAGCAGGCGATGCTATTAAAGTCATTAAAACACCTTTAGCAAATATCGGTTTATCAGTTTGTTTTGATTTACGCTTTCCAAGTTTATTTCAACAATTAACGCAGTTCGGGGCTGATATAATTACCATACCCAGTGCTTTTACTAAAGTAACGGGCAAAGCTCATTGGCAAACTTTACTTCAGGCGAGAGCAATTGAAAACCAAGTGTATATCATCGCTGCAGGGCAAGAAGGCGTACATGAAAATGGCCGAGAAACCTGGGGGCATTCGATGATAATTAACCCTTGGGGCGAAATAGAACAAATTATCGAAACAGGTGTTGGTTATATTACTGTTGATTATCAGCCGCAAGAGACAACACGTATACGTAATAGTATGCCATTGAAAACACCGTTTATTACCACATTAACTGAAGCTCAATAACAACTTTTAAGTTGTTGTAGAAAAGGCTTCTGAACATATCGCAGAATGAATGATCGCCATAGGTCGAATTAAGTAAATGACCATCATTTTATTCTAATTAAGAACAGTACAAAACGAAAAGTAGAGCGCAGAGCAAATGAATAGTGTTGAAAAATCTTTATTAAGTGATAGTCATATTGATGATGAAATATTATCAAAAACCTTAAAAAGCATGATGAGCCGTCAAGTTGACTATGCTGATTTATACTTTCAAGCAAGTCAGCATGAAACCTGGGTTTTAGAAGATGGAATTGTTAAAGAAGGCTCATACAATATTGAACGCGGTGTTGGCGTGAGAGCTATCTCAGGTGAGAAAACAGGTTTTGCTTATTCTGATGATATAACCCCAGCGGCTTTACAACAAGCAGCCGATGCAGCAAAAGGCATTGCCGACAGTGGCACAGGCGCAACGGTTAAAGCCTTTAGTCGCCAATCACCTATTCAAATTTACCAGTCAGTTGAGCCGCTTGGTAGTTTAACACAAGAGCAAAAAATAGATTTGTTACATCAAGTTGAGGCACACGCACGCCAAGTTGATAGCCGAGTTACACAAGTTATTGCAAGTTTATCAGGTGTATACGAAACCGTATTAGTAAGCGCCAGTGACGGTACCTATGGCACCGATATTCGTCCATTAGTAAGACTTAATTGCTCGGTATTAGTTGAAGAAAATGGCAAACGTGAGCGCGCAAGTGCTGGCGGTGGTGCTCGTACCGATTATAGTTATTTTTTTGAAGTGGAAACGGGCGATAACAAGGCGCGCTACTTGGCTTATGCTGAAGAAGCTGTTCGCCAAGCATTAGTAAATTTAGTAGCAATTGAAGCACCTGCAGGTACATTCCCTGTGGTATTAGGTGCAGGTTGGCCGGGCGTATTATTGCACGAAGCTGTAGGTCATGGTTTAGAAGGTGATTTTAACCGTAAAGGCTCTTCAGCATTTTCAGGTAAAGTAGGGCAACAAGTTGCTTCAGAGCTTTGTACTATTGTAGATGATGGTACTTTACCTAACCGACGTGGCTCAATATCTATTGATGATGAAGGTACGCCAGGTCAGTACAATGTGCTGATTGAAAAGGGTATTTTAAAAGGTTACATGCAAGACAAGCACAACGCAGGTTTAATGGGGGTTAACCCAACGGGTAATGGCCGTCGTGAATCTTATGCTCACTTACCTATGCCGCGCATGACTAATACTTATATGTTAGCAGGCGAATCTAGCCCAGAAGATATTATTAAGTCAGTTAAAAAAGGTATTTATGCCCCTAATTTTGCTGGCGGACAGGTTGATATAACTTCAGGTAAATTTGTATTTACTAGCTCTGAAGCTTATTTAATTGAAGATGGTGAAATTACGACACCAGTTAAAGGGGCTACCTTAATTGGCAATGGTCCTGAAGCAATGAAACGCATAAGTATGGTTGGTAATGACTTAAAACTTGATGGTGGCGTTGGCGTGTGCGGTAAAGACGGACAAAGCATCCCGGTTGGTGTTGGTCAACCTACATTAAAAGTTGATGGTATGACTGTTGGTGGTACACAGTAATATTGCTTAGAAAAACACTTCAGTAGATTTAACTAAAAAAGGATATAACCAGCTTGAAATATGCTGATTATATCCTTTTTGTTTTCTCTAATACTAATTGAAAATGATTGATTCATTATTACAATTAGTACAATACGTTATTTTTTGAGTTAAGCATTTTCTTTTAGGTAAGTGAATAAATTCTTATAGTGCTTACCAAGCTTTTCTGCTTTTACTTCTTTCGCAGCATGGCGAATTAACTGTTTAATTTTTTGACGCTCAATACTTGGAAACTCAACAATTAATGCTTCAACAGCATCATTACCTTGTGCAATTAATTCATCTCTTATCACTTCAAGACGAACAAATTTGGCTGTTTCTTGTTGGTGTTTATTCGCCATAACTTCGATAGCGTGGTGAATTGGCTCAAGATCGGTTTCTAATAAAATTTTTGCAGTATGACGAATGTGACGACGCAATGCTTCATGCTTGTTTCTGATTTTGTCAGCAACAACCATAGCATCTTTTAAGTCATCACTTAATGGTAAACGACTACGTTGATGCTTAGACATTTCAATAATACTTTGCGCAAAATCTTGTAATTGATGCATCTCACGCTTTATTTCGGTTTTACTTTTTAACTCTTCTTCTAAAGATTCGTCGATATCGTTGGCTGACTGGGGCATAATAATGTCTAATAGCATGTTAAAATAAATAATAATTACGTTTATTATACCACTAATTTTAAAATATTCTAAGTTGCCGATTTATACCAAGCGAAATAATTTTTCGAAGATGAAAATAATTGATAGTTCACGCCTCAATATACTTTAATTCTATTTCGCTAAAAGACGCACTAGCCTTGTTACTCCTTATTAAAGAGAAAGTAGAAACCAATATGACCCTAACCTCTAAATCGCATGATCCTATTATTAACCAACTCAACGAAGTTAAAGAACGTGTTGCTAAAGTACTTGAATTAGCTAAATCACTTGGCGCTGATGGCGCAGAAGTAGCGATGAGTCGCCAACAAGGCTTAAGTGTTAGTACGCGCATGGGGGAAGTAGAAAATGTTGAGTTTACTAATGATGGTGGTTTAGGTATCACGGTTTATCGTGAAGGTCGTAAAGGGAGTGCATCAACCGCTGATTTATCTGAACAAGCGCTAACTAAAGCGGTTACCGCGGCAGTGAATATTGCCAAATACACTTCAGTAGATGATTGCTCAGGTCTAGCCGATAAATCTTTACTGGCAATGAATCCAAAAGATTTAGATTTATATCATCCACATGAGATTTCTACACAACAAGCCATTGAACTGGCGAAAAACTGTGAAGAAAGTGCATTAAGCGTAGATATTCGAGCAGGTCAGTCTGACGGTGCGAGCTTTGATACATTTGCAGGTTTTAAAGTATACGGCAATAGTAACGGCCAGTTAGTGGGTTACCCAAGTACTCGTCATAGTTTAAGTTGTGTAATGATTGCTAACGATGGCGATGACATGGAACGTGATTATGCTTATACGGTAGATCGCGAGTTTAATTTATTGGAAAGCGCTGAAAGTGTTGGCAGACAAGCCGCCAAAGAAGTGCTTTCTAGACTACAGCCACAAACTATTGCCACCGGTAAAGTACCTGTTTTATTCAGAGCCGACATTGCTAATACTATTTGGGGACATTTTGTTTCTGCAATTAGTGGCGGTAACTTATACCGTAAATCTTCTTTTTTACTTGATGCTATCGGCAAAGATGTGTTTCCTAAATTTTTAAATATTAGTGAAAGACCACATATTGCCAAAGCACTCGCTAGTAGTGCATTTGATAGCGAAGGAGTATTAACCCAAGACCGTGAAATTATAACGCAAGGTGCTTTGCAAACGTATTTATTAACCAGTTATTCAGCACGTAAATTAGGTTTAACCACTACTGGGCATGCTGGTGGCATTCATAACTGGTTAGTAGAAGCACAAGGCCATGACGGCAGTTTTGATGCGATGTTAAAAACCTTAGGTACAGGTTTATTAGTAACAGAATTAATGGGTCAAGGCGTTAATGTTGTTAATGGTGATTATTCACGTGGCGCAGCGGGTTTTTGGGTTGAAAATGGTGAAATTGCTTACCCAGTAAGTGAAATAACTATTGCAGGTAATTTAGCGCAAATGTTTAAAGGTATTGTTGCAGTTGGTAGTGATGTAGAAAAGCGCGGTAGTATTAGAACAGGTTCAATTTTGATTGATGAAATGCAAGTAGCAGGGCATTAGTTTAGATACGATTAAATATGTTTTAAATTGTCTAAATTGAATTAGGCTCAAGTCTGAAAGATCAACAGACCTAATATTAATTAAAAAGGCGTTAATCAATAACACATTGATTAACGCCTTTTAGTATATAGGTATTTGATACTTATTGTCTTTTAAGTAAGCAATAAGGTCGCAGTACCTAAGAATGCGAAAATACCTACTACATCAGTAACGGTTGTTAAAATAACACTACCAGCAAGGGCAGGGTCTATTTTAAGGCGTTTAAGTAATAATGGAATACTTACACCGGCAAGTCCTGCCGCAGTCATGTTCATCAACATAGCAAAAGCAATAACAGCGCCTAGCATTATATCTTGCTTCCAAATGGCGACAAAGGTGGCAATTAAGGTTGCCCAAATAATCCCGTTTAAAAAACCGATAGCCACTTCCTTAGTAAGTAATGCGCGAGCGTTACTGCCACCTATATGCCCTAAAGCCATGCCGCGGATAACAAGTGTTAAGGTTTGATTACCCGCAACCCCGCCCATACTGGGTACTAATGAATTTAATACCGCTAATATTGCCAATTGTTGAAAAACCCCTTCAAACATACTGGTTACAGCAACAGCCATTAATGCGGTTACTAGGTTAACACCGAGCCACAATGAGCGTTGTTTGGTACTTTTAATTACCGGGGCAAAAGTATCAGCTTCGCCGTCTAAACCGGCCATACTCATCATTGAGTGCTCTGCATTTTCTCTAATTACATCGATAACATCATCAATAGTAATACGACCAAGCAAGTGACCAAACTCATCAATTACTGGGGCCGAAAACCAATCGTAACGTTCAAATAATTTGGCAACATCTTCTTCGCTCATGTCAGCTTGTACCGCTTCAATATCGGCATCAATCAAACTTGATACAATAACTTCGGCTTTTGCGGTAACTATTGCGGCAAGTGACACAGAACCAATAAACTTATTTTTTCGATCGACCACATAAAATGAGTCAGTAGCATCTGGTAACTGGCCTTTTAAGCGTAAATAACGTAAAACCACATCAACCGTCACTTCAGGGCGTAAGGTGATGGTATCGGTATTCATGATGCCACCGGCAGTATCTTCTTCATAAGACAAGGCGGTTTCGACTCGGCTACGATCAATCGAGTCCATAGAATTCAGTACTTCATTATAAATACTGTCTGGCAGGGTACGGAAAACTTCTGCTAAATCATCAATGTCCATGCCTTCGGCAACAGCTGCGAGCTTTTCAGGTCGCATACTTTTAAGGATACCTTTTCGGACTTCTTCGTTAAGCTCTTCGAGTACATCACCATGGAATTCGGGATCAATAAGTTGCCAAAGCACTTGACGACTTTTTGCGGTAGATGACTCTAATATTAGGGCTAGATCATAAGCAGGCATGTGTTGTAGTAATTTTCGTACATAGACGAACATACCACTGCCAAGTGCTTCATGAACTTGTTGTAGCCTTTTATGATTATATTCTTGTTCTGATACTTCAGGCATGACGACTCTGCTTCCTTAACCTCTTTTTTACGTGAGTAACACATAAATGGTAAAACCAAGAGATATTTGTAATGAAAAGAAAACAGCTTTCTTGAGAGAGTAGCTGATTATGAATTTATTTAACCTTAACCTTATTCAGATCTCAGGTTAATGCTAATCCGATTAAATACGTGATTATTTGTACTGGTTGAAACACCAAACTACTTCGTTATTAATTTAATAATTAGAATCAATAAATGTTTTGTATTTGGCTATTTTTCCTTCATATAGAAATAGATCACCTAATTCATGGAATTAGTATAATTTTATTTACTTTAAATTTTAATTGAACAATATAACTCGTACGAGCAAAGTCACTGTTAGTATTAATAGTGGCTAGCTTATTCTGCCTCGTCAAATTTATCAGAGATGAGTTGGCAAACTTCGGTTAACGCTAACTGAGCATCTTCACCTTGAGCGGTAATATTTACTACCTTACCTTGACCGCCAGCTAGCAACATTAAAGTCATGATACTACCCGCATCCGCTTTTTTTCCATCTAACTCGACAGTTATTTTTGCTGAAAACTTTTGACTAAGCTGCGCAAGTTTAGTTGCTGCTCTGGCGTGTAAACCGAGTTTATTACAAATAGTTACTTGTTGAGATATAGCTGTCATTGGCTCACTCACTAGGTTGATTGAATGTTAATATCGCGATGATGAGTTTGAATATCTTTGCGCTCTTTACGAAAGTTTTTAGCTAACATTTCAGCAATATAAACGGATCTATGTTTACCACCAGTACAACCGATAGCTATTGTAACATAACTGCGATTGTTTCGCTCTAAATGCGGTAACCAAGTCACCATAAAGCTATTGATTTGCCAGATGAATTTAGTAACTATAGCTTGGCTTCCTAGAAAGTCTTGTACTTCTTGATCAACGCCTGTTTTACCTTTTAATGAGTTTTCCCAGAAAGGATTAGGTAAAAATCTCGCATCGAATACGTAATCAGCATCAACAGGTATGCCATGTTTAAAACCAAAGGACTCAAACACCAATACCATAGAGCCGGTTTTTTTACCTAAAATACGCTCTCTAACAAGGTCTGCTAATTGGTGCGGGGTTAGTTGAGTAGTATTAATATATAAATCAGCTGTCGTTGAAATTGGCTCTAGTAATTTCTTTTCTAGCGCGATTGCTTGATCTAATGCCATGTTTTCGCGAATAAGAGGATGTAATCGGCGAGTTTCACTGAAACGGCGGATCAAATCTTTGTCATCGGCATCTAAAAACAGTGTGTTAACGTCTACTGCTTTAGGTAAATATGCAATGATCTCTGGAATATCTTGCGAGTCTTTAGGTAAGTTTCGAACATCTAAGCTTACTGCTACATTTTCATAATCATTAATAACAGTATGCGTTAAAGCAGGTAACAGATTGATTGGAATATTATCGACACAATAATAACCAAGATCTTCTAATACGCGTAACGCAACTGATTTACCCGATCCTGAGCGACCGCTGACAATGATTAATTTCATGTGTTATTTCCGAATACTTATGTGACTTTGCTTTTTAGGGCTTATTAAAGAGCTTATTTAAAATAGCGTTTCAGCACTATTTACATAAGGTATAAGCACTAATTTTCAAATACCAAGCTGAATACTAAAGATACTATGGACTAAATTCAGCCAGTTTACCTAACTGCTCTTATAATTAGTTA
The DNA here is from genome assembly GCF_002843355.2 of Colwellia echini. Classification (GTDB taxonomy): domain Bacteria; phylum Pseudomonadota; class Gammaproteobacteria; order Enterobacterales; family Alteromonadaceae; genus Colwellia; species Colwellia echini. Next base: position 268,744 of record NZ_PJAI02000001.1, read on the forward strand.
TCAGTGAGCTTGTTGAATTAGATTGTAGAGTGATTGATCGTCATTACACTTGCGAACTTGTTTGATTATTTTTTTATCACTAAATAACTTAGCAATATTTTGCAATGTGTCGAGGTGCTCTTGACAGCTATCTTCGGGCACAAATAAAGCGATGAAAATATCTACGTCTCTATTATCTATAGCATCAAAATCAATAGCTTTCTCTGTAGTAACTAACACTGCGACAGCTTTACTTGCATTGGGTAAGCGACCATGGGGAATAGCAATGCCATTACCAATACCTGTGCTGCCCATTTTTTCTCTATCAAGCAAACTTGTTAATAAGTCATCTTCATCTATTTCAGTAACTTGCTGTGCAGCAAGTTGACAAATTTTTTCTAAAATACGTTTTTTACTTGTTACGTCTACATCACAACTAGTACAGCTGCTCGTTAATATTTCGGATAATTGCATAATGGTGTTTAGAAGAGTTATAGTTTTAGGCGCGCGTATATTCTAAATCATTTAGCTCAGCGCGCCTACTTTAAGATGCTTAAATTACGTTTAAAGCGTTTGGTGATGATAGGTCAGTTTAATGGTGAGCTATTTTGCCTTTATACTTAAGGATTTGCCTGTCTAATCTATCAACTAATGTATCGATTGAGGCATACATATCAGTATTTATACCTGATGCAAATACTTCACTACCGTTGATATGTACTGTCGCTTCGGCTTTTTGATCAAGCTTTTCTACGGTAAGTATTACATGAACATTATTAATGTGGTCAAAGTGTTTTTCTAATTTTGAGAACTTTGAATCTACATATTCGCGTAATGAGTTAGTTACTTCAACGTGATGTCCAGAAAGATTGATATTCATAGTATAATCCTTGTATTGTAGTTTTTTAAAGTAAACTTTTACGTTGATTAGACGGCGGTATAGCTAATGATTCTCGGTACTTAGCTATAGTGCGACGCGCTACATTAATTCCCTGCTCGGCTAATAACTCAGCCATTTTACTATCACTTAGCGGTTTAGCAGGTACTTCCGCTAAAATGAGTTTTTTAATTAAAGAACGAATAGCGGTAGATGAACATTCACCGCCATTTTCTGTACTGACGTGACTGGAAAAGAAGTATTTCAACTCAAAAATACCACGTGGGGTGTGCATATATTTTTGGGTAGTAACACGGGATATAGTTGATTCATGCATATCAACAGCTTCTGCAATGTCGTTTAGTACCATAGGGCGCATTGCCTCAGCGCCATGCTCTAAAAAGCCTTGTTGACGTTGAACAATGCAATTAGACACTTTAAGTAAGGTGTCATTACGAGATTCTAAACTTTTGATGAACCATTTTGCTTCTTGTAAGTTAGCACGAATAAATTGGCCATCATCAGTAGAAGATTTCATGGTTTTAGACATAGCGGCATATTGCTTATTAATTGACAATTTTGGCGCTGAATCAGAGTTTAATTCAACCACCCAACGACCATTTTTCTTTTCAACGGTAACGTCTGGGATCACGTATTGTTCATCACCTTTAACAATAACATCGCCAGGGCGAGGGTTAAGGCTTTGAATTAAACGCATAACTTCACGTAATTGATCTTCTTTTAATTTAGTTTTGCGCATTAATTGGCGGTAATCTCTATTGCCAAGTAAATCGATATGTTCTTTAATAATTAATTTACTTTCGGCAAGATAAGGCGTGTCAGCGCTAAATTGATTTAATTGAATTAATAAACAATCAGGGATCGAGCGAGCTGCGACACCTACAGGGTCAAACATGTTAATGCGCTTTAATACGGCTTCTACTTCGTCAAGCTCTAGTCCTTCAGTACCAACGCTTTCTAATATTTCTTCAGGAGATACGGTTAAATAACCTGCGTCATCAACCGCTTCAATAATGGCTATAGCAATAGTTTTATCGGTATCTGAAAACGGGGTTAATTCCATTTGCCATAATAAATGTCCCTGTATCGATTCAGTAGTTTCACCTTGGTATGTGTAATCATCGGCAGGGCTACTTACAGCACCAGTATTTGAAACTCCAGCACTATAGCTTTCTTCCCATGTGGTATCGATATTCAATTCTTCTGGAATATCGTTTTTTTCCATTGCTTCGGTTGTACTGATATCGTCAATGTTGGCTAGTTGATCTTCACTGCCATCACTTTTACTTTGCTCGGTTGAGTCGCTACTCTTGGCTGAAAATGCTTCTTCAAGATTATTTTGTTCAGAGGTATTGTCATGTTGAGCACTTTCATCTATTTCAAGTAATGGATTACTTTCTAATACTTCTTGAATTTCTTGTTGTAACTCTAACGTTGAAAGTTGCAAAAGCTTGATTGCTTGTTGCAACTGAGGTGTCATTGTTAAGTGTTGTCCAATACGGAGTTGTAGAGTTGGGCGCATTTAGGTTTTATCTTTTCCTAATTATTTTATGAGTAGTCAGTTTTGTATATTTTGTATAAAGGGTGACTACCATTATTATACTAACGATTATGTTCATGATTTATGTGTTAGTTGAATAACTTTTTATCCGCCAGTTTAACTTGTGCTATTGCGCCAAGTAAATTGGTTGAGTAGTTAAAGTCATTCAACTTAACTTATGCTTAACTATAGCGTGAATTGTTCACCAAGGTATACATCTCTTACTTTTTGATTGGCAAGAATTTGATTTGCATCGCCTTGAGCTATTATTTCGCCATGACTTACAATGTAAGCATGCTCACAAACGTCAAGTGTTTCTCTAACATTATGATCGGTTATTAATATGCCGATCCCTCTTTCTTTTAAGTGTAAGATGATTTTTTTAATGTCGCCAACAGAAATAGGATCAACACCAGCAAATGGTTCATCTAACAATATAAATTTTGGATCAGCAGCTAATGCTCGTGCAATTTCAACACGTCGACGTTCGCCACCAGATAAGCTCATACCGGTATTATCTTTAATATGGCAAATATGAAATTCTTCAAGTAGGTGTTCAAGTTTTTCAGCTCGTTGGCCTTCATTGAGTTCTTTTCGGGTCTGTAATATCGCCATGATATTGTCAGTGACTGTAAGCTTTCTAAAAATGGAGGCTTCTTGCGGTAAATAACCAATGCCGCTGCGTGCTCTTTCATGCATAGGCAATAGCGTAAGGTCTTGGCCATCAAGTTTGATTGAACCATTGTCATTTGGTACTAGACCTACAATCATATAAAATGATGTAGTTTTTCCTGCGCCATTAGGTCCTAATAAACCAACTATTTGTCCTGCATTAACTTGTAAGCTGACATTCTTTACCACTTGTCTGCTTTTATAAGCTTTGGATAAACTATCGGCGACTAGAGTACTTATTGGTGACGCGTTTTCTGTTGATTGTTCAGTATCAGTGACGGGATTAGTTGGCATTACTTTCGCCTTTTTGTTCAATCATAACTTCTACTTGAGTATCAGGTGTTACTTCTGTTGATTTTTTAGAACTAGGCTCTGGAGTTGTTACACTGATTGACTCAGTTGCTTCAGAGGCATCTTTTGCTTTAGGTACTTTTGTTTTTTTAGGCTTATCACTAGTGCTTTTTTGTTTTTTTAATATAGTTGGCTGCAACACTGTTGTGATAGATTGGTTAGCTGCACTTTTAGCTTCTAGTTTTTCACTTAAGGTGTTGAATGTTATGAGATCACCACTGACTTCACTGCCGGCTTGTTTGACCAAAGCATTACCAGAAACTGTGATGATATTTGAATTTGGTGTATAGGTTATCTCGTCTGCTTGTAACAGAATAATATTGCCATCTTCTAGTTTTTGTTGAAAAACAGCGGGCTGACCTTTGGCTAAATAGGTATCACTTTTTTCACCATTAGTTTCATTCTCAGTACTAAATACTTTAACTAGATCGGCAGTAATTGAGATAGAGCCCTGGTTAATACTGACATTGTCTAAATAACTGGCTATTTTATTTTTAAGATCTGCAGATTGACGTTGAGATTTAATGGTAATTTCTTCCTCTAAATCACTTTTTGCTGCGTGAGCTGGGTTTAATAATAAAAGACCACAACTAATAGCAAGTACTTTACAGCCACTTGTAAAATTGCAGCGGCTTAAACTTTGGCTTATATAATTGTTTAAGTTAACTTTCATCATATTTTTTATAGATAGTCCGTTCATGCTGGGTAAGGGTCATTTGTTTAGTGTTTAAATCGATAATTAATCCTGAGCCGTACATGGTAAAGTCTTTTCCGATGACAACCACTGCTTGCTCTGAGCTAATAATATTTGTTTTTAAGTCTAACGCTATTGTTTTGCAATGAATTTCTTTTATTAAACTACCAACCTCTGTTGATTGTATATATACCTGGGTTTTAAGTTCAACGCGATTATCTTTATACAGCGTTGCTTCTTTGGCGCTTACTGTCCAAGGTTTGGCGTTCTTTTTCGGGTATAAAATATAGTTTGGGCGCTCAAAATAGCTTACCGCTAAATCAGCATAATGCTCCATTCGTTCGGCTTCAATGGTGTGTGATAATTCACCTAAGTCGTTATAAATTTTACTTTGTAATTTTTCAGCTATAAAGTTCGGGCGTTGTTCATCAACGATTGAAGTATCTTCTTCAATCGTTGTACTTCGCCATTCTATAACGCCATAAATTAACGCACTAAACAGTAAGACAAATAGCGTGATGCTATTTAATCGATTCATACACTTGCGCCTGTTGCGTTATCAAGACTATCTTGGCTTTGCATGATTAAATCACAAATTTCTCGTACCGCACCAAAGCCACCATTGGTATAAGTAATGTAATTAGCGCCATTTAATACTGCAGGGTGACCATCGGCAACACAAATGCCAAGACCTACCGCTTTTATACAAGCTAAATCAGGTACATCATCACCTATATAAGCAATTTCGTTGAGTTTAAGATCTAGCGTTTGACTTAATTCAATTAAGGCAGGCAATTTATCTTCTTGACCTTGAATAATGTGCTTTACATTTAATGCGCGCATACGATTAGCAACAATAGCTGAGTTTCTACCGGTAATGATTGCTACGGCAACACCGCTAGCTCCAAGAGCTTTAATGCCAAAACCATCTTTAGTATGAAAGGCTTTTAGTTCTTCGCCGTCATTGCCTAAATATATCCTACCATCAGAAAATACACCATCAACATCACAGACAAGTAATTTGATTTGCTTAGCTTTAATCAATACGCTCTGTTCTACATCACCATAAAGGGTATTCATTAAAGTACTCCGGAACTTAATAAATCGTGCATATTCATTGCACCTACGGGTTTGTTGTTATCATCAACAATGATCAGTCCGTTAATTTTTTTATCTTCCATTATTTTTAGTGCTTGTGCAGCTAACATATCACTTTGTGCAACTTTAGGGTTATGTGTCATTACAGTTTTGATGCTGTCACTGTGAATATCGACACGGTTATCTAATACCCGGCGTAAGTCACCATCGGTGAATAAACCAATAAGTTGATGTTGATCGTTAACAATTGCGGTCATACCTAAGCCTTTTAACGACATCTCAACTAAGGCATCTTTAATAAAAGCATGCTCAGAAACAACAGGTACGCGTTCGTCTTTGTGCATTATATCACTAAGTCGTAATAATAAACGTTTACCTAAGCTGCCACCAGGGTGAGATAAAGCGAAATCGTCAGCAGTAAAGCCTTTAGCGTTTAATAAAGCTACAGCTAATGCATCGCCCATTACTAAGGTTGCAGTAGTGCTTGATGTTGGTGCTAATCCAAGCGGACAAGCTTCAGCTGATACTTTTATACATATATGAGTATCTGCTAATTTTGCTAAGGTTGAGCTGCTTTTACCTGTCATAGCTATTAACTTTGCACCAATGCGCTTAATTACTGGTGTTATAGCTAATACTTCATTGGTTTCACCAGAATAAGATATTGTTAATACCACGTCATTGCTGGTGATCATACCTAAGTCGCCATGGCTAGCCTCTCCAGGGTGAACAAAAAAGGCAGGCGTGCCAGTACTGGCAAGAGTAGCTGCAATTTTTCCACCGATATGACCAGATTTACCCATGCCAATAACAATAACTCTACCTTTACAATTGAACATAAGTTGGCAAGCAAGCTCAAACGCGTCATCAACATACTGGATTAACTCGCCAATAGACTGTTGTTCTATTTCAATAACGTTTTTCGCTAAAGCTTTAAAATTATGCATAATAATGAGATTCAGTTTTTATTAAGAAAATTGGCTAAAAAGTAATACCTGGTAAGCAACAAAGCTTAGCAGTAATAATACACCTTTAGCACGAGTAATTCTAAATGCGCCTGGTTTACGGCTAAAGCATAAAATAAGTAGTAGCAATGTTACGCCTAACATATAAGGAGCGTCTCTGCCTGCAGCAAGTGGGTCAATATCTCCTGGGGCAATAAGCCCAGCTAAAGGTAACACGGCTAAAATGTTAAAGATATTTGAGCCAATGATATTGCCTAATGCTAAATCATCTTCTTTTTTGATAATGCTCATCACACTTGCGGCAAGCTCGGGTAAACTAGTACCAATGGCGATAATGGTTAAACCAATAACTAAATCGCTAATACCAAATGCTTTTGCAATGAATACCGAGGAATCTACCAAAAAGCTAGCACTTAATGGTAAAACAATAATACCGACAACTAACCAAAGTAATGATAAATTCATACTCACGGCTTCAGCCACTTCACTTTCAGCTTCGATAATTAGTGGATCATCACTTGGTTTTCCTTTGGTTTTCTTCAATGTAATAACAAGCAGGGAAATAATGTAAATAGCAAATCCTGTCATTAGAATAACCCCTTCAATAAAGCTAAAGTTGTTATCAATTAAAACCCAATAACCAAGAGCAGTTACCGCTAAAATAATAGGAATTTCACGTTTTATTGTTTGTGATGACACAGTAAGTGGTTGTAATAATGCGGTGATACCAAGCACTAAAGCGATGTTGGTAATGTTTGAGCCAATGGCATTGCCAATGGCAGTATCAGGGTTATTTTGTAAAGATGCTGTTGCTGCTACCATCATTTCTGGGGCCGAAGAGCCCATAGCAACAATTGTTAAACCAATAATCATTGGTGATATGCCTAGGTTTCTGGCTAAAGATGAGGCTCCAAATACGAATTTATCAGCGCTCCATACCAAAGCAACAAGGGCAATAAGTAATATAAAAATTTGTTCTAGCATTATTCACTCCATAGTATATCAAGCCAGCTAAATTATATTTTCCATAGCAAAAATTGGCTTTAAGGGTAAATTGTTACTGGTTGTGGCGCAAAAGAGAAGTAATTATTGTCCGCAAAACCAAAATAATGCGCTTTTGACTTAGTTTTATGCAAAAACGATCCATTTCTTTAGCGCTAGTCATTGATTCTTACATTTATTACACGGTTATTTAGCTTTTTCTAATGAAGAATTGTTATGGCTCAGGTAAAATCATCAGCGACTAAAAAAAGAATTTTTATTGCTGATTTAAGTTATCGAATGAAGCAATGGCGCTAAGCGCTCAACTTAAACTTTTGACCTAAGTTCTAGATTTAAATTATGTCTTAATAAATGTTGAGGCAAATATCTGAATTACCACCGATAGCGTACTTAAACAATAAAACAGTGATGTTGAATGATGACAAATCCAGAATCTGAAAACCAATTGGTTAAAATTGAGAACCTTACCTTTAAACGAGGTGAGCGCGTTATATATGATGATATCAGTTTAACAATACCTAAGGGAAAAGTTACCGCTATTATGGGCCCTAGCGGCATAGGTAAAACCACCTTGTTACGTTTAATTGGCGGTCAAATAAAGCCAGAAAGTGGCAAAATACTGTTTAACGGACAAAATATCCCTGAGCTATCACGCTCCGACCTGTATGATGCGCGAAAGCAGATGAGTATGCTTTTTCAAAGTGGTGCTTTATTTACTGAAATGAGTGTGTTTGATAATGTCGCTTTCCCTATTCGGGAGCACACACAGTTATCAGAAGCGATTATTGAAAAGATAGTGTTGATGAAACTTGAAGCCGTAGGCTTACGCGGAGCAAAAGATTTACAACCGAGTGAACTTTCTGGTGGTATGGCACGTAGAGTAGCATTAGCACGGGCAATTGCTTTAGACCCCGAATTAATTTTATATGATGAACCTTTTGCAGGACAAGACCCTATTTCTATGGGGGTTATTGTTCGCTTAATTCGTTTATTAAGTGATGCGCTTGGCTTAACTTCAGTAGTGGTTTCGCATGACGTACCTGAAGTAATGAGTATTGCTGATTATATTTATATTGTTGCGGAGAAGAAAATTATTGGCCAAGGTACGCCGGAGCAAATTCGCTTAGATAGTTCAGCGTTAGTGCAACAATTTGTGAAAGGAGAAGCGGATGGCGCTGTTCCTTTTCATTATGAAGCAGCTGATTATCGTAGTGAATTGATTAAAAATGTGACAGGAATTTAAGTTAGATGACGAATATGAAAGTAGATTTATTGTTAGTTCATCCAACTGACGGGTATAAAAAGATTGAGCGGAGTAAATGCTTTAAAAATAAGCAGGTGCAAATTAAGTGTTTTTTAGGTAATAAATCGTGAAGCAGATACGTTTTTTAGGAAAAGAGACTATTGCTTTAATTAGCGGTTTAGGGCGAGCGGTAATTTTATTATTATCCGCATTGTTGCATATACCAAATGTTCGTAAAGGCACGCCATTATTAATGCAGCAACTTTATAGTGTTGGTGTGTTATCATTATTAATTATAATGGTATCAGGTACTTTTATTGGCATGGTATTGGCACTACAAGGCTATACCATTCTTGTTGGTTATGGCGCCGAGGCAAGTTTAGGACCTATGGTTGCGTTATCACTATTACGAGAACTTGGCCCTGTGGTTGCGGCTTTATTATTTGCAGGCCGTGCTGGCTCAGCTTTAACAGCTGAAATTGGTTTAATGAAGGCAACTGAGCAATTATCCAGTTTAGAAATGATGGCAATTGATCCATTAAGACGCGTTATAGCTCCACGCTTTTGGGCGGGTTTTATTAGTTTACCTTTGTTAGCGGCTATTTTTTCTATGGTGGGGATTTTAGGTGCTCACCTTGTCGGAGTTGATTGGCTTGGCGTAGACAGCGGTACTTTTTGGTCGGTGATGCAAGATCAAGTTGATTTCAATAAAGACATACTCAATGGTTTTATCAAAAGTGTGGTCTTTGCTTTTGTTGTGATGTGGATTGCAGTATATAAAGGTTACGATTGTGAGCCTACGTCAGAAGGTATTAGCCGAGCGACTACCTCTACCGTAGTGCAGTCCTCCTTATTAGTGTTATTTCTCGATTTTATTCTTACCGCGTTAATGTTTGTTAAATAATGTTTGTTAAATAATGTTTGTTAAAGAGTATTGATTGAATAATTGATTGATGCTTACTCGCATACTTAACTAATTTAAAGTGTTGTTTACGTGGTTTATGGTTGATTTTTATTTAAATACAAGGCGTTGGTGGAAGACATGGGGTCTAAGAAAGTAGAGTTATGGGTAGGTTTTTTTGTTGCATTAGGAATTGTGGCTTTATTGGCATTGTCATTTAAAGTTGCCGACACTGGTGCTAGTGGCAGTGGTGCAACGTATCAACTGTATGCCAAGTTTGACAACATTGGTGGTTTAAAAGTCCGCTCGCCGATAAAAGTCGGTGGTGTGGTTGTTGGGCGCGTAAGTGAAATTTCACTTGATACGGGTGACTATACCCCGAAAGTAACACTAGATATCGATATAAAATTTAATCAATTTTCAGATACCACGTCAGTTTCAATTTTAACGGCGGGGTTATTAGGTGAACAATATCTAGGTATTCAACCTGGTTTTGTCGATGAATCACTCGGCACATATACGCTAGCGCCGGGTGACTTTATCGAAGATACTAAACCAGCATTAGTATTAGAAGAATTAATTGGACAATTCTTATTTAGTCAAGGCAGTGGAGGCAAGTAAATTAATGAACCTAAATAAATCGTACAAGAGTCAACTTTTCACTAAGTTAGCGGTTAGTATCGCCCTTAGTTGCAGTTTAACTACTGTTGCAATTGCAAGTAATGAAGCTAAGACAACGCAAGCGCAAGCGCCCGTAAATGGAACAGCAACTGTGCCGGTAAAAATATTGGTTGATCAAACTAACCCGTACAACATGATAAAAGGTGCAGCTGAGCAAACTTTTGCTCGCTTCGCTAATGAAAAAGATGCGATAAAAACGAACCCTAACATATTAAAAGATATTGTTCGTGAAGAGCTTATGCCTTACGTGAATTATACATATTCAGCTTTTAAAGTTATAGGGCCGCAATTAAGTAAAACAACAGACGAAGAAAGACGTGAGTTTGTACCCGTATTTTATGAATACTTAATTACCTCTTACGCTCAAGTTTTTACTTTATACGATAATCAAGAAGTGCAGTTTGAGCGTGCAAAACCTATCGAAGCTCAAAGGATTATTGCGGTTAATACAGTAGTTGTTATGCCTGGTCGCGATAACATTGATGTAGCCTTTAAAGTTAGACTTGATAAGAATACTGGGCAATGGCAAGCTTTTGATATGGTTGCAGAAGGCATCAGCCTACTTGACTCGAAGCAAGCAGAAATAGGCGGTATCATTAGACAAAAAGGTTTGCCTTATGTGACCGAGTTATTAAAAAATAAAAGTGAACGTGACATCGTATTTAAAAATGATGGTGATAATAATGTCGGTACAGCGTTTGAAACTAATGACTAAGGCTAAATAGTGAGCACAGTAAACATAATATTAAATCATGGTGTGCTGGTTATTAACGGTGAGTTAACACGTTATAGTGTTGCAGAGTTTAAGCCTAGTGAATATGTTAATTGGTTTGCTCATAGTGCCGTTAAAGTTGATTTAAGCCTAGTAAGTAAAGTAGATACTGCAGGCTTAGCATGGTTGTTTTATCTATTAGAGCAAGCCGATAATTATAATTGTCAGTTAAATTTTTGCAAAATACCTGAAAAATTAACTAAACTCATCTCTCTTAGTGGAGTTGATGGTTTATTACCTATGACTTGTGAGTAATATCACAGCCAATTTAACATAATGATTAAAGGAGTCTCCTTTGGAAACTGGTGACGTTGAAGAATTAGTAAGTAAATTGATAAATGAAGCACTCACTCTTGATGAAGTTCATGTAAAGTTTGACGGCTCACAATGCAGAATAAATGCCGTTAGTGATATGTTTGATGATTTAAGTCGAGTGAAACGTCAACAAACAGTGCTTAAACCTTTAGCTGAAATTATTAAAGACGGCACTATTCACGCGATAACGGTGAAAACATTTAATAAAGCACAATGGCAGCGCGATAAATTATTTAATAGTTAATTTCATAAGAAATTAGTGTGTAATTTACAGGAAAATTGTAACTAAATTGTATTTTTAATGCCTAGCTTTTTACTGCTAGGCATTTTTGTGTATACTGGCTCGATATTTTTAAACCTTTTTAAGTAAGTAGTGGTTATTTTGGACGCATTTAAAGTTATTGGTGGTAATCCACTGCGCGGCGACGTCGTGATCTCTGGAGCAAAAAACGCTGCTCTTCCTATATTAATGTCAGCGCTATTATCAAAAACACCTATTGTTTTTAGTAATGTGCCGAAACTTAATGACATTTTAACAACCGTAAAGCTATTAGGGCAGCTCGGCGCTAAAACACAATGGCTTAGTGATAACCAACTGATGATCGATGCGAGTAGTATTGATATCTGTCGTGCTCCTTACGATTTAGTTAAAACTATGCGTGCATCAATTTTAGTGCTTGGGCCATTACTTGCCCGTATGGGACATGCTGAAGTGTCTTTACCTGGTGGTTGTGCAATTGGCGCAAGACCAGTTAACCTTCATATTGAAGGACTAAAATTAATGGGCGCAGATATAACCGTTGAAGATGGTTACATCATTGCTAAGAAAGAAGGTCGTTTATCTGGCGCAACAATATTAATGGATATGGTTAGTGTTACAGGTACTGAAAACTTGATGATGGCTGCAGCTTTAGCTGACGGTATTACTATTATTGAAAACGCAGCACGTGAACCTGAAATTGTTGATCTAGCCGAATGCTTAATAAGTATGGGGGCTAAGATTACTGGCGCAGGTACTAACACCCTAACAATTGAAGGGGTGAGTGAATTAAATGGTAAAGAATACTCGGTTATGCCGGATCGTATCGAAACAGGTACTTTCTTAGTTGCGGCAGCAGTTACCCAAGGTCATATTAAATGCTTAAATACAGATCCTACAGCATTAGAAGCTGTATTAGCTAAGTTAAAAGAAGCAGGTGCATTAATTACAACTGGCGAAGATTGGATTGAAATAGAAATGACAGGGCCTGCAAAAGCGGTAAATATAAGAACTGCGCCACACCCCGCTTTTCCTACCGATATGCAAGCGCAGTTTATGACGATGAATGTTTTAGCTGAAGGTACTGCGACAGTTATCGAAACTATATTTGAGAATCGCTTTATGCACGTTCCTGAATTACAACGTATGGGAGCAGACATCGCTTTAGAAGGTAATACAGCAATCGTTAAAGGCGTTGAAACGCTTAATGGTGCACAAGTAATGGCTACAGATTTACGTGCCTCAGCAAGCCTTGTAATTGCAGGTTTAGTTGCTAAATCGCCAACCCAAGTGGATAGAATTTATCATATTGATCGTGGCTACTTGTGTATTGAAGGTAAATTACAAGGATTAGGTGCTAATATTACCCGTATTAAAGCTGACTAAGCATTAATTTGACTCGTTATTATAATCATTAAAGATTGTCTTAATTATTAATAATTTAAGAATACAGTGATGTTTGTATCAATTTTAAAAGCCAGTATTTAATAGATACTGGCTTTTTTTATTGCCCAAGTTAAGGTCTAGGAGATTAATCACAGGCATAAATTACAGGTATAAAAAAAGGACATCCATTAAAGGTATGTCCTTCTATCATCTTATCTCAGTAATAAATTACTGGGATATTAATTGCAAATTAAAGTGCAACGATGTTTTCAGCTTGAGGGCCTTTTTGACCATCTGTAACTGTAAATTCAACTTTTTGACCTTCAGCAAGAGTTTTAAAACCTTCACCAACGATAGCGTTGAAGTGAGCAAAAACGTCTGGACCGTTTTCTTGCTCGATAAAACCAAAACCTTTAGCTTCGTTAAACCATTTTACTGTACCAGTAGTAGTAGACATAAGTGTATCCTATAAAAATTTAAGAGTAATTGTGCTAATTAACCAAAGTATTACTAAGGCTTAGCGGGTTTGCTAAAAAGAGTTGATATTACTTATAAATCAGGACGTGTTACAGATATCTTATCTAAGGTAAGCATGAGATAACATCGAAATGGTGTACAAAAAAAACAAACTAACTTCAAGCTGGTTGCATTATATAGTTAGGTGATAGAATGTCAACAACAAGTGTAAGTAAAGCTGCAAGTTAACTCGAAAAATAGACTTACAGCTCTAATTTAGAAAATGAATATTTTATAATTTAAATTCTTTTACTGATTGTTGTAGCTCTTCAGCTAAACGAGCTACTTCACTACTTGAACTAGCTGTTTGTTGAGCACCAGCTGTTGTTTGTTCGGCAATGGTTACAATAGACTCAAGATTTTCACTGATTTCATGAGCAACAACACTTTGTTCTTCAGCAGCAGTTGCAATTTGTGAGCTTCTATCAAAAGCTTCATGTACTGCGTGAGTAATAATCTCAAGAGCTTGATCGGCTTCTTCGCTTTGTGTCACACATTCGCTCGCTTTAGATTTTCCTGCGTCCATTACTGTAACAGCTTTACCTGCTCCAGTTTGTAAAGCTTCGATCATTGTTTGAATTTCAGATGTAGACGTTTGAGTTCTACTAGCAAGTGTTCTTACTTCATCAGCAACCACTGCAAAACCACGACCTTGCTCACCTGCACGAGCAGCCTCTATAGCCGCATTTAATGCCAGTAAGTTGGTTTGGTCTGCAATGCCACGAATTACATCTAATATACTACCAATTGAAGCGCTGTCTTGTTGTAATTGATTAATTACTTGGGCAGCAGATTCAACCTCAGTAGCTAGCAATTCGATAGTGTGGCGATTTCTTGCCGAAATAACTTTAACTCGTTCAGCTTCATCGTCAGCATGTTTTATTTCACTTAAAGCATCTTTTGCGCTTGATAATACACTTTGTGCGGTACTGCTCATTTCAGTTGTTGCAGAAGCGGCTTGTTCAACTTGATTACGTTGCTCTTCAATTGCGCTGGTACTTTGTGAGGTTACGGCAGACGTTTCTTCTGCGGCAGCAGCAAGTTGCGAAGAACGATTTACTATGCTTTCAATTAGTGTACGTAAACTATCGATAAGTAAATTACAATTTTTAGATAGTTGAGCAAACTCATCTTGACCGCTTTCATCAAGTTTTCTAGAAAGGTTACCAGAAGCAACTATATTCAGCATTTCGTTAACACGCGCAAGCGGACGAGTTATACCAATTAGCGTTATACGGGCAATACTTAAAGCTACAACGATAGAAATAAACATTATGATATAGGTTTGTGTTGTACCACTATTTACAGAATCTTTAACTAACTCACTGGTAATAACGGTTGTTTGGTTGGCTAAGTCTATTTGTGTTTCTAGGATTTGGTTAACTTGTTTTGCAACCTTATCTGCTTCTTTAAGTTGCAGTGTTGCTTGGGCATTACCGGCTAACTGCTTTGTTTTGTGCGATAAAATGCCATTATCTTGTGATAATAGTGCTTGGATATCGTCAAATGCTTGCTGTACTTCTTCCGCTACATCTTCAACATTATGTTTATTTAATTCGGCAATGATCGCGGCTACTGAGTCTTTTGCGTCGATAACATTACGGTTAATTTCATTTTCAATTAGCTGGGCTGTATTATCTTTAATAATGTCACGATATTCTAAAGTTGAAGCTACAATTGAATTGAATTGTGTTTCTAATCGTTCACTTAAGCTGATAGCGCGCTTAAGTTTAGAATTAGCTAAATCATGATCAGCTAAATCTAATAATAAAGTAACAGTGTCGTCTGCTTTTTCTTCTAATGCATCAATTTTTTCAGTCAGTAATTGTTTTTGCTCTATGCTTATTTTGTGATTATTGAATAAAGACGTACTTGCATTATGAAACTTAGAAAATAACTGATCAACTTCTCCTAAGTTTGCTAATAAGTTCTCTTCATTAACGACAATATCCTTTAACTCGGCTAAACGCTGTTTAAATTGTGTTTCGGTATTTTCGTATTCTTTAAGTTCGCGAGCTAATACTTGTAAATCTGTTTGGTAATAACCTCTTAAACTTAAATAAGTCATTTGGCTTAACTCAAGCGCAAGTTTATTACTGGCCTTCAATGTAGGAATGGCCAGGGTGTTTTGTTGATGAGTTGATTCGCTGATGGTACTTAGATTAGAAAGCGAAATGACACTAATGATAATAAGTAACAGGGAGATAATGGCAAAGCCACCAATAATTTTTACAGCGACAGTTAAATTCATAGAATCCACCAATTTAGAAGGTTACTAACCTAGTTAATACGTTAAGTTCTTTCGATATATAAAGCTTAGCCTGTATCGGCGAAAAATAGGAAATATTTAATTTAATTTTTTTATTGCTTCAGATAGTTAACCCGTTTTAGGCTCACTTTCATCGAAATAACGGTTTAACATTGTACTATAGTTCAATAGCTGTGCTGATCAAGCTTTATTTTCAGCTATTTGAGTAAAGTATTTTTTGTCGTGCCAGCGAAGCATAGTGAGATGATTTCCCCAGACACAACCTGTATCTAAAGGATAAATATTAGGATGAGAGGCATTACCCATAAGGGAAGCCCAGTGACCAAAAACCCATGGGGTTTGGTTGATGGTTTCTGATAATTCAAACCAAGGCACTATATTTTCGATGCTATCTTGATTTAAAGTATTTAGATTATCATTTTTATCAGGTGCTTTATTCTGGGTGAACTCCAGAGAACCATCTTGAAAACAATAGCGCATACGAGTTAAGGCATTAATACTAAATTTAAATTTTTCTATGTCTGTTTTAGCTTCACTCCAACTGTTAGCTTCATCACCATACATAACAGATAACCAATAAGATCGTTCGTTACTTGCTAACCGTTGATGAACAAATTTAGCTTGTTTTTTTGCTGTTAAAAGATCCCATTGTGGTGAAATACCCGCGTGACTTATATAAGCATGTTTAACTTTACTTTTACTGTCAGCTACAAGGTTTGAATGAGCTACTTTTTGCAGTAAAGGCTGGCTAGCAAGCCAGTCCATTAATTCGTCAATGTCTGGAGCGGCTAACAGTTTTGATAAATGATCAGACGCTTTTTCTTTTCTAATACCAGCATGCACAGCTAATAAATGTAAATCGTGATTACCTAAAACTACTTTCGCACTTTTTCCTAGTGACTTTACCAAACGTAGCGTGTCGAGTGAGTCTGGGCCGCGAGCGACTAAATCCCCTGCAAGATAGAGTTTATCGTGCTCAGGCGAAAATTTGACTTGCGCTAACAATGCGGTTAATTCTTTACAACAACCTTGTATGTCGCCTACCAAATAAATCGCCATTGATTACTCTTCTGTTGGCGCTGTGTTCTTAGATTTTTCTGGAAAAATCAGATCATCAGCATTATTGGCATGTTGTTGAGTTCTATTTTTTGACAGACGACGTTTTTCTTTATCTGGAGCTACATCTGCAGGGTTATCAACTATAAAGTTAGCGAGTGTAATGTAGTCATCTAGTGTTAAATTTTCAGGTCGTAAATTAGCATCTAGCCCTAAACTGGTTAATTGCTCTTCACTAATGAGTTTTTTAAAGCTATTTCTAATGGTTTTTCTACGTTGGTTAAAGGCCGTTAAACAAACAGTGTTTAAGGCGTTAATATCTTTAACAGGGTTAGCAATGTGGGCATGTGGTATTAAGCGAACAATAGCTGAGTCAACTTTTGGTGCAGGTTTAAAAGCTTCTGGACCAATTTCCATAACTGGGAATACTTGACATTGATATTGAGTCATTATTGATAAGCGCCCAAACGCTTTACAATGAGGCCCTGCAGCCATGCGTTCAACGACTTCTTTCTGTAGCATAAAATGCATGTCTTTCACTTTGTCTTTAAACGTCAACAAATGAAAAATTAGCGGAGTAGAAATATTGTAAGGCAAGTTACCAAATATTCTTAATGGTTTTTCGTCGCTGGCTAATTCGGCAAAATCAAATTTAAGTGCATCAGTTTCGTAAATGGTTAAATCTTTTGCTAAAAAAGGATGATGGCGAAGTCTATGCGCTAAGTCTCTGTCTAATTCAACTACTGAAAGTTTACCCGCACGCTCAATAACTGGCTCGGTTAGTGCACCTAAACCAGGTCCAATTTCCACTAGGTTTTCACCAGGCTCTGGATTGATGGCATCGACAATATCGCTGATCACAGCGTCATTGTGCAGAAAGTTTTGTCCAAAACGTTTTTTTGCTTGATGACCTAAATGTTTTTTGTCGTTCATAACTCTTTCTTAATTAACTGTTCGTGTAAGCGCTTATTCAGCCCTAGATAGTCGCGCTATTTATTCTTAGCTAAGTTGATAGCATTATTCATTGCTTCAATGAAACTACCTGAATCTGCCGTACCTGTGCCAGCTAATTCTAATGCTGTACCATGATCAACCGAGGTGCGAATAAAAGGTAAGCCAAGAGTAATATTTACCGATGAACCAAAGCCTTTATACTTTAATACTGGTAAGCCTTGGTCGTGATACATTGCAAGTATAGCATCAGCTTCGGCGAGGTATTTTTCTTGAAAAATAGTATCTGCAGGTAAAGGACCTATGATATCAATACCATCAGCGCGTAGCTCGGCAAAAGTTGGGTCCATCACCTCTATTTCTTCACGGCCTAAATGACCATCTTCACCAGCATGTGGGTTAATTCCACAGGCATAAATTTTAGGTGATTTAATGCCAAATTTTGTTTGTAAATCATGATGCAATATTCGCGTTACTTTTTGTAAGCGATCAGGGGTTATTGCTTTAGAAACGTAGGCAAGTGGAATATGAGTTGTTACTAATGCTACGCGTAACCCTTCTGTAGCAAGCATCATAACTACATCAGCACAATTAGCTTGATTAGCGAAATATTCGGTATGGCCGCTAAAAGCAATTCCTGCTTTATTGATTAAACCCTTATGAACAGGGCCAGTAACAATAGCATCAAATTCACCAGAAATGTTTTTTTCACTGGCTATCCTTAATGTCTCAACTACATAGGCACCATTAGCAGTATCTAACGTTCCGGGAATACAGGGTTGACCTAATTCAACATTTAATACTGTTAAAGTACCTGCTTTTTGTGCATTAACAGGTGAGTCTTTATCGTAGTCGATAAGTGTTAATGGTAATGATAATAATTTTGCACGCTCAATTAATAATGTTTTAGAGGCGATAACAACCATTTCTACAGGCCAATCTTGTTGCGCAATACTAATTATTAGATCTGGGCCTATGCCTGCCGGCTCACCAGGTGTAATAGCAATACGTTGTGTCATTATCTTGCGTCCTTTTCAAAAATCTCAATGTAGGCTTCATCACGCATTTCTTTTAACCAACGTGCATTTTCCATCGCGTATTTACGGTTGAAAAGTAGTTGATAAGCTCTGTTTTCATTCATTTGTGAAGTGGCATCAACCATTCGTCTATCTTCTAAATAAATAATATGCCAACCGAAAGATGAAAGGAATGGCTTATGGTAATCGCCTTTCTCCATGGTAGCTAACGCCTTTTGAAAAGCGGGATCATAGTTTGTTGGGTCTGCCCAACCTAAATCACCACCTCGAACTGAAGTAGGGCCTTCAGAGTACTCTTTAGCTAACTCTGCAAAGGTTGCTTCACCGGCATCAATTTTGGCTAAAAGACTGTTTAACAAAGCTTGTGCTTTTTCATCACTTAAAATAACCGATGGTGCAATTAGTATATGACTGGCTTTGACTTCTTCTACTTCAACGATTTCACGGCCACGAACATCTAATACTTTTACTATGCTATAACCTAGACCTGTACGAATGGGACCTACTACAGTGCCTTTGGGTTGTTCAGCGATCAATTCAGAGAAAAGTGTTGGCATTTCATTAATATTTTTCCAACCTAAATTACCACCTTTTAACGCGTTTGAATCACCAGATGAGGTAATGGCAATTTTCGCAAAGTCAGAGCCTTCATTAAGTAGCTCAATAACTTTATTTGCTCGTGCTTTAGCTGCATCTAAATCAGCTTGTTTAGGGTTAGCAGGGAACTCTATTAATATATGACCTAACTCATACTCAATGTCATTACTGCTTTGCTCTTTCATAGCTGTAAGTAAGTTGTCTACTTCTTGTGGAGAAACAAAAATACGACGTCTAACGTTATTACGGCTTACTTCGCCAACAATTAGCTCAATACGTACATCTTCACGATATTTTTCATAGGTAGTGCCGTCATTAATAATAGTTTGACGAAATTGCGCTAGGCTCATTTTATTTTCTTGTGCCATTCTATTAATAGTTTCATCAAGTTGAGCATCACTAATTTGCACACCCATGCGCTCACCAATTTGAGTAAGTAAACTGTCATTGATTAATTTATCTGTGACTTGAATGCGTAAAGCAGTATCAGAAGGTAAATCTTGATTATTATTTTTGGCCTGTTGTTTTATACTTTTCAGTAAATCTTCAACCTCTGATTCAAGTACTACACCACCATTGACAATAACAGCAACCCTGTCGAGGAGCTCCTCTTTTGCTTGAACGGTAGTAAGTGTTGCCACGATAAGGCTGGATGCGAACAGTAATTTATTTAGAATATTTGTCATGGTGTTATTTAAATTTCATTTATTAAGTAAATTTTTAAGTAATTTATTTATTAAGCTTACCTTTGGCTCTTATTTTTAAGCTTGTACTGTATTTTTTATTTTAACGGTGGCTGAGTTAACAGCCTAGCTAATTCTGTAAATAGTAAGGACGTTTGTAACCAAATATACTTTTATCAAGCATCTCTTGTGTACCAATAGCTGATTGATTGCCATCGAAGCCTTTAATAACTAATTTAAAGTCTATTCCTGAATCAAATGGTTCACGTCCGTCAGTGCCAATGCCGTCAGTATCTAAGTTAGAGTTAATATGTCGGTAATAAGCAATGCGTACTGCCCAACAGCAACTTTCATATTGTAATCCAGCATAGGATTCTAAACTTCTATCTTGTTTTAAATCTTGTGTTAAACGTCCGACAAAGGCCCAATTTTGGTTAATTGCAAAGCTAGTTAATGCCGATGCTTGCTCAATGCTCTCTCCTGAGACATTACGAGTGTACCTATGGTTCAATTGAAGTAAGGTATATTTTGTCATTTGATAGTCAATATTGATTTGCCCTTTATTGGTATAATCATCTAGGGTGTTATATTGAATATCCCCGCTAATTTGCCATTGATGATTAATGCGATAAAATAAATCAGCGGCTAATGCAGGTTGTACTTCGTTAACCTGACCATTATTAGTTAACAGAACATCGTTGGCAAGGTTAGAGTTGTCACTTGAACTGCCTAAATATTGTATACGCCCAACACTTACTCTTAATACCTCTAAATTCTCTTCGTTTAGTAAACGACTAGTGATACCCCAGGTATATTGGTTAGCAGCAGCAATTCTATCTAGACCGCTGTAACTAATATCACGAAAAATACCATGGTAATCTTCTTGTAAATCAGTAGTGTCGTACAAACCTATCATAGATTGATCTTTTTCTGGCACATAAAGGTACTGTAATTGTGGCTCTAATGTTTGTCGATAACTTTGACCGAAGGCAAAAATATCGCGATCAAAATTTATTCCACCATGTAACCGTACCTTAGGAATGGTTCGACTTACCGTAGACTCTAACGGACTTCCTTGCTGGATATTATCTTGTTGGTAATAGGTATGTAGTAACTTAACTTCTGAATTTAAAAACCATGCCGGTCTTGCTATTGGAAAGGTTACTCCTGCTTCAACATGATAACGGTTGGCTTCGGCTTCATCTTGCTCTGCAGTTTGAAAATTGGTTATTTCAGAATAAACCTCAAATTGACCATTTAGAAAATTTAAGGGTTGCTGGGCTGATAAATCGATATGCGGTAAAGTTTTATAACTTGGCTGGTGATCACCCAGTACTTCAAAATCTTGCAATTTTATGGTGCTTTGCCATTGCTCGCCAAAGTAAGCTAACTCGCCCGTTTGATAAAGGTAAGTGTCATTATAATTATATTGTTTACTACCTATATCAACTAAATAGTTATCATCACTGATGGTGGTAAAGTCGAGGTAGGCTCGAAAGTCTTCAGAAAAAGTGCCCACATGTTGAATGCGCGCTAAATAACGAGCATCATCATTTGAGGTTATTTCTCTATCATTATTTAAGTATTCAAGGTCAATCTGCCCCGCCTGCATGTCATGCATGTAACGGAACTCGGTAATAATTTGTAAGCCTCGTTTTGACATGTAGTGTGGAGTTATTGTGGCATCGTAGTTTTCGGCAATGTTCCAGTAAAAAGGCGCGCTAAATTCAACGCCTGAATTGGTCGAGTTACCCGCTTCTGGATATAAAAAACCACTGAGTCTATTTTTAGAAATAGGAAAATAAAAATAAGGAACATATAAAACAGGCACATCTAACACTCTAAATTGTGCCCCGTAAGCTTCACCAAAGTCACCAGTAGCTGATAAGTTTATCTCTGACGCTTTAATTTGCCAATCAGGTACTTCTTGTAAACAGGTGGTAAAAGTAGAGTCTGATAAGTTGAGTAACCCCTCATTATTTATTGACAAGACTTGCGCTTTACCGTGTCCTGGATTGCCATCTAGCTGGTAAGCTGCTGCGGTCATTGTAGTTGAACGCTCTGTTTTACTAGCACTTAAAGAATCGGCAAAAATATTAATGTCTTTACTCTGATATTGGATATTACCAACCGCGTCAATTTGCATTTTTAAGCGGTTAAATGCGAGTTGGTCAGCCATTATTTTTTGCGTTTTATCAACCAAAATAACAGAGCCATTAAAAAGTGCGCGTTGATCTTTCTCAATATTAGCTTCTAATGACGATATACGAATACTACTATCGGTTACGGAAATTCCTTGACCAATATCACTAAATATAGGTAATGGACATTGGGCGGAGAGTGTCTCGGTAGATTGGTTATTACTATCATTTTCAGCTTGTACTATTTGCGGTAAGCAGAAAAGTAATAGTGAACAGCTAAAATATAATTTACGGGAAAAGAGCATTTATTGTCCGAAATTTTGTTCGAAAATAGGTGAAAATTTATAAATTGATTTTATAATGATGAATCAGTTATTTTAACGGCTAATTGCTTTATGATATAGCAATTTTTTCTGTTGGGCTAAATTCTTCTGTAATTGTTCGGATAATATACTAATTGAAGTAACTAATCGCACAATTTATTGTTTTTTTCTTTCGACTTTAAAAATTTAGTATCCAGAACTCAGGTTAACTAAAATAGCCAAACGCGGTTATCTTTCATTTTATTTACTTTAGGAAAATTTTGAAATATGCATATTTGGGGTAAAATTTTAGGCTTCTTATTTGGTTTTATGCTAAGTAAAAGTTTGTTTGGTGCGTTACTAGGCTTATGGTTAGGACATATTTTCGACCGTGGAAGAGGCTTTAATTTTAACGGTGTATCAGGCGGTACAGAAGATGATGTTGCTCGCCAGGCCGCTTTTTTCTATACCACGTTTTCTGTTATGGGTCATGTCGCTAAAGCGAAAGGACAAGTGACTAGCCATGAAATAGCCTTTGCAAGTGCTTATATGGATAAGCTGAATTTAAGCAGTGATCTGCGTGAGCAAGCGCAAGATGCTTTTCGTGAAGGTAAATCTTCAGGTTTTCCATTAAAAGATAGGCTTGTTAAATTCAAACGTTTGATGGGAAACAGGCAAGATTTATTGTTGATGTTTCTAGAAATACAAATTCAAGTGGCGTTTAGTGATGGCGATTTAGATAATTCTGAACGCTCTGTTTTACACACTATTGCCCAGTTTTTAGGTTATTCAACCCGTGAACTTGATAACTTATTAGAAATGATTATCGCTGGTAGCAGCTTTCACCAACAACAATCAGGTGGCGGCTATAGACAACATAGTACAGGCTCTAGTAGGCCAACTACAGCTCAGCAACTTGATAATGCTTATAAGGTATTAGGTGTTGATAAAAACTCAGACATGTCAGTTATTAAAAAAGCTTATCGAAAATTAATGTCACAACACCATCCCGATAAGTTAATTGCTAAAGGTTTACCACCAGCAATGATGGAAAGTGCAAAAGAAAAGACTCAAGAGATTCAAGGCGCTTACGATTTAATCGTTAAACAAAATAAGTAACCTGAGTTAGGGATAAGTAAAATGCTACAACAGACTTAAGTACCCGTATTACTTCGTTATGAAAGCTCCCAATAATCCGTTATTGGCTTCGCTTTCCTGCCTTGTACTACGAATAATTAAGACTATTGTAGAGGTAAACTTCTAAGTGATTGATGTTATTATTCTATTCACCTTATTTATCCCGAATTCGGGTTAAGTAATAATTCTTTAATAACACCATCCATGTAGCGTTCTTGTCAAAATCAATAACGCTACATGTAAGCCATACTTTTTATTAGGTGTTTGTTCTTTGGGAGCTTGCTCGATGCCTACAGGTATCGTTAAATTCATTTGATTTAGAATAACTAAACCAAAACACAATTGCCTTGTTATTGAATATCGAGAAGTATTGGCGAGATGTTGTGTACTACCAGCCAATCGCTTTTAACCAACCATTAATTTGACTGAGTAATTCGTTTTCTGGGTAATAACCGGTAATGGTATTATTCAATTGTCGTTGTCGGTAATAGGTTTTCATTTCTTGAGCGGCCATAAGCTTCCGCTGTGGTGCTTTGCTAATAACTAAACTGTTGTCATGCTTGAGGTACAAATCGAGTACCGGTAACTCAGTAAGTGCTAGTTGTCGGGAAAATGTTTCATTATCAGCATCAATTAATTGGTCGTTACTTTGTCGGTAGCTACTTAATAAAATAAGCGCATTAGGGCGTTGGCTGTCAGTTTGGCTCAAAATATCAACCAATAAAGCGCCGTTATTACCTTGCGCAATCACCAGTACAATACCTGAATATTCTTTCGCAGTATTCATAACCGCATTAAATAATTCCCCTAAATTTCGTTTATATTCAGTAAGTATTAATTCATTTTCTTTTATTTGATCTTCGCTGGTTATAGCTGTTGATGGGAAACCTTCAGGCTTATTCTCTGGTTGGATGGCAATTGTATTCCAGCCTTTGCTTGGGAGAGTATTGCGTAAAAAGTTAATGGCCTTAGGGTTTGTTGCTCCTTGTTGCCATTCAGGTAATAAAATGACCACACCTTTACTATTCGCACTGGTGTATTTTTGTACTAAAGTGATGTAATCATTAGGGCCTGCTAATAACGGTGTTACTTGGTTATCGTTAAAGTAATGCTGCAAATCTTGTTTATGTTGCTTGGTATGATTTATTGGCGGCTTTATTGGGCTATCAGTGGTTGCATCAGTTGCTGTATCAGGCGCTGTGTCAGTCTTATCAGTCTTATCAGTCATAGTCGCATCGCTCGTTGAGCTAACCTGATCTTGTTTAACTTGCGGCTCGGCTTTTGCTACATTTAATGAAATGCTCGCTAGGATCACTATGAAAAAAACAGCTAGTAAGTAAAAGGATGTAACGTAGAGTTTTTTAGGGTTATTGTGTTGCAATAGGAGGCCTCAAAATCTTAATTTATTATCCAGAGTTTAGGCTAAATATTAGCTTAAATGTTAACTTAAATAAACGGGCAGGGCGCACTAAAAGTCATCAGCTCTTCGCTCGTTGGATGAAATAAACTTAAATTCAATGCGTGCAATTGTAATCTATTACGCATCGTTAAGGCATCGTTTGTAGCGTACAACCTATCGCCTAAAATAGGATGTCCGATTGCTAACATATGAACACGTAATTGATGAGAACGACCAGTGACAGGTGTTAATTCTACTAACGTAGTTATTGGTTCAACAGGCATTGCTTCATCAGTGCTATTTTCATCAGAATAGCCAAGTACGCGAAAATGCGTTAAAGATTTTTTCCCGCATTCATGATCTACCATTTGTTTGGGTCTGTTCGGCCAATCACAAATAAGGGGTAAATCAACACTACCATTAGTTTCTGTTACGCGGCCAAACACCCGAGCCAGATAACTTTTTTGCGTTTTACGTTGCTCAAATTGACGACTAATGGCCACATGAGCAGGTTTATTTAACGCCATGATCATAATACCTGAGGTTGCCATATCTAAACGATGTACAATTGTTGCACTTGGTAATACGCGTTGAACACGGTTTTGCAAACAATCTTGATGTTCTGGTAAGCGCCCCGGCACACTTAAAATCCCACTAGCTTTATTTAACACTACAATATCATCATCTTGGTAAATAATATCAAGATAAGGTGACATTGGTGGCGTATAGATGAAATCAGGGTTGGCGCTCATTCGTATCTCAGTGTTTTTTCGTGTTAGTTTGTTGGCTTGTTATCAACAAGCAATAAAAAAGCTAAGTCCACTTTAACATATGAACTTAGCTTTATTGTTTATCAATGATTAGAGGTTAACCTATTTTAAAAAGGTTAGTGAGTAACCACTATCATTCTGATGGCTTCAAAAGTAAGTTGTGCTTTATCAATGTAATGCGTTAACTCTTCTTGTTGCTGGCTAATAAAGTCAATTTCTTCTTGGCGAACACTTGGATTAATCGCTTTTAATGCGGTTAATCGTTGCTGCTCTGTGCTGAGTTTAGTTTGCATTGCCGCTAAAGATTTCTCTTGAATAGCTACAATATGCTCAGCACCGTGCACTTCAGCTTTAGCGACAAGAGGTGCTATTTGTGCTCTAAGGGCTTTAACTAATTGCAATGCCATTTGTTTTTTCACTGGTGATAATTGTTTATCCAGTACTTGCTCACTGACTTTCTCAGCTAAGTTATTACCACTTTTATCCACCAACACTCGTATTGGCGTGGTTGGCAAGTAACGACCTAATTGCAAATGTGCAGGCGCGGTTGCTTCAACCGTGAATAAACATTCAAGAAAAAAGGTTCCAACAGGTAAGGCTTCATTTTTTAATAGTCCAATACTGGCATTTCCAATTTCATCACTAAGCACTAAATCCATAACGCCGCGAACCATAGGGTGGTCCCAAGTTAATAATTGATAGTTTTCATTAACTAATGCGGTGTCTCGATCAAAAGTAACCGTAGTGCCGTCTTCAGGTAAACAAGGGAAGTTGCTATTAAGCATATGCTCGCTTTGATTTAAGGCAATGGCATTATCGGCTTTATCATCTTGTTGAATACCAAAAACATCTAATGCTTGGAACATAAATTGCGGTAGGTCGATACTGTTATCAACTTTTTCAATTTTATTAACAAGCTCAAGAGCACGACCTTGGCCAGATGAATTTAACTCTAATAATTTATCTCGACCTGATTCCAACTCGGCTTTAATCGTTAAATGTTTCTGCCAACTATCACTAATTAGTTTTTCTGCTGCACTTGATTGTTGTTGCGAGGTTAACGCTAATGACAGTAAGGTTTCGCCAAAGGTTTCAAAAATAACTCGACCGGTAATACAAGTATGCTCAAAACCTTGCATGCCTTGGTGATACCAATCAAATAACAAATGCTGTGCAGAATCTTCAAAATAAGGCACATGTAATTGAATTACATCGGTTTGGCCAATACGGTCAAGACGACCAATACGTTGTTCTAGTAAATCAGGGTTGCTTGGTAAATCAAATAACACTAAATGATGAGCGAATTGGAAGTTACGACCTTCACTACCAATTTCAGAGCAAAGCAATAATTGTGCACTGTCTTCGTCTTGGGCAAAGTAAGCGGCAGCTTTATCACGCTCAAAAATAGATAATCCTTCATGGAAAACTGCAGCACGAATACCTTCTTTTACACGTAATGCGGCTTCTAAATCTATAGCGGTTTGTGCATGGGCACAAATTACTAATACTTTCTCTTTTTTGAGTGTTTGTAAAAGCTCAATTAAATAGTTAACGCGCGGATCGAAATCTGTCCATGCTTGAGCATGATGATCTAAACCGTACAGCATTTCAGGAGTAAAAATAAACTTAGCTTGTTTAGAACTAGCAAGCGCTTCAGGGCTATCGCTGAGCATAAAGTCATTAATGTTGTCTTGATACTGCTCAGGCATAGTTAATGCGGTGGGCATTAATTTCCTCGCAGGGAAACCTTTAATTGTATTGCGCGAGTTTCTAAATAAGATACGGCCAGTACCGTGTCTATCAAGTAGTTGCTTTAATAAAGCTTGGCGTGTTAGTGCGGCTTTCTTTTCATCGTTAAGCGAAGTCAGTTGCGCTTTAATATCTGTTTCTTTTAATAATGACGTTAATGTTGCTTCTTGCTCTTTACTGAGTTTCTCGCCTTCGACTAACGCGTTAGCCGCATCGGCAACAACACTGTATTGTGATTCTTCTTCGGTAAATTTTTGATAATCATAAAAGCGATCAGGATCGAGTAAACGTAATCGTGCAAAGTGACTTTCATGACCTAATTGATCAGGTGTTGCGGTTAACAGTAAAACACCAGGGATCACTTGCGAAAGTTGTTCAATACATTGATATTCAATACTTGAGTTATCTTGTTGCCAATTTAAGTGATGGGCTTCATCAACAATCATTAAGTCCCATTCTTCTTCAAGTAATGCTTCGTACCATTCTGGATTTTTAGTAATGAAACCTAAGTTAACTAATACTAATTGTTCAGTACTAAACGGATTAGCTTTTTTGCCATCAATGTAATTATCTTGACTAGTTTCAACACAACGTTCGTTGTCGAAAATACTAAAACTTAAGTTAAAGCGACGTAGCATTTCAACTAACCATTGATGCATTAAAGATTCAGGCACAATAATTAATACGCGTTTTGCACGGCCGGTAACTAATTGCTGATGGATAATTAAACCCGCTTCGATGGTTTTTCCTAAACCTACTTCATCCGCAAGTAATACACGCGGTGCAAAACGGCTACCAACTTCATCAGCAATATATAATTGATGCGGAATCAAACTAACGCGAGCACCTGTTAAACCGGTTAAGTCTGATTGTTGCTGTTGATATTGATGGTTTAAACAGTCTTTACGTAAGCGGAACCAATCTAAACGGTCAACTTGGCTATTCAGTAAACGGTCGTGAGGTTTATTGAACTTAATAAAGTGATCTATCATCACTTCTTTTAAAGAGGTCTGCTCGTTAGTGTCTTGGCGAATACCTTCATAAGTAATGATGCCATGCGCTTCACTGTAAGAATTAACTTTTAACATCCAGCCTTCATGACTTGGAACTAGATCATCTTTGTTGAAAATAACACGCGTTAGTGGTGCATTGTCTTTGGCATATTTACGAGACTCACCTGTGGCTGTGAAAACAATATTAACGAAGCGATGTTCAACCCCTGTTACTGTTCCTAAACCTTGATCTGATTCACTATCACTGATCCAACGCTGACCTAGCTGAAATGGCATATATATACTTCTCCGACAATTATCTAGTTGTCCCCATTATAATCAGGACTCACTAAATATAAAACTCTAGGATAAAAAAAGGCGCTATGTTACGCGTAATCATAGACGGAATCATTAAAAAATTATGCTTGCTTCACTAAAAATAAGGGATTACTGTAGTTAGGCTATACTTTGTTTATATTAATACGGTTTTATATTTGTTTTGTCGGTCAATCATGGAGATTCGCGATGACTAAAGAGAATATGAATAACGAAAATAAGTTAAGTAATGATTTAAATCATAATTCAGGCCAAACCTCTCCAACCGAGACCCCGAAAAATCTATCTACTGAAGTACCTTCTACACCATCCGAACAATCAATTATCTATATTTTAGATACCAATATTCTATTACACGAGCCTTTTGCTTTTTTATCGTTTAAAGAGCACGATGTTGTTGTGCCAATGACGGTATTAGAAGAGTTAGATTCAATTAAAGATAGAAATAAAGATGTTAGCCGAGATGCGCGTGTTGCCATAAGAGCGCTTGAAGATACTTTAAGGGATGCAAGCCCAGAGCAAGTTTTGTCGGGTGTAAAACTTCCGCAAAATGATGAACAGCATCCTAGCGGTTGTTTAGCCATTATAAATGATTATGCGCTGCCACAAACTGAACATACGTTGTCATTTAACGAAAATGATAACCGTATCATTAATGCAGCATTACATATTCAAAAGAAAACACCGAATAAAAAAATTGTATTGGTGACAAAAGATATCAATATGCGCCTTAAAGCAAAAGGTGCAGGGTTAGCTCATGTTGAAGATTATAGAACTGACCAATTAATTGATGATATTCAGTTTTTAACGAAAGGATATCATCAATTTTCAGGGGATTTCTGGGAAAAAATTAAAGCTGTTGATAGTGAATTAGATGGGCGAAATACCACGCATTATGTAGCGCGTGATACCGTGCCTTCAGCATATATTAATGAATATTTATTAGATGATGGTGACAGCTTTGCTGGCAAAGTTACCGGTTGGGATGACGAACAACTCGCCATTTTAGATTTAGGTCGTGAACGATTATTAACAAAAACTGCATGGGGTATTACCCCTAAAAATATTTATCAAGGGATGGCGATGGATGCGTTACTTGACCCTAATATTGATTTGGTTATTCTTACTGGCCCTGCCGGTTGTGGTAAAACACTTTTAGCTTTGGCAAGCGCGCTTGAGCAAGTTATCGAACGTGGTTTGTATGATAAAATTATTGTTACTCGAAGCACCCCTGAAATAGCAGAGTCTATTGGTTTTTTACCCGGTACGGAAGAAGAAAAAATGGCGCCTTGGCTTGCTGCAATTACTGATTCTCTTGAAGTATTGCATCAACAAGATGAGAGTATGCATGGCAGCTTAAATTACATTATGGATAAAGCGAATATTCAATTTAAATCGGTTAACTTTATGCGTGGGCGAAGTATACAAAATGCCTTAGTATTACTTGACGAGTGTCAAAACCTAACAGCAGCGCAATTAAAAACCATTATTACTCGTTGTGGTGAGGGCACTAAAATTGTCTGCTCGGGTAATTTAGCGCAAATAGATAGTAATTACTTAACCGCGGTTACTTCAGGTTTAACGTATATTGTGGAGCGTTTTAAAGATTTCCCAGGCTCAGCAACCATTAACTTAAATGGTGTGGTTCGTAGTCGATTAGCTTCATTTGCGGAAGAAAACCTATAGATTTAAAATATGATGATTTAACGCATGTAATCCTTAAATCGTCTATCTTAAATAATTATCATAACCACCTATGAAAAGTAACTTATGTAGTTAACCTAATCTATCTCTCAGGTTAACTAAGTTACTTTTTTACTTTAAACTCCTAGCAAACCTTGCTTAAATTAAGTGACTGCTTTAATTTATTACCTTCCCGTTATTCTATTCTATTTTACTCAGTTAAATGTTAAGGCAACACAGTGTATTATCAATCAGGTGTTAGTACAGTTTTTAGGCGTTATAATATAACGGTAGTTGTTGCTTTTATCGTCATTATTTTAGTTGCTTTATCGGTTGCTTCCTTACGTTATTTTAATCAAATCACTCATCACCAACAGCAAAGTTTGTTGGAATTAAAGCAAGAAGCTCAGCAATTAAATGTGATGCTTGAGCAAAGTGTGCAAGCTGTTGTTGGTATACAAGAGTTTGCTGAATATATTCTCGAACATCCTAATGAATTACTTACCCCAATGCCTTCCTTGTCTCAACAAGGTGATACATTTTATTTAAATAAAACCGAACATGATGTTATCCAACAAGGTAAAAGATTAAGCAGTAGTATTACGGGGTTAGGCCAAGTGAGTCAGTTCAATGAACTGCAAAAGCAAGAGATTGCAATGGCGAATGCATTAACGCCTGCTTTTATTGCTGCACAAAATATTATTCAAGAAGCAACTTGGTTTTATTATATTTCCTTTAATAAATTTGTGAATATATACCCTTGGGTTGATCGAGAAATTTGGCAATTTAGTGAAAGTACATTAACAAGCCCTCATTTCAAAAGAATGAATACCTTAACCGAAAAAAACAATAGCGTACTATGGTCTTCACCTTATCTTGATGCTGCCGGTAGTGGTATGAATGCGTCACTTGGAACAGGGGTTTTTTATGGCGATAAACTATTAGGGGCAGTGGTTATTGATGTTAATTTGTCTAGGCTGCACGCGAGCTTGTCTGAATTAAACTCTGGTGATGAAGGGATCATCTTATACAATCAAGATAATGAAATACTATTAGCTAAACGCTTAGGAAAAGAATCGTTAAGTTATCGTGCGTCTTGGCAAGATATACTGCCAACTGACTTACAATATTTATCCGTAGAAAAATTAGCGAAAATTAATGATGCAGAGCGAATTGGTGAATGGTTTATTGAAAAGCAGCCTATTGCCGTTAATGGTTGGTCGTTACTTAAGTATCAAAAATTTGCCAATTTCTCTGCGCCTCAATACAGTGACTTCATCTTTATTTTTTCGATGATGTTTATAGGGTTACTTGCCTTTTTAATGTTAATAAACAGCATGACTAAACGTACATTTATTAAGCCAACAACCGAATTTATTCGCCACATTCAATATTGTGCTGAAGGTGATCCTGGTAAAGTAACACCTACACCAGACTGGTTGCATTGGTTTCAGGTTGTTGAAGATATATTTGTTCAAAATAGAACCTTGTTATTACAACTTACAGAGCAAAATGATGTATTAGATAGCCGCGTCATTGAGAAAACCAAAGCATTACAAGAAACCAGTGCTAAACATCAGCGAGATTACGCTCTTTTGCGATCAGTGATGAATGCTATTCCAGAGTTAATTGTTTTTAATGATAATAATGGCTTATTGATAGGTTGTAATAATGCCTTTGAACGATTAACTAAACATAGTGTTGAGGAAATGTTAGGAGAAAGAGCGGTTAGGTTTATGCCTACAGAGTTAGCTATAGAAATTAACCGTTTAAATGCACTCAACGATAATGTTTATCCACAACAAGCTTTAATTAAAGCAGGGGAGTTTACCTACCAAGGATTTTGTAATCAGTTTACCGATGAGCAAGGGAATATTTTGGGCTCAATTAGTCTCTTTCATGATGTTACTGTTCAGCAAGCAACTCAATCAGCTCTGGAAAGTGCTAAAGATCAAGCCGAATATGCAAACCGTGTGAAAATACAATTTCTAGCTAATATGAGTCACGAAGTGAGAACGCCAATTAATGCCATGCAAGGAATGATGGATTTATTATCGCGCACTGCTCTTGATACACGACAAGAGCATTACTTGCTGAACGCGCAAAGTGCTTCATCAACATTACTCCACCTTGTTGATGAACTGTTAGATTTATCTAAAGTTGAAGCGGGTAAAATGGTTGTTAGTCAAGCGCCAGTTAATTTAGCTAATATTATAGATAAAGCGCTTAAATTAAATATCACTAATGTAAATCATCAACGTGTTGAAGTGCTAATCGACATAAGCGCTGCAGTGCCAAGTAATGTGCTTAGTGATGAAATGCGCTTAGTGCAAGTGTTAGCTAATTTATTTAATAACGCGATTAAGTTTACTGAGCAAGGACAAATTAAGTTAATTGTTGATACCTTGGCTAATAATGATAGTCATACTCAGGTAAGGTTTAGAATGATAGATACCGGTATTGGTATTGCTAGCGATAATCAAAGTCATTTGTTTACAGCTTTTAGTCAAGCCGATGAGTCCATGACCCGTAAATATGGTGGCTCTGGTTTAGGTTTATCTATTTGTCAGCAGATTATTAAGTTACTTGGCGGTAAAATAACCTTGACGAGTCAACTAGGTCAAGGAAGTGAGTTGAGTTTTGTTTTACCTTTGGAAAAAGTCATTATTGATAGAGTCGGTGAGCAAGTACTCATCGGGCAAAAAAACAGTGACTTCAACTATGCTGAGTTTGCTAATTTACCCACAGAGTTAAACAAACCGCTTGTTAAAGACATAATCGTTTATGCGATTAAACAGTGTTTCTCTGATAGTTTTATCAAGAGCATTGAATTGATGGGTTGGCACTTAAAAGTACTGGATACAGTTGATGATTTTTTACATATTGACAATACCGACGCTGAATTATTGCAGCCAAAGGTATTACTGATTGATGAAGTGAATCTGTCGTTACTGCAAGGCTCTCAATTAAGTGATGTTAGACTAACTGACTGTTTAACTAACGTTAACTTACTTTGTTTATGTCAACCAGCTTTGACATCTTTAAGTAATGAAACAGGGCACCATTTAGATGCCCTTGAAATACCATATTTGTTGTTGGATTTACCGTTATTTAGATTTGCACTCGATCAAATATCGCAAGCCTTAAATAAACCAATGATAATTAAACCAATGATAAACTCCAAAATAGTTGAACCGATAACTAAGTCAGCAGTTATTGATGCAACAAGCTTATCTGTTGAGAATAGCGATAAAAAAACGCTAGTAAAGCGATGCAATAAAGATGATTCGATGAATGCTAGCATCAAAAAGAATGGCAATAGTGAGGCCAGATCGGAAAGTGAGACAACACAATTGTCGGTAAATTCTGTAGATATCGAAGAAAACTTACAAGGTGTATCAATACTTTTAGTGGAAGACAATTTAATTAACCAACTTGTCGCTAACGAGTTACTAGTTAGTATGCACGCCAAAGTAACAATAGCCGACAATGGTCAAGCGGCGTTAGATATTTTAACTGATGAAAAATTTGACGTGGTATTAATGGATATCCAAATGCCAATAATGGACGGGTTAACGACAACTAAGCTTATTAGAAAGCAGAGTCATTATAAAAATTTACCGATAATTGCTATGACGGCACATGCAAGGGAAGAAGATAAGCAACAAAGTCTTGATGCGGGTATGAATTTTCATATGGCTAAGCCAGTAACGGGCAAAGCTTTGTTAAGTAGCATAAAAACGGTGCTTTTTCAGTGTACTAATACTGACCACTAATTTTAAGATAAAAAATGCGTTTATACGGTGTGTTTATAATACCATCGCATAAACGTATTTATAGCTAATCATGTACTGATCACCTACCTAGTTATATGGTTAACACCCACTTAGTAATGTACTTAACATAAGTTATATTAATTAGCTTAAATTCAAGGAGAAAAGTTGCTCTAATCTTTTAATCGTTTCTTCAATTTTACTGATGTCTGTTGGTGCTATAAAAATAGTATCGTCTCCTGCAATAGTGCCTAGTACACCATCACTCTTACTTAAACTATCTAACAAACGCGCTATTAATTGCGCTGCACCAGGACTTGTTTGAATAATGATCATCACTGAGTTATGTTCTATCTCTAGTACTAATTGCTTTAGGGGACTTTGTGCCGTAGGTACACCTAATTCAGCAGGTAAGCAATAAACCATTTCTTGGCGAGCATTACGGGTTCTTACCGCACCATATTTACTGAGCATACGTGATATTTTTGACTGACTGATGTTATCAAAACCATAGGCTTTTAATGATTCGACTATTTCACCTTGTGAGCTAAATTGCTCTTGTTTTAATAAGTCTTTAAAAACTTGTACAAGTTCTTCTTGTTTTTGTAAACCGCTCATAATGAATAACTAACCTTGTAATGAGTAACTTTGAAATAGATTTATTCTTTAATAATTAATCGAGGCGAATTAAATATTCGTTTTCAGTCATGTCGCCAGAATGTCATCATCGCATAAAATTTCATTAAAACAGAATAATTATATAAAATAAATAATACAATCTAAAAATTATCGCTCTGCTTGAACTTAATTGAATAGTGCTTGATATCAATATTTTAGTTTGGTTTTGTTTACTTAGTGGTTAGCAATTCAGCAAATAGATAGTCAATATATGCGTATATAATTTGTTTTTTGTCTACTTATGCTATATCTTTTGCCCAGAAATAAATTAACGTATTTACTCAAGTACAAATAAATGTTTATTTGAGTAAATAAGTTAATCAATTAATGTACAATAAATAACCCCATTTATAGTTCGGAGATATCAAATGAAAGTAGCAGTTTTAGGCGCCGCAGGCGGTATTGGTCAAGCGTTATCTTTATTATTAAAAACTCAATTACCAGCGGGTTCAGAGTTAGCATTATATGATGTTGCACCAGTTGTTCCTGGTGTTGCTGTTGATTTATCACACATCCCAACAGCTGTTAAAGTTGAAGGTTTTGGTGCTGATGCGTTAGGCCAAGCATTGACTGGTGCTGATATTGTAATCATTCCAGCAGGTATGCCACGTAAGCCAGGTATGGACCGTGCAGATTTATTCGCAGTAAATGCTGGTATCATCAAAACTTTAGCAGAAGGCATTGTTGCTAACTGTCCTAAAGCGTTAGTTGGTGTTATCACTAACCCTGTAAACGGCACTGTGCCAATTGTTGCTGAAGTATTCAAGAAAGCGGGTACTTACGATAAAAACCGTGTTTTCGGTGTAACAACTCTTGATGTTATCCGTAGTGAAGCATTTGTTGCTGAGCTTAAAGGCTTAGACGTTGCAACTGTTAAAGTTCCAGTAATTGGTGGCCATTCAGGTACAACTATTTTACCTCTTCTTTCACAAGTTGAAGGCGTAACTTTCTCTGATGAAGAAGTTGCTGCATTAACTCCACGTATCCAAAATGCTGGTACTGAAGTTGTAAATGCTAAAGCGGGTGGCGGTAGCGCTACTTTATCAATGGGCGCTGCTGCTGCTCGTTTTTGTTTATCTTTAGTTAAAGGTTTACAAGGCGAAGAAGTTGTAGATTACGCTTACGTTGATGTTGCTGATGGCGATGCTGCATACTTTGCACATCCTGTACGTTTAGGTAAAAACGGTGTTGAAGAGATTTTATCTTACGGCGCATTATCAGCGTTTGAAGAAAAAGCTAAAAACGACATGTTAGAAACATTAAATAAAGACATTCAAGAAGGTGTTGATTTCATCAATGCATAATTGATAAAAACAATAGCTTGTAAAAAGCCAGTCATTTTAAAGTGACTGGCTTTTTTTTGACTAAAATATAGTCAGTGGTGTTATTTGGCTTTATTAATTGCGTATTGACTAAGCTGGCTAGCCAGTAACGACAAAATACAATAGGCAAAAAAATAATAAAAACCATTACCAACATTCGATAAAGTTTCACTACTCATTGCTAATTTGATTTGAAAAGAAAACAAGTTAAATTGTTGATGATTCATCGTTTCCGCATGGTTAGTGGATAATACCGCTAGAAAAACCGCGATAACAAACACATCAGCCATCGACCATTTACCAATAGCACTAATCACATTCAGTATTTTTTTAGCGAGTTGGGTATTAGTAATAAAATAAGCAGCACAAACTAATATTGCCTTTATTGCAGGAATTGCGACTGAAAAAATAAACAGCGCGATAGCTACTAACAAACGATCTTTAGTCCATAATTCGTTAATCGTGCCTAATAACGATAACTCTTTATTAATGACTTCAGTGGTTATCTGCGTGCCGCCAACATGGGCATTCGCTTCCATTACTAAAGAAAAAATAGGTAGAGTAATGCCAGGAATAAATAAACCGATGGCAAAAATATTTAATAAAAAACCTAAATGTTTAGTCATGGTAAGTTACAGTTAAACTGAGCGATTGGCTGCAATATGCGCTAGAGAAATAAGTGCAGATTTATAATCTGAATCTGGGATAACCTCTAATGATTTAATTGCTTTATCTGCTTCTTCAGCGGCTTTATTATTAGTGTAGGTAATAGAGCCAGTCTCTTCCATTGCTTGCAAAATAGCATCAAGGTTATCCATGCCAGTACAATTTTCAATAGCATCTTTTATTAATGCTTGTTGCGCCTCAGTGCCATTATTCATGGCATAAAGTAATGGTAAGGTAGGTTTGCCTTCAGCCAGGTCGTCACCAACGTTTTTGCCCATAGCTTGTGCATCAGCGGTGTAGTCCATTACATCATCAATTAGTTGAAAGGCAGTTCCTAAATATTTACCGTAATCAGCCATTGCAGCTTCAACTTTGTCATCTTGCTGTGAAACTACCGCGGCAAGTCGGGTTGCTGCTTCAAATAGTTTAGCTGTTTTACAGTAGATAACTTGCATGTAACTTTCTTCTGTAGTGTTAGCATCATTACAATTCATTAATTGTAATACTTCACCTTCAGCAACAATATTGGTCGCATCAGATAAAATATCCATAATGCGCATATCGCCGATTTTAGTCATCATTTGAAACGAACGGGTGTAGAGAAAGTCGCCTACCAGTACGCTCGCGCCATTACCAAAAAGCGCATTAGCGGTTTCTCTACCGCGACGCATGTTTGACTCGTCAACCACATCATCATGCAATAAAGTTGCGGTATGAATAAACTCTATAATGGCAGCAATATTTAAATGTTGAACGCCTTTATAACCTAATGCTCTAGCGGCAAGCACTGTTAACATTGGGCGCATTCGCTTACCACCACCGTTAACAATGTATATACCTAATTGATTAATGAGAGCAACGTCAGATTGTAATTGATCATAAATAAGATCGTTTACTGCAGTCATGTCGCTTTGTGCTAATTTTTGTATTGCTTGAATATCTACGTTATTGCCCATATTGCTTTTCTTTAGCTATTTCGTTTAGTTATTAATCAAAAGGTTTCAATTAGTTACTTACCCTGTTTAAGGGGATAAAGTTTACACTAAATTTTATCCAAAAGAACTTTTCTAACCGTATTGTTTTTAAATTGTTGGATGAAAAGTTAATAAAACACTAAGAATTAAAATAAACTTGTCAAATGATCATATTTAAACTTGCCCTCGCTAATTTCTTAGCGTAGAATTCGCGCCCTATATTTTTAAATTTAGCGTCATATAACTTTACTGAATAAGTAAAAGATTGGCGCAGTACGGAGTAGCTATGTACGCGGTATTCCAAAGCGGTGGTAAACAGCATCGTGTAACCGAAGGACAAACAGTTCGTCTAGAAAAGCTTGAGCTTGAAGTAGGCGCAACAGTAGAATTTGATAACGTTTTAATGATCGCCAATGGCGAAAACATCAATGTAGGCGCGCCTTACGTTGCTGGTGGTAAAGTAGTTGCAGAGGTTGTTAACCAAGCTCGCGCACCTAAAGTTACTATCGTTAAATTCAAACGTCGTAAGCATTCACGCAAACAAGCGGGCCATCGTCAATGGTTCACTGAAGTGAAGATTACTGGTATTAACGGCTAATTAGGAGCATTTTGACATGGCACATAAGAAAGCTGCAGGTAGTACACGAAATGGTCGCGACTCAGAAGCTAAACGCCTAGGTGTTAAGCGTTTTGGTGGCGAATCTGTTTTAGCTGGTAACATTATTGTTCGTCAACGTGGCACTCGTTTCCACGCTGGTGACAACATGGGTATCGGTAAAGATCATACTTTATTTGCTTTATCTGACGGTAAAGTACAATTTGAAGTTAAAGGTCCAAAAAGTCGTAAGTTTGTTAGCATTATTGCTGACTAATTAAAAACTTAGACTCATAAAAACCTCGCTTCATGCGAGGTTTTTTTTTATTTTTTTTTAGGCTGAGTAGAGATTGATATTTAGTCGGTCAAAAATAGTTTATACTAGCGTTAATTAGACTAACGTTAATATAAACGCGTTATTGAACAAGAATTACCACATTAGGGTTATTGAGATACCATGAAATTTGTTGATGAAGTTGAGATCAGAGTTGAAGCGGGCGATGGTGGCAACGGCTGTGTCAGTTTCCGTAGAGAAAAATTTATTGAGTATGGAGGCCCTAACGGTGGTGATGGCGGTGATGGCGGTGATGTATTTTTAATTGCAGATGAAAGCTTAAATACACTAATCGATTACCGTTTTGAACGTTTTCATCGTGCTAAGCGTGGCCAAAATGGTCAACCGCAAAACTGTACAGGTAAAGGATCTGACGATCTTGTTCTAAAAGTACCTGTTGGTACGCGCGCTATCGATCAAGATACCGGTGAACAAATTGGTGATTTGACTCATAAAGGTCAAAAACTATTAGTCGCTAAAGGCGGTTGGCATGGTTTGGGTAACTTACGTTTTAAAAGTAGTACCAACCGTACACCACGCCAACGTACCGATGGTACACCAGGTGAAGTTCGTCATCTTAAATTAGAATTATTGTTACTTGCTGATGTTGGCTTGTTAGGCTTACCAAATGCTGGTAAATCTACCTTAATTCGTAGCGTATCAGCAGCGACACCAAAAGTAGCTGATTACCCGTTTACTACCTTAGTACCTAATTTAGGTGTAGTACGTTTAGATACTCAACGTAGCTTCGTTATTGCCGATATTCCAGGAATTATCGAAGGTGCTGCCGAAGGTGCTGGTTTAGGGACTCAATTCTTAAAGCACCTTGAACGTTGTCGTATCTTATTGCACGTTATTGATATTCTTCCTATCGATGGTTCAGATCCTTTAGAAAATGCTAAAACGATAATCAGCGAATTAGAGCAGCATAATGAAAAACTTGCTGGAAAACCACGCTGGATTGTATTCAATAAAACCGATTTAGTGTTAGAAGAAGAAGCAAAAGAAATTACTGACGCAATACTTGCTGGCCTTGACTGGAAAGGCGAAGTACATAGTATTTCTGCAGCTAATCGTACTGGTACACAAGAGTTAGCGCAAAGAGTAATGACCTTTATCGAAGAGCTACCTGAAGAGGAAGAAGCTGCGCCAATTGATGGTAAAACTGCTGAATTTAAGTGGGATACTTACCATGAAGAAACGATAGCGGCTTATAACGATGACTTAGATGACGACGACTGGAACGAAGATGATTATGACGTTGAAGTAGAATATCGTTCTTAATCGTTACTGTCTCATAATGTATTAACATAAAGCACCCGTTTATTTAGTTAAACGAGTGCTTTTTTATTCCTAAAATTCCCCCCTTTACCCATAACATAACAGCTAAAGAAAGTGACTTTCTAAGACTTAGTTACTAATACCAATTGCAATAACAAATATTTGCTTTATTTATAAGATAAATAATGGTATTTATGCAATTAATACTAGATATATGATGACAGTTATGAATGACAAACAAGTATACTGTGAGCCTTTTTGTATTGAACAGGGTTATCAGTTTGAAATACACAAAGTACAATATGAAGAAGACATGCCGTACTCGTGTTTTATGCATTTTCATGAGGTACATGAATTAATATTATTTGAAAAAATAGAGGGTAATTATTTTTATAGCCAAGGAGAATCTAAACTACAAGACCATGATATTGTTTATACTCCAGCACTAGAAACGCATGATTTTGAACTTAAAAACACATCAAAGTCTTGGTACATCATTCAGTTTATTCCTGAAGTTTTTGATGATGGTGAATTAAAAAAAATTGCAAATAGTTTTGAGCGAGGTCAGCATTTACGACTAAGCAACGAACATTTAGCCATAGTAAAAAGTCAAGTTGAATGGTTACATCAAAGCTATACAGACAATCCATTAAGCAGTATTAGTGTAACCCTATTGCGGTTATTAATTCTTTGGATCGCTGAGCATGCCAATCAAGTTGATCCTCCAAACACGTTACCAATTTATTCTAGTTCAGGGTATAAAAAATTATCCCCTGTTATTGATTTATTTAGGAAAAATAATTGTGTCGAATTAACGTTACCAGAGGCTGCAAAGATGTGCTTTGTTTCACCGTCACACTTTTCTCGATTGTTCAAAAAAATATTTAGATGTAATTTTACTGAATATAGCTTACGGCATAAATTATATAGTGCAGCTAGGTTGATCAGTCAAACAGAACGATCTATTACTGACATCAGTTATGAGCTTTTATTTTCAAATCCATCACATTTCATTTCCCAATTTAAAAAGCAGTTCAAAGCAACTCCTTTTCAATACAGGCTTAATGTAAAAAATAGGACAAGAAATTTCGATAAATAATACCAATAGATGTGTTTTGAATCGTTTTAATGGCAATAACTTTGATGATACTCAGTGATAGTTGCGGCTATACCCGTTACCATTCAAGATGCAGAAATACACATTTTGATTGATAACGGGTATATATTTACGCGCTTAACTTAAGCGATTTTTACCACTGTTTTCTTCTTTATGAATAGTCACAGGCCAACCTTCAAA
Organism: Colwellia echini; assembly: GCF_002843355.2. GTDB lineage: Bacteria > Pseudomonadota > Gammaproteobacteria > Enterobacterales > Alteromonadaceae > Colwellia > Colwellia echini. The sequence goes on from NZ_PJAI02000001.1 coordinate 310,038, forward strand.
TTGATTTGATGGTTTATTATCAGTTACATCAACTAAAAATTTGTATGCATCCATAGTATAAGTACCTTGCTCGGTATCAAAGGTAATAAAGCCAAACCCCGAGCCTTTTTCATTGGCTTGAACATAACGGTTACCTGATTTACCCACTACAGGATTAGCAACGGCGTATACATACATTTTATTACCAAAAGCGTCTAAGTACTCGCCTGTATTAGGTAGCCCATGTTTTGGTCGGTTGTTATACGTTAAGTTGATAGAGTCAGGAGCCCACCAACGTGGCCAGCCTGCGGATATAGCAGGGCTACAAAATGCCCAGTTACTATCACGTTGTTGGTCAACACCATATTGTGAGAGTGTACCTAAATGGGTATCTCCGCAAATATGTAATGCCATTGAGTCTCGCATTATGTCAATGGCATTGTTACGAGCTGACGATGGCCAACCGCTGCAATCAAAATCATATTTTAAATAGCGATCAGGACGTGGTTGATGGGTCGCAATACCGGCAAATACTGTTTGGCTCAATACCGCCTTAAGTTTGTGACCGCGCCAATCTTGTCCCCAAACTTTCAAATAGGCTTCTTGGCGTTCACCTAATAATTTTAAATCAGGTTTATCATAGTCAGGATTAATATATTCTGGTGCTTCATCTTGGCCCGTTATACCAACATCAACCCCAATTCGTTCAGGACCACTTTTCCATTGGCGATCAGCTAAAATAGCAAAGCCGACATCACCGTAAATCATACTCCCATAATAACTGCTGATACCACTGGGCGTTGTTGTTGCATCATAAGGATCAGGGTGATGTGCGGTATTGGTTTGATGAACCACATTAATCATACTCACTGGCTGAATATAGCCACCTAATACACTTGCTGTAGGATCACGCTCAATATGTTGCATAGGCGCGCCACCTTCACCCCATAAATTACCTTGTAATACATCGTGGTCATCAGGTAGACAAACCGTAGGTTGATTACGCATAGCGTCTCTAAAAGACCAGCCAAACTGATAATACATTCTGAGGTAATTTAATACAGCGCGATCTGCTGGAGCTCTAACACAACCAAAACCGCCGTGACTTTCATATAATTGATCTCCTGAGAAAAAGGCTAGATCAGGTTCTAGGTTTACTAAGTTTTCAACAACAGGGGCATAAGGGAAAGCGTAATCATTTTGGCAGGTTAAAGAGGCCATACGCATAGGCCGACCTATCGGATTGGCTTTTATTATACCTGCATAGGTATCTGCTGTAGTCGTACCGTCTTTATGTGCTTCGTTATAAACTACTCTAAAAGGAGTTTGATTTCTTTCATCCCATTGAGTAACTCTAAAGCTAGCGATTGAAGCCGCTGGATCAATATTAGCAGTCGCAACAGATACCCATTCATTATTACGGTTTATTTGTAACTCAGCAATTTTGGTATCATTTTCGCCCATAGGACCAATTAATGCGGTCAGTTTTAAAATAAATCCTTCATTGTTAAGCGAGTCACTTAATGTGTACATAGTCCACAAAATAGGACCAAATCGTTGGCTAGGCGTATTTTCAAATGCATCACCACTCATTGCCCATTGACTAAAGCGATAGCGACTGCCGTTGTGTTCTACAGCATCTGATTGAAAATCAGTAGGTGCTAATGCAAAGTTACTCACTAAGGCAATATTACCTATAATTTCATCACCTGAAACCAGAAGACTTAAATTACCTAATGATTTCTGAGTACTCACTAAACGAACATCAGCGTGTAACATCATAGCACCAACCTGAGGCGTAGCCGTTAAGACTAAATCTACCGGTTGCTGACCAATGTTTTGACTTAGAACAGTACTTTCGTTACCAATCATTAATTTATTTTTAAGGATGCCTATGTCTAGGCCTTCACGTACAAAGCAATTACTACGATATTCGTTTAATTCACTGCGCGCACCCAATCGAATACCGGCACCGCCGTCATTATCATTCTCTTTTAAGTTTTCTATACGAACGCTTACATTAAAAGGGGCATTGGTTTGTGTAATTTGATGGGTTAATGAATGAATACTGCGGTTACCGCCAGGGTTAACACATTCAGCATAACCGTCTTTTACTCGCCAATCTTCCATTGGGCTTGCCCAAAACTCACCACCTAACCAAACACGGTCATAGGTATTGCTCCAATTATCTTGTGTTTTTGTCGGCACTTTTACTTTAGGGCTTGTTGCTGAATTTTTAGTTAATGCTGAGCTGCATCCTGCACTTGCTGCTAATACACCAGCACCTACACCGGCGCCAAAAAATTTTAGAGCACCTCGACGAGAAATAATATTATTCATAGTATCTAACCTTTAATCAAATTCATATAAGTCACATTGTGTTTTGTTAACAATTATCATACAGGGAAAGAATAAACATGCAACTTTATTAAGATACAGGTTGTAATGAACTAGTTAAGTTTAAATAACCTGGGTTCGGGATAAGCAAAGTGCTACAAAATCTTTATTTATCTGTATTCCTTCGTTAAGAAAATTATCAATAACTCGTTATTGGCTTCGCTTTCTCGCCTTGAAGGACAATAACTAAAACTATTGTCGACGTATTGATGTAAGTATTTGATATTTCTATTTTTTACAGTTTAACCACCCCAGGATTAGGTTAAATATTAATCCATGAAGTGTTTTCTAATTGTTTAACTCTGTATTGTAAATGAACTTATAGTAAGTTACTCTTTGTTTAATGTTGACAATTAATCTTTGCTGGTGTCTGTGTTAAAGATAGAAAATGTTATTCACGTAAGTCGTACGATTAATTTATAAAACTCAATAATGATGAAGTTAATAATGATGAAATTAATAATAAAAAATACATTTGGTTTACTGATATGTTTACTCATTTTAGGTCAAACTCATGCAAGTAAATTAAACGATAATCAGCAGGTAGCCGATACATCTAATGCGGCTAGTCGAGAAGTCGATTTTAACTTTGACTGGAAATTTAGCCTTGTTAATGACACAGATTTACCTGAAAAGTTACCATTGGTTGATGATAGCTGGCGTGATATTCGTCTACCTCATGACTGGAGTGTTGAAGCCTCTTTTGATGAAAACCTTGAAGGAGCTACTGGCTATTTACCAGGCGGAGTAGGGATTTATCAAAAGCACTTTAAAACGCCACATACTCCTAAAGATAAAAGCACATTTATTTTATTTGATGGTGTGTATAACAACGCTACATTTTGGCTAAATGGTCACTTGTTAGGTGAAAACCCTTATGGTTATTCTCCAACTTATTTCAATTTAACTGACTATTTAAATACAGATGGTAGTGACAACATCTTAACCGTACATGTTGATCATTCTCGCTATGTTGATAGCCGTTGGTACACGGGTAGTGGTATCTATCGTAATGTAAAGCTTATTACTGTTAATAAAATTCATATTCCTATTTGGGGTACATTTATTACCACGCCTGAAGTATCTGATAAACAGGCGAAAATACACTTGTCGGTGGATATAGATAACGAATACAAAAAGAATAAATCATTAATGCTTGTTACACATATTATTGATAATAAAGGTAATCGCGTTGCTAGTAATCGTAAAAAAGTAAAGGTTAAAAGCAACTCAGAAAACAATGTAGCGCAAACATTTATTGTCGATAACCCACTGCTTTGGGATACGGAAAATCCTAACTTGTATACCGCAGTAACTACTTTAGAAAGTAAAGACGAAATTATTGATCAATATGAAACACCATTTGGTATTCGCAGCATAAAATTTGAAGCAAAAAAAGGATTTTTCCTTAACGGTAAACCGACCCTAATGAAGGGCGTAAGTTTACACCATGACGCAGGCTTAGTTGGTGCCGCAGTGCCTAAAGGTGTGTGGAAACGTCGATTACAGTTATTAAAAGACGCAGGTGTTAATGCTATACGTACAGCGCACAATCCTTATTCACAAGAGTTTTTAGATTTGTGTGATGAAATGGGCTTTTTAGTTCAAAATGAATTCTTCGATGAATTTGATTATGCAAAAGACAAGCGCTTAAATTATCACGAAAGACATGACGATGAAATTTCTAAAGGTTATGTTGAGCATTTTCAAAAATGGGCGAAAAGCGATTTAACTCGTACTATGTTACGCGATAGAAATCACCCTAGCGTTGTGCAATGGAGTATTGGTAACGAAATCGAGTGGACCTACTTACATTACCGTTACGTTACTGGTTTTTGGGAAGACCCAAATGACCCTCAAAACTCAGGAGCTTACTGGGGAAGTGGTCCAATGTTCACACCTGAAGAGTTAACTCAGCGCTTTGAAGACTCTAAAAAAGGTGATTACATTCTGGCTGAAACCGCTGAGAAAGTCGCTAGTTGGGTGAAAGAGCTTGATACTACACGCCCTACAACCACTAATATGATTGTGCCGCAGGTTAGTCATGTTAGTGGATATGCTGACACTGTTGATATTTCCGGTTATAGCTACCGTAATTTAACCATTCCATGGGCACAAACGCACTTTCCAGATCAACTTATTACCATTAATGAAAACCCAGGTACTTGGGATGATTGGAAATACGTTCTAGAGAACCCAGGTGTTTTCAGTATTTTCATGTGGACTGGCATTGACTACATGGGCGAGCGACATAAAAAATGGCCTGAAAAAAGTGGTTGGGGCGACATGCTCGATTTAGCAGGTTTTAAACAACAAGGCTGGAATTACTTTAAAAGTATTTGGGTCAATGAACCGCATTTATCTATTGGTACCTTACCTTTAGACACATCAGGCTTTAGTGCTGATGAACTTTCAGGATTAGCCGTTGCCGATAGTAAAGCAAGTTATAACTGGCGTAATTCTAATAGGCATTGGAATTACAAAAAACAGCAACCGATATTAGTAGAAATATCTTCTAATTACGCCACGGTAGAGTTATTTATCAATGGTAGGTCTTTAGGTTACCGAAGTATGTCAGAAAGCCCTGATCGCATATTCCGTTGGGTAGTACCTTTTGAGCCGGGTACTATTACTGCTAAAGCAGGCTTTAATGGTCAAGAGATTATTGCCGAAGTTGAAACCACCTCTAAAGCTGTTGGTTTTAGTTTAACTACAGATAAAACAGTACTTGATGCTGATGGATATGATGTAGCACATCTTATTGTTCAGTTAACAGATAAAGCTGGTCGACCGATAAAAACAGATAATATGAAAGTGACTTTTGATATTGAAGGTGAGATTAAATTATTGGGTGTGGATAATGGTGCGCAAGATAATATTCAAGACTTTCAATCAAATAGCCTTATTACTTCAAAAGGTCGAGCATTAGCAATTATACAAGCAACCCGCACTGCTGGCGTAGCTAAAATTACAGCGAAAATCAAAGGTTTTGAAGATCAAATCATTTACATAAAAGTAAAGTAATCCTTCAAATATAATTCGTCTCGCATATTTTAAAAACTCTGTGAGACGAAAATTTATGTAAAAGCATGTACAAAACAAAGGATAGAAAATGAACTTAGATAGCATAGATATAGGTGTTTTTGTCGCTTATGTTATTGGTCTTATAGTGATTGCTTTATGGATCTCAAGAGAAGATAAAAACCATGAACGTAATACCGAAGACTATTTTCTTGCGGGTAAAGCACTACCGTGGTGGGCAATTGGTGCATCATTAATTGCAGCTAATATTTCAGCAGAGCAAATTATTGGAGCTTCAGGATCTGGCTATGCTATAGGCTTAGCAATAGCTTCGTATGAATGGATGTCAGCGATCACGCTATTTATTGTTGGTAAATATTTGATACCAGTATTTTTAAAAAATCAAATCTATACTATGCCACAGTATCTTGAGCAACGTTTTGATAGCCGAGTAAAAACAACCTTAGCTTTATTTTGGTTAGCTGTGTTTATTTTTGTCAATTTAACCTCTGTACTTTGGTTAGGTGGTTTAGCTATAGAAACAGTAGCAGGCGTTGATTGGATGGTCGGCATGATTTTCTTAGCCGTACTTTCAGTAACTTACTCACTCTATGGTGGGCTAAAGGCAGTTGCTTATACTGATATTCTTCAAGTCGTTTTACTTGTATTTGGTGGCCTCCTATTGAGTTATTTAGCACTCGATACGGTTTCTGATGGCCAAGGTGTATTAGCTGGGCTAGGTGTGCTCACTGAAAAGTTACCAGGTCATTTTGAAATGATTTTATCGTCAGATAATGCTAACTATAAAAACTTGCCAGGTATTTCTGTACTTATCGGTGGTTTATGGGTAATGAACATAGGTTATTGGGGATTTAATCAATACATAATTCAACGTGCTCTTGCGGCTAAAAGCCTTAAAGAAGCGCAGAAAGGGATCGCTTTTGCGGCGTACTTAAAAATCCTTATGCCTATAATTGTTATTCTACCGGGTATTGCTGCGGCATTGATTTATCCAACCTTAGATAAACCAGATCAAGCTTATCCATCGATGATGACATTAATGCCGGTCGGTATTAAAGGATTAATTTTTGCAGCATTTGTGGCCGCTATTGTTTCATCATTAGCCTCAATGACTAATAGTATATCAACCATTTTTACTATGGATTTATACAGCAAGATTAAACCAAATAAGTCTCAACATCATTATGTAAATGTTGGTCGTTTAGCTACCTTAACGTCATTGGTTATTGCACTGATAATGGCACAACCGCTACTTGGTAAGTTTGAGCAAGCATTTCAGTATATTCAAGAATTTACTGGTTTATTTTCTCCAGGTATCACAACCATTTTCTTAATGGGGATGTTCTGGTCTAAAACCACATCGCAAGGGGCACTTGCTGCTGCAATTGGTTCAGCGGTCTTTTCTGTACTATTTGCCGTATTCCTACCAGAATTACCATTTATGGATAGAATAGGTATTGTGTTCTTAATGTGTGTTGGATTAACGGTACTAGTTTCATTAAAAACAATAGAAAGAAGTGAAAACCAAAGTGTTAATTTAGATGACGTATGTTTTAAAACTGATAGAACATACAATATTGCGGCAATGATTTGTACTGCTTTACTGGTCGCTTTCTACACTATTTGGTGGTAACCGAATAGGCGCTTATTATTGTTCATTATGCGAGACAAGATGTTCAACAGAATGCGTTGAACATCTTTAATAAGCGTTATTAAATAACTAGAGTAACGTTCATTTCAACTGCCAATGAATTAGATAGTCAAGCCTATCAACCTTTGCCGTCTTCTCCTTGCCGATGACTAAAGTCTTAAAGTTTATTTAAAATAAAGCAACAATACAGTACTTAAAAAGTAGTATCTTATGAAATTAATTAATTTATTAACCCTTGTCCCATTCGTTTTTTCTATTCAGGCCGCAGAAGTTGATAGTGCTACTGCAAATACAAATGCTGAGGCTAGCTTTGTGTCTCAGCAAAAAATATTTGATAGCCCGGTTCTTTTAACTAATGAACACAATTATCAAATGAACTACCAGGTTAAAGGGAGTAAGTTAAAACGGTTAACATTGGATGTTTCAATTGACTCAAGTTATGCCAATTTAAGTATATTTGATGGTGAAAAACTTATTGTTGATAACATCAATATACCTACTAAAGGTAAACATACTTTAAATCTCCTTGTTGATTTTGAATCTACTGGAATTCAAACGTTAACATTCGTTAGAAGAACGGCTGATATCAAATTACATAACATTAAATTTGAAGAGGTGATCGGCCTTGAAATACCAAGTTTTGCGGATGTTTCAAAAGCAGCAGCATTTGAAACGGAGAATACTTATAAATATGGAGGTCCTTCAGTAGGTGATATTGATGCTGACGGCGATTATGATTTTGTATTGAATAATCACAACCATATTCCTACACAGCTTGTGATAAATAATGGTGATGGAACAGTTAGCATTGAGCGATTATTTACCAATGCGCAAGACTTTCATGGTTCAGCAATAGGTGATTATGATGCTGATGGCGATTTAGATATTATGGTGGCTAAAGGTGGCGGAAGCGGCAGTAACCCAACTTCGTACATGCTTTTAAATAATGATGAAGGTAAATTTACGGATGTTTCTCAAGAAGTTGGTATTACGGTACCAACAAGAGGGCGCTCTCCTCGTTGGGTTGATTTAGATCTCGATGGTGATTTAGATCTAGTTTTCATTAATGCGAAAAGACCTAATTATGATGGCCCTCGTCATATTTTTTATAAAAATAATGATAAAGGAAAATTCACTCAACAACTTATCCCAGGTATCGAAAAAGTAGAGGCTGAACGTACCTTAATTACAGATTTTAATAATGACGGTATCGACGATATTCTACTTTTTGCCCCGTTATCATTATGGCAAGGCAATGGCGATTTTACTTTTACAGAAGTAACCAAAACTTGGTTACCAAAAGGTATTGATATTAGTGAAGTAAATGCGGTAACCGATGTAGATGTAAATAATGATGGCTTATTCGATTTATACTTAGCTGGTGGTAAAACCCATTATAAATTATCGCAAAAGTCGATTGATTTTAACCCTAAAAATGAAAAACTAGATATTCGTGATGACGGTGAAAAAGGCTCAACGCTAATTAATTTTACCGCTGATGACGCTATTAATCTTTCTGCAATGGAATTAACTTATCGCTTATATGATGGCGGTTTTGCCATTTTTTTAGGAAAAAATAAAACCCGAAAAATAGTTAAAGCTAAAGGTTTTCAACCCACTCAGTTACCCGAAGAAATGAAGCATGCAGCTACAGAGTTAACCATAGCACCAAGCCAAGCGGAAGGGTGGCCAGAAGAGCGGTTAATTAATGGTATGTATATCGGTTATTTGGGCGATGGCAAATGGCAAGCTGAATGGGTACGAGATCAAAATATTTATTGGACCATTACCTTCTCATTAACAGGGGTAACTAATGTTGATTATGATTGGACACCGAATAACCGTAATCAACAAGATATATTATTAGTGAATAAAGGTGATCGATTTGTTGATGCAACCAAAGAGTGGAATATTCCATTAGGTATTAATACTTGGGGAGTTACTCATGCAGATTTTAATAATGATGGTTGGCAAGATTTATTCGTTTACCGCTATGGTTATTTAAGAGAAAGAATTGCCGATTTGTTATTACTGAATAACGGTAAAGGACGCTTTGAAATTATCACATCCCATGGCGCATTTGACCGCGAAGACACAGGTCATGGTGACATGGGGCAAGCATTCGATTTTGATCTTGATGGTCAAGTAGATATGTTAAACGGGAGTGAAGAAGAGGGGACTTGGTATCTTTATCAAAATAAAGAAAAACTATTAGGCAACTATATATTAATCAATGTGGGTTATAGTCCTAAAAGCAATATTGATCCTTATTCTGCCTTGGTCACGGTTGAAGCTATTTCAGGTGAAAAATATTTACAAAGAGTAGGCTCAGCCGGAGAAGTATTCTCACAGAGTTTATTAAATACATTACATTTTGGCTTAGGAACTGATACAAAAATTAAGTCTGCCACTATTCGCTGGCGTAATGGTGAAGTGATGCAATTAGGTTCATTGAAGGTAAATACGTTACATAAAAGTGCAGATGCTCAAGACAAATAGCCGTATTTAATGGCATAGTTAAAATGCTTAGTAATAAAAGAGTATTTTAACTATTTACCTAATTGATTACTTAACTAATTACTTAATTATTTAACTGACGATTAGATATTAATTCTTAGATGCTGATTTTTTAGATAATTAATTTTTTTGAAAGTTAACGAATGGAAAATATCCTGAATAATGTTGGATAACTCAAACGTAAGTGAAAACTATTTAGCAGATGAAGCCGCTATTGCCATTGAAATTAATGGTGTTAGTTATGCGGTTATGATGGCTACGCCTGAAGACATAACAGACTTCGCCATTGGTTTTTTATTTAGTGAATCTATTATTAATCACTTCTATGACATTCATGACATACAAGATCACGCAAGTCAGTATGGTTTAACAATCCAAATAACGATCGCAAATCGTTGTAATCAATTACTTAAGCACAGGGTACGTCAACTAAAAGGCGTAAGTGGTTGTGGTATGTGTGGTACGCAAGCGCTTAATCAAGCCTTTCCGGAGCAATCAATTTTACCACAATCAAGTCCCCCCCAAGAAAATGTATTAACTCATTTGCGAGAAAAATTAAATAAGTGGCAAGAGCGCGCTAAGCACAGTGGTGCTATGCATGCAGCATTCTGGTTAGATAAAGACGCGAATATACAGCTTTGTCGAGAAGATATTGGTAGGCACAACGCGTTAGATAAACTTATTGGCGCATTGATCCAAGAAAAGGTATCTCCTCAATCTGGAATCTTATTAATAACGAGTCGTTGTAGTAGTGAACTTATTCAAAAAACACTACGATTTGGTGCAACAACATTAATGAGTTTAGCTTCGCCGAGTCAATTAGCTGTTAATTTAGCAAGCACCCATAACTTAAATTTGATCCACTTACCAAGACATAAATTACCTATTTATTACATGCCATAAAAGATGCGTAATAAAAGCTTTATTGCAGAGTAGAAATTTCACTGTTTACAAAAAATTGATAATAAAAAATCTGAATTCTGGATAAGCAAAATGCTACAACAGCGCTAATTATGCGTAGTCACTTATATTAGCTGCGTTGTGAAAACTCCCAATAACCAGTTATTGGCTTTGTTTTCTCTCCTTGAAAAACAATAATTAAAACTATTGTAGATGTGTAAAAATAACCAATTGATATTATTAGGTTATACATATTTATTATCACGAGTTCAGATTAGATAAAGTGCTTAGAGGCCATAAAGATGAAAAATAATATCCCCTTAAAAGCTGGTGGTTTAGCATCGGTTCAGTCGACTATTAAACATTTATTAAAGAGTAAAAGAACCAAAAATAACATTAAAAACTTACTGCGCGTTAATCAAAGTGATGGGTTTGACTGCCCAGGTTGTGCTTGGGGTGATAATACTAAAGGCACTTTTCAGTTTTGTGAAAATGGTGCTAAAGCTGTTGCGTGGGAGTCAACCGATAAAAAGGTTACTCCATTATTTTTCAAAGAGTATAGTGTTACTCAACTCATGCAACAGGGGGATTATTGGTTAGAATACCAAGGTCGATTAAGCCAACCTGTACGCTATAACAAAGCAACGGATCATTACGAGGCTGTTAGTTGGCAGCAAGCTTTTAAAATTATAGCTAATAAACTAAAAAATTTAGAAAACCCAAATGAGGTTGAGCTATACACTTCTGGACGAGCAAGTAATGAAGCATCTTATTTATATCAACTTTTTGGTCGTTTATATGGCACAAATAATTTTCCTGACTGTTCAAATATGTGCCATGAAGCGAGTGGTATAGCCTTAAATGATGCTATTGGTGTTGCTAAAGGCACTGTTGTTTTAGATGACTTTAATCATGCTAGCGCTATATTCGTTTGGGGGCAAAACCCAGGGACGAATCATCCTAGGATGATGAATGCATTAAGATCAGCAGCTAAAGGTGGTTGTAAAATAGTTACCTTTAACAACTTAAAAGAAGTAGCGTTGGATAAATTTGCTAGCCCACAAAACCCTAAAGAATTATTAACCTCGGCCTCAACACAAATCAGCCACAAATACTTTACGCCAAAGCTAGGCGGTGATTTTTCTGCGGCACGAGGTATCGCAAAAGTCATTATTGAAGAGTACGCAGATAAAATTAATACCGACTTTATCGCTAAGCATGCAAGTCAATTTGACGCTTATACTGATGTGGTTAAAGCAACTCCTTGGAATGAGATTGAAGAACAGTCAGGGTTAAGCCAAGCTGAATTGCAACAGGCTGCATTAGTTTTTAAAGACAGTGAGCGTGTGATAAGTACCTGGGCGATGGGAATTACTCAGCATAAAAACTCAGTGGATACCATTCGTGAAATAACTAACCTTCATTTGTTATGTGGTCAAATAGGAAAAACAGGTGCAGGTTTATCGCCTGTGCGTGGCCATAGTAATGTGCAGGGTAATCGCACAATGGGTATCAATGAAAAACCAACACATGCTTTTATTGACCGATTAAATAAACATTTAGGTACACAAATACCAACCTTAGGTGGTCATAATGTAAATGCGGCGATTAAAGCGCTTCACAGTAAACAAAGTAAAGTTATTATTTGTTTAGGTGGAAATATTGCCGCAGCTGCACCTGATTCAAATTTTGTTTTTCAAGCATTAAAAAATAGCGAACTAAATGTTCAAATTAGCACTAAATTAAATAGAAGCCATTTGCTGGTAGGAGATGACGCGTTAATATTGCCTTGCTTAGGTAGAACTGAATTAGATCTACAAAAAACAGGCCCGCAAAAAATAACCGTTGAAGACACTTTTAGTATGGTTCACGCGTCGCACGGTATGTCGACACCTGCCAGTAATGACTGTCGTTCTGAAACTGATATTGTGGCCAGTATTGCGCATAATACATTACCAGAAGGGAGAATAGATTGGCTTGAACTACGTGATGATTATTCGAAAATAAGAGACCTGATCGCTCAAACAATTGATGGTTTTGAAAATTATAATCAAAAAATAGCAGAGCCACATGGTTTTCATTTAGCTAACAATGCGACTAATCTTATATGGAAAACTGCGTCTAACAAAGCAAACTTTAACCCCGTACACTTACCTAAGTACATTATCCCAGAAAAAATTGTGGCGAAAATTGCAGAGCAGAAAGAGCAGGTGTTTATTTTACAAAGCTTACGTTCTCACGATCAATTTAATACCACCATTTATGGTTTAGATGACAGGTACAGAGGTATTAAAAATGATCGAAAAATTATTTTTATCAATTCCCTAGATGCTCAAAAAAATGATCTCGCTGAAGGTGAATTAGTTGAAGTTCAATCGTTATGGGATGATGGTATAGTAAGGCTTATAGATGGCTATAAACTGGTTTTCTATGAAATACCGCAAGGTAACCTAGCGGCTTATTATCCGGAAACAAATCCATTAGTACCATTGGATAGCTATGGGGATAAATCTTTTACGCCTACGTCAAAATCAATTCCAGTCTGTCTGCGTAAATCCAAACAAGTGCACATTAATATTAAAAATATGTAGGGTCTGTTGTAAAAAAATCTCGAAAGATCAACAGACCCTAATGGTAAATTAAAAATTATTGTAAAAAGAGGGTGTATGTTAACAAAAGAAATAAAAGCAGTGTTATTTGATAAAGATGGCACTATCTTCGACAGTGAACAAATATACTGTGACTCATGGGTCGCTAGTGCAAAAGCGTTTAACGTGAATTTTACTGCCGAAATGTATGACCCATTTGTGGGAGTACGTGCTGTAGAATGTTATCAACGAGCGCATAAAATGTTTGGTGAAAGCTTCCCTATGAAAGACTTCATTAAACATAATCGTCGCTATATAGATGATAAAAAAGCGGCGGGCATGCCAATTAAAAAAGGTTTTATAACATTCTTTGAACAAGTTAAATCATTATCACTACCTATTGGTTTAGTTACTTCAAGCGCTCATGACGCGGCTATACTTAGCTTTACCGGTACTGATTTCATGGACTATTTTACCGTATTCATTACAGGGGATTTAGTTGATGTTGCGAAACCATCACCTGATTGTTATTTACTAGCAGCTAAAAAATTAGGAATAAAACCCGAAAATATCCTCGTTTTTGAAGACTCAAGTGCAGGCGTATCTGCAGCTACATTAGCGGGGTGTCAAACAGTAGCCATTCCAGATTATCTACCGGTCGAAAACAGTTTGTTAGATAAATGCGCCTATGTAGTGGAAAGCTTTGAAGATGCAGATTTCATAATTGATGAAATAAGAGCTAAAACTAAGCTATAAAATAAGTAAGAAATATTATTTAACCTGAACTCGGGGTAATGAATATCTATAGCCTAATAATATCAATTAGTCACCATTATACTTCTACAATAGTTTTAAATATTGTCCTTCAAGGCGAGAAAACGAAGCCAATAACTGGTTATTGGGAGTTTTCTTAACGAAGGAATACGGATAATTACGGCTGTTGTAGCACTTTATTTATCCCGACTCTGGTTATTTACTATAAATACAGCATTAATCTAAAGTGAAGGCTATTTTAATATTTAGAGATAGCTCTTACAAACTTCATGACAAATACTTGTTCGGTACTGCTCTAAATTACCTCATCAAAGATAGCATCGTATAATTACAAAAAATATACGATTAACTTGCATGACTCACAACTCAAAGTTTAATTTTTTACACCCTCTGTATTGCCTCTTTTATTAAGGACCTTCTCGTATTTAATATTTCAATAGCTGCGCTCTAAGATTATTTATTTATCAATTACGTTAATGTATTGTTAACAATTATCATTGTTCAATTAACAATACTGTGTTATTTTTAACTGGATTGTTGTTTAAATAATCAATAGAGAATAACAATAACGAGATAACATGAATTCACTTAACATCATCATCATCGAATTTTATTAGCAGAATATTCGGATGAACTTAACGTAAATTGCCATGTTTCCAATAATAATTAAAAAGGAAATAGAATGTATAATACAAAACAAACACTAATCAGTGCGGCTATTGCCATGTCACTGGCAGCGATCGGTACGCATGCATATGCAGATACGAGCACAATTCAAGCAGAATCATTTGTTAATTCGGGTGGCACTTTTGACGACGGTCAACCTGATCCAGTCACTATTTATTCAGTTAATGGCACTACAGCTGTTAACTTTGTAAATGCGGAAGATTATATGGATTTCAATGTCAATGTTGATGGCGGCGTTTATAATGTAGAGTACCTAGTAGGTACAAGTGTCGCGTCTAATACGAATATTGAATTTTTAGTGAATCAAAATGGCTCATGGGTCAGCCAAGGTACAGTTGCTGTACCTGCAGGTCAATGGGATGACTTTAAAGCGCTTACGCCTAGTCATCAAGTCACTCTACCAGCAGGCACTTCGCAAGTGCGTATCAGAGCTGTAGGCGGTAACTGGCAATGGAATATGGATTCATTTTCATTGACGGCAGTTGCAACACCAACACCAACACCAACACCAACTCCGACTCCGACTCCGACTCCGACTCCGGGTGGCTCTTCTGTAATTGTAGAAGGTGAAAACTTCTTCGAGACAGGTGGTAATGGCAATGGTTTTACAACCCGTAGTTGGGGCGGTGGAGGTCGTATTATTGCTAACGGTATTCAAACGGGTGATTGGGCTGATTATCAAGTAGATTTCCCAGCTACGGGTGAATATGACTTCAGCTCGATGATTTCTACAGAGCAAGGTAATGACAATGGTATCAATGTTTACGTTGATAATGTGCTAGTTGCTTCGTCAGAAATATCAGGTTCAAACTATAATGATTGGACAGATACATTAATTGGTACTGGTATTTCGGTGACTCAAGGTACGCATATGGTTCGTCTTGAATCAACAAGTAGTACCAACAAATGGAACTGGTATATAGATACTTTTACATTTACTTTAGCATCGACTCCGACTCCGACTCCGACGCCGACGCCGACGCCGACGCCGACTCCAACGCCGACACCGACACCAACGCCGACACCAACGCCGACACCGACACCAACACCAACGCCG
The DNA here is from genome assembly GCF_002843355.2 of Colwellia echini. Taxonomy (GTDB): domain Bacteria; phylum Pseudomonadota; class Gammaproteobacteria; order Enterobacterales; family Alteromonadaceae; genus Colwellia; species Colwellia echini. The sequence continues at coordinate 325,630 of NZ_PJAI02000001.1, forward strand.
ACACCAACACCAACGCCGACTCCAACGCCGACGCCGACACCAACTCCGACGCCGACACCAACGCCGACACCAACTCCGACACCAACAGAGATTCCTTTACCTGGTTTAATGCGTGGTGAAGTAACGGGGGCTGCTAACTGGACAGAAACAAATCCTAATTGGGTTCGAACTACTGACTTTGCAGAAATTCATGACACTATCAAGGGTAATACAACCGAGATTTATACGGGAATTATCTCTGATGCTGACGGTATTATTTCGTTCTTTGAAGATATGGATGACAGTGTACGTTTAACCGTTGCGGGTCAACTCGTTCTTTCAGATGATAGCTGGCAAAACTCAACACAAGCGGTTGCTGTGAATATTGGCGCTGGTGATATTGCTCCAGGTCAATATTCATTTGAACTACGTTTAGGTAATGCTGATGGTGGTAGCGGTCCTGTTGGAACCTCTATCGGTTTTGGCATCGACGTTAATGGTGGTACAAACTTCTTAAAACCTGCGGAATTAGGTGCAAGTTTTTTCACTTCGAAAGGAGTAGAAAATGGTGATGTAAGTATTATTGATGGAGATGATATTATCATCGAATTGGAAGACTTTAATACTACAGGTACTACCGGTCGTGTTGCTAGTGATCCTAACGACGGTTTCGTTGTTGGTGACACAGGCACAAATGTAGGTTTCGTTACTAATGGTGATTATGGCGTCTACAATAATATTGCCCTTGAAGCAGGTACTTACCGTGCGTTTATCACTGTTACTACCCCAGAAACAGGTAGCTTTGGTGCTCGTATAGATCTTGACGGAGAAACTGCATCTTGGGGCTACTTTGAAAGCACAGGTGGATGGTCTATTTCGGCTGAAAATGAATTGTATGGTGGTGAGTTTGTTGTAGAAACATCTGGTAATCACACAATACGCGTTGAAGCAATTGGTGGTTCAGATTGGCAATGGAGTGGTGATTTTGTTCGGATAGCTAAAGTTAACGACAATACTGTTCGTACACCTGCAATCTACAATCCGGCCGATCATTATGTAGCTGAAGTTCAAGGCCCGGTGACAGGGTTACCCTTCTTGAAAGATCCGGTAGAAATATCAGCAGCTAATAAATTGTTGAAATCTGATGTTTGGTATACTTATCCACAAAATCGCGATTTTTACGATGCAGATAATGGTGGTCAAGAAGGCGATTATGCTGACTTTGGTGCTACGGGGTCTTTCTGGGGGCACCCACCTGAATCCGATTTCTATGATGAAACAGTGATCATGGATTGGGCGGTTAACGTTGTTGATAAATATCAAAGCGAAGGTCTTGAATATACCGCTCGAGGAGAGTTTGACTGGGGGTACGGTTGGTTTACTGAGTATGTAACGAGTCCTCAATCTCATTATGTTCAAACTCTTGATGATCGTAATGTGAGAATGACATTTATGGGTTACTTAAGCCATAACGGTCATAACAACAATTGGTTAAGTAATCATAGTCCTGCGTTTGTGCCTTTTATGAAGTCGCAAGTAGATCAACTATTAAAAGCTAATCCAGATAAGTTAATGTTTGATACACAAACCAACTCTACCCGCTCAACCGATATGCGAACTTTCGGTGGCGACTTCTCGCCATATGCAATGGAGAACTTCCGTATATGGTTAGATAAAAAGTACAGTAGCGCAGCTCTTGCAAACATGGGTATTAACGACATTAATACCTTTGATTACAAACAGCACTTACTTGATGCCGGTGTAACGCATACTTCGTTCTCAAATGCTGCAGATACAGTTACAGGTAATATTCCGATGCTTGAAGACTTCTTATACTTCAACCGTGACGTTTGGAATCAGAAGTTCGGTGAAGTATTGTCTTATATTCGTGAAACACACCCTGATATTGAAATTGGTGCAAGTACACAATTATTTGAATCACGAGGTTATATCTTTAACGAGAATATTACTTTCTTATCTGGTGAATTAAACTTAGGTGCTAGAACATCTACAGCTGAATTACCAACCAATATTCTTGTTCACTTAAAAGGTGCACAAGCGATTAATAAACCGTTAGCCTACGCCCCATACCCTTGGGAGTTTGAAGAACTTCGTGTTAAAAATGCTCCTCGTTTCGGTCGTGGCTGGGTTGCGCAAGCTTACGCTTATGGCGGCTTGTTTTCTATTCCTGCAAACGTTTGGGTAGGCGGTGATGTATTTACTTGGTCTCCTGGTGCTGATAACTATCGTGACATCTACAAATTTGTTCGTGCAAATGAGCAGTTGTTCGATGATTACACCTCGTATGCGAAAGTCGGTCTTGTTCATGCTATGTACTCATCAATGAAAGCAGGTTTCATTGATGGTGGTAATCAGGTGCAATCAAGTGTGAAAATCCTTACGGAAGACAATATAAACTTTGACATGTTAGTGTTTGGTGATGCAGGTTATCCTGTTGTGCCGCGTGCCGAAGATTTTAACAAGTTTGATCATATCTTTTATGACGGCGACTTGAATTACTTAACGGCTGAGCAACAAGCTGTGTTAGATGCACAAGGCAGCAAGGTTAGACACATAGGCCAACGTGGTACTATTGATGATTTAGTTATCAATGTGAATATTAATGGTACAGTTTCTAACGCAACAGTATCCGCAGTTTCTCGTATTCACGAGACTAATGTCAATGCACCGTATGTTGTACATTTAGTTAACCGTCCATTTGCTGGTGGTGTAACACCAACACTTAACGGTGTTGCAGTAGCGATTCCAGCGAGCTACTTCCCGCAAGCTGTAACAGCGGCAACGATACACTTACCTGATGGTACAAGTACTACGTTACCTGTTACAACCAATGCAAATGGTGATGCAGTGGTAACAGTGAACAACCTTGAAGTGTGGGGTATATTAGAATTAGCTCATTAATTCACTAATATCTATGTAAAATAAATATAAAGCCTCTTATTAATAAGGGGCTTTTTTAAAACTCCACTGCTCCGTTCTGCAATGTGTTTACACATATAGGGCTTATTATGTGCAACTCACAACCACTACATGCTAAAAGTACATGCTAAATGAGCAAAAGATAATTATTCATTAAGCTTTGTATTACAAATTGTTGCCGCGCTAAAAAGGCGACATGGCTTCTAAACTAGCTTAGAAAATTTATGCTATGTCAGGTCGTTCAACCGTACTTATCTGTTTAAGAAAATACGATAAAATATATTGAAATCAACACCTAAGATGATTACCCCTTAATCAGACAAAGGCAAAGAAAGCTCATTCCAACAAACTAAATGTCTATAACGAGAGCTTGAAGACCAACCTTCATGTAATTTACTGACGTACCTTGGTGTGTTCATTTGTCTTAAAAAATTTACATTTGTTAACAATTTACTTTACACAATTTACAAAAGCAATTACATTGACTGTGAGAAAAATACCATGTATTTGCTGAAAGTGTGAGTTGTTAGTACTACCACCTTAAGCATTTAACTATAAAAATAAACATTTTTCATACTGGAGAAAACCAATGAAAACATCAAAAATACTACTCTTTTCAACAACATTGTTACTACTGTCAGCATGTTCAGACGAAGAAATACCAACGGAAATAAAAGAATGTCTTAGTACTGAAATCTTGGATGGTAATAGTTGCATAGCTATTGATGATACAGATAACGATGGCGTGAATGACACGTTAGATCAATGCCCTGACACTCCATCAGACTCTAGTGTTGATGCTATGGGTTGTGCGGTTGTGGTAAATGATGATACAGATAACGATGGCGTGAATGACACGTTAGATCAATGCCCTGACACTCCATCAGACTCTAGTGTTGATGCTATGGGTTGTGCGGTTGTGGTAAATGAAGATACAGATAATGATGGCGTGAACGACACGCTAGATCAATGCCCTGACACCCCAGCAGGGACTAGTGTTGATGCTATGGGTTGTGCGGTTGTGGTTATTGAAGATGACGATGGCGATGGCGTGATTGACACGCTAGATCAATGCCCTGACACCCCAGCAGGAGCTAGTGTTGATGCTATGGGTTGTGCGGTTGTGGTTATTGAAGATGCCGATGGCGATGGCGTGATTGACACGCTAGATCAATGCCCTGACACCCCAGCAGGGACTAGTGTTGATGCTATGGGTTGTGCAGTTGTGGTTAATGAAGATGCCGATAACGATGGCGTAAACGACACGCTAGATCAATGCCCTGACACCCCTGCAGGGACTAGTGTTGATGCAGATGGTTGTGAAAAGGCTAATGGCGGTGAACATGTTGTTGGTTTATTGTACGGTGAAGTTGCTGGCGCAATGAATGAAACAGATGCCAACCCTAATTGGGTGCGCACAACAGATTTATTGCAAACAGAAGACGAAATTGGCGGTGAAACTACTGAGATTTATACTGGTTTCATAACTGACGACGACGGGCATATTTCTTTCTCTGAACATATTGATGATTCTGTTCGTTTGTATATTGATGGGGTACTTGTCCTTTCTGATGATAGTTGGGAAACCGCAACATCAACGAGTGATCTGAACTTGACTCCAGGTACACACAGCTTCGAACTGAGAATAGGTAATCTTGATGGCGGAAGTGGCGCAGTTGGTGACAATCTAGGTTTTGGTATTGATGTTGATGGCGGCACAAACTTTGTTCATCCTTCAACATTAAGCGATAACATATTTACATCAGAAGGTGAGGAAACAGGTAACCCTAATGAACAAAATGATGGCGACATCATTGTCCAGCTAGAAGACTTTATTAGTACTGGTGCACGCGGCAAAGTAGGTGGCGACAATACCATCGGTTTTGGTAAAACGGCTACCGGTATAAATTGGGTAACTAATGGCGATTATGGTGATTACCAAGTTACCTTTACAGAGCCAGGAACTTATCAAGCGTATATAACTATTGCTGCAGCAACTCTAGGTAGTTATGGTGCTCGCCTTATGCTTGGTGACTCGCTTGTTGCTTATGGTTACATGACTTCTACGGGGAGTTGGGATGTTTCTGAAGAGTTTGGTTTAGCAGGTGGTCACTTTGCGGTAGAAACCGCAGGCTCTTATGATCTACGTGTACAAGCTTACGGTGGCTCAGATTGGCAGTGGAGTGGTGACCAAGTACGCATTACACGTATTGGTGATTACACGGCAGCACCTGCGCCGCATTATAATCCTGAAGATCATTTTGTAGCCGAAATTGAAGGTCCAGATACGGACGTCATGTACCTTAAAAAACCCGTTGCAATACCTACTGCTAAACAAGTATTGAAATCTGATGTTTGGTATACCTACCCACAAAATAGCGATCTTACAGGTTACGATGATTTTGGCGCAACTGGAGCATTCTGGGGACATCCGCCAGAGGAAGATTTCTACGATGATACAACTATTATTGACTGGACAAATCTTGTAGCAAATTTTCAAAACGAAGGTATTAAATATACCGCGCGCGGTGAATTTGACTGGGGATTTCGTTGGTTTACTGAATACATGACTAACCCAGAAAAACATTACGTACTTACTTTAGATGATACATACGTAAGAATGACTTTTATGGGTTATCTCAGCCATAACGGTTTTAACAATAATTGGTTGAGTAATCATAGCCCAGCTTTTGTGCCATTTATGAAGTCACAAGTTGACCAAATATTAAAAGCTAATCCTGAACGCTTAATGTTTGATACGCAAACTAACTCAACACGCACCACAGATATGCGTACTTTTGGTGGCGACTTTTCGCCATACGCCATGGAAAACTTCCGTATCTGGTTAGGTAAAAAATATAGTAACTCTGAGCTAGAAGCTCTGGGAATTGACGATATAACTACCTTTGACTACAAACAGCATTTACTTAATGCAGGAATAACACACCAAGCATTTGCGAACGGCGCAGACAAAATCACAGGAAATATTCCTATGGTTGAAGACTTCATTTATTTCAACCGTGATGTATGGAACCAAAAATTTGCTGAAGTATTAACCTACATTCGTCAACAACGTCCTGATATTGAAATTGGTGCTAGTACACATTTATTTGAGTCTCGAGGTTATACCTTTAACGAGAATATTACTTTTTTATCGGGCGAATTGAATTTAGGTGCAAAAACAACAATTGAAAAGCTCCCTACTAATATTCTTGCTCACTTAAAAGGTGCACAAGCGGTAGGCAAAACATTGGCTTACTTCCCATATCCTTGGGAATTTGCAGAGCTTAAGGCACAAAATGCTCCTCGTTTTGGTCGTGGTTGGGTAGCACAAGCTTATGCTTATGGCGGTATATTCTCTATCCCTGCTAATGTTTGGATAGGTGACGAGGGGGTTTGGTCTCCGGGTGCAGATAATTATCGTGACATTTATCAATTTGTTCGAGCACAAGAGAACTTGTTTGATAACTACACTTCTTATTCTAAAGTGGGTCTTGTTCACGCAATGTACTCATCAATGAAGGCGGGCTTTATTGACGGTGGCAATCAAATGCAAATCAGTGTGAGATTGTTTACCGAAGAAAACATCAACTTTGACATGCTAGTGTTTGGTGACGAAGGTTATCCTGTTGTACCTCGCCAAGAAGACTTTGATAAGTTCGATGTGGTATTTTTTGACGGAGATAAGAACTTATTAACTACTGAGCAATTAGCGGTATTAAACGCACAGGGCAGTAAAGTAAGACATATTGGTCAACGCGGTACTATTGCAGACTTAGCGATTAATGTGAGTATTAATGGCAGCGTTTCGAATGAAACAGTATCAGCGGTATCACGAATTCATGAAACTGATTTGAGTGCGCCGTATGTTGTACACTTAGTTAATCGTCCGTTTGCCAATGGTGTAACACCGACACTTAACGGTGTTGAAGTAGCGGTTCCAGCGAGCTACTTCCCGCAAGCAGTAACAGCGGCAACGATACACTTGCCTGATGGTACAAGTACTACGTTACCTGTTACAACCAATGTAAATGGTGATGCAGTAGTAACGGTTAACAACCTTGAAGTGTGGGGTATTCTTGAATTAGGTCACTAATTCATTGATTAACTAATACGTTAAAAAGTAAATATAAAGCCTCTTAAAGGTGATACTAGTTAGCTAAGTTGACTAGTATCATCAATTAAGGGGCTTTTTTTGTTTGTTAAAGTGGCTTATTAAAGGAGAATGAAAGCGTACAAAGTATTATTTTATCGGTGTCAGCTTAAATGGGTAACTTTGATTGCCGCGCCATTGACCAACATATAAGTTACCTTCATCATCAATACACATTCCATGACAATGCTTAAATACATCCCAAGTCGTCGACATAGTTTGTAGTTTACCACCTTGATAAATAGGTGCTGTGCCACCTAAATTAGCAATAACCTTATTGTCTTTATTAAATACACTAATAAAACCCGAATCTTCAGCATTTTCTTCATCAATGTGTGACCAACAAACTGGGGCAAAGAAGTTTTCGCCGCTAAATACCGGCCCGTGAATATAAGCACCGGGAGTATCAATTCGTCCACGGTAGCTACCGTCTAAATTAAATAATTTTAAACATTGCTCCCAGCGAGAGCTGACAATTAGATGTGGATCATTTGGATTGCGTGTATCAACACCTACACCATGCGTGTTGAATAGGTTGTAATTTTTATCTTCATTTTTTTGTCCTCCCCAATGGCTAATATAGCGACCGTAACTATCGTATTGAATAACAAAATCAGAGCCATAGCCATCAGTGATATAAATATCGCCATTGGGAGCCACAGCAATATCAGACGGACGAAAGGGCATGTCTGGCTGATAAATGCCAATGGTCATTGGGTGACCTATGGTGTACACCAAACGACCATCGAGCGTAAGTTTGACTACAAAGCCTTGTTGAGCAATAACCTTGTTATAAGGTGACGCCCAATCGTCGGTACTTTTACCATCCCAATGACGGTTTAATACCCAACCATGATCTACCACATAGAGGAATTCTTCGCCGTTTTCCTCGACAATTTCTATCGAATGTGCTCCAGGATATTCAGATCCCCAAGCTTCAGCTAAGCTGCCATCTTTGTTATAGATGATAAAATTATTTTTGGTATTGTCTGTTAACATGATAATACGACCTTTAGAGTCTATGACCATATCGTGACAGTTTTCTACGGGATTCTGGCTGGGATCAAGTTTGCCCCAGTGAGCATCTACTTTATATTTAAAATCACCTTGCCCAATAATCATTCCGTGCGGATCTTGTTGAGACTTAGGAAAATAATTAGTCATTATTACGATACCTTTTTTACCATATAAAAAAACGATGAGTATTAAAAATATTCATCGTTTAAATTGAATAGGAATAGTTAACCTGAAAACTACATTTTTATAAAATTCATTATCCAGAACTAAGTTAGTTAAAACCTAAGATTGTTGCCAATTAATAATGGCGTCATCATCTACACGGTTTAGCGGATAATAAACCGCTTCGTTTTCTTCCCAAGGTTGATTAGTCATCGCATTATAGGCGCTTATCATTGACCAACGAGGATGATCCGATTTATTCTGGTTAGATTTATGCAACAAGTTACAGTGAAAGAATAAGGTATCGCCAGGCTCTAATTCAACATAGACTAATTCGTGATGTTTCATTGCTTGTTCAACAAACTTTAACTCCGCGCCTTTTTGATCGCCAGTTCTATTATGGTTTAAACGGCCTAATTTATGCGAACCTTTTAATACTTGTAAACAACCGTTTTCTTCTGTGGCTTGATTAATGGCAACCATACAACTAATGGCTTTTGGATGTAGCATTTGGTTGTCGTGATGCCAATAACCAAAGTCTTGATGCCATTCCCAAGCACCACCTACTTTTGGCTCTTTCATCATAACCTTTGTACTGGTGTGGTACATTTCTTCACCCATGATAGCTTCGCATGAGTCAACTAAACGATGACTACGAGAGAACATGCTGTATAAATCATCCGTAGTCTCTTGCCAAATACAAACTTTACTCACTTTACCTGAGCTGTCTTTTTGATGCCAAGCATTGTTCTGTAAACGAGGATCGTTAAAAGCCACTTCAGATAAACGATCTATTTCTTTTTTATTGAAATAACCTTTAGCGATAACGTAGCCGTCTTCATTGAATTGGTCTATTTGTTCAGATGTTAATTTGATGCTCATAGTATGTTCTCTCTAACAGCTAAGCTGAGAATTAATAATGGAATGTTCGGCACTCACTATAATATAAACGTAATAAATCAGTCAATATTTTATTTTTATATGAATCTCTTATTTTTATGTGAATTTAATTGTGGCTGTGTGTGAATGATAATCATGTCATTTAAATTATTAATGCGTAGATTTTTAAAACAAAAAAAGGCTTTTGATTTAATCAAAAGCCTTTTCGGTTAATACCCTTTTTTATTAAAAGGTGTTCTGTCAGTAGATCACGCTAACTTAGCAGCATGTTTTTTATTTTTATCTGCTAAATGACCAGCAAACATCTCTTCTATTTCTTCAATCGTTTTTCCTTTAGTTTCCGGCATCATTTTACTAACAAACAATAAACCGCTTAAGCAAAAGCCTGCGTAAATTAAGAATGTTGTTGCTGCACCAAAGTTTTCTAATTGCCAAGGGAAAAGGGTTGGTACTAAAATACCGCCAAAAATTGTGGCAATTAGTGCACTTGAGGTAATGGCAATAGCACGTACTTTTGTTGGGAAAATTTCAGAAAATAATATCCACAAAATAGGGCCTAATGAAAAGTTAAAAGAACAAACAAACACAATAATACCAATAAGCACTAACATACCTTGCATGTGCGTTGAAGAAACTAATAGTGCATTTTCTATTACGGCAAAACTCTCTGCACCTGTTAAAGATAAAACAGCTTGTTTAAAAGCGACATCACTTGTAAATTCAACCCCAACAAGTGATGCGAGTATTGATGTATCTATTATATTGGCTATGCTCGTTAATGAGTCGTTAGTAATCATGTAGGTTGCTTCATAAAAGCCATATCCTACAATGGCTAAGCTTAAAGTACATGTTATTAATCCACCAATCAGCATTATTCTACGGCCAATTTTATCAATATAAATTAAGGCTAAAACGGTAAAGAATGCACCGATAAGATTCACCCATATTGCTTGCGCAAAGGCTGACTCGCCAGCCCCTACTTGTTGAAAAATCATCGGTAAAAATGTGAGTATCGCATTCATGCCTGATAACGCTTGTACTGCAGCCATCAACATGCCGATAGTGAGAGCAATGCGAATATTTTTACTAAATAATAATTTCAATTGCTCAACATAACTTAAAGAATGACCGGTATCTTTTAAGCTATCTACTATTTGATCAAATTCAGCGTCAACGTGAGTGTCGTTTTCATTTGCAGGTTTAAGTTGGTGTATTACTTTACGTGCTTGTTCATGCTTATTATTAAGCACTAACCAGCGTGGACTTTCTGGGATTAAAAAGAGTAAACCAAACCAAATAATTGCTGGTAATGTTTCAATACCTAACATCCATCGCCAAACATTAGTGTTTGTTAGGTTAATTGCTTGAGCCCAAGCTGAGTTTGAGTTTGCAAACGCAACAAAGTAGTAATTTAATATAGCCGCAACTAATATACCAATAACGATATTTAATTGATTAAGACCTACTAATTTTCCACGTATTTGTGGCGGAGCAATTTCACCAATGTACATAGAAGCTAAGCTTAATGAAGTAAATGCTAAGCCACCGATTAAACGTGCTGAAAACAACCATTCATAACTTGGAGCAAGCGCAGACCCTACTGCTGATAAGACATAGAGTGCAGCAATAATCATTAAGGTTTTTTTACGCCCCCAATGCTCACAAAAATAGCCTGCAACAATAAGCGCAACTAGAGCACCGTAACCTGGGGCAGCTCCAATATTGCCTTTTTGGATGGCGGTTAAGCCAAATTCTATCGTTGTGTATTCAAAAGTGCCCGATATCAACATGATGTCGAGTCCGAAGATAAAACCACCTATGGAGACAATAAAGGCGTATAAAAATGCTTTGTTATTTGATTGATACATCTTAAGTTACTCTTTTTATTATGGTGTGAAGCCTAGCTCATTAGCACCAAATATAGAAATAGTTCATTCGTTACTTCATTAATTATTATGTTTTACAATTTTAAGGTTAGTGTTTTTAACCTTTTACATTGCAATGTAAAATAATAATAATAATTCAAAACAAATAAACATTAGATTGTAAACAAAATACAATTAATAGGGGTGTTATTCAAGTTAATAATATAAAAAATAGAAGTGAACTATAGAATTATGATGATTGTATCTCAACTTTTTTACTGACACTAAATAACTAAAGTTCAGATTAAGCTTCGTTAATTAGCAAGTACTGATATGAGTGGTTCATTAATATACCCAAGCCATTTTAAAATACAGAATTCAGCTTGAAGTGGCTTGGGTGTAAATGTATTGGTTATTTAATTTTATAAGTCGTGAGATTAAAAGTAATCCATAAACAATAAATATGGTTGACGGTTAATTGTTAACAATGTAGTGTGATAAATAACAATTTGTAGATAATTTAATTAAAATTTGTGAACCAATATGATGAATAATACATTAAAAAATAGAACGCTGTTAAGTACAGTGATCAGTAGTACATTATTTAGTCTATGTTTCTTTGGCTGCAGCAGTGCATTGACAGACAACAAAGATGCAAATTCTTCATCAGGAGAAGATGCCTTTGCTAAGGAAGTAGTGTTATCAACGCTAGTAGATTTTGATTCAGCTCAACAGCAATCATGGGTAAATGCACCTACGGCTACAGCTTTGGTTAAAAAAAGTGATAATAAATCTGGTTTAGATGATGCCGGTTTAAATATTGAGTTTTTGGCTAGCGAAAATATTTCTCAAGTTACCGTAAAGCCTAATCAGTCTTGGCAGATGGAGAAATTTCAAGATTATAATTTGGCTTTCGACGTTACCAATGAACAAGATAAATCAATACAACTCTATCTCTCTGTTGAAAATGAAGCAGGAGAATATCAAAGTCGCTCCATTAGCTTAGCTGCTAATTTTTCTGGCACAATATACTTCCCACTAACAGGTAAAGAAGCTGAAACCGAAACTGGATTTTGGGGCGATGCGCCACCTTGGGAAACCGAAGATCAACTGATGATTTGGCGTTCTTGGCGTGCTGATAATGTTAATTTAGACAAGGTAGCGGCACTTAATTTTTTCACCATTGGTTTATTAGAAAATAAACAAATTGAAATAGACAATATTCGTGTAAGAAAAAACCCTGAATCTGATCCTTACTGGATGAAAGGCATTATTGATAAGTTTGGTCAGAATGCAAAATTAGACAGTTCGATGAAAATAAACTCCTTAGCGCAACTTAACGAAGTTTCTGCTAAAGAGCTTAAAGAGCTCTCAGAATCTAAAGGTATGCCTAATCGTTCAAAGTTTGGTGGTTATAGCGCAGGACCTAAGTTAAAAGCAACGGGTTACTTCAGAACACAAAAAGTTGATGGTAAATGGTGGATGGTAGATCCAGAAGGATATTTATATTTTTCCCACGGCCCAGCTAACGTGCGTATGGCAAATTTATCAACCCTTACAGGTGTTGACTTTAAAGATGACAAAGTTCGTATTCGTTATGATTATGAAGTAACGCCAGAAGACTCAATGGGTATCGTAGAAGTTTCTGAAGAGATTAAGGCTACACGTTATATAAGCTCTCCGTTACGACATAATATGTTTGAATGGTTACCTAGTTACGATGACCCATTAGCAAATAACTATAGTTACCGTCGTTCAACACTTAAAGGTGCAGTACCTCATGGCGAAACCTTTAGCTTTTATCGAGCCAATCTAGAGCGTAAATATGGAGAACAATATCCAAATTCTTTTGAAGACAAGTGGCGTGATGTAACACTAGAGCGTATGAAAGACTGGGGATTTACCTCGTTTGGTAATTGGGTTGACCCGATGTTTTATCCTGCTAAACAAGTGCCGTACTTTGCCAACGGTTGGATTATTGGTGACTTTAAAACCTTGTCAGGTAAAACAAATCACTGGGGATTAATGCCTGATCCGTATGACCCATTTTTTGCAGAGCGTGCAAGAATCACAATTCAAGATATTGCGGTAAAAATCAAAAATTCGCCTTGGTGTGTTGGTATCTTTATCGACAATGAAAAAAGCTGGGGAGAACGAGAGGGCAGTGTTGAAGCACGTTATGGTGTGATCATTGATGCACTTTCAAAAGATATACAAGAAAGTCCAGCTAAAAACGCTTTTATGAAACATTTACAAAGCAAGTATAAAACTATCGGAAAGTTAAATAACTCATGGAATATTCAACTGGATAACTGGCAGGATTTAGCTAAAGGTATTGATTTTACAGTATTTAATGAGAACCAAATAGATGACTTATCGACAATGCTTGAAATGCTTGGAGAACAATACTTTATTGTTGTTCATAATACTTTAGAGGAAATTTTACCAAACCATTTATACATGGGAGCTCGCATGGCTAATTGGGGGATGCCTGATGAAATTATTAAAGCGTCAACCACGTATTCAGATGTGTTAAGTTTTAATATTTATGAAGAAGGCGTACAAGAACATTTTTGGAAGTTTCTAGAAGAAGTTGACTTACCAGTAGCCATTGGTGAATTCCATATTGGTACAGCAACAGATTCTGGGATGTTTAACCCGGGTATTGTACATGCAAGTTCGCAGAAAGACCGTGCCGAAATGTATAAAACATATATGGAGAGTGTGTTAAATAAACCTTATATGGTTGGTGCTCACTGGTTCCAGTATGTTGATGAGCCTATTTCGGGTAGAGCTTTAGATGGCGAAAATGCCAATATCGGTTTTGTTGATGTAACTGATACTCCTTACCCTGAATTAATAAAAGCAGTAAAAGACGTGACCTCTACTATGTATCAAAATCGATATGGTAAATAGTTTGTTTAATGTTAAATACCAACTAACCATCACTGCTGGCGTAATGCTAGCAATGATGGGATGTACTGATAATTCAACAGCTATAGTCGATAAAACGGTTGGGAATCTTGACTCGAATAATATTATTTATTCATTTGAACAAGATGAAAGCTTAACGGCTGTTAAGGTAGTGAATGCTAGCAAATCGTTACAAGATAACGATGGAAATAAAGTTTTAAAAATAGACTTTAAAAGCCAAGCTAACCACGAGTCTTCCGTTGAATTTTCTAGTGCTAAGCCATGGGATTGGAGTGAAAAAGGATATTTTGGACTTGCCTTTGATATAACTAGTCCATTAGTTTCTTCTACACACCTTTATGTCTCTGTAACTGATAGCGATGGTAAAACGCATAATAGAAGCTTTGTAGTGCCCGCACAATCAAGCGACAGCTATGTTGTCGAGTTAAAAGGGCAATATCTTAATCAAGAAGCGGGTATAAGAAGTAACCCTGATAGTTGGCAAGATCGTTACACCCCAATAATTTGGCGCTATGGTACTAAGCAAATTAATTTAGCTAAAGTTGAGAAAGTGACTTTTAAAGTTATCGGAGTACCAGAAGATAAGTCACTGACTTTTGATAATATTCAACTGGTGACACCGGAAGCAACAGACAATAACTACCTTGTTGGTTTAGTCGATAAGTTTGGTCAAAATGCCAAAATAAATTTTGAAAATAAAATATCTACAGTTGAACAGCTTATTGAGCTTTCTAACCAAGAACAGCAGGCATTAAAAAACACTACAATACTAGGCCGTTCAAAATTTAATGGCTGGATTGATGGCCCTAAATTAAAAGCTACTGGTTTTTACCGTGTTGATAAATACCAAGATAAATGGACGTTAATAGACCCTGAAGGGTACTTGTTTTATTCTAATGGTTTAGCCAATGTGCGTATGGCAAATACGTCTACCATTACAGGTTATGACTTTGATCCTAACCTAATTAAACAGAGAGAACCTGGTGACTTAACACCGGAGGACTCTATTGGCTTAAATCGAGCACCTAAAGATGCTTGGTCAAGTCGACATGTAAGTTCAACGCTGCGTGCTGATATGTTTAATTGGTTACCAAAATATGGTGAGCCTATGGCAGAGCATTTTGGTTACCGAAGAGAAGTTCACTCAGGGGTAATTCCTAAAGGGGAAACTTATAGTTTTTATCAAGCTAATTTAGCTCGCAAGTATCAAACAGATGATCATTTAAAAATAGATGAAAAATGGCGAGAAACCACGCTTAAACGTATGCAAGCATGGGGGTTTACTTCATTTGGTAATTGGATAGACCCCAATTATTATGATATGGAAGAATTTCCATATTTCGCTAACGGTTGGATAATTGGTGACTTTAAAACGGTTAGCAGCGGCAATGATTACTGGTCGCCATTACCTGATCCTTTTGACCCTAAATTTAAAGAACGCGCATACTCAACCGTTAAACAAGTTGCTAGCGAAGTAAAAAATAGTCCGTGGTGTGTTGGCGTGTTTATCGACAACGAAAAAAGCTGGGGACAAATGGGTAATGTTGAAAGCCAATACGGCATTGTTATCAGTGCGCTAAGTTTGGAAGCAAATAGTAGCCCAACCAAAGCAAAATTCACCCAAATACTAAAAGATAAATACCAAACAGTTAACGCATTAAATTCGGCTTGGCAAGTCGATGTAGCATCATGGAAATCATTCGAACAAGGAGTAAAGCTTACAGATATTAATGATGCAATGATTAAAGACTTCTCAACTATGCTTTATGTCTTTGGTCATAAATACTTCAGTGTAGTGAATAATGCTATGGATGAGTTAATGCCAAATCATCTTTACATGGGCGTAAGATTCGCTGATTGGGGCATGACACCAGAATTAAGAGCGGCGGCAGCAGACGTTGTTGATGTAGTGAGTTATAACTATTACAAAGAAGCTATTAATGAAGATTTTTGGACGTTTTTAGAAGAAATAGATCGCCCAAGTATCATTGGTGAATTTCATAATGGCGCAGTAGACTCGGGTTTGTTAAATCCTGGTCTTATCCATGCGGCTAGCCAAGAAGATCGCGGTAAGAAATACACTGAATATGTTAATAGTGCTATCGATAATCCTTATTTTGTCGGAACACATTGGTTTCAGTACATAGACTCTCCGTTAACTGGGCGAGCACTTGATGGTGAAAACTATAATGTCGGTTTTGTTTCAGTAACCGATATACCTTATCAGCCTTTAGTTGATGCAGCTAAAAAGGTAAATCGAAACATCTATAACAGACGTTTTACTAACGATAAATAATAACCAGAACTTTAAGTTTACATAAGGTGCGTCAATGTAGAAGTAGTTCCCTTTACATTGATGCGCCTTATATTATTTACGCAAGTTACTAATAATCAACACCCATGAGTAATACATAATGAGTCAATTTACTTTCAAATATATCGTTTTAATTTGTACCTTTTTATTATCATTTACTAGTTATGCTGCAGATACACGGCCTAATATTGTTGTGATCCTCTCTGATGACTCAGGCTATACCGACTTAGGAACTTTTGGCGGTGAGATTGAAACTCCAAACCTTGATCAATTAGCTAATGAAGGCATTCGTTTTAGTAACTTTTACAGTAATGCTCGATGTAGCCCTACCCGAGCTACCTTGTTAACCGGCGTTGATGCTGCACAGGTAGGTTTTGGCGGTGGTGTTGTCGGCGATTGGGTACGTGAATTGCCCTTTAAAGCGCATCGCGGACGACTACCTTATGAACAACCTTTAATTTCAGAATTACTCAGTAATAATGGTTATCAAACTATGATGGCTGGTAAGTGGCATTTAGGTGGTAGTTATATCAAAGAACACCCCAAAGCAATGTCACCAGGTTGGATAAGCTCACATTCCGGGATGAAGCTTACCCAAGAAGAAATGGATCTAGATTACCTTGGTTTACCACCACAACGTGGTTTTCAAAAAAGTTTTGTTTTTCATGGTGCGCAAGGCAACTTATTTGCCACACCTGAAGATAAGCATGAATATTATGAAGGTAATAAAAGAGCAAAACTAAAATACGATTATAACTACAACATGCGCTGTTACGCAGGTAATGCTTTTAGTAAAAAACATTACAGCGCATGTGATGGAAAGTCAGGCAAAGCTTTTTACGCAACAGATGGTATGACAGACCGCGCTATTGATATGATTAAAGAGGCCTCTACTGAAAAAGAACCATTTTTTATGTACGTAGCCTATCGAGCGCCACATAAACCGTTACAGGCACCAGAAGAACTCGTTCAAAAATATCTAAAACGTTATGAAAACTTACAAAGCGTGGCTGATGCTCGCCATGAGGGGCTAGTTGAAACGGGTATGTTTGCAAAAGATGTAAACACTACAAATAACAACTACATGTGGACGAAACAAGATAAAGAAAAAATTGATCAATATCGTCTGCAAGCGGCAGTACATGCTGCCATGGTAGAAAAAGTAGATGAAAATGTGGGTAAACTTATTCAAGGGCTTAAAGATACAGGCGAATATGAAAACACACTGATTTTATACTTTTCAGATAACGGCGCAGCCTCTCATATTGGTGATCTAATGAATATCCCTTATAAAGGTGTGAAAGCCTTACTTTGGGAAGGTGGTGCACGTACGCATGCTATAGCAAATTGGCCAGGGGTAACTAAACCGGGAACGATCACCGATAATGTTGTATGGGTTGGCGATATAGTACCAACGATATTAGAAATCACAGATACCACGTTTCCAGAAAAATTTCGTGGCGAAACACCAAGAAAACCTGATGGCCGTAGTGTTATGGCAACACTTAAAGGTGAAAAAATGGCTCCACCTGAAGTTATATTCAATAATGATAAAGGACAGCAGAGTGTTGTTTATCAAGGGCGTTGGAAATTATTAATTGAAGCCGGTTGGTACTTACAAACACTAGCAAAACCAGGTATCGCTTATGAGCTTTATGACTTAGATAATGATCCTGGAGAAACCAATAATTTAGCCAGTCAAAAACCTGAGTTGGTCGCAAAATTAACCGCTATGTGTGACAAGTGGAGAATAGAAAACGAAATTGTTGATTATGCTGAGATTATAAAAATTAAACCTAACGACCCTTATTAAGTTTGATTTAAATAATGAGTTATCCCAATCCAAGGCACTGAGGTTACTAAAGCTCTTATTCGACGAGTTTAGGGCGCTTTAATTATCGATACAGTGCTTTGGAATGATGTGGCCTAGCATCTTATTCGTTTTCACATCAAGTTTACAAGCTAAGTGTAATTTAACCTGAACACTAGTTTCCTAACTGCTCACATATTTTAGTGGCTGTTGCTTTTAATGTTTTAAAACTTCCTAGTTAATCTAGTTGAAATGTGTGGTTTAACGGACGCTTACAGTAGTGTTTACTATTATTACTACAGCAGATAATTATCATTCTTTTATTATTGTAAACAAAAAACAGTTAATTGTTTTTTTATTGTTCTCTTTGTGTAATCTTAGGAGCATTATTATAGAACGATTAAAGTCACAATTATAAATAAAGATAATTATGATTTGTATTATAACAGGAGAGTAAAGTGAAGTTCCCAATCATCAGATCCAATAAAATAAAGTATTTAGTATGTATTTTATTATTGAATGGCTGTTTTCATGATGCAGACAATACACCAGCAGAGTTAAAGCAAGAGTATCAAACACCAGAATATGAAACGCTAGAAGTGCTGACTAACTTTGATGATATAGACTTAAAAGTCACGGCTGAGAATGCCAATTATCAAATTGTGAGAGATAACAATAACAAGGCGTTAGAGATATCGTTTTTAAATTCAGCAAGATACAGTGGAATACACTTCGATTTTGAATCTCCGCAAGATTGGACAAAATATCAAGAGTACCACGTTGCGCTTGATGTAGAAAATACAGGTAAAGACACCGTGACTTTATTCCTGTCGATAAACTCACAAGGTTCAGAATTACATCGTCATGTAGCTATCCCCGCGGGCGAAAAGCACACCTTGATTGCTCCAGTTGATGGTTTGTTCTGGAATATAGACACAGGCATGAGAGAAAATCCAAAGCCTTGGGATACGGATGAACTTATGTTTATCTTAATGTATGGCTATTACGATATGAAAAACGACAGTGTTACTCGTTTATCGCTAAATACCCGTACTAATATGACCAATACCCAGCTTCGAGTTGATAATATTGAGCTTAGAAAAAACCCCAAATACGATGAATCTTTTGTTTATCATTTAGTGGATGAATTTGGTCAGAATGCGAAAACCAATTTTCCGATTAAAGTTGACTCATTAGAAGCGTTTGAACAAGTGTCAGCGAAAGAACTTGCTCAATTAGAGAATGTTAAGCCATTAGCCGATCGTTCTAAATTTGGTGGTTGGAAGAATGGACCAAAACTAAAAGCAAGTGGTTACTTTAGAACCGAAAAAGTGGATGGCAAATGGTGGTTAGTTGACCCTGAAGGTTACTTATTCTTTTCAAATGGTGTTGCTAATGTTCGTTTAGCAAATATGTACACCACTACAGGTATGGATTTTACAGACGACTCCATTCGTTACCGAGACCCAGAAGAACTTACGCCAGAAGACTCTATAGGCAAAGTTGATATACCTGAAGCTATTGCTAAAACACGATATTTAGCCAGTGAACTTAGACATAACTTATTTGAATGGTTGCCAGAGCACAATGAGCCTTTAGGTAAACATTATAGTTATCGCCGTTCATTTCACAGTGGGCCTTTGCCTCATGGTGAAACGTTTAGTTTTTATCGCGCTAATTTAGAACGAAAATATGGTGCAACTGATTTTATTGAAAAGTGGCAAGAAAACACTTTAAATCGCATGTTGGATTGGGGCATGACATCAATGGGAAATTGGGTTGATCCTGCTTTTTATCCTAATCAAAAAGTACCTTATTTTGCTAATGGTTGGATTATTGGTGACTTTAAAGAAATTAAAACCGGTAATGAAATTTGGCATGCGATGCCTGATGCTTTTGATCCTGAGTTTGAGCGTCGTGCAAATTTAACAATAGAACAAGTAGCACGTGAAATTGAAGCATCACCTTGGTGTGTTGGAATATTTGTCGATAATGAAAAAACGTGGGGTTATAAAACAGGGCCTGTAGAGCACCGTTATTTTATACCTGTGGCCGCGATGGCGATGGATGCAGAGCACAGCCCTGCAAAAGCAGCATTTAGTGAGTATGTCATTAATAAATATAAAACAATTGAAGGAATCAATAAAGCGTGGGCAACCGATATATCGAGTATTCAATCGTTTAAAAAAGGCGTTAAATTTACAGAATATAACCAAGCACTTGAGACTGATCTTTCGGAAATGTTATTCATGCTTTCTAGTCGGTACTTTAGTGTAGTGCATACAGCAATTGAACGAGTTTTACCTAACCATTTATATATGGGCGTACGTATGGCAACTTGGGGGATGCCTGATGAAACCGTTAAAGCAGCAACCACTTATACCGACGTATTGAGTTTTAATGTTTATGATCAAGGCTTACAACCATTCGATTGGGAGTTTTTACGTCAAGTTGATCTACCCGCGTTAATTGGTGAATACCATTTTGGCGCAACCAGCGATACTGGTTTATTACACCCTGGTTTACAATATGCAAGTGATCAAGAAGACCGAGCAAAAAAATATCGTACCTATATGGACAGCGTGTCAGGACATGATAACTTCGTTGGTGCACATTGGTTCCAATATTTAGATTCGCCAATTTCTGGTCGAGCATTTGATGGCGAATCTTACAATGTTGGTTTTGTTAATGTGGCGGATATTCCTTACCCAGAAATGGTTAACATGGCTAAAGACTTTAATACCACTCTTTATCCAGAGCGATTTAATCGCCGGTTAAATGTACCTAGTACTCAACAAGCTAAAAAGGTTAATACCGAAATGCTACCTAATGCACATTAATTGGTAAAAGTAATAGCCTTAACCCTAAATATTGAAACAAAGCCTCTTTTCGTTGGGGCTTTTTCATACTTCTTCTTAATAAATTAAAAAGAGTAACGATGATGAAAACTACTATGCTAGCAACTCTGTTAATAAGTCTTCTTAGCGCATGCGATAGTCCAAATAATGACGCAATAGGAAAGGTTGCTTCTGAGAAAGAAAGAAAACAAAAATTAGCAGAAATTCGTCAGGTTGCAAATCAAGGACCTTATAAAGCTTCATTCGAATCTTTTAAACAATACGAAATACCAGAGTGGTATCAAGACGCAAAGTTTGGAATATTTATTCACTGGGGACCTTATTCAATTCCTGCATACAATGGCGAGTGGTACCCAAGAAAAATGTACCGTGATGAAAAGGGGAGTGATGAAAAGGCACATCATGCGAAAACTTGGGGGTCACAAACAGAGTTTGGTTACAAAGATTTCATCCCAATGTTCAAAGCTGAAAAGTTTGATGCTGACAAATGGTTAACTGTGATCAAAAACTCTGGTGCTAAATATATTGTTCCTGTGGCTGAGCACCACGATGGATTTTCAATGTATGACAACAGTTACACTCGCTGGGACTCGGTTGAAATGGGACCTAAACGCGATATAATTCAAGAACTGAAGAACGCATCTGAAAAAAATGATATTCATTTCGGCTTATCAAGTCATCGCGCAGAAAACTGGTGGTTCTTTGATGGCGGAAGAGAAATGCCTTCAGACGTACAAGATGATGCTTACCGAGATTTATATGGTCCAGCCGTAAACCGAGAGACTTCAGAACAAGGCGAAACACCCCCTTCGCAAGAGTTTATGGATGACTGGTTACTACGTACTGTAGAAATTGTTGATATGTATGAACCTGAACTTATTTGGTTTGACTGGTGGATGGCATCTGAGCCTTTCCATCAACATGTTAAAGAGTTTACCGGTTATTTCTACAACAAAGGTGTTAACTGGGATCGTATGCCAGCATTGAATTATAAAGAACATGCTGATATGCGCTCTTTCATTCCTGGATCAGCTGTTCTTGATATTGAACGTGGTGGTATGACTGACATTCATCCTCACTTCTGGCAAACAGATACTTCAGTTTCTAAAACATCTTGGGGCTACGTTACAAACCATGAATACCGTGATGCTAATTCATTGGTAGATGATATGATCGACATTGTCAGTAAGAATGGTTCTCTGTTGCTTAATATTGGCCCTAAACCCGACGGAACGATTCCTGACGAAGAGGTTAAACTCCTTGCAGAAATTGGTGGTTGGTTGAAACTCAATGGTGAAGCCATTTATAAAACACGTCCATGGATTATTTATGGCGAAGGTGAAACATTTGTACCAGACGGTAAAAACTCTAATGACGGTGAAAAAAATCGTAAAGACTTTAACAGCAGTGATGTTCGTTTCACTAAAAATGGCGATACTTTATATGCAACTTTCTTAGCTTGGCCCGGTAATAACAGTAAAGTCACCATTAAAGGTATTACACCAGAACGTTACTCAAACAAAATTGAGTCGGTCACTATGATTGGTGTAAAAGATGAATTAGCATTTAAGCAAACTGATGCAGGTTTAGTTGTAACACTACCCATTAAATCACCTTCAAAATATGCACAAGTATTAAAAATTAAATAAACTTAACCCGGAATGTAAATTTCCAACGTTATACTTTCACAACTAAAAAGTAGTTGTGAAAGTAGTTGTGGAATAGTAGCGGGGCAGATTAGTCACATACAAACCATCAAGTAAGCAACTACTAACATGAGCTTATTAATCTAATTAAAATCTTTGGGTGGTGGAAAAGCTATGGCATCGTATTCAACAAAAGGTCTTGATCATTTAGGTTTGATTCCCGGCATGAGCAAAGAGCTAGTATTGCCAAGTTAATTGATAAAGCACTTCCTGAGCAGGGTGATCGCAATACTTTAAAGAACAGCCCGTTGAGCGACTTATAGGTAAAGAGCAAGGCGGAGTATATAAATGACGATGCACTAGGACGCTGCCTTGATAAGTTTTATGACGCTGCTGTGTCAGGTATCTATCAAACTTTATCTGCAAGCGTTTTGAAGCACCTTAATGATATTTAATTACTTTACCTCCACTCCACCAAAAACGCTTAGTCTTAGCTCCTCTAATGTTTGCATGGTTTCATCAACCTTAAGGTGATCGATAAAGTTAACAAATATCTTAGGGGTTTTACTTGAAAAGCGTATATCTACTTCCCGATCAAAGTACTGAATACTGCCAGGTGAGTTTTGTATGATCTCAGTAGCGGATTTTACGAGCTCATTAGGTGGTAGGTTTGTTGTGATCATTGTGGGTAAATGTCTTATATTTGCTTGATGGTGCTTTTGAAAACCTTCTGAAGTCAAGAAGTTAAGTAGCGTGGTGATCTCTGGTGTTATTTCAGTGTAATGAGGTACCACAAATGTGCTGACAGGTACTACGGTGTAATTAGGAATTTCAGGTTTGATATTAACAAACTCCGTTATGCCAATGTCAGTATAATCGTTAAAAGGGATAGTTTGAGGTAAACCTTCTCCTAAAATCATCGCACTTTGACCTCTAATTATTGTCGGAAAAACATCCCAAGTAGAGTGATTAGCGTGATCATGGTTGAAGCAATTATTGTCCACCAACGATTTAAGGTGCTCAAGCGTTTCTTTTACTCGCACATCTAAGTAACTACTCTGTCCAGAGGCTAGTTGTTTGTAAAAATCTATTCCGTGTAAACGTAAAGTTAGATAATCAAACCAGCCATGAATAACCCATTCTGTTCCCTTCGTACCTAAAGCAAACATGGTTACCTTTTTTTCGTGTAAAATATTACAGGTATCAAGTAACTGCTGCCAAGTTTTTGGATGCTCTATTTTTAAGTTTTTAATCAATGACTTACGATAATAAAATGCAACGATTGCAGAGCTCTTGGGAATACCAAAAAATTTTTCATTAACCCGGACAGAATCTAAGTTCGCTTGAGGAAATAAGTTAAGATTTTTATTTGTTTTCCAAAAAGGGGTTAAGTCTTTAATTAAACCTTTTGATACATACTTTTTAACACGTGAACCACCTACCCATCCAATGACATCTGGCCCTTCTGAGCCATTGAGCCATTTATCAATATAGGTAGAATACCGTTCCATGCCATTAACAAAATAAAGGTCAATATCAATGTTAGGGTATTGTTTTTCAAAATTATCTAGACGTTTTTGAATTTCTTCTCGATGAATAACGCCATCACCATGTATGGCAATAGTTATTGAAGTATTTACAGGTTGTTCAACACTGTTTACCGCGCAGAGGAAAAATAGAGCAATAAGACAATATACTTGGCCAAGTAATTTAATCATGGAACGTAAGCTATTAATAAACATTCATTTTTCTCTTATCGAGTACATCAATTTTCATAACACTAAGTGTATGTTATAAGTTTACACTTTACTGAAAACTTCTCTATATTGAAAAATATAGATGCTTGGGGGGTCAAGATAAAACTTACGTGTCGTACAGGGGGTCTTCGAAGAAATTATAGCCGTTATCATTAAAGATGAAGGTTTCAGAGCGCCTGAGTAATCTCAATTCAAAGCGCTGTGATGTGATAAAGGTTGTTCTCTTATAAATTTCAAACAAGTGCTGCCTTTAAATTGAATAAGTTTTACCCCTGAAAGAGCAACAGACCCTAATGTTAGTTTCCCAACTGCTCACATATTTTTGTCGCTGTTGCTTTTAATGTTTTAATTAAATGTTTTTGGGTATCTTCATCAGCTAATGTTGAAGTAAGTAATGATACAGCTAATACCGCAATAACAGCACCATTTGGTTGCCCTATAATAACGGCACAATCGGTTAGCCCATCAGTTAATTGGCTTTTTCTTAAACAATGACCGTCAGATAAAATTTCTTGTAACTCACCCTCAAGTAAGGATTTATTTTTTTTGTTCATCTTAAGGTGGCTTTCATCACGCTCATAAATTAACTGTTTCACAGCTTCATTACTGTTCGCTAATAAAACGCGTCCAGTTGTCGTATCAACTGTTGGAAATACAGTACCTTCAGCAATTGAAAGTGAAATAGGAGCATGGCTTCTCGCATGTACAATGACCATGACTTTACTTTGATAAAGTATGCTTAAATACGATGCATAACCCGATTTTGCAGAAAAGTCTTCCATGATAGGGATGGCGGTTTGTCGCAGTTGGTCAATCGGAGAGATCTTTCTTGAAAGACTATAAAGCTTTAATGACACGCTGAACTTTCCAGAAACCTCATCTCGAATAAGATACCCTCGGTTTTCTAAACCAACTAACACCCGATAAATTTCATTTGGTGATCGTTCAATACCTTGTGCAATCTCGGTTTGTGATAACGGAACAGCTTTTGATGCTAGATATTCTAAAATATCTAAGCCTTTATCGAGAGCGGGTACCGCATATTTACTACTTTTTGGTGTAATCATTTTATTCCCATGAACATATTTTTCTTATCAACGGATATCATTGAAAAATGATAAAACGCTACCCGAATTTTAGATGAAATTGAATATTAAATACTATTTATTTTTCACCTAATCGTTAAATAACCTCAGCTCTGGATAAGAACTTGCTTTCTAGCAGCTATTTTTCCTTACTACAGCGTCAAATTAGATTGCAATAGCTCGCTATTGACGCACTAATTTCCCTTGTATTAAGAAAACACATCAAGCTAGAACGACAGAGGTTATAAAATTATTTCTATTCAATGTGTTAGCTAACCTCTTATCCAGAGTTGAGGTTAAATACCCTATAGTTTTTTTTACGTCTTATTTCTTACCCGTTTTTAAAATGTTAACAAGACGTTTATTGTTGACATATTACAGCATTAAAATGATTCATGATTGAATATATTATTAATACGTTGCTTTACAAATACCAATCTCTAGTGTAAATTGTTAACAATAAATAGTTTTAAATTATCTTTTATGGGTGTATTAAATGAATTCAACAGCTAATAAAATAATAGCGATAGACGTTGAGTACTATCAAGTACCACTTGCTGAAGTCCTATCTGATGCAAAACATGGAGACCACACTCATTTTGAGTTAATCGTATCAAGAATTACTTGTGCTGATGGCGTTAAAGGTGTTGGTTATACGTATACAGGTGGTAAAGGTGGTCGAGCAATCTATTCACTCTTAGTGGATGAACTGAAACCTTTTCTTATTGGTAAAGACGCTAATGAAATCGATGAGATATGGGACGAAATTGAGTGGCACTTACATTATGTAGGTCGTGGTGGCTTAGTAAGTTTTGCTACATCTGCGATCGATATTGCCTTGTGGGATATTCGCTGTAAACAACTTGGTTTACCACTTTGGAAAGTGGCTGGCGGAGCTGATAACAAGACTAATTGTTATGCCGGCGGTATAGATTTAAATTTCACCCAAGAAAAACTACTTACCAATATCCAAGGGTATTTGGATAAAGGCTTTAATGCAGTAAAAATTAAAGTAGGTAAAGAAGACTACCTAGAAGACGTTGCACGTGTTGCTGCAGTGAGAGAGCTAATCGGTGACGATATTACCTTTATGGTCGATGCTAACTATTCATTATCTGTTGATGAAGCGATTCGATTCTCTAATGCCATTGAACAATACAATATTACCTGGTTTGAAGAACCAACCATCCCGGATGATTACCTCGGTTTTGCTAAAATTGCTGACAATACGAAAATTCCTTTAGCAATGGGCGAAAATTTACATACACCACATGAATTTGGTTATGCCATTGCACAAGCTAAGTTGAGTTATTTACAGCCTGATGCGTCAAATATTGGTGGTATTACTGGGTTTTTGAGAGTTGCAAAAATGGCTAAGGAAAATAACTTACCGCTTTGTAGCCATGGTATGCATGAATTACATGTGTCTTTATTAGCTTCTCAGTCACATGCCGGTTATTTAGAAGTACATTCATTTCCAATCGATCAATACACAAAGCATCCTCTTCAGTTAGACGAAGATGGAAGAGCGATTGCTCCAGATGTAGTAGGAACCGGCGTTGATTTCGACGACGCGTTACTTGGTCAATATTTAATTAAAAATTCTTAAGAGGATAACACAATGGTTGCTGCACGTTATATAGGTAATAAAGGTTTTGATTTAGTGGCTGGCGAAGAACAAGCGCCTCAAGCCGGTGAAGTCCGTTTAAACGTAGGTTATGTTGGTATCTGTGGTACAGATATGCATATTTATCACGGTGTAATGGATCAACGTGTTTCTATCCCACAAACGATAGGTCACGAAATTTCAGGTGTTGTTGCTGAAATTGGTGCCGATGTTACGGGTTTTATCGTAGGTGAAAAAGTAGTTGTTCGTCCACTAGATTGGTGTGGCGAATGTCCTACTTGTAATGCAGGGCACACACATATTTGTCAAAACCTTAAGTTCATGGGTATTGATACTCCGGGTGCTTTCCAGTCAAGCTGGACAGTTAAAGCTCGTACTTTACATAAATTACCTGCTGGCGTTGATTTACAGCAAGGTGCATTAGTTGAGCCTTTATCAGTAGCTTGTCATGATGTTAGACGTTCACGTTTAGTTGCTGGCGAAAAGGTTGTGGTATTAGGTGGTGGTCCAATTGGTCAATTAGTTGCTGCGGTTGCCAAAAGTGTTGGTGCAGAAGTATTAGTGTCTGAGCCTAATGAAAGTCGTCGTGCATTTGCTGATGAATTAGGTGTTAAATCAGTTAACCCTATTGAACAAGATTTAGCGGCTTACGTTGACGAATGGACAGAAACTAAAGGTGCTGACGTAGTATTTGAAGTATCAGGCGTTAAACCAGCAATTGATGCAATGACTCAAATTGCCGGCCGTCGCGGTCGAATTGTTATGGTTGCTATTCATAGCACTAAACCTGAAATTGATTTATTCCAATTTTTCTGGAAAGAGCTAGAGTTATTAGGTGCTCGTGTATATGAAGCTGAAGACTTTGATTGGGCAATTGAATTAATTGCATCAGGTCAAATTGATCTTAAGCCATTTATTAGTTCAGTAAGCCCGTTAGCTGAAATTGGTACTGCATTTGCTAGTATGGATGGTAATCCTGAAGGCATGAAAGCACTGGTTTCATGTGGCGCAGAATAGTTTGATATTCAATTTGATATTAAAGACAAGGTTTTAACAATGAATAATATGTTTGAAAAATTTAGTTTAGAAGGCAAAGTAGCATTAGTTACTGGTTGTAAACGTGGAATTGGTAAAGGTATCGCATTAGGTTTAGCTGAAGCAGGTGCTGATATTATCGGTGTTTCTGCGAGTTTAGAGCTTGAAGGCTCTGACGTTGAGAAAGAAGTAAAAGCCCTAGGTAGAAACTTTAAAGCTTACCAATGTGATTTTAGCGATCGTGATGCGTTATATGCTTTTATTAAAGAAGTGAAAGCAGGTTATCCTAAAATTGATATTTTAGTGAATAATGCGGGTACTATTTTACGTGCGCCTGCTGCTGAACATGGCGATGATATTTGGGATAAAGTTATTGAAGTTAACTTGAATGCTCAATTTATTCTTAGTCGCGAAATTGGTAAAGAAATGGTTAACCGTGGCTCAGGTAAAGTGATCTTTACGGCTTCACTATTAACCTTCCAAGGTGGTATTACTGTACCTGGTTATGCTGCAAGTAAAGGCGCAATTGGTCAGTTAGTTATGGCACTGTCTAATGAATGGGCAGGCAAGGGCGTAAATGTTAACGCAATTGCACCAGGTTATATTGATACAGATAATACTGAAGCTTTACGTGCTGATGTTGAACGTAATGCTGCTATTTTAGGCCGTATTCCACAAGGTCGTTGGGGAAATCCTGAAGACTTTAAAGGGCCTGCAGTATTCTTAGCTTCAGAAGCTGCTGCTTATGTTAACGGCGCTATCTTATTAGTCGATGGCGGCTGGATGGGGAGATAATCCACAATGAACTTTCAAAACGAATCATTTAAAAACAATGTTAACTTTATCAATGGTGAATATATAGCTTCTGCTGCAGAAGGTATTATTGAAATCCTTAATCCAGCTACCGGCAAAGTTATTGGTAATATTCCAAAAGGCTGTGCTGAAGATGCAAATAATGCGCTTGCACTGGCTGATGTTGCTCAAAAATCATGGGCTAAATTGACTGCTCGTGCACGTCAAGATATTCTTCGCAATTTTGCTAATAAAATACGCGAAAATAAAGATATCCTTGCGCCTATGATTGTTGCAGAGCAAGGTAAATTACTTTCTGTTGCGCAAATGGAAGTTGATGTAACGGCTACATTTATTGATTATGCTTGTGACAATGCATTGACTATTGAAGGTGATATTCTTCCATCTGATAACGAAGATGAAAAAATATATATTCATAAAGTAGCGCGTGGTGTTGTTGTCGGTATTACCGCATGGAATTTCCCACTTGCGCTTGCCGGTCGTAAAATTGGTCCAGCATTAATTACCGGTAATACAATTGTATTAAAGCCTACACAAGAAACACCACTTGCCACAACTGAATTAGGCCGTATTGCTAATGAAGCTGGCATTCCTCCAGGTGTATTGAACGTTATTAATGGCTCTGGTTCTGTTGTTGGTCAAGCATTATGTGAAAGCCCAATTACTAAAATGATCACCATGACAGGCTCTACGGCTGCGGGTAAGCAGATTTATAAAACCAGTGCTGAATACATGACTCCGGTTATGCTTGAGCTTGGTGGTAAAGCGCCAATGGTTGTTATGGACGATGCTGACTTAGATCAAGCTGTTGATGCTGCTCTTTGGGGGCGTTTTGCTAACTGTGGTCAAGTATGTACCTGTGTTGAACGCTTATATGTACATGAAAATGTTTATGAAGCATTCATGGCTAAATTCGTACCAGCAGTTAAAGCCTTGAAAGTTGGCGACCCAATGGATCCTGAAACACAAATGGGGCCTAAATGTAACCAACGTGAAATTGAGAACATTGATCATATTGTTCAAGAAAGTATCAAGCAAGGTGCTACGGTAGCTACAGGGGCAAAATTAGCTGAAGTTGAAGGCTTTGAAGGCGGTTGTTGGTATGAACCAACGTTATTAGTTGATGTTGCACAAGACAATATTGCTGTTCACGAAGAAACGTTTGGACCAGTGTTGCCAATCATCAAAATAAATAGCATGGATCAAGCTATCGAATACTGTAACGACAGTATTTATGGTTTAAGTGCCTATATATTCTCAAAAAACTTTGCAGATATTAATAATGCTATTAATAACCTTGAAGTCGGTGAAGTATATGTTAACCGGGGTATGGGCGAGCAACACCAAGGTTTCCATAATGGTTGGAAACAAAGCGGTTTTGGTGGTGAAGACGGTAAGTTTGGTCTTGAGCAATATCTTGAGAAAAAGACAGTATATTTTAAAGAGAAATAACTAAGTTATTTAAATTGTAACCTCTTTTAGAAATACCTCATTTTTCTGAATATTAAACCGATAATGAATTCATTATCGGTTTTTTTTTTTTGAAATTTGAAACGTTAATTCATCTGGTATTACGTTTAGTTAATGGTTGTTCCATGTCTATTATACGCGCCCCTTGTAACCCAAATTTAATATTATTGATTTATTTTTATACATTTGTTACATTACTTAATTGTTAACAATCGTCAATTAATAATTATCAATAATAAATGACACCTTAAGGAACTCAATAACATGAATCCGAAAATACCCTTTGCGTTAAAAAATAATTTATTTAAAGTCTTGTTACTCACAACCGCTTCTACACTTACGGCTTGTGGCGGTAGTAATGATCCTCAACCTGAACAGCAAACACTAAATACTGGGGTGTTTATCGATGCCCCAATCTTAAACATTGATTATACAACTGAAACTCAATCAGGAAAAACTAACTCGAATGGTGAGTTCGTATATGTGGCAGGTGAAAAAATCACCTTTACCCTTGGCAATATAGTATTACCCACAGTAACGGCTAAAGCGATTATTACCCCTATTGATATTGCTTTAGAATCAAGTTCAGATGCTGACGTTCAGGCTACTATTATAATAAATATTGCCCGATTACTACAAACACTTGATGCTGATGGCAATCTAGAAAACGGCATTGATATTTCTCCTGATCTTGTAACGAACGCCAATGTAGATTTTTCTTTAACACAAGAAGGTTTTGAAGCGGCAATTCTTGCGGCAATTCCTAACGAAAAGCTAATTAACTCAGAAGAAGCTATTAACCATTTTAAAAGTGAATTAGATAAACTTGGGATTGATTCTTCTGTATTAGATAACTTTGTTATCGATAATAACACTGACGGTGGTAACACTGACGGTGGTAACACTGACGGTGGTAACACTGACGGTGGTAACACTGGCGGCGGTAACACTGGCGGCGGTAACACTGGCGGCGATAACACTGGCGGTGATAACACTGACGGCGATAACACTGGCGGCGGTAACACTGACGGCGGTAACACTGACGGCGGTAACACTGACGGCGATGCGTCTAATATTGTAGGTTCTTTACCAGCAACATTAAGTAATATAAGTGGCTTTACACAAGAAGTTAATATTACTGGCGCCTTAGAAAAATTAATAACTTTAGAGCTAGCGATAGAAAAAAACTACGCTAACTTAAGTCTATTTTCTGGCGATACATTATTAATTGATAGTATTGATGTACCGACTGCTGGCGACAATGTTTTAAACATATTAGTTGAGTTTCCTAAAGCAGGTAAACAAGATCTAAAGTTTGTCGGTCGAAGTTCTGAAATCAACTTAAAATCGGTAACTATTACCGAAGTATCAGAGCAACTTGTTCATTTTACGGATATATCAGAAGCCATAGGATTAATCACCGAGGATACCTATAAATATGGTGGTCCAGCTGTTGGTGACATAAATGATGATGGTTAT
Source organism: Colwellia echini (assembly GCF_002843355.2). Lineage (GTDB taxonomy): Bacteria > Pseudomonadota > Gammaproteobacteria > Enterobacterales > Alteromonadaceae > Colwellia > Colwellia echini. The sequence goes on from NZ_PJAI02000001.1 coordinate 357,474, forward strand.
TATGACTTCGTCTTACCAAATCATAACTATATTCCACCGTTATATGTTGAAAACAATGGTGACAATACAGTGACAGTTACAGAGTTATTTAGCGGTGCACAAGATTTTCACGGCGTATCATTAGCTGATTACGATAATGACCGTGACTTAGACATAATGGTAGCGCTAGGTGGTGCAAACGGCACTAGCCCAACCTCTTATGCTTTACTGAAAAATAATAACGGCACTTTTGAAAATGTTTCGGTTGCATCGGGTATTAATACTCCTGCACGAGGAAGAGCGCCAAGATGGGCTGATTTTGATTCCGATGGTGACTTAGATATTATGTTAGCTAACGCTATAACACCTAACAGTGATGGGCCAATTCAATTGTTTTATAGCAATGAAGGTGATGGCACATTTAAACCTGTGCGTGTAGCTGGTGTAGAAAGCCAAGGCGGAGAACGTTTATTAATTACTGACTTTAATGGCGATCAAAACGAAGACTTAGTTATGTATTCGCCGTTAACGTTGTGGCAAGGCAATGGTGATTTTACCTTTACTGATGTTACGGCTACCTATTTGCCTGAGACAGTACAAAACTCATGGGGCATCAATGCCATAACCGATGTAGATGTTAATAACGACGGAAAACTAGATTTATACTTAGCCTACGGTAAAACACATTATCAATTGTCTAATAAATCTATTGATTTTAATCCTACTATTGGTGAATTAAACATTCACGATAATGGTGAAACAGGTACAACGTTAATCGACTTTAAAGCCGAAGGCGAAATAACATTAACGGATTTAGGATTAACTTACCGCCAATGGGATGGTGATTATCCTATATTCTTAGGCTCAGCGAAAACTCGCCATGTTGTTAAAGCTGAAGGCTTTCAACCAAACCAATTACCAGTTGAAATGGCAAATGCCGATGACTCATTAACTATCAGCCAGACAGACGCTGCCGGTTGGCCAACAGAAAGAACCATTAATGGTTTATACATTGGCCATACTACAGATGGAAACTGGAAAGCTGAATGGGTACGTGACGGAGTTCTTTATTGGAATGTTTCATTCACATTAGACGGGTTAACTGACGTTACATATGACTGGACACCTAATAATCGTAATGGGCAAGATGTTCTACTTATTAACCAAGGTGATAAATTTGTTGATGCTAGCACTGAATGGAATTTACCAAAAGGTGGTGATCATTGGGGTGTTACCCACGGCGACTTTAACAATGATGGTTGGAATGATTTATTCGTATACCGTTATGGTTTCTTAAATGAGCATATTTCAGACTTATTGTTGCTTAATTCTGGTGATAATAGCTTTACTACAACACATATGCATGGCGCAATAAATATGACTGATAATGGCCATGGCGATATGGGTCAAGCGTTTGATTTTAACAAAGATGGCGCAGTTGACATGATCAACGGCAGTGAAGAAGGTGGTAAATGGTATTTGTGGGAGAATGACACTGTTAATGACAATAATTACTTATTAGTTGATGTCGGCTACAGCCCTTTAAATAATGTAGATGCCATGTCTGCTCAAATCATAGTTACCTTAGAATCTGGTGATGTTTATACAAAGCGTGTCTCTTCAGCAGGCGAAATTTTCTCTGCTGGTGTTATAGATACGGTTCACTTTGGTTTAGGTAAAGTAACTAACGTGTCTTCAGTAGAAGTAAAATGGCGAAACGGCGAATCTGTTATAATCACAGATGTCACAGCAAATGCTACGGTAACTACTGACGGAGTTGATAGCCCAACGCCAGTTGCTATGAGTATAGGAGAGGCAACCGTTAAATTACGTCCGTCTGAAGATTTAACTTTAATACCTACATTTACACCAATAAATGCTACTAATACTTTAACGTGGACTTCAAGCGATGACAGCATTGCAACTGTTGATGCACAAGGTTTAGTAGCCGGAATAGGCCTTGGAGACGTTACCATTACCGCTACTTCTACAGTAGATGATAGCGTTTCTGCACAAGTTGTAATCACAGTAGGTGACTACGATATTATGTATGCTACCGACGTGGTTATCTCTGGTGGTTCAGCAGCGTTTTATGTAGGCCAAGGTACGCAATTAACAGCGACTGTAACGCCTGTAAATGCAGATGATACAACCGTAACATGGACAAGTAGCGCAGAAAATGTGGCAACTGTTGACACTACAGGTAAGGTAACAGGTGTTGCAACAGGAGCAACTACCATTACCGCTTCAGCCCTAAGTAGCGCCAACGACGATATGGTTACAGACACGGTTAATATTTCAATTGAAGAGTTTTCCGATATATCTATTGCTTATGATGATGAAGGTAAATACACCGGACCAATTTACGCAGATGATTTGTTTGAAGTGACTGTTAATTATCATGCCGGCTCTGCACAGCTGGTTACAGATACAGGAATTAAATTCTACCTTCGAGAAATGAACTCAGCTTGGGGTGTTGTTCATGATATTGTTTTAGACGACATATCAGTAGCATCTACAGAGTCAGGTAGTGCTTCAGTAATATTTGATTTAAGTGATGTAAAATTAACGGCAGAGTTAGATGAAGGTAATTTCTACTTCTTATTTGCTAAAATTACAAATGTTAAAGGCGAGGCTGCAGATAAAGGCCTTTGGCCACTAAACATTATTGCTAGCTCTACTCCTGTAGAGACGGATTGTGCGACTAACCTACTAGGTTGTGGTAGTGCAAATGCCGAAGGTGGCTCTATTGGTGATTGGTATGCTTACACGGTAGATGACTATGCAACTGACTTGTCAAATTTAATTACGTTCAGCGATGAACAAGCTAAAGATAGTAGTAATAGTATTAAGTTTGCTTATACAAACAGTGCTCAACAAAACTTTATTTTAAAAGATGTTGAATTTGAGGTGACTACTGAAGGTCAGTATAAATTTGATTCTGACGTATACGGCGCTAATTTGTCTTCAGGTACAGATTTCGCTATAGAAGCTTCAATCCGCCCTGCGGAGACCCCAGCTAATTCAGATCTTTATAAATTTTGGCAGAGAAATGTTGGTGGTGCATGGCAAACAATAAGCACAACTCATACATTACCTGTAGGTAAATATATTGTTGGTTATAAAGTATTTCGACCTGGTTTTTCAAACACATTAGAGCTAGATGTATACGTTGATAACCTAACTGTTACTAAACTACCGTAAATTGCAGTTAGGCGTAGTATAAGATTACTTACTGAGTAATAAGCTATCATTGTAATATGATTAAATACCGCTTCATTTGAAGCGGGGCTTTTTTGTTTGCCCAGCGAAGCTGGCAAACCCGATAGGCTGAAAGATGCCTTATCACCCCGACTAAGGGCAATACAGCTGAGGTTGTGGAAGAAGCCATCAAGGCTTCATCGACGATTAAAGCAGTTAGGGAAAAAGCCACCACTTAAGTTCATAAAGATGAACTCGTGGCGTAACTCACTAAGCCCTTTATCTTGTGTAGCGATGCCAAACCAATGGTTTGAGGAGCTTGGTTTATATCCAATAGAAAAAGTGAATACGGGATGGCTTGCTTTATCAGCGTTTAGGAAATAAGTTGATAAAATGTGGAGGGTACAGGAGCCGTATACGAGGTCCGTACGGCTCTGTGAGAGGGATGAGGCATAAGCCTCACCCTTCTCAATATTTTTGAAATTTGAAACGTTAATTCATTTGGTAAAGAGTATAGCTATTAGGTTTATCTAAGGAAGTTAATAACATGAATTTTAATAAATTTGATTTAAGCTATTTTAATATTTCAAAAAAAGCCTCACAACTCTTATTAATAACAGCAATAATGGCTTGCCAACCGCAACAGAAAACACAAGATTTTGTACAAAATAGTAGTGATGTTAAAGCTGTCAACAAAACCAAATCTAATGTAACTAAACCCAATATAGTTATCTTTTATGTAGATGACTTAGGCTATGGCGATGTTGGCGCTTACGGTGCTAAAGGCGTTGAAACACCTAATATTGATGCACTGGCAGCCAATGGTATTAAGTTCACTGATGCTCATAGCTCTGCTGCTACTTGTACACCGTCACGTTACTCACTGCTTACGGGTGAATACGCTTTTCGTAATAAAGCCTCAGTATTACAAGGTGACGCTGCACTTATTATTTCTCCTGAACAGCCTACACTAGCAAGTCTTGTTAAAAAAGCAGGCTACAAAACCGCCGTTGTTGGTAAATGGCACTTGGGTTTAGGTGATGGAACACCTATTGACTGGAATGGTGAAGTAAAGCCAGGTCCCTTAGAAATTGGTTTTGATTACAGCTTTTTATTACCTGCAACAGGTGATCGAGTTCCTGCAGTTTATTTGGAAGATTATCATGTGGTAAATGTTGATAACTCCGATCCGTTATCAGTTAGCTATGAGGAAAAAATTGGTTCACGTCCAACGGGTTATGAAAATCCTGAGCTATTAAAACAATTAGCCGACAATCAGCATAACAAATCAATTATTAATGGTATAAGTCGTATCGGTTGGATGAAAGGTGGTAAAGCAGCAGAATGGAAAGATGAAGACTTTTATCAAGTATTCACTAATAAAGCGAACAACTTTATAAGTGAAAATAAAGAAGTTCCCTTTTTCTTGTTTTTCCCTTTTCATGATATTCATGTTCCACGATTGCCAAACGTAAAGTTTCAAGGAAAAAGCACTATGGGTGTTCGAGGTGATGCTATTGCACAAATGGATTGGATCACTGGTGCTGTTGTAGACCACTTAGAAAGTCAGGGCCTATTGGATAATACACTGATCTTATTCACCAGCGATAATGGTCCTGTACTTAATGATGGTTATGGCGATCAAGCGGAAGAATTACTTGGCGATCATCAACCTGGAGGCATTTATCGTGGTGGAAAATACAGCGCATTCGAAGCGGGCACACGTGTACCTACAATAATCCACTACCCAAATAAAGTTAGCCCAGGTGTTAATGATGAACTGATGAGCCAAATTGATATTTATGCTTCTGTTGCGGCAATTTTAGATATTCCTTTAGCAAGTAATGAAGCTATCGATAGTGAAAATTATGCTGATACATGGCTGAATCATCAAGCAAAAGGCAGAAGCGAGTTGATAGAAGAAGCTTATACGTTATCACTTCGATCAAATATAGGTTCGAAGCAATGGAAATACATATCGCCAACTGAAAACTTAAACGACTGGGTTATGTCATTAAAAAATATAGAACCGGGGTTGTCTAAAACAGCTCAGCTTTATAATTTAGCTATCGACCCAGAAGAGCAACATAATGTTGCGCAACAAAACAGTGATACAGTAAAAGCGTTAGAACAGCGTCTTAACGCGATTGTAAGCCGTACATCAAGATAGTGATTACCTAATATTACTAAGTTCTTGCTCAATCGATCGCCTTGTCCTAATTTATTTTTATAAGGACGCTACAAGGATGTAGCTTATTAGAGAATGCAGGCGCTTATTCTCCTGAATGACCATTTTCTTCAATCAATGCCTTGCCTCTAAGCCTTTAATTCTCGCTGAGTGGGAAAGAACTTAATCAGACAGGTATTAGGTAATACAAGAACATATTACTTCCTAAATTAGGATAATAAGTTTACGTTACATAACATTTATAGCCGCTGGGCGGTATGCATCCATACGTTCCATTGCCTTACCTTCATACTCTCGTTTTAATTGCCATAGAGGCCGTTCTAGCGTTAATTCCCATTCAAAAATCTTCTTGTATAGCTCACGAACTTTCTCAGGATATTTATGAGCTAAATTGTTTAATTCACTTTCATCCAATTTAATATTATAAAGTTCTGCAGGGCGATCTGGATAACGTAATAATTTCCAATCTCCATCTCGTACTGCTGCGCGAACTTCTTTTTTCCAAAAGAGTGTTGGGTGAGGGACTTCTGTTGTTTGATTATTTAAATAAGGCAGTAAATTTACGCCATCTAGATCGTCTTCGGTGGAAATTTTTCCGCCTGCCGCAGTGACAAATGTAGGCAATAAATCCAGTGTACTAATAGGATGAGAATAGGACGAATCACCTTTAATTTTAGTTGGCCAACGGATAATGAAAGGTACTCTAATACCTCCTTCTAGATGATTTGCTTTGGTTCCGCTCAAAGGGAAATTTACAGACGCATTAGTATCTGATGGCCCGCCATTATCATTGGTATACACGACAATGGTATTTTCATCCAAGCCTAATTGAGTTAATTTTTTAAGGATTTTTCCTACCGCGCGATCAAGTGCGATGGTCATGGCAGCAAGCTCTTTTCGCTTTCCGCTAAGCCCTTTTATTTTTGCTAAATCATCTGGGTGTGCTTCCATTGGGGTATGGACGGCATTAAAAGAAACAAAAGCAAAAAATGGCGTGTCTTTGTTTCGTTCTATAAATTGATTTGCCTCTTCAGCCAAAAAGTCAGTCATGTATTGTTTGGGCTCTCGGTAATCACCAAAACCGTATTCTAGTTTTTCATTTTGTGGGACTTGCGGTAATTTTTTATCATCATATTCAAAATAGCTACGAGAACCTGTACGAAAGCCAATAAACTCATCAAAACCACGTTTTAACGGGTGATATCGTTCGGCGTCACCTAAATGCCATTTACCAAAAATTGCGGTTCTGTAGCCAAGAGCTTTTAATCTATCTGCAAGAGTTATTTGATTAAGAGGTAACCCCATATCATCATAATCAAGTCCTGATTTACTCATGTAACCAGGTACATTGTTTTCTTCAAAACCAAATTTTTGTTGGTATTTTCCCGTTATTAAACCCGCACGAGAAGGTCCACAAACAGCTGCCGTAACATAAGCTTGCGAGAACCGAACTCCTTGGGAAGCGAGGTTGTCAATATTAGGCGTTAGGAAGTTATTGTTATTAACTGCTTTTTGAAAACTAAAATCGCTATAACCAGCATCATCAGAAAACAATAATACAATGTTAGGTTTTTGAGGTTCTGCCCTAACTGATAACGACAGAATACTTAACAAGGCAGTTAACATCGTTTGCTTTACTTTATTCATAAAAAATCACTCACAAAAAATAAATTTGGGTACTTATCCAGTTTATGTACGATTTAAGTACCTTTTTTAACAGTCTACTTAATTACATAAGTTTTCTGCTCAGCCGCCGCTTTAAGCTGTTGTTGATATAAGTCATCAAAAAACTTCTTCTTAGCCTGGTCATATTCATATTTTTGTAAGTGTATGTTGTTAATGTTTTTTGCATTCCACTCGTTCCACAATTTTGCTAAGTGAGCCTGCTTTTCTGGGTATTGATCTACAATATTATTACGTTCAGTAGGATCTGTTTTCATATCAAAAAAACTTCTTCCAACATTAGGCAATGGTTGACTTAAGTATTTTGAATCGACTGTACGAACAGCCCAGATGTTATCCGCTTCTTCTAATCGCCAGAATAAGGCTTGGTGAGGAGAGCCTTGTTTTTCACCGCTCGCATATGGAATGAGGTTAACCCCTTCAAGTTTTCCATCAGAAGCATCTGCGCCTGCAAGGGCAACTGATGTTGCAGCAATATCGAGTGAAGAAACTAAGCCATCAAATGTTGAGCCTTTAGGTATCTTTTTCGGCCAATGAGCAATAAAGGGGACATGCACACCGCCTTCTAATAAGGCAACTTTGCCACGTCGAAATGGCGAGTTGTCTGCCCAATTAAAATCAGGTAACCATGCTTCTGGATAAACACCACCGTTATCAGATAGGAAAAAAATCAAGGTATTGTCTAATTTATTTTCTTTTTCTAGTGCATTAACAACCCTACCAATGCCTTCATCCATGGCATCTACCATGGCTGCATATATTCGACGTTCTCTGTTTTCAATATGTGAATATTTATCAATAAATTCCTGTGGTGCTTGTAAAGGAGCATGAGGTGCGTTGTAAGCCAGGTACATTAAAAAAGGTGTATCACCGCTATTATTAATATATCGTGCAGCGTCATTACTTAATGCGGTTGTTAGGTATTCATCAAACTCTGCTACGCCAGTGTTTCTCATTATTGGCAGAGAATAACCGTCACCACCAACTTCTACTTCTCCTGGCATATAATTATGGCCACCGTCTAAAAAGCCATAAAAGTAATCAAAACCACGATTGTTTGCTTGAAAATGAGGGGCGCCACCTAAGTGCCATTTACCAAACGCTGCAGTTTTATAACCTACTTTCTGTAAACGTTTTGCAAAGGTTATTTCATCAAGGGGTAAGCCCATATGAGGGTCATCTGGAAGGTAAGACACATTATTTTCCATACCAAATCTTGCTTGTGATCTACCTGTTATTAACCCTGCACGTGAAGGGCCACAATAGGGGTGAGTAACGTAACCATTGGTGAATTTGATACCATTATTGGCTAATTCATCAATATTTGGGGTTTGGATTTGTGTAGCACCTGTAAAACCGACATCGTTATAGCCAAGATCATCAGCTAAAATTACGATAATATTTGGTCGGTTATCTGTTGTATTAACTTTTGCTATATCTTTAGCGTGAACTTGGCTATGAGCCATACTTAACAGTAAAGCTAACATTATAAAGTTACGAATATTCATATATAAACCCTGTTTTAAAATTTTAAATTATGCAATAGAGCGCTATTACCATGAAAGGGAATTGCCTAGCTCATCAAAAAAACCGCCACTTTGCGAAATGGTTAATTCTTCAATAGTGTTGGTGATATCAGTTACAGCTTGACTAACACTTGTTGGCGCCTCATCCCCACCCATCGATGTTTTTACCCAGCCGGGGCTAATTGAGCAAACTGTTATTTGGCGTTCGGCTAGCTTTACGGCTAAACGTAGACTCAGCATGTTCACCGCTACTTTACTCATACTATAACTTTCAAAGTCTTCTAAAGGTCCTATATGTTCATGCAATGAGGCAAGCCCTGAAGTTAATTGAATTACTTTTGCATTATTACTAAGTAGTGGTGATATTGTTTGTGTAAGTAGAGCAGGAGCTATGGCATTAATGGTGAAACTTTTTATAAATGCTTGCTGAGTCCAATGGCCAAATTTTTCATGTTCAGCGACACCAGCATTATTGAGTACCAAATCAACAGAGGAAGTGATCTTTGCTACTTTACTATATGAGTTATTAATAGACTCTTCACTTAAAAGATCAATGTCAATATGATGGAAATGAGCCTTTTGTTTATCCGTTATTATATTTGATATTTCTATATCTGGCTTGACTCTAGATAAAGCAATAACCTGCCAACCAGCAGACAAATAATGCTTACAAAACCCTAACCCTAAGCCTCTGTTTGCGCCTGTAATTACGACAGTTTTCATTATATTCCTATTTTTATCTTGGTGTATTTTTAAGTGGTATGTTTTTTTGAATGTATTATTTATATATGTATACTGCGTTTTATAATGTTAATTGTCAACAATTCAAAGAAGAGGAGAGGGAGGGAATTAATTTTAATTGGTATAGTGAATTTTTTAACTACGATGGATAACAAAATAAAAGTAGCTTCAATAAATTAGAGGCTACTTTTATTTTGGGAAAGGTATATGAGTTAGCTAATTAATCATTAACCTCAACCGATACTCGTTGTCGCTTTAAGGTAATTAGTTTTTGCACATGACCTATTGAAGCAAGTAGCAAATAACAGGCTTGTAAATATCCTTTGCTATTTAATTCTTTTAAAGCTTCACTACTGAGCTGCTTGAGTGTTTCTTCGTTGATAGTGTAAATACCATCAAAACGTTTTTCCTTACTGCCAATTAAGTTTACAGTGAGTTGTATGGGTTCAATAAGGTTGTGCTCTGATAAAGTATTGATAAATGATTCTGTATTGATAATACCGTTTACTAACGTTGAAAGTAAGTTGTTCATTTGTTGCATATACGGGGTAATATTACCTTTTTCATCAAAGATCATTTCGCCAGTATCTTCTTGTACTCGCGCATTAGCCGTATTGATGGTAATTACTGTATTATCAGGGGTAGGTTGTTCTCCTTGTTTAGCATTTACACCCACCATAAAAGGTTGTCTTAATATGTGTAAAGGCAGGTAATTTGCTTGCCATTCGTTACCTTGTAAAAATAAATTCTCACCAACCTCAAAACCTAATAAGGCATTTAAACCAAATTGACCCGTATTATTGTCTTTTATTAAACATATTGGGTATTCAAGAACTAATTTATGTAACTCTTGAGCAATAACTGGTACTAAATGAATATTTTCACCAAATTCAGCCCCGCGTCCAGTAATAATACGGGTGTTTTTATGTATATTTTTATCCAATACTTCTAATGTAGTCATGTTAAATTCCTTATATTTATACAGTTTGTAAGCCGTAGCGTTGAATTTTATTCAGTAATTCTCGATTACTGGTCAATGATGATGTTAAGGCGTTACTTTGCATCAGATTTTTTTGAAAGTGCTGTTGTGCCATCTCAATACTTTGTGCTGACATACCTAAAGGGTTTGGCTCTGTTTTAAAGCCCATGCCATATAAAACATATTGATAACTGGCTGCTGGAAAAATTTCTAATGATTGTTCAAAGTCGTTATCGCAAGGGAATTGATATTTCCATAGCTCAAGTTGTTCTTGCAATCGCTCTGAAACTGTATCGGTGTTTTGATGATCAAGCCAAAATTGGCTATCGGTACGTTTAGTTAATGTATAATGGAGCTTTAAAAAGTCAATAATACGTTGCCATCGATAAGTGAAGGTTTCGTTATAACGTTTTGCTAATATATCCATAGCAAAACGGTTTGTAGGTAATTGATCGGCAATCATTTGTGCTGATATTTCTATTAATAGTATGGCTGATGCTTCAAGCGGCTCTAAGAAACCAGCGGACAAACCTATTGCAACACAATTCTTTTCCCAAAAACGTTGACGATGACCTGCCTTAATTGGAATACTTCTAAATGTTAACTTTTCAGGCTCCGCTACCGTAGGTTTTAAGTAATTTAATAATTCTTGATGTGCTTGGTCTTCACTAATATGATTATTTGAATAAACACTGCCAACACCACGCCTTGTTGATAAACCAATATCCCAAATCCATCCAGCTGATTGTGCCGTTGAGAGTGTATGAGATTGAATAGGGCTATCTTCTTGTTTGTAAGGAACTTGTACTGCAATAGCTTGATTGGCAAATAAACTATCTTCGCAAGAAATAAAGGGTACTTTAAAATGTTTCCCTAGTAATAAAGCGTTAAAACCTGTGCAATCTATGAATAAGTCGCCTGAAATTAGTCCGTTTTCTTTTGTGGTAACTGACGCAATATCGCCGTTATCAAGACTGTTAATTTGACAAACATCATCAACAATATGTTTAACATCTAACTGTGATTTACAGTGATTTTTAAGAAACTCAGAAAATGAACCTGCGTCTAAATGGTACGCATAATTAGCTTGTGCGAGGTACTCAGCAGTTGTTATGTGTTTTGGTGCTAAACCTAATTCACAAATAGCTTCTTGAGGACAAACCGATTGAGCGAATGATTGTTGTGAGTTTGATGCCAGCCAATGAGGCGTTAGATCTATTTGGTTATGGCCTTGAGGTAAGATCAATGGATGATAATAAAAGTCATCATCTTTACCGGTAACCCATTTACAAAATTTAGCTCCTTGTTTAAAAGATACATGACATTGACGGATAAAATCAGTTTCTTTTATGCCCATATTTTTTAACGTGTTACGCATGGTCGGCCAAGTACCTTCACCTACACCAACGATGGGTACACGGGCTGATTCTATTAAGGTAATTGAATAACCAGAGCTGACTTTCTTTTTTAAACTAGCGGCTAGGGTACCTGCAGTAATCCAGCCAGCTGTGCCGCCACCTACAATAACAATATTTTTTACATTACTTGTCATTATTAATAACCCTTTTAACTAACTTAACTAATTCAACGGATTTAAACTAATATTAAATTTTTATAAAAAAAGGGGTACTCTAATTAGAGTACCCCCCATTTAATGAATGTTTTCTAATGATTAATGATTAGAAAACAGCTCTAACACCAACATTATAACGGGCACCATATTGTTCAAAGTCAACAATTTGATTTGAGAATCGGCTATGGCGGCGAGTATCTTCTTCAGTGATGTTTAAACCGTCAATAAATATAGAAACTGAGTCATTAATATCATAACTCGCTGAAATATCAATTTGAGAATAAGCTTCAGTGAATACAGGGCTACTACCAGCAAGTAACAAGAAGTCATCACGCCAGTTATAAGCTACACGGATTTCAAATGATTCATTCTCATAAAAACCGACTAAGTTAGCGGTATCGCTTAAACCGGTAATCGCAAACTGGTTATCTAGAGAATAAGGGTCATATTCATCAGCTGTATTTACTATCGTATAGTTAGCTATAGCACCAAAACCAGTATCACCAAATATGTTTTGAATGTTTAACTCCCACCCGTCTACAGTAGTACTGTCTTGATTAATTGGCGTGGTCACTGTCCATATAATAGCTGGATCTTGTGGTTGAGACAGACAATCTGGATCTGGATCAGAATTAGAGCCGCTTGGACATATTCCGCGTGGGTTTATACTTGGATTAGTTAATGGACCATTTACGCCATTAATTACTCTATCTTCTTCACCAGTACCTATATAGTTATCAACATCTTTGCTGAAATATCCAATTGAAGCATAACTACCTTCGGCATAATAATACTCTAAAGAGAAATCGAAGTTATCGGCAAGGTAAGGTAATAGTCCTGGGTTACCTTGTGATGCTCTAAAAGGCCCTGTTGAAAAATGGTCATTTAGAGATGTTGCCGGGAACATAGCATCAATGGTACTTCTTGATAGTGTCTTACTGTAAGAAAAACGAGTAATTAAATCATTAGTAACTTGTAAACTTAAGTTAACACTTGGTAAGGTACTCGTATAATCACCAGATAAATTACTTGAGACATTTGGAGTATCAGGTAGGACATATTCAGACATTTCAAGGTCAGTTATCCAGTTAAACCCTACTACAGGAGGGACGACTGAATAAGAAGTTACATCAGTATCTTCATAACGAACGCCTAAATTAGCGATAAATGTCATATCATAAATTTCAGTGATAAAATCAACAGCAAGATATACTGCGATTGTATCTTCTTCCATACCATTAGTTTTTAATGTTGGATCATTTAATAAATTTTGGTTATCAAGTAAATCGAAAAATTGAACAGCGCTATAATCTATATGTTGTTGGAAGCCGATTTCACCGGGAACAAGCGTCATATCAAGCTCGCTAAGATCCATACCACTAACATTCCAGTTAGCTTCTTCTCTTAACGTAGTATCAACAGTATAAACAGTATTTTGCACACCAAAATGAATAGCCTCTAGCGCCGCGTCGCCATTACTTTGCCAAGTACCACCAAGTGCAACTTGTTGAATATTATTTTCAATTTCGTAGCCACGTCTTTGATATATATCACCGACAATGTTTTCTCGAGCATATGGGTCGCCACCAGGCAAAGCTGAAGCATCATAACCAACCATAGGCATATCAGATGTGAAGTCAGCACTGATATCTACAAGTTGTCCAGGATTTTTCATATTCGCGATACTTTCTGCGGGCTGTGCTCCTGGATTAGAGTGTGAAGTAGAGTCGTGAGCATCTAACGTAAAGGTTAAAGAGTCTGTTGCCATCCACTCAATGTTAAGACCAAGAGAATCATTTTTTGTTTCAAAGTTATACTCCCACGCCCAAAAGTTTAATTCATCATTTTCACGTGCAGGATTGATAATAGTACCATTGGCATCGGCTGTACCGGTTTCAATATTATCAAACCAGAAACTACTACGAGTCATTGAGTTGCTACGTTCTAAGCGAGATAAGAAATACTCGACAGAGGCAACAATGGTGTCTGTTGGTGCCCATTGTAATGCTACTTGGGCATTTGTACGTGTACGCTCATTGTGTGAATAATCTGAGTCAACGGTATTTACACCCCAGGTAGTTTTATCAGGGTTTAATGCGGTATTAATATTACTTTTATCAATATTGCCTGCTACTTGTGCTGGAAAGTTAGTATTCCAACCTGATTGAGTACCTATACGTTTACTTTCACTATTGAGTTCAGCATACGAAGCGGCTACTAAAATACCAAAAGTATCGTCAAGGAATGTATTACTGATCATACCTGAAAACTCAGGGGTTACATTATCAACAGTGGTATCTACAACAGCTTTAACACTCGCTGTAGCCTTAAATCCATCATAATCAAATGGTTTCGCGGTTTGAATGTCAATAACTGCACCAATGCCGCCTGAATCCAGATCAGCACGGCCAGTTTTGAATACTTCTACTGCAGACACAGCATCTGAGCTGATTTCGTTAAAATTAAAACTACGATCAATCCCCTCAGATTGTAGAGCAGAAGAGTTAGGCATTTGTCTGCCATTGAGTGTTACTAAGTTAAAATCTGGACCAAAACCACGCACCGTAACTCCATTACCTTCATTATTAGTACGGTCAATCGAAACACCTGTAATACGTTGTAATGATTCTGCTAAGTTTGCGTCGGGGAACTTACCGATATCTTCAGCAGAAATAGCATCAACAACACCTGTTCCAGTACGTTTCATTTGTGCTGATTTACTCAATGAACCAAGCATACCGGTTACTTGAATTACTTCAACATCCTTAATCATGCTCTTTTCGGTACTACTTTCTGCAGCATGTAATTGAGTTATCGAACCCGCACTCGCCAGTAAAATTGCTGTTGACAGTGCAGTTCTTCGAAATTTTGTTGTGTTTATTTTCATGTCTATTCCCGTGATATGTTTAAAACAGTAATGAATGGAGGTAGTTTTTCTATGCCGCATTAGATTACGTATTATTTTTTGTTTACTTTTAATGCATAACTAAATATCTCACAACGTAATGATTACTGTCAAACATTAATTGTTAACAAAAACAGTATTTAAAGAATCGTTTACTTTAAATAACATGAAAGGATTTCGGTGTTAATTTATAGCCGTACTATCTACTTGGTGTTTTTTTTATACGTAGGAGGAATGGTTAAATACAAGGCACTTATCGAGAATAAGAGAATATCCATCAGGTTGTGTTTTTTAGAACGCACTAGGCGTGGGGCGGAAACTGAATCAAAATGTGTCAAGAAAGTCGCGATTATGTGAATTACTTCAATGTATTATATTGGTTTCTGATTGTGGCTTAAGTAAGCGTAAAATTTATAATAATCTTTCCGTGTGTTGTTGAGTTAGTTGAACGCTAACAACTTGCTCTATTTGCTGAGAAATTAACTGTGTTATTTAAAACATTACCGTTAGAGCTGGCGAGTAATGTCTCGTCAGCTAACAGCGAGTAGCCAATTTTTAATTTAAATCAACTTTTAAAATACTATCGTGCGCCGTGATAAATAATTGTTTTTCATCAGCTGACAAAGCACAATTTGCGGAAAATTTTCCAGTATTAATTTTTGCTAATAATTCACCATTTGCACTTAATAACCAAACACCACCCGGGGCTGTAGCGAATATTACGCCGCTAGAGTGAACTGCCATGCCATCAGGTACACCAATGTCATTATCAAGCTTATTAGTACTTGCATCATGAAGTAATTGTTTATTTACAACTGAGCCATCGTCTTCAATGTCGTAAGCAAACCAAACGGGTGCTTGTTCATCAGATACCGCCACATAAAGCGTTTTATTATCAGGTGAAATTCCAATACCATTAGGGAACTTTATTGTTTCATCTATAACTGATAGCTTTCCCCAAGGTGTCAGACGGTATACGCCTTGAAATGTAAGCTCTTTGCGTTCGTCATCTAATTTATCTTTCAAACCGTAAGCAGGATCACTAAAATATAAATTTCCTTGCTGATCAAATACACCGTCATTGGGGCTATTTAATCTAAGCCCTTGATATGCACCAGCTAAAGTAGAAAACAGCGATTGCGGTTGATCTAGCGGCGCATTCATTATGGAAACACGACGATCTCCAGTTTGTAATAACACCAACTGATCTGACTGATTGAGCAATAAAGCGTTTGAACCTCCTAAATAGTCACCTTCAACAAGATCTGTAGCCCCTGTTTTATTAAGGTAGACCGATAGTCCTGACTTTTCGTTGTATTGATAAATTTTATTATCAGGGATGTCTGAAAATATTAAGGTGTCACTTTTGTTAAGCCAAAGTGGTCCTTCTGTCCATTTAAAACCGGTGGCTATCTCAACCACTTTACTTGAAGCATCTAAATAGGCTTTGGCGCTGTTATTAATGATTTCAATGCTGCCAAGTGTTTTGTATTGAGAGGTTACTTTTGCCAGAGGGTTATGATTCCCTCCCACTTTTTCAGTTGAAGTGTCAGTATTACTAGTCAATGAAGGATTGCTAGTATTAATGGATCTCTCTTGAGCACAACCACCTAATAAAATAAGCGCAAAGCCTCCAATTATAGATATTTCTTTTACGTTCTTGATACTTTTAAACATATATACTTCCTTAAATATTTCCTCAACCTTAATCCATAAGAATCATTAATATTTATTATATTTATACCAAATGAAATTATGATTAATCATGAATAAACATTAACCCAATCATTGTTAACAATCAACTAAAGCTGTTTTTTTATGGAATGTTAATAAATGTCATTTGTGATTTTTTAGAAACTAGTGGAGACTTGATAGCGGACAGTAAGAGGTATATAAGGAATAGGCGCCTAATAAAAGTAATAGCATTTAGCAATTAAGAATAAAACCAAGTGTTATAATAATTTGGGTAGATTTGTGAACTATGTTATACGCAAGATAAAACAGCTATAAATTTTAGTTGTATGGGAGCTATAGTAATTTTATTAAACACATAATAAAGTTAAAAGATATGGGTTGTAATTTACTCTGTTTTGGTCAATTGGTTGAATAATAGTTATTTCCAACCGTAGTAGTTTAGTAAATAGTAAATAGTAAATAATATATGATTATTAACTATTTACTATTTACATTGATATTTATCAATCATCGAATATTTGATTTGGTTGCTTTGATCGCAGCAGGGATATCGGCGTTTTTCAAGGCATCTACAATTAACTTATGCTCAGCTACGCATTCCGCACTTGAGGTAATTCGTTTGTAATTCAAACGCATTCTCATCACGTAAGGGTACCAAATATTAACAAGTTCATCACCCCCAGCTTTGTTAATTAAATATTTGTGAAAAGAAATATCAATCTTAGTTACTTCGGTATAGTCTTCTTTATCAAAGGCACTTTGCAATTGCTCTAATATTGTATCTAAGTCTGCTAATTCTCGTGCGGTTAACTTATCTTTTAATTGCTCGATAGCAAAAACTTCAATATCTCTACGAAGCTTAATCATTAACTTTTGTATTTTAGGATCAAGTACACTGTTAACAGAAGCACCGCAGTTATTTTTAGAGATTAATAAACCTTCTTTACTTAATTGAAGAATTACATCCCTGATTGGACCTCGTGATACACCAAACCTGTCGGCCATCTCTTTTTCATTTAATTTCGTATTAGGAGCTAAATCTCCAGCGATAATATCAGAACGTATTTGTTCTGCTATTTGATCTTTTACGGACATAATTCTTCTAGCCTTATTCACCTTCAATTTTCTCCCTTATTTGCCTTTATGAGCGACACTAGATTATTTAGATAATAAATTCATTTTATCGTTTAATAGCAGGATTACAATTGATTTATGATTTATTGTTTACAAAAAGTATAATTTTAACGAGTACTTTATCTCGTAAAATCATAGCTTTGTTGAATTAATATTGTATAACGAAGATTGTCAACAACCCATTCATGCAATCGTTATACCATCTGAAGTTAATTGATTTAACATTTCAATTGGTATTATTTCAATTAGTATTATTTAGAGTAGCAAAGAATAGTGACTACATAGTACTATTCTTTGCTTGGTTTTAGGTTAATTAAACCGACGTTCATACATCGTTGAATGTAGTTCTTTAGCGGCTTTTACCATTGGAGCATAAGGAGTGTCGGTAACAGTAATAAAACCAACGTTATAATTTTCACCGTCGTATGCTCTACCTGTGATAGGAGAGTCTATGTACTGAAACCAATGTGCGCCGATAAAATAAGGGTTATCGATTACCGTATTCATATAATCTTTGTACATACGAGCACGGTCATTTTGGTCACTCGCCATGATTAATCCAGGGTGATATATACCAGAATCAGTAGCACCTATATGAAATTCACCAATGATACTCGGCTTATCTATTTTACTTAGGAATTCCCATTTATGTTCTGGTAAACCTTCTTTGTATGAATTATAGCTCATTACATCCACGTATTTTGCTGCAGATTCAACGACCTCTTTTGACATACCCCAATCAGGAAGACGGGCTCCCATATATAAATGATTAGGCATATAGGTGGTTAAGGCATCATCAACAATACTAAAATACTTGTCGACATAAATTGATAACAATGATGAATAGTCGGCAATTTGAGCATCGGTATTAAGGCTTGCATCTATTCCTTCATCAAAAGTTTCCCAACTCGTTATATTTTTTTCCCATGCTTTATTTAACGCCGCAATATTTTTATATTTTTCTTTCATAGCGGTGGTAAAAACAGCCTTTGTTGGCACATCTTTACCATTTCTTTGCAAGGTGTTTAACACTATGCCATAGGTACTTTCAATACTGTCTGGTCGGCCAAAGCTTTTTTCATTATCAATAAATACCCCCACGCACCATGGATTGTTTTTAACTTGTTCAGCAACGTTTTTTACAGTGAACAATGCACGCTCCTTAAACTTAGGGTCAAATACATCAGGCATTGCCCCCCAAAAATCATTACCACTTGATACTGTTTTAAAGTCACCTATAATCCAACCATTGGCAAAGAAAGGAACTCTGCCGTTGTCGTAAAACATAGGGTCATTCCAATTACCCAAAGAGGTAAAACCCCAATCTATCATTCTATCAAGTGTTACATCGCGCCATGTTTCCATAACATCAACGTCTTTACCGCCATATTTTCTTTCTAAATTGGCAGCATAGAAACTATAAGTTTCGCCATGTTTCATCGGGCCAGAGTGAGCACTTTTACGATACCCAAAATGCTTGCCTAATGGTTCTTCATAGGTTGGTAACCATTCGAATAAATTCATTCGAGTTGGGGAAACAAGTTTTCTAGTTTTACTTACAACATTATCAACTCTATTTAATCCTTGTGAATCTTCAGGGGTGACGCTAGTTGATTCTCGAGCTTTAATAAGGGATTGATCAAAGTCATAACCGGTCATGGTTGATGAGTTTGAAAGTCTGATAACATCAATACCTGTGGCAAAATATAAATAACCTTCTGGATCAACTAGTGACCATTTATCATTAACTTTTTCTGCTCTGAAGTAGCCAGTAGCTTCTAATTTAGGTCCATTTTTCCAACCGCCATAAATAGAACGATCTTTAGGTAATATTCCTGTTAATTGCTTTGCTTCTTCAATTTTTTGTGCTTTTAATTCTTCATCGTTATGCACTTTATCGGCAAAATCAATAGTGGCGTTTTGTCCGTATTGGTCGACAATATGTGTTAAGTAATCTTTGTTAAACTCAGGATTATTTCTTAATCTTAAATTACTCAATGTTATTGTTTTATCAAAAAGGTTACTTTGAACGCTTAGTGATATTTGTTTAATACCTTTAAGGTTGAGGTTTTTCTTGCCCCATAATGAAATGAATTGAGTATCATCTGATTCCCATGTATCAGGATTACCTCTTAAACCAGACATAAAGTTAAGTTCTACTGACTCGTCTCCGTCAGGAGTGGCAAGGTCGTGTCCGGCCATTTTTGCATAATAAGTTGTTGATTCACCGATAGGAATATTAGTCGCTCGGGTATAATTTCCGCCATCAATATCTGTTATATCTAAATAGAGTTGTACACTATGTTGGCCGGTATTTGCGATATCAATTGCCAAGTTAAAATCGTCATATTTACTCCAGTCCCAAGGTTCATTTGGGGTGAGCGTTACATTACTGTAACCATTTTCTTTAGAATGAAAATTTACTTTTAAACCATCGTTTGCCATTATTTGTTCAGCTGATGCACTTATAAAGCTTACTTGGCTTAGGTCAGCTTCTTGATTGAAATCGATAAGAGACACTATTTCAGGGCTGTGATTTAAATCGTTAAGAGACTTTGTGTTAGCATCAAGTGTGGATTTAAGTGGTTTATTTTCTTCAGTTTTATTATCACTCTGACAAGCGGTTAGTGCGGTCAATGTTATAATAGATAGAAGAAGCATTGTCTTTTGATTCATTAGTAACTCCTAATTATTTTGATAAAGGAAGTATATATTTTTTTCGATAAAAGTAAATTGTTAACAAAAAATAATATTATCTAGCTTGGCAATATTATTTTTTGACTAAATATAATTGTTAACAAAAATCTGTTTTCAAGACCAGGTTAACTGTTAACAATTAAGGGGTTGCTTGTAAGTTTAATTTTGTAATAACTATACTTTAGATGACGGATAAACAATAAATACTAATTAAGTAATATAAAAAACGTACTTCAAAACTCATAATTGTGGATTGTTAACAAAAAATAATTGACACGGCATGCGGATAAAGCATAAGGTAAAACATAAATAAATTATCAAATTAACTTTTTAATTTATTTTGATGAAGAAGAAAGATTAAAAATACAATAAATAACGGTGAAAAGAAGAAATAAAATCAACAACACCTAACGTTAAAACGTTGAAACAAGATACCTTAGGGGGATGTAATATGTTTAATCATAGTAAAAAATTTAAGTTAAGTCCTGTGTGCATTGCTTTGCTTGCCACAACAAGTCTTAGCCTCAGCGCACAAGAAGTTGACAATAATAATATTGACGTAACAGCAAAAAATACTGATTCAAAAGTAGAAAGTGCCGATAAGGAAATTGAGACCATTGAAGTTACTGGTTTAAGAGGCAGTTTAAGAAAAAACATTAATGACAAAAGGTTTGCTACAAATGTTGTTGATTCTATCAACGCAGAAGATGTAGGTAAAAGTACCGACCAAAATGTTGCAGATGCATTAGGCCGTATTACTGGTGTTACAATAGTAAGCCAAGACGGTGAAGGCTCTCAGGTTACAGTACGTGGTGCTTCGGCAAATCAAAATAAGATTACTATCAATGGTCAACAAATGACCTCAACTGACTTTAGTCAAGCAGTTGATTTAAGCTCTTTCTCTGCAGATATTTTGTCAAAATTAGAGGTTGTTAAAACACCTAGCGCTAATCAAGATGAAGGTTCATTAGGCGCGAGTATTAACTTGACGACAGTTCGCCCTCTTGAGGTTGATAGGGATGTTCGTGCTATAACACTTCAAGGCAGATACAACGATTTCGCTGAGAAGGCAGATTATAAAATATCTGCTGCTTTTTCTGAAAGATTCTTAGATGATACTTTTGGTGTAGCTTTTTCTATTTATGATGAAACTAATACTGTTCGTCGTGACCAATATCGTGTAGAAAATTTCATGGCTTCAAATGAAATAGGAATAGCGAGAGATCAAAATGGTGAAATTATTTCTGGTGTTAAAGCCATTCAGCATTCTTCTACCAATTACGAGTTATTTCAAAATACCAGTGACCGCATTGGCGGTACATTAGGCTTACAATGGCTTCCTACAGATGACCTGTCATTCATGTTTGATGCAACATACAGTTCACAAGATAAAACTAGTAGTATGGACGCGGTTAAAAGTCGTAACGGTAATCAACCTAACTTTATTGAAGGTGTTAGCTCATTAAATAATAATACTATTGATCCGTTTACCGACCCTCAAGAAGATTGGTACACCATTGACACTTCTACTCAAACATTAACTAAATTTGTCAACCGTTATGGCTCAGGTGATTTGGCTCGAGCTGAAGGTGGTAATGATCGGGAAAACTTTAGTTTAAATTTAGATATGGACTATCAAATTACTGAGGATTTATCCTTAAGCGTTTTAGTTGGTCATTCAAAAAGTACTTCTCATAGTATGCCTAATGCTAATACTAACATGCAAAACTTTGTTCAATCTCCTGCTTCACTTAGCCAAGATGCAGGTGCAGATAATGAGCCTGTAGGTTACGATTGTACAACGTCAAGTCGTTGTGAAATTGTTAATGGTGAAGGTTTTGTTGACTTAGGTGAACATGAATTTGATTGGACCGATGAAGACGGTGTTTATCATGTGGCCAATGAAGACAACTCTTCGACAACAAACTTTAACCCGCGTGATATTAATGCATTTCATTTAAATTATATTGCTAGAAACCAAGTTGACGTTGAAGATACCATTAGTAATGCGCAGTTTGATTTTCAATATGATGTTGATTTTGCGGGAATTAGCGGCATAGAGTTTGGTGCTAAATATACTGAGCGTGAAAAATTTGTTGATAATCAGGCTTTTACTTATAGCTCTTCAGCAGCGACAGATGTAGTTTTAGATGAAGATGGTAATACAGTAACTGTTCCAGGTGGTACATTATCAAATATTAGAGGATCGATGATCGCCAGTGATGGTTTAGACTATGACGATTTTATGGGATCTTTAGGTTACGGTCGTAATTCAGCTACATCAGGTTGGACTCCTATTGATGTATTTGCAGCAGCAGATCTTGTTTTTGCTGGTGCAGATGTTAATGAAACGATTAACAATACGGAAACTCGTGGTGCTGACTTTAATACTGCAGCCGCTTATCTTAAATTCAACTTTTCATATTTTGATGGTAAATTAACGGGTGATATTGGTGCTCGATACGTTAAAACGAAGGTAGACACAACAGGTTACTCAGGTGCTAATTTCTACACAAGCCCTGCTGATAATTTATACCGTGAATTTGACCGAGTACACCTTCGTGAGTTGCGTGATACATCATTACCTGCTTGTCAATTATCTGCTTTTGCAGGTGATGCAATACAAGGCTACGATAAACGTTATGGTCGTGTAGATGGGCTAGGTTGGGATACTAGTAGTGGTCAAGATCCTTCTGGCTGGACTCAAACACCTGATCAAGGCGCTTGTCATGATCCAGAATATGCTTCGTGGGCTGCTGATGTTCAAGCGGGTATTCCTAGAGCTGATGATGCATGGTCTCCTTCTTGGGATAGCATGTGGCGATATGCTGATATCTCTACCAACAAGGATTATGGTTGGAACTCTGGTGTTCAATGGGATGGCTCTCCTGCAGAGGCAAATAACTTCACTGGTTATAGCTTCAATTCTACAGAAGATAAATCTTTAAATTCATTTGCATCAACGGGCTCTCATACCTATGAGAACCTTTTACCTAGTTTGAATTTAAACTATGCATTTACGGATGACTTTATTGGTCGTTTTGCAACGTCTAAAACAATGACTCGTCCAGAAATTGACATGATTCGCCCAGGGTTTTCAGTAAATGAAAGTGGTTATTGGGGTAGCGGTAACCCGCAAGCTGGTCGAGTTACAATGTTCAATACACAACTTGAACCACTTGAGTCTACTAACTTTGATATTTCAGCTGAATGGTATTTTAATCCATCATCTTTATTAAGCGTCGCATTGTTCTATAAAGATATGAAAAACTTTACTACTAATGATAGTGCAGCATCATACATAGTTGATCTTCGTGATGTAGATGGTGAAATTTCAAGTAATGATATCATTATGACTGCTGATAATAGCGATGCCGATGGTGATAACCATGGTCTAACAGGTTGTATGCCGCAACGTGCTACAGCTGATTATGGCTTCTGGGGTTCAGATCCAACAATGTTAAGCAATGATCTTCGTGATTTATGTGGTGAGTATAGTGTTACTAAAGTTGTTAATGGTAAAGGTGCGACTATTGGTGGTATAGAATTAGGCTACACCCAAGCGTATGACTTCTTACCTGGCTATTTCTTGAGTGGTTTAGGTGTTTCTACTAACTATACCTATCAAAAAAGTGAATATGATGCGGATATATCATCTATCACTGGTTTAGAGTTACCTACTCTGCCTGTGGCTGAAACTCCAATGCACACATATAACTTTACGGGATATTGGGAACAAGACGGACATCAAGTTCGTTTAAGCTGGCGTGGTGCTAGTGACTCATTAGTGGGCACTGATTACAACAACGGTCAAAGCGGTCGTACCTGGAACCAAGGTTCAATTTGGAATGAAGGACGAGACACGCTTGACTTCTCTGCAACCTACCAAATTAATGATTATGTCAATGTAGTATTTCAAGCATCTAACTTAACAGATGCGGCATATAGAACTTACTATACGAATAGAGAGCTAGCGGTGACTCGTGTCTTTGCAGACAATGCTGCCGGGTATGATTTTGTAGCAGTGCCAGAAGGTAACCCTCTGACAGGTGATGCTACAACTGACAGAACTTACACTAGCTATAAAGTAGGTACTTCTTACCGCTTAGGTGTTCGAGTAACTTTCTAAACTAAATTGAGAAGGGGACGAAAGTAATTTCGTACCCCCCTAAATAATCGAATGGTGTTTAATTATGAAAACTATACTAAAAACTAAAACATTAATTGCTTGTAGCATTATTACAGCGCTAACAGGTTGTGGCGATGACTACACTCCAGAAGTAAAAGAAAATATGTATGCCCCTGAACACGGTGGTAACATTGTAGTAACACTTAGTGAGAAAGAGGGCTTTGGCTTTATATCTGCTTTAGGTACGCCTGATGGTATGCCAGTAGGTGAAGGCGTGGCCACAGATATGGATGGTGATATCCTTTTTATTAGAGATGGTATGTTAGTCTCTGGTGATGACACAGGTATATCACTAACAGGCCCTAAAGTGGGGGTTCGTCCTTCAGATTACGCGGCAACTTTAGATACCGGCGATACCGAGACAATAGAGTTATCATATAATATTTCTGATGGCGAAAAATCTGTACCTAGAACAATGACTATTAATATTGTTGGTGAAGATGCGGCTCCTGTTGTTGTAGGTGACTTAATCGGTAACTTCACGAAAGATGCAGGTACAGGTGTATTAGATTTACTCAAAAATGTTTCTGATGCAGATGAAGAGCCATTAACCGTAGAAACTTCTTCTGTTGTAGCGGATGCAGCTAACCCATTTGCAATTCCTTTCACAATAGTTGATAACATGCTGAATCTAGATATCGCAGCAATTGCATCAGAGATTCCAGATGGAAATAAAGTTACTTTTAAATACACCTATACGATTAAAGATCATAATAATGAAGTGTCACGTAATATGATTATTAATGTCTTAGGTGTGAAAGATGTTGCTGGCGCCCCGTTAATTGCTAATTATTTCTTAACCGAAAATATTGTCGAAACTGATGGGATGTTAATGGTAGATCTTGCAAAAGATATTGTAGAGCGAGAAGGTGATGCTATTATCGTCAGTGAACTTATGTTGGACGGTGTTCCACTGACAAACTCTTTTGCTACCCGGTTTGAAGATAACACGTTGTACTTTAACCCAACTGCTTATTTGGATGACATTGCAGCAGGAGCTTTCAAAGAATTCACTTTTACTATGAAGGTATCTGATGACAAAGGCAATATGTCTGACGGACAGCGTGAGTTAATTGTTACGGTTAATGGTGTTGAATCTAATTTACTAGTTTCTACGGCAGGCGCAGATGTCGGTTTTGAAAGTGATGGGAAGGGTTTTGCCGCTACTAACTGTGGAGCAGGAACTGAAATCAGTAACAGCATTGTTGCTAATGGTACAGGTTCGTTACAAATGTTAGGTGCGCCTTGTTATATGTCTTATGGTACTAGCTATTTTCCTGATTTGGAAATAGGTGGGAAATATTACCTACACTATAATGCGTACGTAGCAACAGGTGATGCATCCCCTTATATCATGATTCACAATGATGCGAGTACAACCAATCATAACTTCTGGGTGGGCGATCGACCTTGGCATCCAGCCAACGATTCTTGGCGTCCATTGATTGTTGAGTTTGATACTGAATCTGGTTATTTAGCTACACCAGGTGGGGATGGTACTACGCCAATAGAAAGTGCTGATCAGTTACAATTATATGTGATGAGTGCATGGTTGGGTAACGACGGCTTACCAGTATTTGATGACTTCGAGTTTATACGTTATGACAATATTGAAGGTGTTGATATTTTAACGGCTAATGCAGGTTCATTTGAAGATGGTGCTTACGTGCCTACAACTTCAGGTGGTGGATTGGTTGAAGTACGAGAAGACACAAATGATGCTACCAACAAAGTGTTATATGTAGATACCACAGGTGCAGACGAAGACGGTGTTTCGATAAGCTTCCCAATCGAAAAAGGCTCGATAGTCCCTGGTGGTCGATATCGAGTAACATATGATATTCAGTATCTAAACTTTGAGGCTAATAAAGAAGCGGCAACTGACCCTAAAATAAATCAATGGGGTGGTTATCCAGTTGACGTTGTTTTCAAAAATCCTGATAACGCAACAGACTTTACATTATTTAGTACCGTATGGAACGGTGCAACTGGTGGTGAAGTACAAGGTGTTGCTGATGAAGCTAGTCATTGGTTGGGGTTTAACGCTGAAACAGATTGGAATAGCGACAATCTTACAGTCGATTTTGTATTAAAAAGTGTAGGTGCGCAATACATCATTGATAATATTGAAATTGTACGTATTCCGTAGATAGTACTATAGTTACATATGTTTAAAACTAAAGCTCCAGTATTTACTGGAGCTTTTTATTTTAAAGAATTGAATATTAATTATAGAAAGCAGTTATACCAATCAGATTAATTAAGTATTCAATTTTTAATGAGGGTAAATATTTAAGAACAAGACGCTTGATTTAGCAATAGCGGTTTTTTTGGGATTGAAAGCAACAATGTTATTAGATATTTAGTCCATTTTAAAATATCACTGAATTAGTTGGATTGGTTTTACCTAGATAAAAATTACTTTTATTGACGATAATTTATTCTTTACGTAATTGGTTACTAGCAAAGTGTTTTACATAACCTGATGATTTTTATTTATTTAAAGATTCAATGCTACCCCATAAAGTATATTTTAATTCTGAAGAAGACTTATGACTCGTTTTGTTCAGTTGTATAGACATAATTACAATAATAAGTAAGGGAAGATGTATGGATAACCTAATCAAATCAATCATTATTGTCGGCGGCGGTACGGCAGGTTGGTTAACCGCAGGCATTATTGCTGCACGTCATCGCACTCGTATCAAAAATAATACTTTAACCATCACTGTGATTGAATCTGACAATATTCCAACTGTTGGAGTAGGGGAAGGCACTTGGCCTACTATGCCAAATACATTGCGTAGTATGGGCATATCTGAAACTGACTTTATTCGTGAGTGCTCGGCTTCATTCAAGCAAGGCACAAAATTTGTCAATTGGGATAATGAAACTGAAGATAGTCATTATTATCATCCTTTTGATGTTCCTCAAGGTGCTTTAGAGGGCGATATAGCTTCCTTCTGGTTGAATAAAAATTTTGATGAGTCACTGGCCAAACTTTTTACCAGCCAAGAATCTATTTGTGACAATGAACTTGCACCTAAAACTATTTCTACTCCAGAATACGCTTCATTCGCCAATTATGGTTATCACTTAGATGCTGTTAAATTTTCAGCCTTTTTAAGCAAGCATTGTATTGCTAATTTGGGCGTGAAGCATGTTATAGCTGATATAAAAAAAGCAGAGCTATCTGCTTCGGGTGATATAGCGTCTGTGATTATTGCTGATGGTAGTAATTTATCAGCAGACTTTTTTGTAGACTGTAGTGGTTTCAAATCGTTATTACTGGGTGAAGCACTCGGGGTGAAATTTAATCCAATTGATGATGTTCTTTTTGCAGACACAGCACTCGCTGTTCAAGTACCTTATGAAAAAAGTAACGATACTATTGCGTCATATACAAAGTCTACCGCACAAACCGCAGGGTGGATTTGGGATATTGGTTTACCCTCTCGTCGCGGCGTAGGTTATGTTTTTTCAAGTAAACACGCATCAGTAGATGAAGTTAAGAAAGATTTAGTTACTTATATTAAAAACACTGGCGTTAATACAGACGAGCTTACTTTTAGAGAGATTAAATTTCAACCGGGCTATAGAGAGAAGTTTTTCTATAAAAACTGTGTTGCGATTGGTTTATCAGCAGGTTTTCTTGAGCCTTTAGAGGCTTCCGCATTGGTGATGGTTGAGCTTTCAGCAACTATGATTGCTGAGCAACTACCTAAAACCACAGACACTTTAGCTATAATAGAACAACGTTTTAATGAAACTTTTCATTATCGTTGGGAAAGGGTGATTGAATTCTTAAAGCTGCATTATATTGTTAGTAATAGAACGACCCCTTTTTGGCAAGATAATAAAAAAGAAGAAAGTATTCCTAAACGTCTGCAAGACCAAATGACGTTATGGAAAAATACGGTGCCAACACAATTCGATTTTAACCGTATTGGTGAAGTGTTTCAGGCAGCCAGTTATCAGTTTGTATTGTATGGTAGTAAATTTCGTACAGAATCATTGTTCGATATAGACCCTGCAATAAAAAACTTTGCAACTGAACAAATTACTAAAAATGAATTACGCACTAAAAAATTGTTAACTACTTTGCCATCTAATCGTGAATTGATTGAACAAATTCATCAGTATGGAATGAAAAAAATATAATATTACTAACCTAATTATCGTTGGAGAGCTTTATGGCTTCGAATTCTATTGAAATGTTAAACCCAGCTAAACACAGTAAATTACGCGTAAATACGAAAAGTTATAATTGTGAGCAAAATCATGTCAACGCAGCTTCAGTGATCATTAATGAACTCAGTACTGTAGTGCATGAATACCCCATTTTTATTACCAAGAATAATAACACTGGGGATTTTCAACTTACCGCAATACTTGGTTTTTCAAACGGTGAAAATCTTTATTTAAAAGGAGATAGCTGGCAGGCTACTTACCTACCTATTGATGTGCTAAGAAGGCCTTTCCAATTAATAAGACCCGATGAAAACTCAACAGCAGAAGGGCATATAGCCGTTGATATGTCTAGTACACAGCTACAAGACAAGAAAGGTGAAATGCTATTTGATGATAGCGGAAAACCAACGGCTTATTTGCAACGTATTCAAAAAATGTTCTCTGAATTACTTAATGGTTCAGAGCAGACAAGAACACTACTTGCTAAAGCGGATGAATTCGGATTGATTGAGCCTGTAACCATCAATATTGATCTCAATGATAAAGAGTCTACTAGTTTAAATGGTTTATATGCTATCAAGCAAAAAGCAGTTACTGAGTTAAAGGGAAGTGCACTTGAAGAGTGTCATAATGCTGGAATTTTACAAGTGTGCCATCTGTTATTAAGTTCTGGTATTCACTTTGATAAATTGATCAAATGGAAAAACAACCTAGAAAAATAAATTGATTTGTGGTGTCTCGTCTTGAAATAGCTTGACGGGTTTAATGAAAGACCAGTAGCTTTTGCTGCTGGTCTTTTTTGTACGCTTTATTTGATATATAAAAAAGCGGTTAGTTTTTAGACTAGCCGCTTTTATGTTTATAAACTATCTGTTTATAAAGCTATGTTGGAAGTTAAACTTAACCCATGTTTTAAAGCATAACTTCTACTTAAACTTATTTACTTCTTGATAACGCACGACTCGTATTAAATACTTGTAGGGCAGCGGTAGAAACAAATCCACCAGTATCAGAAAATGTAACCGTAATGGTATTATCTGCTTGTAAAGCAGATAACGATACCGGTATTTCTATCACACCAAAGTAATTATCACGCCCACGGTTTACATTACCCATCTCTTGATCGTAACCTCTAAAATCTACAGGTACAGACACTTCAGTAGTATTAACCAAAACTGTAGGTGTTAATGACTTACCATGGTCACGACCTATACCTAAACGTAGTATTGCTTCACCATTATCGCCAACAGTAACATCGTTGATATTAAATGTTATAGCGGTATTAGCTGTAATTGCTTGTTTAAAGTCACCAGAATAGTACTTAACTTCATCATTGGTTTGATCAATAGTAATATCGGTGTTGTAAGTCACTTTAATAACTATTGTGCCTTCACCATCGATAGTTACCGAATCAGGTAAACTAGTTTGATTTGATTCAACCAGTGAAGACTCCCAATCATCCGTTTTTAAATGCTTCATATTAACAGCACTTATATTAGCGGTATCAATACCAAAAGCGTGTAAGTTCACTTCAGTTTCATCAAATTCTAAGTTATTTAGAATGATATAAGCATCGTCACCATCAACATATGCATCAACTTGAATATCTAAATCAGAAGACCAAGTATCAACACGAGTTCCGTTAACTTCTGACCATAAGTTATAAAATAACTCGATATCAGAATAAACCCATTCGGTTTCTGTGCTCACACCGGTACGTTCGAATTTTTGTACCATTAAACGTGGACCATAAGGGATAGATTGACCATTTTGAGTTGTTCTACCCCATTCTGCTTTAACTACAATAAACGGGATGGTTTTTGCGATTACATCAGGGCGCTCTAAAAAGCTCATTAACATTTTGTTGGTAGCGCGCATTACTAAGGTGTCTTTTTTCGGTGTCCAACCAATGCTTCGTTCACAATGATTTGCTGCGCCATACTCTGAAATAACATAAGGTTTCATCTCGCCTACGGCTATATGACTGTAATTTTCCATCATATCCATAGTGGCTTCCACATTGCTGCCTGAACGATATTTTTCGGTATTGCTAAGGCAAGGGAAGTCATATAAATGGATAGAATAAAAATCCATTGCAGCACCGGAAGTATCGATAAATAACTTATCGCGGTCTTCCCAACGTTGGAAGTTGTCTTTATCAAAATCTGGGAAAGCAACAGTATAGCCACCTACTGCAATATCATCATTTTCAGCAATTTTACGTATTTCAGCTTTTGTTGTGTTATGAAATTCAAATACTTCTAACGGCGATACATAGTCATCGTCAATTGGGTTACGAACAGTTGTTAAGTCGTAAAGTGGCTCATTCATTATTTCGAAGTATTTAGGCTTCGGTTCATAACCATCTGTGTCAGTATTGCTGAAAAACTTGGATAGGAATTGCGCCATATAATGACCCGTTGCAGTACCTAGTGGCTCACTTTCTGTATCTGTTTGCGAAAATGACCAAGCATCACCAGCTAGTGGGCTAATTGG
Organism: Colwellia echini; assembly: GCF_002843355.2. GTDB lineage: Bacteria > Pseudomonadota > Gammaproteobacteria > Enterobacterales > Alteromonadaceae > Colwellia > Colwellia echini. Next base: position 388,651 of record NZ_PJAI02000001.1, read on the forward strand.
CGTACCTTCTGGCCAGTAAGGGTGTTGTTGACCACCATGTATCATATCAAGACTACGGGCTTTAATTTGTGGAAGTCGCGCATCGGTATGTTTTTTAGTGGTAGCATTCGCATATGTCCAACGGAAATTGCCACCAACAGTTGTTGCGGTACTTTCATCAATGAAACCAGGTTTATTACTATCTTCACTGACATTACGAAGTGCCCAGCCAATTGAACCAGTATTGCGGCCAAAATAAACATCATTATTGGTTACAAAATTTACCATTAAGTTAGGATCTTCATTCGGAGCATTTTGGGTATGAACGTCATTCTCGCCCCAATCATTTTCTGAAGGTGATGAGTGGATAGTTATAAATTTCTGACGATCAAATGTCTCTATGCCGCCAACACTATGTTTAGTATCAAAATTAATATCTACATTTATACCTGTAAAGGCTCCGGCTGCTTTAGTCGTAATAGAAAAAGTAGCAGATACACCACCTATTGTTAGTTGAGCTGTTGAAAGCGTTTCTGCCTCAGCTGAACTTGTAATTTTGATTTGTATTTTATCGCCATCACTAATTGTGCCAGAAGAAGCAGTGAAATTTGTATTATTGATAGAATACTCACCACCAGTAATAGTAATATTTGCAGCTGCGTTTATGCCTGAAATAGTTATTTCATCTGAAGTTATTACAGAGTTTAGAGCAACATTGTTCATGCTAGTAAAGCTGAACATATTAGGCGTAGTATCTGTCTCTGGTGTAGTTGGGTCAGGTTGTGTTGTGTCTGGCACAGTTGGCGCTAATGGTTCATCATCTGAACCTCCACAACTTGAAATGGTCAATACCAATAGACTTGCTACAGCATAGGATGTTTTCTTTTTATTTTTAATCGTTGTTATCATGCTAATACCTCAAATGTTTATGATAAGTAGCGCTTAACCTTCACTTCATCATATTTACCTTTAAAGAATTTTTATAGGTGAATGATGAATTTTGAAAGCACTCTTGACTCCATGTTAACAGATGATTGTTGACAATGTAACTAAGTAAATTGTTAACAATGTAACAATTTGAATATTTAACAATATAGTAATTTGTAGTTTTAGCGTGATTTAGATGTAGGTGTAGTAATACCAACCCCACAAGCTAAGTGATCACTTTCTTATATGAATTGGTATTACTGAAATTTTTGATAACCTCGTAAGCGAATTCCTCATCTTCAGCTTCTTTAAGTCCTGCGATACCTAATGAACCGATAACCTTATACCCTGAAAAAATAGGCACTCCACCGGCGATTCCAGTTATTTTACTATCGCACCAGTTAGCTAAATCCTTAGCCGTATTTTTTGCATAAGCGCCAACTTGAGAGGATGTCAGCATTTCTCTAGCTGCTGTATAAGCTTTGCATTGTGACAAGTAAGCAGCGTGATAACTAACGGCATCCATTTTATGGTACATCACTAATTCGCCATGGCTGTCTGCCACTGAAATAGCAATAGCTACTTTTTTCTGGTTGGCCAATGCCAAAGACAAATCGGAAAGTTGTTTCGCGTCTTTAAAGTTCATATCTATTGGGCCGTCTTCTTGTTTCTTAACCTTTTTAGTACTTCTGCTTGAATAATTAGTACGAGTAATAGAAATAATCCACGTATAACCGACTGCCAATAAGTACTGATAGTAAAGCTGCCGTAACCATTTTCAAAATTAAGAATATTGAAAATTAATCCCATTAACACTACACCAGCTATTGATGCGGTAATTGAGCCTAATCCACCTGTTAATAGTGTACCACCAACAACAACGGCAGAGATGGCGATAAGCTCCCAACCAACACCTTCAGCAGGTTGTCCTGCGCCAAAACTTGCTGCGAGTGTAACACCTGCTAACCCAGCCAATACACCAGAAATAACATAAACCAAGGTGATAGTTTTATTAACTTTTAATCCCATCAATTTTGCAGCTTCTTCATCTTCACCAACAGCTAATACAGCACGTCCAAAGGGCATTTTTTCTAAAAGAACCCAAGCCATTATGGCAATAACTAAACAAACAACTACAGGCCAAGGTATTAAATCAAACATTAAGCCCATGCCATATTCTGGGAAGCTGCCTTCCCATGAAATAGGAACTGATTGTTTGCCAGATACAAGTAAGGCAACACCGCGTGATGCGAGCATCATGGCTAATGTGGCAATAAAAGGTGCTATGCGTAGTCGAATTATTACTACGGCATTTATTAAGCCGCATATAAGCCCAGTAAGTGCACCAACAATTAAGGCGGTAACAATGCCATAAGGACTAACATAGGCAACCATAACACTCGAAAGAGCGACTACACCGCCAACAGAAAGATCAATTCCACCGGTCATGATAACAAAGCACATACCGATTGAAATTAAGATAAACATTGAGTTGTAAGAGAAAAAACTCTCAATATTATAAGGTGATAGAAAGTCGTCATAACGTAAGCTTGCAAAAACAATTATTAAGGTTAATGCAACCCAAACAGCTTCAGTTCTTAGGAGTGGGTGTTGTGATTTTTTCATCCATTTATTAAGTTTCATACAATCCTCTTAATGCTTTTGTTTATTTTTTAATTGTAAATAAATGGCACCAATAATAATTGCGGCTTTAGCAATCATCGCTGCTGAATCAGATATACCATTAGCTAATAGTGTGTAGGTCATCATCTGGATAACAAGCGCGCCTATTACAGCACCTATTACTGGTGCTTTCCCCCCCATCATTACTGTACCGCCAACTACTGCCGCTGATATTCCATCAAGCTCCATTAATAAGCCCGCAGTATTCGCATCTGATGCGGAATTCATTGCGGTGGTAAATAAACCCGCCATGCCGGCGCAGAAACCACAAAAACCATATGCTATAAGTTTGACTTTAAAAGTAGGTAAACCACACAAAAATGCGGCTTTATCATTACCGCCAACCGCTAATAAATAGCGGCCAAATTTAGAGGTTTTAATAATCCATGAAACGAACAGCGCAATAATAATTAATATGACCGCTTGAATAGGAATACCAAACAAACGGCCAGTTCCTAGGTATTGAAAAAAGTCATTATTAAAGGTTTGAATATCGCCATTAGTAAGTAACTGTGCGATACCACGACCTGATATAAATAAAATTAATGTCGCTATCATTGGTTGAATACGGTAATGCCCTACCAAGAAGCCATTAAAAAGTCCGCAGCTAGTTGCAACTAATAATGGCAACACAATGGCAAGAGCGATAGCAATACCAGGGTTGTTGAGTCCAAACTCTGACATAAAAACCATAGGCGCTAAGGCACCAGCGAGAGCCAAAACCGAGCCTACAGAAATATCTATACCTCCGTTGCCAGAGGCAATAACAAGGCACATACCTATAGCAACTATGGCAATTGGCGCGACTTGCGTCATATTGATATAAAAAGTTTGCATAGCAAAAAAATGTGGAGTAAATATTGCGTTAATAATCAGTAAAACTATAAGCGCGACTAGTGCGCCATTATTCTTTAGCAGAGCTTTAAACTTTGCACTGCTTGCTATGCTGCCCGAACTTTCATTTTTATCAATTTGTTGATTAATCATATCCATTATATCTTTCCTAATTCACGGAGACTTTTTAATGTTTGCCTAGCTCATCTAAAATGGCATTTTCTGATATTTCGTCATAGTGTAAGTAATCACGCGAAATACCTTCTTGCATCACCAGCACTTTGTGACAACTGGCTGATATTTCTTCATATTCTGAAGATATAAATAGTACAGATAAGCCTTGTTCTGCTAACGATAAGATGAGGTCTGTTATTTCAGATTTGGCTCCCACGTCAATGCCCCGTGTCGGTTCATCAAGAATAAGTACCTCAGGATTATTTGCCATCCAGCGAGCTAAAAGTACTTTTTGTTGGTTACCACCAGATAATTGTGAAATAGGTTGTTCCATATCAGAAACCTTGATGCCAAGTTTTTTAATGTAGGAGTCGACCAATGCCATTTCTTTTTCTTTATCAATCAAACCATTTTTTGAAAGGGAGTCTAAGATCACCAGTGACATGTTTTCTCTCACTGACATTTCCGGAATAATACCTTCATTTTTTCTATCTTCAGAGCAAAACGCGATACCTTTTTCAATGGCGATTTTAGGTCCATTAACGCCAATAGTTATGTCATTTATTGATATTTTACCTTGATAACTATCGTCCTGCTCAGCGCCAAATATACGTTTAGCCACTTCACTTCGTCCTGATCCTAATAAACCAGCTAAACCTAAAATTTCACCTTTCTTAAGTTCAAAAGTGACTTCTTTTAGTACACCTGAACCGGATATTTTTTCTACATGTAAAATGACCTCATCATTTGCGCAGACTTTAGGTCGAGCATTTTCGTCAGATAATATATCTTCGACGCGTTTCCCCAACATTTTTGCAACCATGTCTTTTTTGGTTAAATCCTTAATCAACGATGTTTCTATCATGCGGCCATCTCTCATAACCGACACTGAATCACAAATTTCAAATAATTCTTCTAGGTGATGGCTAACATAAAGGATAGCTACTCCTTGAGTTTTAAGATCTTTTACCACCTTAAATAGGGTTTTCTTTTCTGCTTCATCAAGTGATGCTGTCGGTTCATCCATGATCAATACTTTGGCGTTGAATGAAACCGATCTTGCTATCGCAATAAGCTGTTGAATAGCAACATTAAATGAGTCAAGGGTACGAGTTACGTCTATATCTAACCCTAAAATTTTAACGGCTTCATCAGCAAATTTATTACAGGCTGCCCAGTCAATTAAGCCATATCTTTTTATTTCTCTCCCTGCCATTATATTTTCAGCAACCGTTCTATAACCTAATAGATTGACCTCCTGAAAAATGGTGCTCATACCGTCGAGCTGAGCTTGGTAGGGGGAAGAGTATTGGACTTGTTTATTGTCGAAAAGAATGCTGCCGCTATCTAATGTATATGCACCATTAAGAATTTTAATTAAAGTAGACTTTCCGGCTCCGTTTTGACCGATAAGTGCTCTAACTTCACCGGGATTTAGTGATAGGTCAATACTGTTTAATGCAGGAATATTATTAAAGGATTTAGAGATGCCTGTGACTTGTAAAATAGGACTGTCCCAGTTCATATATCACTCCTTGAGTGTTTGAAAGTTGAGGGGGAGCACCCCTCAATTTAATTAAAATGATTAAAAATGATTAGAAGGCATCATTAATGTGTTGAGCAGCGTTAGAGGCGTCAAATATTCGATCTTCTGTTTTAACCCACGGTTCTATTTTTTCTCCGCTCGCATAACGTTTCATCGTTTCACAAGCGAGTGGGCCAAACTTAGGTGTTGACTCAACAATAAAGGCCATTTTTCCATCTATAATGGCCTGCAAGCCATCACGGGTGCCATCTTTACCACCGACAATAATGTCTTTTCCTGGTACTAGACCAGCAGCTTCAATCGCTCTAATTGCACCTAAGGCCATTTCATCATTATGCGCCCATACCATAGTAACGTCAGGGTTGGTTTGAAGAAGTGTTTCCATTACCTTGCGCCCTTTATCTCGAGCGTAATCACCTGTTTGTGATGCTACAATTTCCATATCTGGATATTTGGCAATGACACTATTAAAACCCACGACGTGATCAAGTGCAGAAGTAGAGCCGGTTGTGCCTTCTAGCTGAATAATTTTTCCTTTCCCACCAGATAGTTTTACGAGCAACTCTGCCGCGACTTCACCTTGTTTGATAAAGTCTGAGCCAATGAAAGTAACGTAATCTTCACCTGGTTTTACAACTGTCTCGTCTACTTTACGGTCAACGAGGAAAACAGGAATACCTCTTGCTTTTGCTCTTTTTACTGCGGGTACAAGAGGGCGCTCTTCACGAGGAGGTAAAAAAATCACATCAACTCGCTGTGCAATCATTGAATTGACATCGGAAACTTGTTTGGAAGCAGAGCCTGAAGCATCTGTCACAATCAATTGCCAACCACACTCTTTAGCAATATTTTTGAAGCTATCTGTTTCTGCTATTCGCCATGGATTATTGTTCTCTGATTGTGCAAAACCTACTTTGTATTGAGCTTTTTCTGCAAGCGGTGGCGGCGCTGCAAAAACTGATGTGGATACAGCACAGGCAGCATATAGTGCGATTAAATTTAGTTTCATTCTCAAGTTCCTTTATTAGACGTTATTATATGGGACAACTCATGGTGATGTTTCACGTTACAGGTTTAGTAGGGCCTATATACTTTAAAATCATCAACATCAGTGTCTTGGCTAAATTTTAGGGCTGTATAGTTAAGGTTGGTAAAAACCCAAAACTTACAGCAGCCAGGTTTATAAAACACAATATTAATTAGTTAGATTTCTTAGCATCAACAATCGTAATTGGGTATATTTCGTGTTTATACATTTGCCCATTACTTGACGCGAACGATACATTTAAATAATAAAAATGCCCCGTAGGTAATTCTGAAGTTGGCGTTAGGCCATCAAGTGAAATGGTCATTGAAGAACTACCAGATTCTGTTTTTAAGGCACTGGAGTCAGTTAAAACAATATCTTTTGCGGGGATCCACTTATATTTAAATTCTCGCAACCAATATCGAATACCACCTTCGTCAGCCGAAATCACCGTATTGTCAGTACCAGCATGATAATTAACATCGATCTTTATACTTTCACCAACAACAAAATCAGTATTTTCATATTTTTGGGGATCAATAATATTCACATATGGCTCAATAAAAGGTTTTATCAAAATCTCTAATTGATTGTTAATTTTGGTATTTTCTTGTGAAGTTACGTTAATGGTAACTATTCCTGCTTGTAATGCACTGATTGTTCCATCTGGGCTAATATGAGCAATGTCAGTGTTACTACTAGACCAGTGTAATGCGGAATTATCTGCATATTCTGGTAATACAGTGGCATGTAGATGCAGTTTTTGTCCTTCAATCATCGTTTGGGGTTGCTTCGGTAATAATATTGACTCAACGGGTATTGCATACCAGTCAACAATGGTGATTTTACTTGAACTAGTCAGGCCATTTGTTGGTGTTTTTGCTGTAATGGTAGCTGAGTTGTTAATATCTCCAATCGCTTTTACCGTGCCACTTTCATTAACGGTGACGATAGACTCATCACTTGATGACCAATGAACCCTATCGTTTGCGTTGATAGGTGTTGTGTTAGCGCTAAGTTTTATGGAAGTACTTTTTCTTACTTCGATGGTTGCAGGCGTAACCGCAAGTGTTACCGGATCAATATTATCGGTATCAAACAATTTATTAGCCGTTTGCCCTTTGATAGTGACTGTTTCACCATTACGCCACCTTATGTTAATACTTTCTATGGTATCTTCATCACCTAAACCAAAATGAACAATATTGAGTAAGCTTTGTGAAAAAATTGCTCCAGCAGAGCCGACACGTTTTCTATATTCCTTGGACGACGTTTTAACAATTACCTCAGCAGAAATAGCATCAACATTTGATTTAGGCGCATAGCCTACCTTGACTAAAGCATAATTTCCTTGGCTAGGGCTTTTGTTAGCACCTTGATTAGCGTATAAGTACCATTCACCGTCTTCGCTACCATTGAGTAAATCTACATCACCATCTAAATCGAAATCAAAGGCTTGCCCCATATCACCATTGCCAGGGCCTCCAACATCGTTAGCACCGTGCATAGTAACAGTTTCAAAACCGCCTTTACCTGTGTTCAATAACATATAATCAGAGATTCTAGCGCCAATTAATCCCCACCGATAAACAAAAAGATCTTGGTGACTGTCGTTATTGAAATCACCAACGGTAACACCAAGAGAATTGCCGCCTGACGGTATATTCCATTCCTGTGAAACATCAGTAAATTTGCCATTGTCATTTTTTAATAAAATATCAGCAATGTTCCGGTTTTCAGGTTCAAATCCTAGTGTTACATCGTCTACGCCTGAAAGGCTAAACCTGAAAGTCCAAAAAATATTATCAGTACGTACGAGTGCTGCTTGCCACTTACCATTACCAAGATAACCGAAATAGACGCCATTTTCTGAGATGTCTTCTGGCCAACCTGTTGATTCATCAGGTGTTATATCTAACTCTTCACCTTTAGCAAGTATCTTGGCGGTTTTATTACTGCCAAGAAAAATGGGATAATCTTTGCCTCTAAAAGTACCTTGAGTTAAAAAGTTATATTGATGTAGTTTGATAGCACCATTAGCGGTGAACTCAAATTCATCAACGCCTTTATAGCCTCTTGGTTTAATAGAAAATTCTTTACTGATTGGATCATGATCAACAGACGGTGCCTCACCAAAACCATGTTCAAAAACTTTACCTCTAGCAAGGTATAAATCGAGATCACCATCGTTATCAATGTCAATATCGGTTATTGCCATTACATCATGAAGTTTGGCAATATCTTCGGGGATTTGAGCAGTGATCTCTGTAAAGGTAAAGTCTCCATTACCCTGCCAAATAGAAAGTGGGCTATATAGAATGACATCATCAATGTTATCGCCATTAATATCTGTGATTAGTGCGCGTGATGGCTCTTGATCTTCTAAGCCTTTTATTGATTGGTATTCAAAGGCACCATTACCTAAGTTTTTATAGAAATAATGCTGTGGTTTACTATGTTGAAGGCTTGCTTCGTTTATTAGCATTAAATCCAAGTCACCATCGAGATCCATATCAGACCATTTAGCGCCTCGACCTCGACCTCCTCTGTCTATATTTACATCACCGGTACTAAGTACGAAATAGCCATTACTGTTTTGGTAGAAATTAGCTTTGCCGGGGTTTTTGCCGTTACCTCCCCCAAGCGTTACTACCATATCTAAATCTCCGTCATTATCGTAATCGCCAACGGAGGTGCCGTGTAAGTCATGCATAAACCATCGAGCGAGATTTTGATTATGTTTAGTTACTGTGCCGTCACCATTATTCCAATACAGTTTACTGGATTCTTCATTATGGTTATTAACGATGAAGTCATAGTCACCATCATTGTCTATATCGGCTATGGTTGGGCCGCCATACTTAATTGAGCTAACTTTATCAATGCCTGCAGCAACTGATATGTCGGTATATTGTGGTAGGTTTAAGTCTTTTACGTCTTCAAATGATACGTTATTGATAGTTAGAGTCGCGCCTTTAGTAACTACTTTTAATTGTACTTCACCTAGTGAATTAAACTGCACTAGAGCATTAAGTGTTTGCTTACCCTGCTTTGGTATATTGAGGTTATCAATTAATAACTTATCATCTGCGTATAAACTCAAATTTGCATAATTACCTGAATTGTCTACATCAAGTACTATCTTTTTTAACAAAGAATTTTCAAGATGACTATTAATAATTAATGGCGTTGAAGGTGATACTACTATTGGAAAAGACGTTGTTTTGTCTGTTTTGCAGGCAACTAAAGCTAGCGCTATTACCAACAAAGAAGTAAACCAAATGGACTTTATTATAAATTTGTTTTTCAAGGTTTATATCCTCTTACTGCTTATTTAACTACCAGTGTTTATTACAGTGCGCATTAACTGATTTTTTATCGAATTTAAATCTATACCCGTTATCATTCAAAATGCAGGTTCCCGTACTTTGAATGGTAACGGGTATATTATTAAGCAATAGCATACACTAAAAATAATGCTTGCATATAATTAATTGTTAACAATTGTTACATACTAGGTTATTATGAATTACTAAGTTAATGCTTACTTTACAAATAAACTTAAGACATTTAGTCCCTAACGTTATAAGCAAGAGAATTAAAATATGGCTGCACTGTTGGCAATTGGCGAATGTATGATGGAATTAACTCCGCAAGGTGATAAAAGCTTTAATAAAGCTTTTGCTGGGGATACTTATAATGCTTTGGTTTATGCAAAGCGAAGTGTTCCAGAGCTCAATGCTTTTATTTTTTCAGCGATTGGTAATGATGATATCAGTAGAAGTATGTCAACTGAGTGGGAAAAAGAAGGAGTTAATACTTCCTTTACGTTAATTTCTAATACTGCCACTATTGGTATTTATGCTATTTCAACTGATGTGACAGGCGAAAGAAGTTTTAGTTATTGGCGTAAAAACTCAGCAGCATCACAGATGATGGCTATAAAGCCAGTGTATGAGTTAATTGAAACTTGTCCTGACGTAAGCTGTGTATTTTTCAGTGGTATTTCATTGGCTATATTGTCTGAAGAAGATAAAGCCGTTTTAATTAAATTTATACAAGGTTTAAAAGCTAAAGGCGTGAAAATAGCGTTTGATCCTAATTACAGACCTGCGATGTGGGTAAATAAAGAACATGCTGTTTTTTGGTTAGAACAAGCTTATAGCGTTAGTGATATTGTACTTCCAGGTGAAGAAGATCATCAGGCGTTATTTGCTCATCAAGACCACATTGCTATAGCAGACTATTGTCAGCTTTTTAATGTGCAAGAAGTGATTATCAAATGTGGCGAAAAAGGAACCTTTGCATATTTTGATGGCAAGCTGACTGCTCATCAGCCGTTCAAAGCTGCACCTATTCAAGTTGACTCAACAGCAGCTGGTGACTCATTTGCGGGTACTTATTTAGCACAACGAATAATTAATAATGATATTGCTACTGCCTTGCAACAAGCGTCAAAGGTTGCGGGTCACGTAGTGCAGCATCGTGGCGCAATTATGCCATCAGAACAATATGAAAAAGTAATTAATACCAATCTCACAAATTAGGTGATCATTTATACGAGCTAAAACCACTAACTACAGCGTTATTTATTTAATAATTAGAACAACTAGTTATGTAAATAAAAGCCTTGTATTTAATGATTTTCCCTCCGTCTAAAATAGATCACTTAATTAATGAAACTGGTATAACTAATTCGAATGTCACATATTTAAAAAGGTTTAAAAATGAATTTATCAAATAAAAAATTAAGTTTAGCAAGTCAACGCGCTCTAGAACGTGGTTATGATGATAAAGACTCTAGCTGGATGATTGAGTTCGATGTCGTTGAACTAAAAGGTGACTTTGCTTTTGAGGAAGGGGTGATTCGTCGTGATCCTTCTTCGGTTATAAAAGTTGATGGCTTATACCATTGCTGGTATACCAAAGGTGAAGGTGAAACTGTTGGGTTTGGCTCTGATAATCCTGAAGATAAAGTGTTTCCGTGGGACTTAACAGAAGTGTGGCATGCCACATCAGAAGATACGATTACATGGAAAGAGCAAGGCGTAGCAATTACCAGAGGCGCTAAAGGTTGTTTTGATGACAGAGCCATTTTTACCCCTGAAGTATTGCATCATAACAATCGCTTTTATTTAGTTTATCAAACGGTGCAATTTCCTTATAGCAATAGACAAATTGAAGAAGTAGCTATGGCTAGTGCTGATTCGCCTTATGGTCCTTGGAAAAAATCTAGCAAAGCAATTTTAAGCCCGAGCCAAGATGGTGTTTGGGATGGTGAAGAAGACAGTCGATTTTTAGTAAAAGAAAAAGGCAGTTTTGACAGTCACAAAGTGCACGATCCTTGTTTAGTTTTTTTTAATGACAAATATTACCTTTATTATAAAGGTGAAACCATGGGCGAAGAAATGAACTTTGGTGGCCGTGAAATAAAGCACGGTGTTGCCATTGCTGATAATATTGAAGGTCCTTATATAAAATCTGATCTCAATCCAATTTCGAACAGCGGTCATGAAGTTGTGGTATGGAACTATCAAGGTGGTATTGCTAATTTACTAACCACTGATGGTCCTGAGAAAAATACCGTACAGTTTGCACCTGATGGTCTTAATTTTGACATTAAAGCCCATATAAAAGGCGCACCAGAAGCTATTGGTTTGTATCGAGATGATAGCGGTGAAGAATTAGCGTCTCCTGGTTTGTCATGGGGGCTTTGCCATAAATATGATAAAAGTTGGAACTGGAACTTTATCTGTAAGTTTTCTATCAAGCGTCAAGTATTAGATGCTGGTACTTTCCAAAACTCTAATTAGCTTTTAAAGCGCATTTCTAGTCACCAAATCTAAGCATCTAATTAATAGATGCTTTTTTTTAAGTCTCACCATTTTTTTCGTATTTATAATTGTAACTCAATAAATTAATTGTTAACAATATACATTAAAGGGTGTAGACTATTATTATTGAATTAACCTAAAACTAAAGCTAGGTAAAGCATAATGAGCAATATATTCGACCCAACTGAGCACCCTCATCGCCGATTTAATCCATTAACACAAGAGTGGGTTTTAGTCTCTCCGCATCGCGCAAAACGACCTTGGCAAGGCCAGGAAGAAGTTGCCGATGAATCGGAAAAACCTGCCTATGATGAAAACTGTTTTCTCTGTCAAGGTAATACAAGAATCAATGGTGAGATAAACCCTAACTATACAGATACGTTTGTTTTTACCAATGACTTTGCTGCATTAAATGAGCAGACGCCAAGTTTTGAAAATCATGATCCATTATTCCGCTTATCTGCCGAGCAAGGCGTAAGTCGTGTTATTTGTTTTTCTCCTGATCATGGTCGGTCATTACCAGAGTTATCTTTATCAGAAGTGACTAAAGTTGTTCAAACTTGGAAACAGGAATGTGACGATTTGTCTAAAACTTATGCTTGGGTTCAGGTTTTTGAGAATAAAGGCGCGGTTATGGGTTGTTCAAACCCACATCCACATGGTCAAATTTGGGCACAAAATCAGTTACCTACTTTAGCAATCAAAAAACAAAATGCGTTTGATGAATATAAGCAGAAGTTTGGCACCAACTTACTTGCTGATTATGTTGCTAAAGAAATAGCGAGTGAAGAACGAATTGTTGTTATGAATGATGATTGGTTAGTCGTAGTGCCTTACTGGGCTGCATGGCCATTTGAAACACTATTATTACCACGCTTCAATATTCAAAGAATGACTGAGTTAACCCCATCGCAGCAAGAGAGCCTTGCTGATGTTTTGAAACAGATCACTATCCGATATGACAATTTATTCAAATGCTCTTTCCCATATTCTATGGGCTGGCATGGAGCTCCTTTTGACGGTGAATCACATGAAGAATGGACATTACATGCACATTTCTTCCCTCCATTATTACGCTCAGCTACCGTTAAAAAGTTTATGGTAGGTTATGAAATGATGGCTGAAGCACAACGAGATATAACGCCAGAACAAGCAGCTGAAAGGCTAAGAGCACAGCCGTCCACTCACTATAAAGCCTCTTAGGAGTTAGTTATGAATATTATTGAAAAAGTAAAAAGTAAATTTTTAGAAAGCTATCAAAAAAGCCCTGACTTTACCGTTAATGCGCCAGGCAGAGTTAATTTAATTGGTGAACACACTGATTATAATGATGGCTTTGTTTTACCCTGCGCTATTGATTTTGCAACTGTTATTTGCGTTTCACGTCGTAGTGATTCTTTGGTGAATATTGTTGCTATTGATTGCGATGAACAAACAGATACTTTTGATGTTAATTCTACCATTAATAAGCATGAATCTCAGCTCTGGAGCAATTATGTGCGAGGTGTTGTGGATGAAATTAAAAAAGCTGGTTTCACTTTAGCAGGTTGTGACATTGTTATTGGTGGCAACATACCTCAAGGCACAGGGTTAAGTTCATCTGCATCTTTAGAAGTTGGAATTGCAGCTGCTTTTAACCACTTATGTCAATTAGATATTTCGTTGGTTGATATAGCAAAAATATCTCAAGCAGCTGAAAATAACTTTGTTGGTTGTGCTTGTGGCATTATGGATCAGTTAGCTTCAGCTTGTGGCAAAAGTCAGCAAGCAGTAGGCATAGACTGTAGAAGTTTAGACTTAACCTATACCACTATTTCAGATGATATGACTATTATGATCATCAATTCGAATGTTAAACGTGGCTTAGTTGATAGTGAATACAATACTCGTCGAGAGCAATGTGAAGAGGCTGCGGCATTCTTTGGTAAAACAAGCCTTCGTGATGTAGAACTAGCTGAATTTGAATCTAAAAAAGGCGAAATGGATAGTATTGTTGCCAATAGAGCCGAACATGTTTTATTTGAAAACCAACGTACATTAGACGCATTAAAAGCGTTTAAAGTAAATGATGTTAAAGAAATAAGCAGTTTAATGGCACAAAGCCACGCTTCTATGCGTGATTTGTTTGAAATAACTACGACAGAGATAGATTATCTTGTTGATATTATCTCGTCAGTGATTGACGAACGTGGTGGTGTTCGAATGACTGGTGGTGGCTTTGGTGGTTGTGTTGTTGCTTTTGTTGCCAATGATTTAGTTGATACGGTAAAACAAGTTGTTGAAGATAAATATACAAAAGAAACAAGCCTTGTGGCAGATATTTTTGTTAGCCGTGCAGCGAATGGTGTTTCGGTTATCAATGAAGTTGAGGAAGCTTAATGAGTCATATACTTATAACAGGCGGTGCAGGCTATATTGGTAGTCATACTGTTTTAGAATTACTTAATTTGAATAAAAATGTCGTTGTTATTGATGATTTAAGTAACGCCTCTCGCGAGTCGTTAAATCGAGTTGAAGGTATATCTGGTAAAAAGGTTACTTTTTTTGAAGGTAGTGTTTTAGATAAAGAACTACTTAGCAGCATATTTTCACAGTTCTCATTTAGTGCTGTTATTCACTTTGCCGGCCACAAGGCGGTAGGTGAATCCGTGAAAAAACCATTAAGCTATTATCACAACAATGTGGAAGGCACAGTTATTTTAGTTGAAGCCATGCTTGAACATAATGTAAACAACTTAGTGTTTAGCTCATCAGCAACGGTATATGGTGAAGAGGCAGAAGCGCCTTATGTTGAAACACAAAAACTAGGTTCACCGACTAGTCCTTACGGTCAAACTAAGTTGATGGTAGAACAAATTCTCGCTGATGTTGTTAAAAGTAATAACAACTTCAAAGTGGTAAATTTAAGATATTTTAATCCAATTGGTGCAGATAAAAGCGGCCTTATTGGGGAAGATCCAAGCGGTATTCCAAATAATTTAATGCCATTTATTGCACAAGTCGCGGTAGGAAAAAGACCTCAACTATCAATATTTGGTAATGATTATGATACTGCTGATGGTACTTGTGAGCGAGACTATATTCATGTTACTGATTTAGCTAACGGCCATATCGCTGCGCTTGATTGGTTGGTAGAACAAAATAATGGCATATGCGAAGCCTTTAATCTTGGTACGGGCACTCCTTATTCTGTGTTAAAAGTGCTTAAAACGTTTGAGCAGTCTACCAAGGTCAAAGTGCCTTATAGTTTTGAACCAAGACGAGATGGTGATTTAGCCGCGTTTTGGGCTAATGCTGAAAAAGCTAAAAAAACACTTAATTGGTCAGCCAAAAAAAACATGGAAG
Organism: Colwellia echini; assembly: GCF_002843355.2. GTDB lineage: Bacteria > Pseudomonadota > Gammaproteobacteria > Enterobacterales > Alteromonadaceae > Colwellia > Colwellia echini. The sequence goes on from NZ_PJAI02000001.1 coordinate 404,000, forward strand.
AAATGATGGTGGACACTTGGCGATGGCAATCAAACAACCCTAATGGTTATGCAAATTAATGAGTGAATTACGCACAACCTTATTACAAAATAATAAGGGGATGTCGGTTGAAATACTCAGCTTTGGCGCCCGTATAAAGTCTATTTTATTTCCTGTTAAAGGAAAGACGACCGAAATGACGGTAGGTTACTCTACCGCTGAAGGTTACCTTACAGATGAATTTTATTTAGGGGCTACTTGTGGAAGAGTGTGCAATAGAATTGAAGATGCGCGTTTTGAATTAGGTGGAGTTCATTATTTTTTAACAAAAAATGATAATGAAAACTGCCTTCATGGCGGTATAGACAATTTTTCTTCTCGTTATTGGCAAATTCAGTCTTTCAGCAAATCAGCGGTAACGTTAATTACAGAGTCAAAAGATGGCGACCAGGGTTTTCCTGGTAACTTAACACTACAAGTGGAATATCATTTAACTGATGATAATAAACTGGAGATAAATTATTTAGCGACGACTGATGCTCCTACACCAATAAATATTACTAATCATGCTTATTTCAATTTAGGTGATAACAGTTGTGAGTCATTAGATTTAGAGTTATCAGCGGCAAGTATGCTGGAACGAAAAGATAATAGTGCGCCAAGCGGTGTTATCTTACCGGTAGAAAACTCAGATTTTGATTTTAGACAAGTAACAAATATAGGTCAAAGGCAAGCTAATTTTACGGATGTTAGCTTACAAGACATGGCTTGTTTTGATCATTGCTATATATTCGATAGTAAAGACAACACTTTACCGAAAGCGACTTTAATATCGAAAAATAATGCCGTTAAAATGTCATTGTATACCGATCAACCTGCGATGCAACTGTATACGGGCCGGTATCTTGAAGGTAACTTTATTGCTTACCAAGGTGTTTGTTTAGAAGCGCAAGGTTATTCTAATGCTGTAAATACACCTCATTTTCCTACTAGTATTTTACAAGTAGATGAGCAATATCAGCGGCAGATTGTTTATCATTTTGAAAGTACAGAAGTTAACTAGTCTACGCAAATGTAGCGTAAGTATAATTAGGGGGAACCGAGCTGGTTTAATATATATCCTAGAGCTTAGGTTTGTATAAATTAATCGGCAACTCCCATTAATCAAAATCCAACTTAATCTTGCAAACAAACTAGCCAAACACACCAACTAAGTCGTTATAAAACACTTATCAGTAGTTATCAAAATAATTAACCTGAGTTAGGGATAAACAAAATTCTACAACAGCCTTAATTATCCGTATTACTGCGTTACGAAAGCTCCCAATAACCCGTTATTGGCTTCGCTTTCCCGCCTTGTACTACGAATAATTAAAACTATTGTAGATACGTGAATACAAATAATTGATATTGTTATACTTTACAATTTCATTATCCCGATCTCAGGTTAATTAGGCAAAAGTGCTTTGAGATAATTACTTTCCTCATAAAACAATTTTTAGAACGATAATAACCATTTACCGCAAAATAACGCCCTGAACGGTTACATTGAAAAATGAACTTACGTTAAAACAAATAAAAATAGAGCATATATTTGATATTTTTAGTCATTATAAAGCTATTTAAGTTAATAATAGTGCCTATAATGTATTGTAAATAGTTGACAATATGTGTTTTACTCTTGTCATGATGCAACAATGTTGATTGAGGTAAATATGAAAATAAGTAACTTTCCTGATCCATTCGAACAAGTTAGAGAATCAGATGGCGTTAGTACCATTGATGACCAAAATGATCCCGTAACTATGGTTATGGGATTAAAAAATGTTCGTAAATGCGCCCACAACTGGAAAGCTTTTCAGTCCGGTGGTGAAGAGGTTGGACGAATAGTTGTTCCATCTGAAGTTTCTATTCGCGATACCCGTCAGATCCCTTTTGAAGTTGATCCTCCAGAGCACGGTGATTTTCGTAAATTATTAGAGCCTTGGTTCAAAAGACCACTTGAAGCTGAATATCAACAAAAATTAAAAGCTATTATTGATGAGTTAGTTGATGAAGCCGTTAATTCTACAAGTACTGAAGTGGTTGAAGGCTTCGCTTTAAAGCTTCAATCGCGAGCCTTAACGTTACTGCTTAATACCCCTTATGAAAATTCTAATCTATGGATCGAGTGGGGTACACACGTTTTCAGAACTGAAGGTGAAGCATTAGATAAAGATAAAGCTAATATTCTTTATGATTATATAGATCAGCAAATTGATAATGCCATTGCTAAGCCGGGCGATGACCTTTATTCAATGTTGTTGAACAGTGAAGTTAATGGTAAAAAAATGAGCAAAGAAGAAGTTAAAGGAGTGATGATTCTTACTTTTGCTGGTGGTCGAGATACTGTTATTAATGCTGTAACTAATACCATCGCTTATTTTTCTGACCATGCAGACTCGCTACAGCGCTTACGTGAAGAACCAGAAATTACCGGTAAAGCGGTTGAAGAGCTAGTTCGTTATTTTTCACCACTTACGCATATGGGCAGAGTTGTGACGGAAGATACACAAGTGTGTGAACACGCAGCTAAAGCTGATAGCCGTATTTCTCTGTGTTGGGCATCAGCTAATCGTGATGCTAATGTTTTTGAAAAGCCTAATGAGGTTGTGCTCGATCGAAAATTAAATCCACATGTGGGATTTGGTTTTAGCCATCATAATTGCTTAGGTGCAACTCATGCTCGTCAAATATTATCAATACTAATCACATCATTAGCTGAAAAAGTAAGTGCGATTAATGTAATTGACAGTGAAGAAAATATTGAAGATTTAGAGAAGTTTCAAAGAAAAGTCGGGTTTCATTCATTAAATGTGTCGTTTAACGGCCAATAATTACCCGAAGAATTAATCAAAGAACTAATCAAAGAACTAATCAAATAAATAACCAAAGAAATAACGAGGAAGAGATTATGGCTAAAGTAACTTTTATTACTTCAGATAATGAAGAAATTACCCTAGAGAGTGATTCAGGTTCAGTCATGGAATTGGCTGTTGAACATGGTATTGAAGGTATTGATGGTGATTGTGGCGGAGTATGTTCATGTGCTACTTGCCATGTACATGTTGCTCCTGAGCATCAAAGTAAAGTAGGTGCTGCGAGTGAAATTGAGCAAGATATGTTAGAGCTTGATGATAACGCTAATGAATTTAGTCGTCTTTGCTGTCAAATTGAGATTACAGACGAAATCGATGGTGTGATCTTAAGAGTTGCAGGTTAGCAATATCTTGACCCCCAGTTTGGGTTGCTGAGTTGAGCGCTAAGCTAAGCTTATATCAATCCAAATAATTAAGTGGTCATTTAATTAATCCTATTGGTATTACTGGGATCTAAATACGAGTTTGAATTACAGAGCTCGAAATAGTGAAAAAAGTAAGGAAAAGTCATGTCGTTATCAGAAAGTTCAACGTGCATTATTATTGGTGCTAGTCATGGCGGTGTTACCGCGGCATTTGCTGTGCGTAAAGAAGGTTGGCAAGGTGATATTGTCGTTATTGATAGCGACCCAACCTTGCCTTATCACAGACCGCCGTTATCAAAAGCTTATCTAACCAGTGATGACAGTAACCACTCGTTGTCATTAAAACCCGCGGCTAGTTATGAAAAAAACAATATAACGTTACTGCTTGGTAAGCGTGTTGATAGCATCAAGCGAGAAAACAACAGCGTTATTTTAGATAACGGTGAAGTGCTTCATTATAAAAAAATTATTATAGCGACAGGTGCGAGACCTTTTATTCCCCCCATTCAAGGTATTGCACAAGCAGCTAACGTTTTTTGTTTACGTACTCATGACGATGTAGAAAAAATTCGTAGTGCTTTTTCTACGAGTGATAAAAAGCGTGTAGTAATTATTGGCGGAGGTTACATCGGCTTAGAAACCGCAGCATCCTTAAAGAAACTTGGTGGTCATGTAACTGTATTAGAGCGTGAGCCTAAATTACTTGCCCGGGTTACCTCACCTGAAATGTCTGCGTATTTCCAACAGTTACATACTAGTAATGGTGTAATCATTAATACCAGTAAAAATGTTCAATCTATTGAATCACTTGGGACATCAAACCTTGTACATTGTGATGATGACAGTAACTACCCGGCAGATATTATTATTGTGGGCGTGGGGGTAAGGGTTAATCAAGAACTTGCAGAGCAGGCAGGGTTAGCAGTCGATATTGGTTTAATCAAAGGTGTTGTGGTTAATGAACAATGCCAAACCAATGATGCAAATATTTACGCTATAGGCGACTGTGCATACCATCATAATCCATATTATGACCGTTGGTTACGATTAGAGTCAGTTCAAAACGCGGTCGACCAAGGTAAAGTTGCGGCAGCTAGCCTTTGTGATAAACCGGCATGCTATTCAGCAATACCTTGGTTTTGGTCAGATCAGTTTGATGTAAAACTGCAAATGGTAGGGTTGGCTACAGGCTATGACAACTTCGTTATACGTAAAGAAATTGATGATGAAAATAAATTTTCAGTTTGGTATTTCCTACAGGATAGATTACTGGCTGTAGACGCTATTAATCATGCCAAAGCTTATGTATTAGGCACTAAGTGCCTTAAAGTAAATGCCAATATAAATAAAGAGGTGTTAGCAGATAATACTGTTGAATTATCCTCAGACATTATGCTGACCTAAGTACGATTATGAGAGGAGAACTTTTATATTTTTTCAATATAAAGCCACCTCATCATTTAATCGCACTGTAATTTTAGATAATTAATATCAAAAGAGTAATAACATGATCGAAGCTAAAGCTATCATTTCAAATGGCCAAGGAAAATTTGAATTAACAACCGTTAAAGTTGGTAAGCCAGCCATTGGCGAAGTTAGAGTTAAAATAAAAGCCGCAGGTATTTGCCATACTGATTGGGATTCTATCCAGAACTGGAATAAATCCTTTATTGTAGGTCATGAAGGTGCGGGTGAAATTGAATGTATAGGCGAAGGTGTTTCAGGGCTCAAAATTGACGACAAAGTCATTTTAAATTGGGCCATTCCTTGTGGAAAATGTTTCCAGTGTCGAGAGGGTAATTTACACATATGCGAACAAAACTCACCAGTATGTGGTTGTGGTTTATCTGGTCATGCGCATATAGAAAGTACTAGCCATCAAGAATCACCTATTGAGCGTTCATTTCATCTAGGTACTATGTGTGAATATGTCGTTGTTAAAGCAGAAGCTGTTGTCAAAATAGAAAGTGATATTTCATACTCTGCAGCTGCTATTGTTGGTTGTGGTGTTATGACTGGTTGGGGCTCAGTGGTAAATGCAGCTAAAGTTACCGTTGGTAGTAGTGTTTCAGTTATAGGGTGTGGCGGTGTAGGTTTGAACGTTATTCAGGCAGCTAAGCAGTCTGGTGCGGCAAAAATTATTGCTATTGATATTAATGAAGACAGACTTGAACTTGCAAAAGAGTTTGGTGCCACACATGGCGTTATTGCTGAAAAAGAAGATGCCGATTTTATCAAGGTAAAAGCCCAAGTAAAAGCTCTGACCAACGGTCGAGGTTCTGATTATGCATTTGAGTGCACTGCAATTCCTGCTTTAGGTTCAGCACCTTTAGCATTAGTTCGTAATGCTGGTACAGCCGTTCAAGTGAGTGGTATTGAACAACGTGTAGATTTTGATTGTGAATTATTTGAATGGGATAAAATTTATATAAATCCACTCTACGGCATGTGTAATCCGGAACGAGATTTCGACCGTATTTTAAAGTTATTTGATAATGGTGATATGAAATTAGAAGAGTTAGTGACTAAAACCTACACTATGGAAAATTTCGCAGACGGCCTTGATGACATGCTTAATGGGCGAATCGCTAAAGGCGTGATTACTATCGGTTAATCAGTCAGTTAATTTGGTAAATGTAAGGAAATAAGCATGGCAATTTTGCGTGTTGAAAAGTCTAATCCAGAATACGGTCAAAAAAATACCACAACATTAACACTGCATAGTAGCCATATCAGTGGTCGTCAGGATGTTAGTATTTATCATTCTAACAAGGTAACCCCTAATACCCCTATCATATTCTTGCTACATGGCGTATATGGTTCAAATTGGGTGTGGATGGAGCTAGGTGGTGCTCATTTAGTTTATGAGCAACTAAAAGCCGAAGGTCTTAATGATTTTGTGTTAGTTATGCCATCAGATGGCGGGTTGTGGGATGGCTCTGCTTATTTACCTTTAAAGAATCACGGAGACTATGAACAATGGATTGTTGATGATGTGCTAACAGCTGTTATTGATAATATTTACGGTGTTAGCGAGCAAAGTAGGCTGTATATTTCTGGTTTATCGATGGGCGGTTATGGCGCATTAAGGTTAGGCGCAAAATATCCAGAGAAATTTTCAGGAATTTCTGCTCATTCATCAGTAACTTCAATGGCGGATTTACAGCAATTTATTGAGATTGATGTTGCGGACTATCAATGTGAATTTGAGCATGAAGCTGATATCAACTATTGGCTTGCAAAAAACAAAGCATCGTTACCACCAATGCGCTTAGATTGCGGCACAGAAGACAGCTTGTATTTGTCTAATCTACAGTTAGTTGAAACAATGAAAAATTTAGGTGTCGCTTATCAATTTGAAGAACTTAAAGGCGGCCACGAATGGAGTTATTGGCACCAAAATTTAGCGAAAACGCTACTATTTTTTAATGAAATAGAAAATGCTTAAGTTAATGATTTAATTTATTAATTGCCAAGGTAAAAAATTTACATGATTCAAAATGAAACTAATTCACCATACATTGCTAACCCAACTCGATATACAAATATGCCATATCAACGTTGCGGCAACAGTGGCGTAAAATTACCTAAATTATCTTTAGGGTTATGGCAGAACTTTGGTAGTTCTGACTCCTATGAAAATGGCAGAGAATTAATTCATACGGCTTTTGATCATGGTATAACACATTTTGATTTGGCGAATAATTATGGGCCGACTTATGGTGCTGCTGAAAGTACCTTCGGACGCATTTTAAAACAAGATTTATTGCCTTATCGCGACGAATTATTTATTTCAAGTAAAGCTGGTTACGATATGTGGCCAGGACCATATGGTGATGGTGGCTCAAGAAAGTACTTAGTTGCCAGTTGTGATCAAAGTTTAAAACGTACAGGGCTTGATTATTTTGATGTGTTTTATCATCACCGTATGGACTCAGAAACGCCATTAGAAGAAACCATGCAAGCGTTAGACTATATGGTTCGTTCAGGACGAGCGTTGTATGTGGGAATTTCTAATTATCGCCCAGCAGAAACTAAACAAGCAGTACAAATATTGAAAGAGTTAGGCACGCCGTTATTAATTCATCAACCAAGATATAATATGTTTGACCGTTGGATTGAAGCTGGATTAACAGATGTTTTAAATAGTGAAGGTATTGGCTCTATTGTTTTTTCACCTTTGGCACAAGGACTATTAACGAACAAATATCTACAAGGAATTCCACAAGACTCCCGAGCAGCCAGAAGTGAAATAATTCATTTAAATAAAGAGCATATAACGCCTGAAAAACTTGTGATAGTAAACAAGCTTAATAATCTCGCTAAAAAGCGTGGTCAAAGCCTGGCGCAAATGGCAATAGCTTGGACTTTACACAACGATGCAGTAACCACTTGTTTGATCGGTGCGAGCAAAAAAGAACAAATATTGGATTCCCTGCAGGCTTTAGAAAATTTAACCTTTGTAAATAGTGAAATATTACAAATCAATAATATTCTCAATAATTAAAAATCTACTAAAAAGCCTACGCATTGATACCCTCCAGCTAGGCTTTTGTATTAATTAATCACCTAATTATTCACACAATTAAGATACACTTGTTTTTCATTTCCATACCTGTTTAAATGTAAATTGTTGACAATTTAATTTGTCATATTTTTATAATAAATCACTTAATGCTTTTCTGAATCATAGTTTTCTCTTAATTCGAGCCTAAGTTATGCATCGGTAGCTGGTTTATTGCAAGTTGAATATAATTATGAATTGAAAAATAACCGCTAGAGAGGGTAATTATGAACAGAAGAAAATTTCTAGTTAATTTATCTGCATTGTTAGGTTGCAGTGTTGCGTCAATTGATGTGCTAGCAATTAACAGCGCATTGACTTTTAAGGATGGGATAAAGGCAAAGCTTTCCAAACAGCAACAGCAAATTATCTCCACTATCGCAGATATTATAATTCCAGAGACACAAACTCCTGCGGCGAGCCAAGTAGGCACCACTTTATATATCGATTACTACTTACATGAGTTTTTGAGCGCAGACAAACGAGATGAGTTTTTAGACGGGTTAGAAGGGCTTTATCAATCCACTTCAATATTCCTTTCGTTACCGGAACAACAGCAAGTTGGCATAGTTCAGCAACTAGATAATCAACTTCATACACCAGCAGAAAATACCACTTATAAAAAACTAAAAGAGCTTGTTGTGGTTGGTTATTACACGTCTGAAATAGGTGCTACGAAGGCTTTGAAATACGATCCAGTGCCAGGTCCCTATAAAGAGATGAAGCTTAAAGAAGTCGGTGGCGTTTGGCTTTAAGGAATTAAAATGAATAAAGAAAAAGATTTTGATGTCATTGTTGTAGGCTCTGGCATGTCAGGTGGATTTGCGGCGAAAGAATTCTGTGAAAAAGGTTATAGAACCTTAGTGCTAGATCGTGGTGAAATGGTCAAGCATCGCCATTATAAAACAGAAGGAAAAGCACCATGGGAAATGCCGTTTCGTGGTGATGTCCCTGAAGAGTTTAAAGCAGAACAACATATTCAAAAAGATGTTTATATTTACAATGATTACACGCGTCACCACCTGATTAATGATAAAGATCATCCCTATGTTCAAGATAAGCCGTTTATTTGGTATCGAAGCTCTACTGTTGGTGGTAAATCACTGATTTGGGGGAGACAAAGTTATCGTTGGAGTAAGCTCGACTTTGAATCGAATAAACAAGATGGTAACGGAATAGAATGGCCTGTTGGTTATGACGATATTGCGCCTTGGTACGATCATGTCGAGCCTTTTGTCGGTATTTCTGGTAGCTATGAAAATCTCTCTGTATTACCGGATGGCAAGTTTCTTCCTGCGCAACCATTAAATGTGGTTGAGCGTGACATGAAAGTTAAAATTGAAAAGACTTTTCCTGGACGTTATTTAATTCCTGCTCGGGTTGCGCATCTAACTCAGCCACAAAAACAGCATTTGGAATTAGGGCGCGGACAATGTCAGGCTCGTAGTGAATGTCCAAGAGGTTGCTCGTTTGGCGGATATTATTCCTCTAATTCTGGCGCTTTACCCGCAGCCGAACGTACTGGAAACCTTACATTAACCGCCAATGCTCAAGTGCAGGAAGTCATTTTTGATGAATCATCCGGTAAAGCCAGTGGTGTTCGTTATGTTGACATGATCTCTGGAGAGTCTATTGAGGTATCAGCGAAAGTCGTTTTTATGTGCGCATCAACATTAGCTTCAGTCCAAATTTTACAGAACTCAAAATCTAAGACCTTTCCTAATGGTATTGGTAATCGATATGATGTTTTGGGTCGATACGTTATGGATCATTGTGGCGGCGGAGGTGCATCAGGCAAAGTGCCCGGTTACCTTGAGGATTATTATAAAGGTCGTAGGCCTGGTGGCGTATATATTCCACGATTTAGGAATATTGATACTAAACAAAAAGAATTTGTTCGCGGCTATGGCTTTCAGTGTGGTGCTAACCGAGCGGGTTGGCAATGGGCAAAAGGTGGTAAAGGGATAGGCGAATCTTTTAAAGAACGAGTAACCCAGCCAGGTAATTGGTACTTTACATTATGGGGTTTTGGTGAATCTTTACCTCGATATGAAAATCGCGTTTACCTTCATGAAAGTAAGAAGGATAAGTGGGGCATGCCTTTGCTAGTAACTGATGTAGGCTATGCAGAGAATGAGTCAGCGATGGTAAAAGACATGACAACTACTGCAGTTGAAATGCTTGAAGCTGCGGGCTTAGTTGATATTAAAGGCTTTGAAGGTGAGGCACCGCCTGGAGGTGCTATTCATGAAATGGGCGGAGCTTGTATGGGACATGACGTAAAAACGTCCTATTTGAATAAATGGAACCAATGCCACGATGTATCTAATTTATTTGTGACTGATGGTGCGGCATTCTCCTCAGTTTCTTGTGTTAACCCATCAATCACCTTTATGGCATTTACAGCAAGAGCGGTTGATTTTGCAGATAAACAATTAAAAGCGAATAATATCTAATATTAAGCTAGTACAAAGGAATAAAATGAATTTATTAAAAAATACATGGCGAGCTTTGATTTTATTATTTGTTGTTATGTTGAGTAACAACGTTTCAGCAAAACAGTTTAACGCCTTACTATTTACTAAAACTGATGGATGGCACCATAGTAGCGTATTAGAAGGTGTTTCCGCGATAAAAAAAATCGCACAAACCCATCATTTTGATGTGAGTTGGCAAGAGGATGCAGCTCAATTTAATACGGATAACTTAGCAAAGTATGATGTTGTTATTTTTTTATTAACAACGGGTGATGTGTTGAATGCAAAACAGCAACAGGCTTTCAAAGCTTTTATTCAGCAAGGAAAAGGCTTTGTTGGTATTCATTCTGCCGCTGATACTGAGCTTGAATGGTCTTGGTATAAAGAGCTAGTAGGCAGAACTTTTGTTATTCACCCTGCGATACAAACAGCAAAAGTCAGTGTTATTAATAAAGATTTTCCTGGTGTTGAGCAAATGCCATCAACGTTCCTGTGGACAGATGAGTATTATCAATATTCAAAACCTCACAGTGATAAGCTTAACTATATTTTATCAGTAGATGAAGATACCTATTCTCCTGACGCTGATTGGGGCGAGGTCAAAAGTGACGGGATGGGAGACTTTCATCCAATGGCATGGTTTCAAAATTATGACGGTGGTAGATCATTTTATTCAGGTTTAGGCCACCTCCCAGAAAATTATAGCCAGCCTATGTTTCTATCGCATCTATACGGTGGTATATATTGGGCCGCAACAGGGAAAGGGCTCTAAAGTGACTTGTTCGTTGGGTTTAGCTACTTAAGTTCACACTTACAACGGGATAACTAAGAAAAATAACCTATTAGTGAGAAATTCATTAGTATTTTATATAATGTCTCATTCTGAAATACGTTAATATAAAGCACTCGTTTATTCGGTTAAACTAGTGTTTTTTTTATCCCTTATTTTTTCCAATAGAAAAATAAAAAACATTGAGAATTTTGTATGACCATTTTATCTATGATAGTTGCCACCGCTGATAATAATATAATCGGTAAAGATAATGATATGCCGTGGCATTTACCTGCCGACCTCGCTTATTTTAAAAAAGTGACTTTAGGTAAACCGATTATAATGGGGCGTAAGACTTATGAGTCGATAGGTAGACCACTACCAGGGCGTCGTAATATTGTTATCTCCCGTGATGAAAGTTACTCACCACAAGGAAAAGGCGCAGAAAGGGTTGATACCGTCACTTCAGTTGAGCAAGCTTTAGCATTAGTTGATGGTTCAAATGGTAGTGCAGCGGTCGATGAAATTATGGTGATTGGTGGCGGTGCTATTTATGAGCATTGTTTACCAAAAGCAGATCGTTTATATGTTACTCATATAAAAGCGAATATTGATGGTGATACAAAATTTCCTAATTACCAGAGTGGAAATTGGCAAAAAATAAGTAGTGAATTACGTGAAGCCGATGAAAAAAATGCTTATCAATTAGATTTTTGTATTTATGAATTAAAAACACAATAATCGGTAATGTCATTTAAGCTAGTCCTTAATAGACAAAAACCTTAACTGGGTATAATCTATTATAAAACTAATTTTCGAGTATCTATTATCCGCTATATACTATTGCTATTATCTTTGTGTAGCTTTTGTTCACTCAGTAAAGCTATAGAGATATCCACTTCGCCCCAAACAATATTTATCAATGAATATTTAGATATTCTACAAAGCCGAAATGCTGATTTATCATTTCAACAAGCATTACAACACTTCCAAGATAAAAAATTCACAGCTAACTTAGATAATAAAGTTAGTTTCGGCTCTACCAATAATGTTGTTTGGGCATCACTGGTAATAAAAAACACTTCGACTGAGAATGTAAACAAGCTGTTTTATATCGATAGTGCATGGCTAGATCGTGCTGAGTTTTATTTTCTCTATAATGATAATTTAATCGGTGAAGCGCTTATCGGAGACTTACTACCTTTTGATAGTAGAGTAACTAAAACGCGAATGTTTTCTGTGCAGCATACTTTTGCCCCAGCTAGTACTGTGGTGCTAATGAAGTTTCAATCCCAAGATCCTCTGCTTATTCCTATTTTTTTATCAACAAATGAAATCGTTAACAGTAACCTGACGTTGTTAAACTATTTCTATGGTTTTATCTATGGCGCATTTTTTATATTGTTGGTTTACAACATCGCACTTTCATTGAGTTTAAAAGATAGTCGATATGTTTATTATTCTTTGTATTTATTGTCATTTTTTTGTTTAAACCTATCTTATACAGGGCATGGCTACAAATTTTTATGGTCAGGTAGTGTGTTTTTACAACAATGGTTAATGCCTTTGTTTTTGTATTTATATATTCTTTTTGGTATCGCATTTTGTTTTGAATTTCTTAAGCTGAAAGTGTTTTTACCTAAAGTTTATAAGCGTAAAAAGTCGATATACGCGGGTCTAATTTTACTGGTCATTTTGTTATTCATTATTGGCGATAGATTACTTGCTGTGCAGCTTGGTGTCGCGCTTACCTCGTTGCTCGTTGTGATATTTATTTCACTAGGCGTTATGGCATTAAAACACGGTCATAAAATGGCTAAGTTTTTTATTCCAGCGGTGTTAATGGGCGCAGGTGGGGCGGCAATTTCTGCAGCGACTACTTGGGGGATTATTCCTTATAATACAATGCTATTTCACGGTATTGAAATTGGTATGCTACTTGAAATGAGTCTACTTGCGGTTGCATTAGGTTTTAATTTAAAAGAAATGAATAATGCACGTATTATTGCCGAGGTTAACGCACAAATTGATCCACTAACAACCTTATTTAACCGTCGCGCATTTGCTGCGACAGTTGAGCCACAATGGCATTTAGGAATTAGAGATAATAAACCCTTCTCGCTTATCCTATTAGATATTGATTGGTTTAAGCGTATCAATGATGATTATGGGCATGCTGCAGGTGATACAACCCTTAAAGCCATTGCTGAAACCTTAAATAGAAAAGTAAGAAAAAGTGATATTTTAGCGCGTTGGGGTGGTGAGGAGTTTATTATATTTTTACCAAATACCAGCAAATTATCAGCAACGAATCTTGCCAATGTGATCAGACAAGAAATTGAAAGAATGACTGTTTTACATACTAATGTTGAGCTAAAGGTAACAGCTAGTTTTGGTGTGGCAGATCATACGGTACAACAGAATAAGCTAGAAGATTTAATAAAGTTAGCTGATGACGCTTTATATAAAGCAAAAAGTAGCGGTCGTAATATTGTTTGTACGGCGTAGCTTTAATTTTCAAGGTGTTTATTAAGATGAATAAAAAAAGCTGCACAATTAACTAATAAGTTTATTGTGCAGCTTTTTATTTCAGTGAGAATATTTCTTAATAATTACTGAGTAACGTAATCTAAAATACCAATAGCAGCTTTACGGCCTTGATCAATCGCTGTAACGACTAAGTCAGAGCCTAATACCATATCACCACCAGCGAAAACATTTTGCTTAGTAGTTTGCAGGGCAAAGTCAGAACTCTCAATCGCAACAACACGTCCACGAGAATCTAACTCGACACCTGCGTCAATCATCCACTGTGGCGGGCTTGGTAAGAAGCCAAACGCGATAACTACAGCATCAGCTTCCATCACAAATTCGCTGCCTGCAATTGGCTCAGGGTTACGTCTGCCATTTGCATCAGGAGCACCAAGTTGAGTTTTAACAAACTTAACGCCAATAGCAACACCGTTATCATCAACAGCAATATCTAAAGGTTGTAAGTTAAATTCAAAGTTAACGCCTTCTTCTTTGGCGTTTTGTACTTCACGAGGTGAACCTGGCATGTTAGCTTCATCACGACGGTATGCACAAGTAACCTCAGTTGCTTCTTGACGAATTGAACTACGTACACAGTCCATCGCAGTATCACCACCGCCAAGTACAACCACTTTTTTACCTTTGAAATTTACATAAGGTTTAACTTGAGCATTATCTTTTGCTTTAATGCCCATTAGGTGTTGTGTATTACCAATTAAGAAGTCTAAAGCATTATACACACCTTCAGCGCCTTCATGTTCAAAGCCACCGCTCATATCTTTATAGGTACCTAGGGCAAGAAATACTGCATCGTATTCATCGCTTAAGTCATTAAAACTTACATCAGTTCCAACGTTGGTATTTAAGCGAAACTCAATACCCATGCCTTCTAATATTTCACGACGTGTTTGAATCACTTCTTTTTCAAGTTTAAATGACGGAATACCAAACGTTAACAAACCACCAATTTGTGCGTGTCTGTCATATACAACAGTATCAACACCGTTACGGGTTAATACGTCAGCACAAGCAATACCTGCAGGGCCAGCACCAATAACAGCAACTCGTTTTCCTGTTTTTATTACATGTGATAAGTCAGGCTTCCAACCTTGGGCAATAGCAGTATCGGTAATATGTTTTTCTATATTACCAATAGTAACTGCGCCAAATTCGTCATTTAAAGTACAGGCTGATTCACATAATCTGTCTTGCGGGCAAACACGACCACACATTTCTGGCAAACTATTCGTTTCATGACATAAGTCTGCAGCTTCCCAGATACGGTCTTCAGTAACTAGTTCAAGCCATTGTGGAATGTAGTTATGTACAGGACATTTCCATTCACAGTATGGGTTACCACAGTCTAAACAGCGGTCTGCTTGGCCAGCACTTTGTTCTGTACCTAACGGCTGATAAATTTCAACGAAGTTAATTTTACGCTCTTCAATTGATTTTTTAGCTGGGTCTATGCGTTTTACATCAATAAATTGATAAACATTTTTACTCATGATATTAATCCTCAATATTTATCAATTATTGTGCTTGGACACGAAGTTCAGCACTTGAACGGCTACGATGACCTAATAAGGTTTTAACATCGGTTGCTGTTGGTTTGATTAATTTAAATAATGGTGCATATTTATTAAATTTTTGTAGAATTGTTTGGGCGCGTAAACTGCCGGTTTCTTCAAAATGTTGATTAATAATACCGCGTAAATGTTCTTGATGAATTGTTAGGTCTTCAATCGCTAACATTTCGATTGATTCTTTGTTCAAACGAACGTCTAAATCACCTGCTTCATCTAATACGTAAGCGAATCCGCCTGTCATACCTGCACCGAAGTTAACACCAATATTACCTAAAACGGTAACTATGCCGCCAGTCATGTACTCACAAGCATGATCACCTGTGCCTTCAACAACGGCGTGACAACCAGAATTACGTACCGCAAAACGTTCACCAGCACGACCTGCTGAGAATAACTTACCGCCAGTAGCACCATATAAACAGGTGTTACCCATAATCATGGTTTTATGGCTTGCGTAATCAACACCTACAGGTGCTTTAATGGTAAGTTTACCACCAGCCATGCCTTTACCTACATAATCGTTAGCATCACCAGTTAATATCATGTGTAAGCCGCCAGCATTCCATACACCAAAACTTTGCCCAGCAGTACCTGACAAATGAATAGTAATAGGCGAGGCTGCCATACCTTGGTCACCGTGATGACGAGCAATTTCACCAGACAAAGTAGCACCCACAGAGCGATCTGTATTACGGATGTTAAAGCGGAATTCACCACCTTTGCTGTGTGATACTGCGTCGCTAGTTGCTGCGACAATATCTAGGTTTAATTGGCCTTTATCAAATGCTTTGTTTTCTTCTGTTTGATATAAGGCGGTATTGTCGCCCGCAATAACGGGAGCGATAATTGGCGATAAATCTAATTTACTTTGTTTCGAGGTCAGACCGTCAATTTGGGTTAGTAAGTCAGTTCTACCGATTATTTCAGTTAAACTGGCAACACCAACACTGGCTAAGATCTCACGTACATCACGAGCGATGAACTTAAAGTAGTTCATTACTTGATCTGGTAAGCCTTTAAAGAATTGCTCACGTAATACTTCATCTTGGGTTGCAACACCAGTTGCGCAGTTATTAAGATGACAAATTCGCAAGAACTTACAGCCTAGAGCAACCATAGGAGCAGTACCAAAGCCAAAACTTTCAGCACCTAAAATAGCGGCTTTAACAATATCGATACCGGTTTTTAAACCGCCATCTACCTGTAAGCGTACTTTATGACGTAAACCATTAGTTACTAGTGATTGATGCGCTTCAGCTAAACCAAGCTCCCATGGGCAGCCTGCATATTTAACTGAAGTTAATGGACTTGCTGCCGTACCGCCGTCGTAACCAGAAATGGTAATAAAGTCAGCATAAGCTTTAGCAACACCTGAAGCTATAGTGCCAACGCCCGGGCCCGATACTAATTTAACTGAAACAACCGCTTTAGGGTTTACTTGTTTTAAATCAAAAATTAGCTGAGCTAAATCTTCAATTGAATAAATATCGTGATGCGGCGGCGGTGATATTAAAGTTACCCCTGGTACTGAGTAACGTAATTTAGCAATTAATGGCGATACTTTATCACCAGGTAATTGTCCACCTTCACCTGGTTTCGCGCCTTGTGCTACTTTTATTTGTAGTACATCAGCATTAACTAGGTAGTGTGGAGTAACACCAAAACGTCCTGAAGCAATTTGTTTGATACGTGAGTTTTTAACCGTACCAAAACGGCGTTCATCTTCACCACCTTCACCAGAGTTTGAATAACCACCTAAACGGTTCATGGCAATAGCTAAGGCTTCATGTGCTTCAGGGCTAAGCGCACCAATAGACATAGCGGCACTATCAAAACGTTTAAACATTTCACTGTCTGGCTCAACTTGGTCAAGTTCAATTGTTGGACCATCGTCTTTTAGTTTTAATAAATCACGTATTGTGGCAATAGGGCGCTGATTAACTTCGTCAGCAAAAGTACGGTAATCGTTATAATCACCGTTACTTACCGCACGTTGTAAGTAGTTAACAACGTTAGGGTTAAAGGCGTGATATTCGCCGCCATGTACATACTTTAATAAACCACCATGATTTACTTTTTGGTGTGGTAAAAACGCTCTACGTGTGAGGTTTACGCCGTCTTGTTGAATATCGCTAAAATCGGCGCCTTTAATACGACTTGGTAAATCACTAAAACATAGCGACATGATATCTTCATTTAAACCAATAACTTCAAACAAACCGGCACAGCGATAACTAGCAATAGTTGAAATACCCATTTTAGAGAGTATTTTAAGTAAGCCTTTATTGATACCTTCGCGGTAATTAATAATAGCATCACGCGTTGATAACTTAATTTGTCCTTGCTCTGCTAATTGAGCAATGGTTTCAAACGCTAAGTATGGGTAAATAGCGGTAGCACCTAAACCAAGTAATACAGCGTAATGATGTGAATCACGTACTGAGCCTGTTTCAACAATGATATTCGAATCACAACGAAGATGTTCATCAACTAAGCGTTTTTGCACAGCTCCAACTGCCATAGCGGCAGGAATTACTAGTAATCCCGGTTGAATATCTTTATCAGATAACACCAAAATAACCGTTGCACTTTCACGTACAAGCGATACTGCTTGATCACAGATACGTCTAATAGCTGCTTCTAAACCTTCTTCACCTTCATAACTTAATGATAGGGTGTCAGAACGATAATGTTCAGGATCGAGTTGTCGCATTTGTTCCAAACCAGTACGCATTAGTATAGGTGTTGAAAACAACATACGGTCGGCGTGACCTGATGTTTCGTTGAATACGTTATGCTCACGACCTATACAGGTACCAAGCGACATAACATAACGTTCACGTAAAGGATCAATTGGCGGATTAGTTACTTGCGCGAATTGTTGGCGGAAATAATCATATAAAGTACGTGTGTTACTAGACAAAACAGCCATAGGTGTATCATCACCCATAGAGCCTGTAGCTTCCTGACCATTTTCTGCTAATGTTCTAATCACTTGCTGAATTTCTTCGTAGCTGTAATTGAACATTTTCTGATATTGATTCATTTGCGTATCAGAAAGGGCGCGCTTAACAACCTGGTTCTCTTCAAGTTGATCAAATGGTACTAAATGACGTACGTGCTTAGTCAACCATTCTCTATAAGGATGGCGATCTTTTAGGTTGCTATCAATGTCTGAAGAATGGGAAATTTTGCCAGTGTAAGTATCAATGGCAAGCATTTCACCAGGGCCAACACGACCTTTTTCTATTACTTCATCTTCGCCGTAATCCCAAATACCTACTTCAGAGGCAAGGGTGATAAAACCATTACGGGTAATAACGTAACGGGCAGGACGTAAGCCGTTTCTATCAAGGTTACAAGCTACATGACGACCATTGGTCATTACTACGCCTGCAGGACCGTCCCACGGTTCCATGTGCATAGAGTTAAATTCATAAAAGGCGCGTAAATCATCATCCATTAATGGACTATTTTGCCATGCAGGTGGCATTAATAGACGCATAGCGCGGTATAAATCCATACCGCCAGCTAAAAATAGCTCCAGCATGTTATCTAGTGAAGAGGAGTCTGAGCCTTTTTGACCAACAAAAGGAGCTGCATCTTGTAAGTCAGGCAATAAAGGTGACTTAAAGCGGTGCATTCTAGCGCGACTCCATTGGCGGTTACCATTAATGGTATTGATTTCACCATTGTGAGCTAGGTATCTAAATGGTTGAGCCAAGTGCCATTGTGGCGAAGTATTGGTTGAAAAGCGCTGATGAAATACACAAATAGCACTTTGCATACGAATATCGGCTAAATCTAAATAAAAGTTAGGTAAGTCTACAGGCATCATTAAGCCTTTGTAGATAGTAACTAAACAAGAAAGACTCGCGACATAGAAACGTTCATCGGTAATACGTTTTTCAGCACGACGACGTGCCATGTATAAGCGGCGCTCTAAGTCTAGGTTTCGCCAACCTGGAGGCGCATCTACAAATATTTGTTCAATAGCTGGTAGGTTACCAAGAGCTATTTGACCTAATACAGAGGTGTCAGTAGGTACAGTACGCCAGCCAACAATAGTTAAGCTTTCATCAGCTAGCTCTTCTTCTAATATCTTTTTTGACAGGGCAGCTTCAATAGGATCAGGGCTAAGAAAAATCATACCAACGGCATATTTTTTACCTAAACTCCAGTTATTATCTGCAGCTATAGCACGAAAAAAACTGTCTGGCTTTTGTAATAATAAGCCACAGCCGTCACCTGTTTTACCATCACTAGCTATACCGCCACGATGTTGCATACGATCTAAAGCGGAAATAGCGGTCTTAATTAATTTGTGACTAGTTTCACCCTGTTGATGGGCGATTAAACCAAAACCACAATTGTCTTTTTGGACGCTATGATCATAAAGCTGCATTCTTCTCTCCTAATAATATGCCAACTTATCTTGCAGGACAGCAAAAGAGCATAAATACACACAAATAATGCATAAATATACTATCTAGTTAAATTGACGGAATGATTAACAGTAACTAGAAATTAACTAAAGGTCAATAAAAATAGAGTTATTGCTCATTATTTGTTTATAATTTTTTCGTGATGAATATGATGAAAAACCGTAGTATTGTCGCTAACTTCCAAGAACTTAGCTTGGTCTTAGATGTTATAGACTTAATCTTTTTAGCTAATTGTTTGATATATAATAAGTGAACTGACTAATTGTTCGAGTGGATAAGTAAAACCTTATAAATGAAAAAAATTCAACCATGAATAAATATTCTTAACTTATACAAAAAAAATCATAAAGAAAGGCATAAAAAAAGCCAATAGTGAATGACTATTGGCTTTTCAATTACACTTGTTATTTAGCTATTTAAGGCTGATAACCACCAGCAACACCCTTAGTTGTTACACTAACTGCATCGTGTGCATGTAATGATTCAAGGTGGTTAATACGCAACCAAAAATCATCAAAATGATTTGCTTGGTTCATGCTGTGTTGTAAACGGCGTGCGGCATCCTCACAAAACATTAAGTTTTGACCGTTAAGGCGAGCAAACTCTTGTTCATCTTCACGTTTTACGGCTGCTTGCACAGGAGTTTTTAACGAGTCTTCAATTAAATCAACTAACTCTGTTATTGGAAAGTCATTAACACTAGAGTTTAGTTTAACTTTTAATTCAGCAACTGAGCGTTGAGAATGAGGTGTAGCTACAACACCGTCAGTTGTACCAAGCCAGTCATGTACGTCAGTAAGTGATAATTCACTTTGCTGTGAAAACTTATCATTGAACGCTTGTTGAATTAATTGTCTTGCTAGCGCAGCAGAGCACGGACACGTTGATGAATAACGAACATCAACAGCTAACTCTATAGTTAACTCACCTTTATTGATTGAGCCAGTAATGGTAACTGGATATGATTTCCAGCCTTCTTTACCGCTAATTAGCGATTTTCTACGTAAATGATATTCAAAGTTGAACTCAACTTTAGCTTGGTCGCTCAAGTCTTGATGGCTGCTAATAAAGCCATCAAGTAATGTAACAATGCTATCGTAATTAAGTACGCCACTCGTTGATAAATCATCGATAAGTAAGTAAAGACGAGACATATGAATGCCTTTAGCTTTGGCTTCTTTTAAGTTTACAAAAGCATCAACATGAGCAGATACCATGCGCTCAGTTTGCCCTTTTGAAGCAACCATCATTGGCATTTCAATGTTACTCATGCCAACCCAGTCAAGTGTGCCTTCGGTTTGCGCTGTTGTATGGTTAGCGATATCTGGCATTGATGTCGTCATTTCGACTCCACTTTTAAAACGATTATAGTATTAACTACTTCCCATATAATTTTAAAATAAATACTGGGAGCAGGTCTAAGGGCGCATATTCTAGCCTATTTTTTAATGGTAAGCATTAGTGTTGTTGCTCTATCGCTAAAAAAGATACTTTATCTAATTTGAACTCGTTTTAAGATGTTTTTTAATTAATTGAAATACATAACCTGAGTTCGGGATAATGAAATTGTAAAGTATAACAATATCAACTATTTGTATTCACGTATCTACAATAGTTTTAATTATTCGTAGTACAAGGCGGGAAAGCGAAGCCAATAACGGGTTATTGGGAGCTATCAAAACGCAGTAATACGGATAATTAAGGCTGTTGTAGCATTTTGCTTATCCCGAACTCAGGTTACATAATAATATTATTTGAATTAATGCTATATATTGATAATTTTCTACACTTAAAGAGCATTTCGCGTCAATAGCAGGTCATTGACGCGAAATGTAACTATGAAGTTAGGAGTATTTAAATTAGGAATATTGGGCTTCCCCCATTTTGATTGTCAGGTAATATTTCAATCATGACACCTAAATGCCATGTGGGAGAGGCCATCAGTACTGGTTAAGCAAGCGTTTAAGTTACTGGTAACTATATCCATCGCCCATTGTTTTTTCTCTAAAAGGACTAAAAAATATCACTGTTTTTTCAACATTTGAGTAAACATCTAATGTGGTAGGGGGTTGTATCGGTGTTCTTGTTTTTCGTGAGCTCGCAATGGCGCTTCCTCGTATAGCGTTAGCTTCTTGTTCTATTTCCGCTAAAGAATAAAAAATAGTTTTTGGTAAGGGCTTTGACTTAATTAAAAAATCTAAATAGAGTTTTTTCCCGTTAGCAAAAGTAGCACTAACAGTACTGGTTTGCTCTATCACTTGGTCGCGAACTGCTAGCTCTGATATGCCAGATAATTGCACTGATTGTAAAGTATTGCCTCGAGTGGTTAAATTGAAGAACCAGTCAAAATTTTCTTGAATAATAAAATCCCAAGCTCTTTCTTGCGCCAGTTGACTTTGTTGATCGTCATAACGCTCTTTGGCGATTGGTGTCCAAACTGTAGGCTCTTGGATTACAGGATAGGTTTTAGTCACTAAAAAGCCATCTTGTTGATTAGCATACTCAATAGCGGCTTTAAGCTTTTGCGGAAGTGTGGTCGATATTTCACTAAATTTCGCCTCAAAAAGAGTTATTGCTGTGGTTAAATAAACTTGGTTGGCGTTATACACCGCTTTATTTTTACTATCATGTTGTGCGGTTGTTCTTGGGTCTACGTAAACTCCTTCTGCAAAAGCAGGTTTACCAAACATCGCCAGTTGTTTCATGGTTGCATCCCACTCAGGATCTTGAGGCGATATGGTAAATTTACTTAAATTCTTTATAAGTTTAGGTGGCAATCCTTGCATAGGGCCAACAATACAAACCTCTTTTACCATGTTGTCTTTATTTGTATTGTCATTGGTTAGTAGGCCTCTGAACAAAAGTTGTTGTGGGTTTTGTCCTTCAATGGCTTTAAAGGTGTAGGTAAAGTTGCCGTAAGCACTACTAAAATAGTATGTACCTTGTTCAATATGCTCGGTATTAGTGTATATGTAGCTATTTTTTAAGGCGTTAAGATTATCTAAATTAGGAGCACAAAAAATGCTGTGCACATTAATTTTTGATTCGCGGTCTAAGTAAATGTCGTTATAGCCTTCGATCGTTGCTAGTAATGGCAAAGAAAAGCCAATTAAGCTTAGTCTCAATATGGTGTGACATACTGTTTTGATTAATTTCCTCATTATTTATTCCTTTTATTCGCTTAAGGTCTGTTGATCTTTCGACTATGCTAATGGTTATAACAATATTACGAGGTTAACTGTTTATTGCAAGTTAACTTACATTAAGCACGCTTTGTCGCAAATATTGAATTATTATCGAGTTTTATTATAACGTTACTATAGCGAATAAATTAACAACAGTGCCTGTCAAATATGATGAATGTAAATAACCAGTTAAGTGAATACAGTGATGAAAGTTTAGCTATTGCCTCACAAGCTGTTTCACAGCAAAAACAACAATTTTGGACGCTGCAAATTGCGGGTTGGTCTGGTTACGCCTTGTTAGTCTTTTTAGCCATTATTCGTCCTCAAATGGACAATGTTAACTTTAGCCTTTCAGCACAGATTTATAACCTCATTATTGAAACCATGAGTGGTTTTTTATTATCGTATTTACAATGGTTTTTTATTGGCAGAATAGTTCACTTGCCATTGAATAAATTATTGTTTTTTAGTTTTAGCTTCGCGGCTTTACTAGGCGTGATTTACAATATAATTAAATTAAGTTTCTTTAAAGTTATTGTTTATCATCAGCACTGGAATGAAGGCTGGGACATGTTGGAGTTTGGTGGTTGGTTGATGTTTTCGTTAACCACTATGTTTGCTTGGACATCTATCTTCTTTATCATGCTGTACAATACCAAATTGCAAAAAGAGCATGAAAGACTGTTAACAGCACAAACCTTAGTAAAAGATGCACAATTGCAAATGCTCAGATATCAATTAAATCCGCATTTTATGTTTAATACCATGAATGCTATTTCAACGTTAATTTTAAAAAATGAAAATGATAAAGCGAATGAAATGCTCGACAAGCTTTGTGATTTTTTTCGCTACACCTTAGATTTTAAACCTAAAAGTAAAACCACGTTAAAGAAAGAACTTGAACTGCTCAGGCTTTATTTGTCTATCGAAAAAGTACGTTTTGGCGACCGTCTTACTATCGAGTTTGATATTAATGAAGCCGCGCTTAAATGCCAAGTACCGAATATGCTATTACAACCTTTAGTTGAAAATGCCATAAAATATGCTATTGAACCGCGTAAACGTGGTGGAAAAATTACCATTAAAGCTACATGCGTTAATCATAAATTGAACTTGCAAGTATTAGACGATGGTCATGGTAATAATGCCAAAGCCCAGCAAGGTTTTGGCATTGGCATAAGTAATAGTAAAGCGCGATTAGATGCTATGTTTAATGGTGATTATGAAGTTCATTTATTATCCCGCTTTGAAGAAGGCGTTACCGTTGAAGTGATTATGCCCAAAGTAATTTAATCATATACCTGTAATTACTTTGTAAGAGTAATTATCGGTATGACAAAGAAGTATTAACTATGACGAGAAAACAATTAACAGCCATCATCGTTGATGATGAACCACTGGCGCTAGAAGGACTTAAGTTACGCCTTGCCAAAATACCTGAAATCACCATTATTGGTGAAGCGTGCGATGGCGATGATGCCATTCAGCTATGCCAAGAACTCACGCCAGATGTGTTATTTCTAGATCTTCAACTACCTGGTTTAAATGGTATTGAAGTAGTGCAAGCATTGCAGTCAGATACGCTACCAATGATAGTTTTTGTTAGTGCTTATGGAGAGTTTGCTCTTGATGCTTTTGAACTCAACGCGATTGACTATGTTCTTAAACCGGCAAACCTTGGTCGTTTAAAGAAAACCGTTGAGCGTATTTTTGAGCGTTGTGCTCCTGAAAACATAGACCAAGAGCAAGCTAAAGAAAAATATAAGCTACTTAAGGCGTTGGGTGATAGCTCTGGCATTGCCATTTCAGAGTTAGAAAACTGGTTGGGATCAGACAAACCATTGCCTAGTGCGTTTTGCCAAGAATTAGTGATTAAAAATAGTGATCACGAGAAGTTATTTTTACCCGTTACCGACATTCGTTGGATTGATGCTGCGGGTGATTACATGTGTGTACACACGGATACCGACACCCATATTTTACGGGTAACCATGAAAAAGTTGGAAAGCCAGTTAGACGAAAGGGTATTTAAACGAATTCACAAATCAACTTTGGTGAACATAAATTGTATTAAAAGTATTAAATCACTCAAAAACAGTGAAAGCAGCCTAGAACTAGGTGGCGATGTTCATTTAAAAGTTAGCCGAAACTACAGCTCCGCAATTCAAGAATTAATAGAATCTAAAAAGCTTTAATTAAATTTAAAGTTAAAGCTCTATTTTTAAAGGCTTAAATTGAAGTTAAAGCTCTAATTTAAAAAAGTATTTCATCGTATTTTTTACTCCTCTTATCGTGTTATTTGTGTAAAAACCAGTAACACCCTGTTTACCTCTCCTGATACCGCATATCAATTGTAACGATTTATTATTTGACCCACTATCTTTAAGGGGAATAGATATAGATCCCTTTTAAAACTTTACATTTAGTACTTTGTTTTAAAAGCGTCATGTACCTATTTATATAACAAACACGTCGTTAATTTCATAATTGAAATAACAAATAAAATCAAAAATAACAACGTGATACAACAATAATAGTCAGGTATTTGGAACACAAATTATGATGACATTTAAAAAGAAAATAACGCACGTTTTTGCCTTGGCGACAGTATCCACCTTGATAGGGTGTGGTGGTGCAGAGACAAAAACGGATACGAGTGGCTTTGACGTAACACAGCCAGTTTCCGATTGGAAGTTAGTGTGGAGCGATGAGTTTGATGGCAACGCTATTAATACTAATCATTGGACACACGAAGTAAATTGTACTGGTGGTGGCAATAACGAAAGACAATGTTACACCGAAGATCCAAGTAACTCATTTGTGAGTGACGGTACGTTAAAACTTGTCGCTTTACCTGCTGAAGAGGGCGCAGAGCAACCTTATACATCAGCACGTATGGTCAGTAAAAATAAAGCTGATTTTAAATATGGCCGTTTTGAAATTAAAGCCAAAATGCCATTCGGACAAGGTAGTTTTCCCGCTTTTTGGATGATGCCTACTGATGAAGTCTACGGCGGTTGGCCGCATTCAGGTGAAATAGATATTCTTGAAACCGTTAATTTAAAAACAGTGAATGAAGACGGTGTTGTAGAAAACAACGTTCATGGCACATTACATTACGGTAAAAGTTGGCCCGCTAACGACTATTCAGGTGCTGCTTATAGCTTACCCGATGGCATTAGCCCAGCGGATGATTTCCATGTTTATGCTATAGAGTGGCAAGAAGGTGAAATTCGTTGGTATGTTGATGGCTACTTATATGCAACACAACGTGCCTCTGAACTAAAAACTAAAGCTGATGGCGAAATTACAGGTTTGAATCATAGAGGTTGGTACTCAGAGTATTTTGATGCGACCTCAGGTGAATTGACAACGTACTGGGATAACTCTCCGTTTGATCAACAGTTTTTCATGATCTTAAATAATGCTGTGGGTGGCGACTGGGCCGAAAACACCAATGACTTAGGTGTAGACGCGGCAGCTTTTACTGATGGTCAAACCTTTGAAATTGATTACATTCGTGTTTATCAATGTACTCAAAATACTAATACTGGCAAAGGCTGTGAAACAGTTCGCGCAGCGTATGCTCAAGAAGCTAGTGAAGAGGTGCCTAACGGCGCTTTAATACTTGGTAAAGCACCTAACCCTCCTGTAGCCGCAATTCCTGTTGCACCTGGTGCTGTTTTTGACGTATTCAGTGATGCAGATACCGATTTTGTAGTAGGGCATTATGCTGCTAGTGGTGAGATTGTCATCGAAGAGCTTGATATTGGAGGTGACCACGGAGCCGTAAAACAGTTCACCTTTAACACTGATGAAGCACTTGGTTATTTTCAACTTGCTCCGGGCAATGTACAAGACTTTAGAGGTTACGCCACACTTGAGTTTGATATTTTTGTGGTGAACGATAACGGCGCTGATGGTTTTGTTGTCAAAATGGATTGTGTACATCCATGTAGTTCGGGCGATTACGCTATCGATAAACCTGCACAAGGCGTATGGACATCTTACAGCATACTGTTATCAGACTTGGTAGCTAACAACGGTTCTACTTTAGATATATCTAATGTAAATACACCGTTAGCATTCTTCCCAACTTGGGGAAATCAATCTGGCTTTGTTGCTCAAATAGATAACGTTCGCATTGTTGCCGCAGGTGATAGTAATGGTAGTACTAAAGTGGTTGCTAACTTTTATGACGATACGGTTATTGGCGACATCATCTTTAATAGCTATAACCCAGACGGTTTTGTTACTGCAACTGAAATTGCTGAAGGTGACCGCGGCAATGTGATTGAAGTGGTTAAAACAGGTGATACGGGTAATTGGTATCTTGATAGTTCCGCTGCACCACTTGATATCAGCGGTTATGAAGCGGGTAGTGAATTAGTCTTCGATATGTTTGTTGTTAGTGCAGATGTAGGCGTTGAACTGTATATCAAATTAGACAGTGGTTGGCCTAATGTAAGCGATATCATTGTTGATTCCTCAACGTTAGGTGAATGGCAGGAAGTTAGAATAAATTTACAAACCTTACTTGATGACGACAATGCTTTTTCAGCAGGTAGTTTTGCGGACGATACGAGTATCATTAACCCATTTGTTATGGAGCCTACAGGTGTTATGACCGTTAAGTTCGATAATATTCGTTATGAATCACCAGATAATAGTGGCCAACAAATCATTATGTATGATGACAATGTAACTGGCGACATCGTCTTTAATAGCTATAACCCTGACGGCTTTGTTACATCAAGTGAAATTGCTGAGGTTGACCGTGGCAATGTAGTTGAAGTAGTTAAAACCGGCGGGACAGGTAACTGGTACCTTGATAGTTCAGCGGCTCCATTTGATATCAGCGGTTATAGCGCTAACAGTGAATTAGTCTTCGATATGTATGTCGTGAGTGCTGATGCAGGCGTTGAACTGTATATCAAACTAGACAGCGGTTGGCCTAATGTAAGCGATGTTGTTATTGATTCATCAACCTTAGGTGAATGGCAAGAAGTCAGAATTAATTTGCAAACCTTACTTGCTGACGACAATGCATTTTCAGCAGGTAATTTTGCTGACGCTACGAATATTATTAACCCATTTGTTATGGAGCCTACAGGGGTTATGACCGTTAAGTTCGATAACATTCGTTATGTGAACAAATAACTCAGTTAAGTCCTAAGTGTGTTGGGTGCGTTAGCGCCCGTTTTTCAGCTGTATATGTATTCAACTTTCTATGCAGCGACAACATAAAATAAATGGTAGGTCAGTTATGAAAACAACTAATTTTAAAAAAACAAAAATCGCGGCGTCAATCGCCATGCTGGTAGGTAGCAGCTTTGCTTTACCGGCTTTTGCTGAAGAAGCAACAGCGCCAGAACAAGTAATCATAGCAGCAGAGCAAGCTAAAGCTGACGAGTCAGTAAATGTCAATCAAATAGTTAAAGGTGATGCAGATCTTGAAGTAATAGAAATAACGGGTATTAAAGGTAGTTTAATCCGAGCAATGAATATCAAAAGAGATATGTCAGGGGTAGTTGACGCTATTTCATCCGAAGAAATGGGTAAATTTCCTGACACCAACTTAGCTGAATCATTACAACGAATTACTGGTGTAACGGTAAGTCGAAGTAATGGTGAAGGTAGCCAAATAACGGTACGTGGTTTTGGTCCGTCTTTTAACTTAGTTACCTTAAATGGCCGACAAATGCCAGGCACGGGTAATAGTCGCTCGTATAACTTTGAAAATTTATCGTCAGATGGTGTTGCAGCACTAGAGGTTTATAAAACCGCGCGTGCAGCAAACCCAACAGGTGGGTTAGGTGCTACAGTTAACATTTTAACGACTAAACCATTTGCTAGCCCTGGCGAAAAATTCTCAATATCAGCTAAGGCAATATACGACACATCGAATGAGGAAGGCGATAACGTAACGCCTGAATTTTCTGCTGGCTATAGCAATACTTTTGCCGATGAAAGTTTTGGTTTTGCTTTTTCGGTTAATCATCAAGAGCGCGACTTTCAACAACAAAGTGCGAGTGTGCAAGGTTGGCAAGCTAATGTTGCTTTACCGACTAATTTAGACCCAGCGAACGTAATTGATCCACGCGCGATTGATGATGAAGGCAACCGTATTGGTAATCATTTCTTCCCGCGTGACCTTAACTATAACATTAATAATTTTCAGCGTGAGCGTACCAATGGCCATGCCATTATTCAATATGCGCCAGTAGAAGAGTTTATTATTTCAGTTGATTACACCGGAACCAAAGCAACAACAGGTGAAAACTCTATTGGTTGGGGGATGTGGAATAGTTATGGCGGTAATATTAACGGTTATGAGTTAGATGATAACGGTACGGCTATTTACACTGACATCAGTGGCGATGACGGATCTTATAGTGCAACCCGAGCAACGACCGAAGTTAAAGAGCAATCGGTAGGTATTAATTTTGATTGGCAGGCTACAGATAATTTAATGCTCGTCCTTGATTATCATAACTCAAGTGCAGAAACCGATAATGGTGCAGATGAAGGGCTAGGCAGTAGAGGTACACTTATTTTTGGATCTGCAGATTTAAATAACAAAATATACGATTACCGCACCGGTGATGTGCCTAGTGGCGAGATATTATGGAACAACGGTACTAATGAATTGGCGACAAGTGATATAGACTCGCATTTTAGTCAGTTTCTTCATAATCCGGGTAAATCTGAAATTGAACAAGTACAGCTTGATGTGGTTTGGGAAAACACCACCTTTGATATTGGCCTAGTTGATATAAAAATGGGTCTTGCTCACACTAAACAAAAAATGTCTGGTTCAAATGCTTGGAGTGGCTTAATCGGTGGCTTTGGTTTTGGCACTGATTACACGGCAATGTTGCCTGATGGTAGTTTTACGCGTAATGACACAGGTAACTTTTTAGATGCGATCGACGGTGGTGGTAGTGATTTAAATCCAAATTATTACTACACCTTTGATTTTGAAGAATTAGTTGCGCGATCTGAAGCGTTTTTAACCAATGAAGAGTTGGGCGGCGAAGATTATTTTGCTCCATCAGCATATCACCCTATGGGCACGCTTTCAGATGGTTCAGTAGAAGAAGAAACCAGTAGTATTTATATTGATACCGCATGGGAATTTGACATTGCTAATCTTCCATTTCAGTTAAATGTAGGTGGGCGTTATGAGCAAACCGATGTTACAAGTAGTGTAATGCAGCCTGTACCAACTGAAGTTTGGTGGAAAGGTGGTAGTGAGTGGCATACTCAATACTTACCTGGAGAAAACAACTTTTTAACCTTAGAAGGGGAGCACGATGTATTTCTTCCTATGATCGATTTAAGAGCGGACTTCACTGATGATCTCGTTGGTCGTATTTCTTGGGGGAAAACTATTTCTCGCGCACCTTTAGGTGATCTTGCTGGTGGCCGAACTTTATCGGGTAGTCCTAAAGTTGGTTCGCGTACCGGTAGTGAAGGTAACACGAACTTACAGCCATTCGAATCAACAAACTTTGATTTAAGTCTTGAGTATTACTTTGCTGAAGGGAGTTATGCGTCAGTTGGTTATTTCCAAAAAGACGTTGATCAATTTATAGGTTCGCAAGTCACTGAAACAACCATTGATGGTTTCTATGATATTTATCAAGGACCTCGTTGGGAGCAAGCGGTAAGTGATGTTGAATCGAGAGGTGAGCAAGCAACAGACGTAGCTATTTTTGCTCAAATGCAGGCCAATGGCTCAGCACTTAATGACCAAGGTTACATAGTGCCTGCGTCAGGCGACCCGTTAATGAATTGGGATATTACTCGACCATTTAATGCGCCAGATACTAAAACAGTGCAAGGTGTTGAATTAGCGTTTCAAACGTTATTTGGTGAAACCGGTTTTGGTTTAGGTGTAAACGGTACAATTATTGAGGGTGATGTTGAATTTGACGTAGAAGACCTAGAGACGGCACAAACACCTTTAAATGGTTTAAGTAATTCAGCTAACTTCCAAGCTTTTTATGAAAAGCATGGCCTGTCGGTAAAAATCATGTATGCATGGCGTGATTCATATCTTATTGGTGTTGGTCAAGACCAAGGCTCATCAGATAATCCACCACAGTTTGCAAAAGAATACGGTCAATGGGATATGAGTATTAATTACGACATAACTGATCGTTTTACTGTGTCGCTAGAAGGCGTGAACTTGAACAATGAAACTGAACAAGGCTACGGTCGTTACGAAGAGCAGTTCTTATTTGCTCGTGAGTACGGACCTCGTTTTGCTTTAGGCATTAGTTATGGTTTTCAGTAAAACCTGCTAACCAGTGCTGCTTTTAGGACCCTAATGTGCGGCATAGTTAAAATGAAAGTGGCTTGAATAAGGATATTCTTGCCACTTTACACTGACAACAATTAAATCTTTGTATTCTAAGTATATATTTATAGGAATTTCAATCATGGCCAGTTCAGCCGTTATTATAGAAAATCAAGGGGCTGAGTCTCCTACATCTGTTTCACAAAACAATCAATTTGCCTTAATTTCATTAACCACATTATTTTTTATGTGGGGATTCATTACTTGCCTGAACGATATTTTAATTCCTTATTTAAAAGACGCTTTTGCACTTTCTTATACCAAAGCGATGCTAGTGCAGTTTTGCTTTTTTGGCGCGTATTTTATTGTCTCATTACCTGCTGGCGCATTAGTCAGTAAAATTGGTTATAAGCGAGGTATTGTTGTTGGTTTAGCCGTTGCTTGTTTAGGTTGTTTATTATTTTATCCTGCATCAGTAATGGGTGTGTACGGTATTTTTTTACTGGCGTTATTTATTCTTGCTTCAGGAATTACTATTTTACAAGTATCCGCTAACCCTTTTGTTAGTGCGTTAGGACCAAGTAAAACAGCGTCATCTCGCTTAACAATGACCCAAGCATTTAATGCTTTGGGTACTACAGTGGCGCCATTTTTTGGTGCTTGGTTAATTTTTAATGGCATTGCCAGTGGCGTAGAGCAGAATGACAATGTTAGCTCAGAAGCGGTACAAATTCCTTATTTAATGTTAGCAGCTAGTTTAATGGTGTTAGCTGTTATATTTTCAAAACTCACTCTGCCTGACTTAGGACGAAACGATCAAGCGCAAATTTCACCTCGTAAAGCATGGAAATTCAAACACTTGAAATTAGGCGCTGTCGGTATCTTTTTATACGTAGGCGCAGAAGTGGCTATTGGTAGCTTTTTGGTCAGCTTTTTACATGAGCCTACAATTGCGGGCATGGAAGAAGCTGAAGCGGCACGCTTTATTGCTTATTATTGGGGCGGCGCAATGGTTGGTCGTTTTGTTGGTGCTTTTGTTATGCAATATATTGCTGCAGGTAAAGTACTCGCCTTTAACGCGGTAATGGTTATCGTATTAATAGCACTTGCCATTACTTGTGATGGTGCGGTTGCTATGTGGTCAATTATTGCCGTTGGTTTGTTTAACTCAATTATGTTTCCAACAATATTTAGTTTAGCTATTCAAGACCTTGGTGACGCAACAAGTAATGCCGCTGGTGTTTTATGTTTGGCTATCGTGGGTGGCGCTATTGTTCCATTATTACAAGGGGTACTAGCCGATATGCTAGGTGTACAATTAGCGTTTATTTTACCTGCTGCATGTTATGTTTTTATCGCTTATTACGGCCTTAGTGGTTCAAAACCGGTAGCTATCAATGAAAAAGGATAATATTGTGAAATATTCTAAAAAACATTCCTTAGCAGTAATAATAACTGCATTAATCGCGACAAGTTTAACGGCTTGTGACAAAGCTAAAAATGACATCAGCTCGCAAGTAAGCATTCAAACTAATACTCAAGCAAGTACTCAAGAGAGCCATCAAGAAACAGCTATTTCATTACAAAATACTCCAAGCCATAATTTAGCTATATGGCCTGCTATACAATCAGAAGTGATAGCCGATAAAAGTATTGAAATCAAAGTTAAGCAGCTTTTAGCAACTATGACATTAAAGCAAAAAATTGCACAAATGATACAGCCAGAAATCCGTGATATTACGGTAGAAGATATGCGTCGTTATGGTTTTGGCTCATACCTAAATGGCGGCGGGGCATTTCCTAATAATAATAAGCATTCAACGCCACAAGATTGGATTGATTTAGCTGAAACCATGTATCAAGCATCAATAGATGACTCCGTTGATGGTAGTACTATTCCTACTATGTGGGGAACTGATGCAGTACATGGTCATAATAATGTTATTGGCGCGACTTTATTTCCCCACAATATTGGTTTAGGTGCGGCAAATAATCCTCAATTGATTGAAAAAATTGCCCAAGCAACAGCAACAGAAGTGATGACAACAGGTATCGATTGGGTATTTGCACCAACAGTTGCCACTGTTCGAGACGATAGATGGGGCAGAGCCTACGAAGGTTACTCTGAAGATCCTGAAATTGTTAAAGTGTATGCTGCAGCGGTGGTACATGGCTTACAAGGGCAAGCTGGCGAAGATTTTTTAGGTGATGATCGTGTTATCAGTACTGTTAAGCATTTTATAGGCGATGGCGGCACTGTAGGTGGCGATGATCAAGGTGACAATATTAGCTCAGAAGAAGAGTTATACAAGTTGCATGCGCAAGGCTATGTAGGCGGCTTAACAGCTGGCGCACAATCAGTAATGGCGTCATTTAATACTTGGCATGGTAAAAAATTGCATGGCAGCCAATATTTATTAACCGATGTATTAAAAGGTAAAATGGGCTTTGATGGTTTTGTGGTGGGTGATTGGAATGGTCATGGACAAATAGCCGGTTGTAGCAATGAAAATTGCCCGCAAGCGATTAATGCAGGTCTTGATATTTTCATGGTACCAACTGATGCATGGAAACCTTTATTAGAAAATACCATTGCCCAAGTTAACCAAGGCGTGATCCCTATGTCGCGTATTGATGATGCTGTTACGCGAATTTTGCGTGTGAAGTATAGAGCGGGAATATTCGATAAACCTAGCCCTGCCAACAGACAGTTTTCGGGCAAAACCGAATTGATTGGCAATGAAAAACACAGAGAAATAGCAAGGCAAGCAGTACGCGAGTCTTTAGTGTTACTTAAAAATGATAACCAGATATTACCATTATCGCCTAAGTTGAATATTTTATTAGCAGGCGATGCTGCTGATAATATTGGTAAGCAATCAGGTGGTTGGACTATTACTTGGCAAGGCACCAATAATGAAAATGCTGACTTTCCTGGCGGTAGTTCTATTTATGATGGTATTGCAGCACAAGTAAAATCCGCTGGCGGTCATGTTGAATTAAGTGAAGATGGTAATTATACCAAAAAACCTGATGTTGCAGTTGTTGTTTATGGCGAAGAACCTTATGCCGAAGGCAATGGTGATAGAGAAAACTTATTGTATCAACGTGGTAGTAAAACTGATTTAGCTTTATTAAAGAAGTTTAAAGACCAAGGTATTCCTGTGGTGTCGGTATTTATTAGCGGTAGACCAATGTGGGTAAATGCTGAAATGAATGCCAGTGATGCTTTTGTTGCTGCTTGGTTACCTGGCTCTGAGGGTAAAGCCGTAGCGGATGTATTGTTAACCAATAAACAAGGAGAGCTGCAATATGACTTTACCGGTAAACTTTCTTTCTCTTGGCCTAACTCACCCGATCAAGTGGTAAATAGATTTGATGAAAATTATCAACCGTTATTACCTTATGGTTTTGGTTTACAATACGGACAAACATCTACCGTACTTAACAACTTACCTGAAACTTATAAGTTAATAGAGAACAAATCAGGCCCTACTCAGATATTTAACGGTAAAGTAGAAAAGCCATGGAAAATGTATTTAATGGCTAACGAACTACAAACTCCTATTACGTCAAGTAGTCAGCAGTTACCAGGTATTAATTACCGAACTATCGATAAAGTTATTCAAGAAGATGCTTTTAAAATTACTCTTGATGGCACAAGTAATGCCGGCTTTAGGTTTGTAACCGCCAATGGTTTTAATGAAGACATTTCTAGCGTTAAAAAAGATGATGCATCTTTGGTATTAACGATGAAAATTGATGAGTCGGTAAATAAACTCATTATTTTGTCTATGAACTGTGAAACCGTCAGTGATGAAGCGGGTAGTTGCCGTGCAGATATTGATATCAGTAAAGCGTTAAATAATCTGCCTAAAGAGCAGTGGGCTAATTTATCGATAAGCTTAGATTGCTTTGTAAAACAAGGTGTTAAATTTAATAAGATTATGGTGCCTTTAGCATTACATACACAAAGCCCATTAACCTTATCAATGAGTAATGCATACCTTGCACCAAATGCTAACAGTTCAAGTACTGATAATGTCAATATTGCTGTGGAGTGTGCACTTTAAATATTATTTTAAAATAAAACCAATTCCTTGCTCGTCTTGCTGATTTTCAGCCTAGTGTTAAGCCTATTATTAGCTCCTTTATAATAGGCTTTTTTTTATTTTAATTCTCTGTGTTTATTTGAACTCAAGTGATTGATTACTTGATCTAAAAAACTGTATAAGCAGAGTTTTAAGCATAATTAATGAAAACGTTAATATATTTTATGATTAATTAGTGAACAGCTGTGCAAATGACATTTTCTTTTCTATACTTTAGCCATTCTTACTTTCATATTTATTGAAATATAATTTTGACACTTAAAACACTTTCATTTTCGTTAGTCACTGCACTAACCGTAATTATAATAATTTTGTTGTGCTTGTATTTATCTAAACATTGGCAACAGCCTAAATATCCGGTAGTTATTGCCGTTTCTAAAACCCCTTTATCAACACCATTTTATGTCGCTAAAGCAATAAATGCTTTTGATGATACCTGCGTTAATGTTGAGTTTGATGAAGTCGTTGGTGGGCAACGAGCGTTCGCTAAAGTACTAAATGGGGAAGTTGATTTTGGTACTAGCTCAGACTCCCTTATTGCTTTTAAAAGTTTAGAAGGTCAGCCTTTTGTTACTCATGCAATGTTTGTTCAGTCAGATAATGATGTAAAGTTTATTAGCCGTGCTTCAGCTAATTTTGAATCAGCACTTGACCTTAAAGGCCAACGTATTGGCGTCACCAAAGGAACCGCAAGCGAATACTTCTTAAGCACTTTATTAGCACTTGAAGGCTTAACGACTGAGGATGTAAGAGTTTATTATTACGAACCTGAGCAACTCGTCAATGGCTTTATCGCGCAAGATATCGATGCGTTTATTCCTTGGGAGCCTTTTGGCTTTTACAGTGACCAACTGCTTTCAGGTATTATTAAGATACATGACACAAAAAGTTTGAATACGCTGAGTTTTAATTTAATTTCACCGACAGCGAATAATCTAGTTGTTGAAAAAGCTAAGTGTGTTATTCAAGGACTTGACCTTGCTATTGACTATATAACTTCACACCCTTTGGAATCAAAAGCGATAGTAATGAACGAACTGAATATCTCTACCGAATTTATTGAATGGGTTTGGCCTGATTATATTTTTAAGTTGGGGTTAAATCAGTCATTAATACACAGTGTTGAATCTCAAGCTAATTGGGCTGTTGCCACTCAAATGAGTCAGTATGATAATGTGCCTCATATAGAGCGCTTTATTGACAGCCGTGCAATGTTACAAATTATCCCCAATGCGGTAAACATCCCACAATAGAGAACTAATCGTGATGAACATAAGCTTATTACAAAGGATTGCTTTTTTTACCTTAGGTTGCTTTGTATTATTTAGCTTATTAATTGGTAGCGTTATTTGGTCATCACAAGAGATAAAGGCAGCTTTTACTCGAGAAAATTATGCTCAACAGCTGACTAATCAAACTAATATGCTACGGCAACTGATTAATAATAATAATATTTATGACAAAAACTATAGTATTTATAACAAGCGCAATAAAGTTGATGATTGGCAAGCACTACAGGTAAAGCTTTCCAGTTTACTTGAGTCAGCGCCGGCTTTAACCACTCACCAGCAATCAATTCAATCTAGCCTGGTTAGTCAAAACAATAATTTGCGAAACTTCTTTACGCTTATAAATAAAAATAAATTAAAAAATGCCAATGTAGCAATAAAGACCCATTTGAAAGCTAGATTAATGACTCAGCTTGAGTCGATTAGAGCAGACTCTTTTCAGTTATCGGCAATTGCAGAAAAAGATATTTACGACACCATTAAACAACAAGCTTTTTTCATTATTTTAGTTTCTTCGGCGAGTATCATAGCCTTGATATTAGGGGCATTTAGTTTAACTTATATTGTAAGAAAGTCGCTTAATGAAGTTAAATCTGCTTTTGAGAAAAATGAAAGTGGTGATTTTCAACATATAGAGCTTTCCCACCATTCACAAGAGTTTGACAATATAGTGGATGCATTTAATACGATGAATGACAAGTTAAGCGAAAGTACTATTTCGTTGACGGAAATGAAAAAAATTGTTGAAGAAAGAACACAAGTGTTAGAAAAATTATCAAAAACCGATGCGTTAACCAAAGTAGCTAACCGTCGAGCGCTTTTTGAACGAGCCAATATAGAGTTTTCACGTACTCTTCGTGGTAACCAACAGTTGACCTTATTATTGCTCGATTGTGATTTATTTAAAAATATTAATGATGATTATGGTCATGTATTTGGTGATGAATTATTGGTACATATTTGTAATATATGCCAACAAGAAATACGTGATATCGACTTTTTAGCTCGTTATGGTGGTGAAGAGTTTATTATCGTGTTACCCAATTGCGATTTAAACGGAGGGATTGAAACCGCTCACCGCATCCAAAGATCGTTAGCTAAAAACTGCCTGACTATAGGAGATAAAGAAGTTAAAGCAACCTTAAGTATTGGTGTTAGCATGTTTAACCAACGCCATAAAAGCTTAGAGCAATTAATTCATGACACCGACCAAGCTATGTATCAAGCTAAAAGAAATGGTCGAAATCGTGTTGAGGTACATAGCTATACTAGCCTACATTAATTTACTTTATATTATGAAAAGTTTAGTACCCGTTGCTAACCTAATCTGAGTTCGATGTATGAAAGTGAGTAGATTGCAAAAGTAAAACTCTAACAAAGCATTGATAATGCTCGGTCAGTTGTATAACATCGCCACTTAGATAGAATATAAAATAGACGGACTTTAATGAAAACCACAGCATCTCTCATCGTATTATTGATAAGTATCTCCTTTCCTAGTTTTGCCAACTCAGCCGATAGCTACTCAGTCGATAGCTATTTAGGTATTGATTATGTGTATTCCGATATTGAATTCACTGACGAGCGAACGAATCCTAACTCAATAGCAGTACGAGCAGGCTTTAGCATAAGCCGTATTGGTCTTGAAGCTCAGTATTTACAAGCAACGAATACTGATAATATTTACCGTCTGACATTCGATTTAGAGCAAAGCGCAGCTTTGTATTTATTGATGAAGTCTAAAGTATACAATGGTTACGGTGTAGACGTTTTAGCGGGTTATGCGAGTACGAAAATGCTAGTAACTGGTTCTGGAAATCCCTATAACGAAGAAGATACCTATCAAGGCTTATCTTGGGGAGTTGCCATACATAAAGAAATTCCTTATTTTGAACAAGCTAAAATCAGGCTAGGTTACCAATCCCTTTATCGTGATGATTACATGGAAATAACCGCTATTTCTTTAGGTGTAATGTATCAATTTTAGTGTTCTCCCTCACTTTTCAGGAAAATCATCTATATGAAAGCTTTAACTAAAACAATTAATGTGATGCGCATTAAAAAAAGTCGTAAATATTCAGTATTTTTGAGCTTTGTAATAGCGTTAACCAGCTCAATGCTAACGGGTTGTGATACCGATAATAACTCGGCTGAATTGGCTAATGCGGTTGAAGTTGAGAGCTTGTTTGAACAAGGGTTACTTGTTGAAGAGATCACCATAAAAGGTGCTCACACTCGTATAAAAGCGGGTGAAACACAACAACTTAACGCTATAGGTATAACTAATGGCGGTACTAATGTAGATGTAACTAATGATACAACGTGGAGTTCAAGTGATATTACTATTGCTACCGTTGATGAAAATGGTTTAGTTACCGGTATTGCTAACTCTGAAGTCAATCAAGGTATTGTCATAATTACAGCTACTAGCAACAGTACGGGGATTTCAGGTGAAGGGCAAATATCGGTAAGTGACGTTGTTGCAACAGGAATTAAGTTAAATCAACCAATGTCTGATGGCAGCAATATTAATACCTGTATCGCAGTGGGGATCACTGGCGATGTTACTTATGCTGATGGTTATATTTCAATGAATACTGCAAGTGGCATGAGCTTTAGTGTCGATGAAGCTAGTACTGCTACTATCGATAGTAACGGTATTCTCAACACTTCTTCTGCAAACATCGAAACAACAAGTATTACCGCTACATTAGACGAGTTTACAGATACTTTATCAGTTACTGCTTCACCTGTTAATTTAGATGTTATTGATATCTTATTTGATGATGAAATAATTGAAACGAGCACACTTGCTATGGGCGAACGTATGCTGGTTAATGGTCAGATAACACTAACGACAGGTGAAACTCTTTATAATATAGATACGGCTATTAATTGGTTACAAGCTGATGGTTCATATCTAGGAATAACCAGTACCGGTGATAACAAAGGCACGGTACTTGCGCTCAGAACCGGTGATACTCAACTGATTGGTAATTGTGGCGGGAAACAAACTGCGGTAACTATGACAGTTACTGGTGAAGATGACATTGAATCTATTGAAATTAATCAAGATCTTGATATTTACATTGAGCCATTAGGCTCTATAGAATTAACATTAACCGCTGATTATACCGACAGCTCGCTCTCTAGTTTAAATGTTTCTGAATTTGCATACTGGAGCATTGAAGAAAATGGTGCTCTGAAAGGCGAATATATCAATTTAGGTACAGACACAGCTAGCTATAAAGTTACTAGTATAATAGATGAAGCAAGTGACGTTACCGTTACTGCAACTTATAACGGTGAAGTGACTACGACAACAATCAATATTGAAGAACTTTCATCGAGCGAATAACTTTTAATACATCACTCAATTGTTAGCGTTACTGCTATCTTTATTTTTAAAAGTTAAACCAGCTTAAGTTAAGCTGGTTTAACTTAAGCTGGTTTAATTTTAGTAATATCAAATTAATACCAGAGTAATACCAAGAGAATTAAAGAATTTTTAAAATTCAATAAGGATAACTATTAAGGATATATGTTTTGCCATTTTAACCATTTCTAGATTTTGGCAAAAATATAGGTACGGTAGCCGCCTAATAAATTTCTCGCTTTAAAACCGTTATTCACTAACTGGTGATAAGCCACATTACCACGCAAACCTACCTGACAATATACAATTATTTCTTTGTCTTTTGGTAGCTCATTCAATCTATTTCGCAGTTCATCTACAGGTATGTTTATAGCGCCTTCAATAAAGCCAGCTGAAAGTTCACTTGGATTTCGTACATCAACTAGTACTTGTTGGTCTGTTAAGTGATCTATTTCATTAAAATGGATTGCTTTAATATCTCCTTGCATTAGTTTTGTTGCTACAAAAGCTGCTTGGTTAATAACATCTTTTGCGCTACCAAAAGGTGGCGCATACGTTAGCTCAACATGTTGCAACTGCTCTACCGTCATACCAGCGCGTTGTGCTACGGCCATAATATCAATGCGTTTATCAATGCCGTCTTTACCAACCGCTTGCGCGCCTAATATTTTTCCTGATTTGGGGTCAAACAATAGTTTAAATGACACGGTTTCTGCGCCAGGGTAATAGCTAGCGTGACTTGCGGTATGCACGTATATTTTTTCATAAGTCACCTTATCTTTAATAAGCAGCTTCTCATTTTGACCGGTAGAAGCAATCGCTAAATCAAACACTTTACAAATTGCTGTACCTTGCGTTCCTTGATAACTTTCGTTGCGGCCAAACATATTATTAGCTGCCATTCGCCCTTGACGATTAGCTGGGCCAGCTAGAGGAATAATAGTGGGTTTGCCAGTAATAAAATCTTGCTCTTCAATTGCATCACCTACAGCATAAATGGCAGGATCGCTAGTTTGTAATTGTGCATTGGTTTTAATACCGCCTAATTGACCTATTTCTAAACCTGCATTTTGTGCTAATTTAATTTCAGGACGAACGCCTATTGCCATAATTAACAAGTCAGTTTCGATGGTATCGCCATTATTTAAAGTTAAGGTTAAATCTCCAGGGGTATTATCCAGGCTTTTATTGTGTTTAACGGCTTCAAGGGCAACTTCTAAGCGTAAATCTATACCTTTATCTCGTATTTCTTGATGTAAAAATCCTGCCATCTCTTTATCAACAGGTGTCATAACTTGATCGGCAAACTCAACTAAGCTTGTTTTAATACCAAGCTGATGAAGTGCTTCCATCATTTCTAATCCAATAAAACCACCACCAATAACGGTTGCGTGCTTTGGTTTGTTAGTAGCAATGTTATTAATTATTTTATCCATGTCAGGAATATTGCGTAGCGAATACGTTAATGGATTTTGAATACCA
The DNA here is from genome assembly GCF_002843355.2 of Colwellia echini. Taxonomy (GTDB): domain Bacteria; phylum Pseudomonadota; class Gammaproteobacteria; order Enterobacterales; family Alteromonadaceae; genus Colwellia; species Colwellia echini. Next base: position 445,390 of record NZ_PJAI02000001.1, read on the forward strand.
GCAATAGGCGGCACAATAGGTGATGCGCCAGGACTTAATAATAGATAATCATAGCTTTCAGTGTAGGTTTTAAATTCATTTACATAGCCACTGTGTTTATGAACATTGCTGTTTGATAATATGCGCACAGTGACGGTTTTATTTATCCGATCAATACTAATTACTTCAGTGAGCGGTCGAACATCAACATTAAAACGCGCAAGAAAACTTTCGGGTGTTTGTAATAATAATTTATTGCGATCTTTAATGTCACCGCCAATATGATAGGGTAAACCACAGTTTGCAAATGATACAAAAGGACCTCGCTCAAACATTATAATTTGTGCTTCTTCACTTAAACGTCTTGCTCTTGCTGCAGCTGAAGCACCGCCAGCAACACCGCCAACAATAATAATTTTAGTCATATATTACTCCAAAATTCTAAAATATTTAAAATCAAGTTCATTAATAAGTTCACTATACTTTACTTTATTAGTTTTTGCTAATAAATACTTTTCTAAATAAGGTGTTGCTAATTTATGTTTAAGTGAGATAATAGAACACTCAAAAAGTGGTAGTAGCTTTATTCAATCATTGTTCGTGTATAAAGCTGAGGATCTGTTGATATAGCCTAAGAGGTAATAATGGAAGTACATGAAATAAAAAATAAAGTCGGTCTAGTGGCGGATTTATTAAAAACCATGGCTCACCCTGAAAGATTATTGGTGTTGTGCCAATTAATGGAAGGAGAAGTGGGCGCTGGACAATTACAAGAAAGCTCGTCTTTGAGCCAATCAGCCTTTTCTCAACATTTAACGGTGTTACGCAATAAAAACCTAGTGTCGGTAAGAAAAGAGTCACAGGCGGTATTTTATTCATTAGCTGAGCCTCGTATAGCTGCGCTAATTACAAGTTTGCACAGTATTTTTTGTGAAGAATAATTATTAGCTCTTAATTACCAGTAGCTAAGAGTTATTAAGTTTAAAAGTGAGATATTTATGGAATTTACAGTACCTTGGGCATCATTATTTGGCGGAATGTTATTAGGCTTGTCAGCTGCAGTTTTACTATTGTTTAGTGGTAAAGTTGCTGGCATTAGTGGCGTAATTGGCGGGTTACTTAATCCGCAAAAAAATGAATCAAGTTGGCGTGCTGCATTTATTGTTGGCATGGTGGTAAGCATAGTTATTACTATTCCGTTGGGGTTTGTATTACCTGATGTGAGTGACAGTAATCTATTATTAGTATCGGTAGCTGGTTTATTGGTAGGCTTTGGTACGCGGCTGGGTAATGGTTGTACAAGTGGTCATGGAATTATTGGTATGGGACGTTTTTCAAAACGCTCTATCGCTGCGACTTGTGCATTTATGGCTGCGGCAATTATTGTGGTGTTAATTCGCCGTTTATTAGGGGGGCTGTAATGTCTCAATTAAAAATGTCGCAATCAAAAAACTCAACTTTAGACACAAACTCAGCAAAGTCGATATCTAAATTACCTCAATCTACCGTAATAGGTATTATTGTCGGGCTAATTTCTGGTTTATTATTTGGCTCCGGTATGATTATTTCTGGCATGGTTAACCCTGATAAAGTTATTGGCTTTTTAGATATTACTGGAAATTGGGATCCAAGTTTAGTATTTGTTATGGGCGGTGCACTTATTGTTTTTGCTCCTTTCTATCACTTAGTTATTAAAAAGCGTAAACGAGCGATTAGTGGCGATAAATTCACTATACCTACTAATAATACTATTGATGGTACTTTACTTTCTGGAGCGGTAATTTTTGGTATGGGGTGGGGCTTAGCTGGATTTTGCCCAGGGCCAGCCGTGGCAAGTATTAGTGGCGGAAGTAATGTTATATTAGCATTTATTTTGAGTATGTTGATTGGTATTGTTATCGCTAATCAATACTTATCAGGACGTTTACCACTACCTATTGTAGGTTATCGAAAAGAGAGTTGCCCTGTTGAATAAGATCATTGTTTACATCCTTGTATGCTCTAAAACCAAGAAGGAAATGCGATAATAATGTCTGAAAAAAACATCAATAATAAAAAGCAACCCTGTGGTATAAAACGTATTTATCTCGCGTCTTTAAATTCATTAAGCGCATTTAAATGGTTATATAAAAATGAGGCGTCTTTTAGACAAGAGCTGCTACTTTTATTAATCGCAGTGCCAATTACATTTCTATTTAATATCAGTGTGCTAGAGCAAGTGATATTAATTTTGGCGATAATATTTATTATCTTCACTGAAGTGATTAATACGGCGATAGAAGCTGTGGTTGACCGTGTTGGGTTAGAGATACATCCGTTATCTGGTCTTGCTAAAGATTTAGGATCTGCGGCAGTGCTGCTTAGTATGGTGATCGCGATAAGTCTTTGGTTGGTAATATTACTTTAAGTAGTTCTTTAAGTTATTTATTTAAGTTATTGCGATAAAAAATAATGACGAAGTAGTCGTTGGTTAGTAAAGAAGATAGATACCACTAGCCAACAACTGACACTATGTTAATTTTCTCAGCTATTTTAGTCGGGTAATACCAATTAAAATTGCGATAACGCCACCAATCATGCCAGCCCAAGCTTCAATAGGCGTATCTCCACTTAATGTACGACTTAGTTGCGCACTAGCAGAATCATAAATGTTATACCCCCACATAGCCAAAGCCGCACCTATGATGATAAGTATGATACCAATAATTTTGTTATTCATTTTTATTCCAAATATTTATTATTGTCAGATAACTGAAAGCTAAGTAAAAAATTCCAACGAGTGATAAAGTTAATTTAGCTGCAGCTCACAAAATATGATCAGCAGCTAACATTAATTTTTTGATTAAAACTTTTTCTGATTAGCGCATAACGTTATTTTATGCAGGAGTCTCTGTTTTTGGGTTAACGCCATAATCATTTTCATCGTGGCCTGCTTGTGCATAAAAGACAATCAGTACAATTAACCCTATGATAGGTAATAATACTATTAGTTGCCACCAACCTGATCGGCCTGTGTCATGTAATCGTCTTGCACCAATACTAAGACTTGGTATTAACAAGGCTAAGCCAAATAGAGCTGAAACTATGTCTAGTCCTAATACCGCTAATACAACATTAATAATCATATAAATTAATGTGTACATCCAGAATTCTTCTCTACGTGCTCGACCACTAAAGTCTGCGTACTTTTTCAGTGCGCCTAAAAAATAATCCATTATGGATCCTCCGTGTTGTTAATAATATTTTTAAAACAGTCTGTTTTTATTAATTGATTATATTTAATTAAAAAACCAACCAGTAGGGTTGGGGTGAGCTTCTTTAGCTTCTAATGATTTCATGCCTTTTACGCAGCGAATAATCAGCCAAAGAACCCAAAACAACAAAATAAACCAACCAATTAGAACTACTAAAAGTAATGAGCCAATAACTAAGTAAAGCCCACCAATCCAGAAGGTTCTAATTTGAAATTGATAATGTGATTTTAACCACTCAGGTGCATCAGTTTTATTGATATAAGCCATTACTACGCCGACAAGACCTGTGATACCAAATACAATACCAACCATGTATAAAATATATACAATTTTAGCTGTGTCGGCTGTTGTTGTTTTTTCAGGTTTTATACTTTCTGGTTCTACTACTTCATTCATCTATTATCTCCTTTGTTATGATGATTTTTTAATTATCGAAAATAAAACGAATATAATAAAATAGCTAGTAAATTATGCAGTTATCTTTATTTTTACAATAAATCTTTAATTATTGGTGTGTGAATATTTCACGTAACTAAATAATTTACCAATGCTTTTTAGTAATATGAAAAACAAAAGAAGCACTAACCCAGTACCCCAAAAATACGCGTAGTTGGCAATTAAATAGCTATACAAACTATCTGCTTTATAAGGCAGTTTTAATTGCCAAAAAGTAAAATGGATACCACAACCAAACGGTGAAATAATACTCCATAATCTTATTAGCCAAGCACGAATATGAGTAAGTAGCACACTGTAACTATCTGGGCGTTTATAAGCAAAAACAGACATTGACGCGACAAAAAAAGCAATCACTAATTCATAAATTAAGGTTGCCACAATACTCTCCATTAAGTTTATTGCTGGGTTTATGCTGATTGTTCGTGTAGCTTATTGAACTATATCCATTTCTTCAATAAGATTATCAGCACCGTCTACATGCTGCATTGTCCAAAGCATATAACGAACATCAACATGAATAGAACGGTTTAATTGTACGTCGTAATCCCAATCACCAATAATGCTTTCATAAACACCGTCAAACACTAAGCCAACCATTTCGGCGTTACCATTTAGGGTGGGGGAACCTGAGTTACCGCCAGTAATATCTAGGGTTCCTAAGAAGTTGACCGGTACAGAAGCAAGGGATGATTTAACATATTCGCCATACTGCTTTTTATTAATTAAATTTAATTGCTTTTGTGGTGCATCAAACGGTGAAATACCGGTATTTTTAGCAACGATACCTTCAAGCGTTGTAAAAGGCGTAGCTATTATGCCGTCTTGCGGTGAGTAACCTTTAACATTACCGTAAGTGATACGTAAAGTGCTGTTAGCATCGGCATAAACTGGTAATTTGTGCGCATTGAAGTAGGCAATAAGGGCTTGCATATATTTAGGTCGATAAGCTTGGATACTACCTGCTAATTCTTTTGACTGTTCTTCAATGGCTTGGCGATCGGCAAAACTGGCGACGGCTAATTGAATAAACGGATCTTGGCTGTTGTGAAAATATGCTACTGATTTATGCATCAAGTCTATACGTTGTTGTTGTGAATTCAGGCGAGTTCTTTGATACATTGCCGCTAATTTTTTTACTAATACAGCTAACTGTTTTTTATCTGTTATATCAGAGGTTAATCCGAAAAACTGATCAATAGAAGGAATGCGTTCGGCCTTAGGTAACGCCACATAATGAGTTACCATTGCCAACAATATTGCTTGATCAATTTTTTCATCATAACGGCGATCAACCGATTTCATATTTTGTTCGAAGCGGGCGATATCTCGTTCCTGATACCCACTTTCACGTTCAATATTTGGTTTCGTCTTTTCAATGGCTAAGCGATATAATTTTTCAGCGCTCGATAACATTTTACTATATTGCATGTAACCCAAAATTAAATCACGGGCTTGCTGTTGATTCTCTTTTTGTACTAACGCATTTAAGCCTGATAATGTTTCTCCATATTGCGCTTTACGTGTTGAATTGCTGTTAACCCATTGGCTAATGTTATTTTCAAGTGCTTGTTTACGAGATAAAAAAGTGCCTTTATTGTAACTGTTGATCATTGAACCATAGTTTTTAGCGTAATTAGCTAACCCTGCGAGAGTACTTTCATACTTAATACGCTCCTCACTACCTTCTTCTGAGTTATTGTTAATTAACGCGATAAGCTCTTCACGATAAGCTTTAGCTTGTGGATAAGTCCAGGTGAACATATTCTCAACTTCATAAGCTGTGCGGTAGCGGTTAGTGCGGCCTGGGTAACCAATTACCATAATATAATCGCCATCATCAACACCGCTTTTGTTGAGTTTTAAATGATGTTTAGGTTGATAAGGTACATTGTCTTCACTAAAATCAGCCGGTTGACCGTCCTTGCTAACATAAGCGCGATAAAAGCCATAATCCCCCGTATGGCGGGGCCACATCCAGTTGTCAGTATCACCACCAAATTTACCTATGCTACTTGCAGGCGCATGGACTAAGCGTACATCACGAATGGTGAGTTGTTTAAATAAATAATATTCTAAACCGCCATGAAAATTAACCACACTACAGCGATAGCGTGCATCACTTTCACACTCAGCCACTAATTTTTTTGAATTATCATCAATGACTTTATAGCGGTTAGTGCCTGACATTTCATCGGTAAGTGAGGCCTTTATTAGCTGAGTTACTTCAGTTATTTCTTCGGTAACATAAATGCGACTGCCAGGTGTTGCTGGTAACTCTTCAGCTAAATTTTTTGCCAAAAAGCCATTTTTAAGTAAGTTGTTTTCAGATGTTGAGTTGTATTGTACAGAGCCATAAACACAATGGTGATTAGTAGCTACTAGGCCTTGGTCAGAAACAAATGATGCAGTACAGCCACCTAAACTTACAATAGCGCCCATTGGGAATCCGGTAAGGTCAGTTAAATCTTTTGGATCTAAGGTTAAGCCAGCTTTGGTTAACTCTTTTGCAATGGCAGGTAACTGGTTGGGTTGCCACATTCCTTCATCAGCGACTACTGTCGTGCTGCTAAATCCGAAAACTGCAAGTGTTAATAATTGTTTTAGGTGTTTCATAATATCCCTAATGGTTTCAAATGATGTATTTTCTGGAGATGTATTATTATGTGTTCGAATTCATAAACATATAGTTGAATCTTGCGCTAGTAAGACTACTGAGTCAATTAAGAAGCGAATTAACAAATATATTGTTAATGGGGAAATATTTAAAAAACTTACATCGGGACAATCATATGGGTGTGATTTCAGCCTGAAATAGTTAACAATACTGTTTTATAAATTTTCATCTTCCTAAAAGGTCTGCTATGAATACCGTTACTTTAGTCACCGCTGATCAAAAACCGCAATTGATTACCCCGTCAAAAATCATTTGTATTGGTCGTAATTATGTTGATCATATTAAAGAGCTTGCCAATGAAATCCCCGATCAAATGGTGGTGTTTTTAAAACCTAACTCTGCGGTTACAACCTCGTTAAACGCTATGCATAATGACGATGCTTTGCATTACGAAGCCGAGTTGTGTTTTTTAGTTCAAGGTGGAAAGTTTACTGCGGTCGCATTAGGTTTAGATTTAACTAAACGAGAACTACAGGGTAAATTAAAAACCAAAGGCCTACCTTGGGAGCGTGCAAAAGCATTTGATAGTTCTGCGGTATTAAGTGAATTCGTTGCTTTTGAACCGTCAGATTTAAGCCAGTTAACCTTATCGCTAACCATTAATGACAAACTAACTCAGCAAGGTGGCGTGAGTTTAATGATGTTTAAACCAGATGAAATTCTTGCTGACTTACAATCATTCTTAACGTTAGAAGACGGCGATATCGTAATGACAGGAACACCTAAAGGCGTTGGAGTTATTAATGAAGGTGATAGTTATTCAGGGCAAGTTTACTTTAGTGAAGCGGGTGATTCTGCAGCTAAAGAAGTTTTACTTAATTGCCAATGGCAAGCAATGTAAGCTTATTTTATAATCCCTAAACTATCGAACGTTTGAAATATACAGTAGGTGGGCCTTGATATTAATCACAAAAATTACTGTCATATTGATATACGGCTGCTGTTTTAGTAAGTGAGTTTTGGGTATTCCAACTTGCTACTGTAGAATCTTCTTGCATTGCACTAAATAAGCTTTTAGAGCGAGTGACCACATTGTTACTAAAACCTTCATTCGTGTCTTCATATTTAAATGATATTTCCGCTACTATTGGCTGTGTCGTACTAACTGTTTCGTTGTACCATAAAGTTAATGAAAACTCTCCGTCTAATGCGCCTAAATCTACACTGGCATTTTTATATACATACTCATTAATCGTTAAGTTACCAACTTTTTCTATTGCCAATGTTTCATCAAGATTTTCATCTGCTAAACCAGGGAATAAACCAACAGGATCATCTACTTTATTTAGGTTTTTGCTCTGGCTTATGCCCTGTTTGGTTGAATAAGAATATTTACTAGAGAAAGGTGCTGCTAAATCTTCTTCAAACTTACTTTCCCATCCTGATTCGGTGCCATCCATGTCTTTTTTACTAGCGATAAATCGATCTGGAGAGCGAAACTTTAACGTGACTTCACGGTTTCCATTGTCGATTCTTTCACGAAAAATATAACCTGCATTAAATAAATCACAACTATTTTCTACGTCATAAAAAATAACAGTACGGCTTTTCTCTAAACTTAAGCTCCCTGATGTATCACATTCGATAGAGTCATTCTCTATTAAATTTTTCAATGCGGTCCAGTAATTATTTACTTTCGTTGCTCGTGTAGTTGTATTTCCAGAGAAAGAAGTGGTGTCTAATAATATTTTATATTCACGAGAACCGACATCCACATCTGCGGCCGATACAGACGTTGATAAAGATAATAGAGCAGCTGAAATAATACTAAGTGGTTTATTCATTTCGTATACCTTCTTAAGTAATTTCTAAAACAAATAAGGCATTAACAATAAAAACCTAACTTATTGTTAATGCCATTACACTATGCAATAAATCTAAAGTGCTAAATCTAAATCTTCAATGATATATAAACGGTTACTATCGATGTCTATTTGGCTGGCATCAAGGTACTTTTGCTCTAATATTCCATCTGTTGACCACGTAGCAAAATCATCATCATTGATAACACCAATGGTATTATCATTAATTAACCAAATACCTTCTAACTTATCATGCGGATAACCATTTTCTGCAACTAAATCAACTAATAATGTTTTGGTAATAGGCGTAATACCTGCGTTAGACAAAGTTGTCCAGCCATCAGCGTCTAAAGTAACTTCTTCAAGTGTTTTACCGCCAACCAATAAACCTAAGTCATCATCTTGGGTGATATCAGAACTGGTGGCGATAGTTTCAATATCAGTCGCATTGCTAAGGTCAATTTTATATAAATGCTTCATCGCCGATGGTGTTTGATTGTAAAAACTACCATCACGCTCTATCACAACAAACTCAGTGCTACTTAACGCAACAATACCTGATTGTGAATTTTGCGTTTTTTCTTGTTTATAAAGATACTGGCTTACACTGCCGTCAGTTAAGTTAACCGTTACAATACGTACCATGTTGTTTACTTTTACCGCACTACTTGGGTTATACATTGTTGACTGCATAATGCCAACCAAAGTTGTTTCATCTGGTGTAATGGCTAAACCTTCCATACCACGGTTAGCTCGGCGATTTGCGAATTCTGCTGGCAATGTGAAAGTGTTACGACTGTCGTCACTGAAAGCGTTAATGCGCCCAATTTCTTTACCTTCAGCATCAAAATGAACCATGTGTGGTCCATATTCATCACTTACCCAAAACGTACCATCAGATAACGCAACTAAGCCTTCACCATCTAAACCGTAATCATCTAACTTAATAGGGTTTGTTGTTTCATCGTAAGGCTGACTCATGTCTTCAACAATGACGTTGCCATCGGCATCGTATGGTGTTTCCCCTGTACCGCCTAAAGAAGAACTGTTTGGCAAGCCTGAAATTACAGTACCATCAGGGCGTTTCAATAAAATATCTTTTAACTTTTTAACATTACCATTTGCTTGTAATTCAAATAAGCCGATACGTGGTGTGTAATCTGGTGTTGGAAATTTTTTACCTACACCTTGATCGCCCGTAAATACAGCATTTGGTCCACGGTCTGTTAATGCGTAAAACTGTGTAGGCTCTGTTGGATGGCCTACCATATCGGAACCAAAGCCGCCGTTTCTGATTTCCATAAAATTGCCAGGCATAGCGCCGTTATCTATATCAGCTCGCATAACAGAATAAGGCAATGAAGATCCGGAGGAAGTTATAGGGCTTGCATTGCAATTTGCACTAGTTGTTGTTACTTCAGAATCAGCTAATGCATTGTCGCTATTGCTATCTATGCCCGAGGTTACTTTTAGTCCACCAAAAAAACACGTTTCATTACCTAAAGTTAACGCTTCATGGTTAATTAAACTATTTAGCCCAGAAGTACCTTGAGCCCCTTCTAAACCTTGTGAGCCATCGTCACATGCAGTTAAATGTAAAGTAGCTATTAAAGCGAATGCTAGTTTTGTATATTTCATGCTTGTCCTGTTATTTAGTTTAAATAAATGCTTAGTCGCAATTTTCGATAAACTTTAAACAGTAAATGTTACAAAATAATTATTTTTTCATGGCGGAATTGTGAACTTACATTAGGTAAATGAAATCGTATCTTCCAGGTCATACAGGAGGATATATTAGAGGAAAGGATCAGTGTTATATAAATAAGTGAGAAAATATTCAGCTATTACTTTTGGTTGTTTAATCAGTCGCGTTTTTCTTTTTAATAGCTGGAACTATGGGATATAATTACCTATAAAGTTATCCTTTAGTTAACTACTAACATTTACTAAGAACAGTAAATTTAAGTTGGTAACTTTAACCTTTATTTGTCCCCGTATTAACAGGAAAAGTTATGGAATATGAATTTGTACACGATGCCATAACAGGCGAAGCTCGAGCATTATTTTCATTAGAGCATGAGGTTATTGGTCCATGGTTAGAAGTGGAGTTAGGCCGTGACGCTAATAAGCTTAATGAATTACTTAATACAATAGGTGATGTTGAGGCTGGAAAATTGCACGAAATCCTTATTACTGGAAGTGAGTATTCTATTACTTTAAGTCGTGATGAAGTTTCAATTCAAACTAATGTCAGCATGAATGGTGTATTAAATGATAATGGTGAAGGTTTATCTGAAATGTTAACCGATGACCATATTCACCTTGATCAAAATGAAATGGCTGGCTGCGGTTTAGATGATTTCAAAGACTTGCTATTATCATGGCAAGAGTTTAGTCTTGGGGTACGCTAGTGCATTAGAGGAGGAAACTCACCTAAACGTTTGATAGCAAAAAAAATAAAACTATTCAGTCTCGCTAAATTCTACAATTAATTGCTGTAAAACCTCGTCATTAATAGCTAACAGTTTGCAAACATCGTCCTTTACATATGCCCAATCTGCAGTCGATTTTTTATTAAAACTTAATGATACTAGTTGCTCACTTAGTTTTAATACGGCAAATAAATCTTGCTCTTGTGAGCCATTTAGATTGTTAAGAAATTCTCTATCATGGTGCTGTAATATAATTTGGCAAACATCTTTTGGCAAACGCCACGAGCTAGCAACATAGTATCCAATAGTTGAGTGATGTACGCCATATTTTTGCTCTTCGATAGTTGTGAGTGATACCTCGGGCGTTGTTAATGCGTCATCTAATACTTGTTGATAATCTTTATATTTCATTGCCATTACCGGTACGCCACAAGCATGAAATAACCCTAAACTAAAAAATTTATCGTTGGCAATATTCGGTCTATATCGTTGCCCTATTGTTTCGGCAACACTGGCTATATTAGAAGTTAGCTTCCAAAAATTATCTAAATTGATACTGCAGTTTTTGGGATCAAAACTCTTTTTAAGCAAACTGCCTGTCACTAAGGTGACTACACCAAAAAGTCCAATATAATTTACTGACATTTTAATATCAGTTATGGTGCGACTTAAACCATAAAGCGGAGAGTTAATGGTTTTCAAAATTGCTGCGCTCACCGCAACATCTTGACTAATCAAGTCGCTAATCGCATTGATATCGGGGTTTTGATCAGCCATTAACTTTAATAGCTCTAGTAAAAGCCTTGGTTGCGCGGGTACAGAAAAGCCGCGAGAAATATCGTCTAAAACACTTTGATCTACAATTAACATAAGATTAATCAGTAATAAAAAATATTATTAAAACTCTATAACTATATTTATTCTGGGAATGTAAAGTAATAAGGCTATAAGGTTTGCTTAAATATATTAAATATTCACTGCTCGCTAATAAAATTAATGGGTAATAACAATCATCATCACGAAAAAGCCAATAAGGATCGCATTAAAAGCAAAAATGTAAGTAAAACCTTTAAGTCCTTCCTTTAATGTATAACCGTGCTCATTAAGGTACCAGGCCCATATCGCACACATGAGTATGGGCAGGAGAAAGAAAAACTTTATCATAATAAATAATCTCGTATCGTTAACTCGTTGTAATCGAGCGTTCCTCATTCCAAGGGGCAACTTTAAATAACATTAACATACCAGGCACTGCTAATGCGGTACAAAAGAAATAAAAGTTAGTCCAACCTATTTGTTCAACAATCACACCTGTTGTAGCATTGGCAAAAGTGCGAGGTACAACGGCTAAGGCGGTAAATAAGGCTATTTGGGTGGCAGCAAAAGCCGGATTGGTAGTTTTGGCAATAAAAGCGGTAAAAGCAGCTGTACCTAAACCAACCCCCAAATATTCGAAACCCATTGCTAAAGCTAAAGCATAGGTGTTATGTCCGATTTCTGCGAGTGCAGCAAAACCTAAAATACTGAAAATTTGTACAAAACCAAACAACCATAATGCTCGGTTAATACTAAGCTTTATCATCACTAAACCGCCAACTACGATACCAATAGTCATCGCGATTAACGACGCGGTTTTAGCAACTACGCCAATTTCGGTCATGGTAAAGCCCATATCGATAAAGAACGGCGTTTGTAATGCGGTTGCCATATTATCGCCTAACTTATAAAGCACAAGGAACAATAAGGTGTAAGCAGCAGACTTGAGCCCTTTACTTTTAATGAAATCTTGAAAAGGTAATACTATGGCTTGTTGTAAGCTTTTAGGGGCTAAGTGCTCTGATTCTAACTCTTTAATAAACAGTGTTAATAGTATTCCTAACAACATAAAAGCAGCGACTATCATAAACACGTATTGCCAACTCATATGATCAGCAAGAATAAAACCAAGTGAGCCAGGTACTAAGCCTGAAAGTCGATAAGCTTGTACATGAATTGAGTTACCTAAACCTAATTCATTATCGGCTAATAATTCACGCCTATAAGCATCAAGTACTATATCTTGACTCGCACTAAAAAACGCCACAGCGGCAGCTAAATAGGCGACCGTCCAGATATCGAATACAGGATTAATAAAGCCAAAACTGGCTATAGAGATTAATAAAAAGAGTTGGGTTACTAACATCCAGCTGCGTCGTCTACCCAATACTCCTAAAGAGTATCTGTCTATAAGTGGAGACCACATAAATTTCCAAACGTATGGAATACCTATCAGTGAAAAGAGGCCTATTTCGGCTAGACTAACTCCTTCATCTCGTAGCCAGCCTGGAACGAGTTGATATAATACAAACAGTGGTAAACCTGAACTAAAGCCTGTAAAAATACAAATAAGCATACGCTTATTTAAAATAGCGTCTTTAAAGGCGACTTTGGGAGTAGGGCTATTTTTTTGTATTTCAGACATAGAATGTTAATTTTAGATAATTTAATTCTTTCAAGTTTATCAGAGGCTTGTTAATAGCCCAAGTAATACCAATCGGATTAATGGGTTTATTAGAAGTTATATTTAGGGGGAGATTTATTAGGATTGTTGTTTTACCGCGCCATCATGAAAATAAGCCATAGGAGCAAAATAAAACTAAGCGATAGGACGCCAGCCAATACAATCGATAGGATAACTGCCTGAGCCATTAAAAAAGTCTAAGCAAGTGGTCATTTCGCTTTTAAAATATAAGTCTTGATTCAGTGCTAATGCGCCGTGCAAACTTACTTCATGCATTAAATGCCAAAATACTCGTTCTTTTGCGCTGTGTGGTGTTTCATCCATCACTTTCAGTAATGTCCAATCAGCCATGGTGTCTAAAATAAAATTATCTAACTCAGTATAATGAATTTCTTCTGCAATAACTGCATTCACATAGGCATGCAATTGTTGTATTTTTTCATCGATAAACTGCTCAATTATCATGACGACACCTTAAAAATTTCATTATCCCGAGTCAGGTTAGTTAAAAACTTAGGCAGAAGTAATCGAAACAATTCACGGGTTGTTGTTTCTCGATAATATATTTAGTGCTAATAACCAATTTGTTGTAGCTGTACTCAAAAATATTATCTGATTAATCATAACGTAAAGCCTAATTCTGCTTTATTCGCGCACATTCAGCACATTCTAGATCATAATAACTACAGTGCTAAGAGTTTAAAACAGTACCTATATTTATCGGTGATCTTTGTGTTTTTGTCAAAAAACAGCGAGGTTATTTTGTTAGTGATTTGTAACTATTTGTTCATATTAACGATTGTATACTTCCTAATTTGATTATTAATTTAACTACTAGGTCGCTGGTAATAGAGTCGCACTTATTAAGGTTACTGGCTCAACGGGTACATCATACCAACCTAAGCTATTGTCATTACTTGTTGGTACTTTAGCTATTGCTGCTAATACTTCTTGGCCTTCAATAATTTCACCAAAAACAGCGTAACCCCAACTTCTACCAGGATCTAATGAGCTATTATCAGCGAGGTTAAAAAAGAATTGGCGATTGGCTGTGTGAGGTCGAGTTTCTTTCGCCATAGCAATAGTGCCTTTTTCATTTTTAAGACCATTACCTGATTCATTGACAATATTTTTACCTACTTTTTTTTCATTTAAATGAGTGTCATAACCGCCACCTTGAACCACAAATTCATCAATGACTCGATGAAAAAGAGTGTTGTTATATTCGCCGCTAACCACATGTTTTAGAAAGTTATCAACGGTTATCGGTGCTTTAATACTATCAAGTTCTACTACGATTACGCCCATAGAAGTTACAAGTTTTACTTTCGGAAATAAATTATTTGGGTCAAGTGCAAAACTAGCGTTACTGGTGAAAAGTAACAAACTTAACACGAATGTTTTGATTATTGTCTTGTTAAAAAAAAGCTGCAAAAGTTACCCACCTTACATTTATCTTATTTATTTAAAGTTAAGTTAAGTTAAAAAAGTTAAGTTAAAACCCAATTGGAATCTAGAGAAATACTTTTATATCTTTACTGATTAATATTTGTTTTAGAATTTCACTTAAATGCTGATTGAACTCTTCTTCCAAACTACTAATGTCTGCATTAAGGGCGCCTTCACTATGCGCTCGTTTTTTAAAGAGACTTGTTAAGGTTTGTTTTGAGTTATCAACGCTAACCTTGATGATTATTTCACTTTGAGTGTTATAAGTTATGCTTTCTTGATCAACGCTGATAACCGCCTTTTCTATAATGACGGTCATTTTATTGGTTGATGTGTCGTTTAGCGTTAAGCCTTGCTCTTGCCATTCTTTCGTTAATACATTATCAATTACCGTTTCAAGGCGCTGTTGAGAAGACAAAATAATAGCCGGTTCATCAGGTTCTAATATTTGAATAATATGTGGGCTGGTGCGCATATCAACAACCTGCAGTTGTGCATTTCTACCGGTTAATTGGTTAGATGGTTTTAAGTCAACATCTAACGCCAGCACAATATGGCTAGGGGTACTACTACAGCTGGTTATGCTAAGGAGTAATAACGACAATGCTATTGATTTTAAAATAGAGTCTGTAAATCTTTTTAAGTAGTGGAAAATCATCTTGTTACCCAGTTCTCTCTGCAGTTATTTATTAAGCTTAAATATTCATTTAAGTTATTTTTTTAGTTAACGTTTAATCGCTGATTGTGTAACAAACTTGTCGTTACTAGCAACTAATTTTTCATTGCCAAAAAGGCGCTGTAATTTAATATGATACGCCAATTGCCTGTTACCTATTATACGTAACTCGCCGCCTTTTTTTAATACCCTGTGGCTGTCTTTAAACATCTGCCATGCAATGTGATCGGTAGTTGCGGTATTTTGGTGAAATGGCGGGTTACATAATATTAAATCAACTGTACCGCCTTCTATATCACTTAAACAATCGTTTAGTGTAAATTCACATTGGTCAATTACCTCAGGTAAGTTGGTTTCAATATTTAACTTCGCTGAAGCTATTGCCATGCATGATTCATCAATAAATTGTACCTGCGCTTGTGGTTGGTCAGCTAAAACCGTTAAGCCTAATACGCCATTGCCACAACCTAAATCTATTACTTTAGTATTTGGCGCTATGGTTGGTAAATTTTCAATAAAGTAACGAGCGCCAATATCTAATTTTTCACGTGCATAAACGTTGGCGTGATTACTTATTGTAAACTCTCGAGAAGAGTTGTCGATAGCCGATTTATGCGTTAATGACCAAATCGTAGGGTAGGGCGATTTATCTGTTGTTTTACTACCAAATGATGAATCAAACTGACAGAAAACTAAACGAGATTTTTTTACTGCTAGTGATGTTTTGGTTGTGCCTAAGTATCGTTCAAATACTTTTAAAGTGGCGCTGTGAATTTCTTTAGCGCGATCTGCGGCAATAAATATACATTCTTTATCTGATGTTCTTGATTTGATCATCTGCTTAATTTGAATTAATTGTTCAATAAGCATGGCTTTGCTTTTAGGGATTTTAAATAAAATAACGTCAATGTCGTTTGGTAAGCTATCAAGCGATGTTAATAACGTGATATTGCTATCATCTAAATCATTTTGTTCAATGTTATAGCGGATTCCTTGACTACTAATAAAGGAGTCATTAATACAAAGTACTTGTGGGTTTTCGCTACCCGAATGACAAAAATTTACTGCTAGTGCACCAAAGGCATCATTGAAGATCGCAACTTTTTTGTTAGGGTTACTTATTTTAGAAGTGGCGAGTCCTTCTTCATTAACATAGTTTATTAGGTATTCATCGGCAGAATCCCATGCTTGTAAGCTACGATTTACTTGGGCAACAGGGAAACGGCTAAGGAATAAGTTTTTATCATTAACAATAAAAGGGCTGATCATAAAAATAGGCTAAAGTTCAGGAATAAATTAGCGGCTATTGTGGCATAATTTGCAACATATTGTTGGTCTATCCACTTAAATCAGCTAAAATATTTGCCACTTTGGTTGTCTTGTATTGCCAACCTTAAACTTTACTTATCGTGAGAACAGAATGACTGTTGCTGCTGTTATAGAACAAAAACTACTTGATGCCTTCCAACCTAGCCATTGTGAGGTAATTAACGAGAGTAATAACCATAATGTGCCGCCGGGCAGTGAATCTCATTTTAAAGTGGTTATTGTTTCTAATGCCTTTGAAAATGAACGATTAATTAAACGTCACCGCTTAGTAAATAGCGCATTATCATTAGAGCTTGCAGAAAAAATTCATGCACTTGCAATTCATACTTACAGCGAGCAAGAATGGCAATCGCTTCATGGTGGTAATGTTCCTGAATCACCTAATTGCTTAGGTGGTGGAAAATAAACAAAACGAGTATTGTTTTCTGGTAGTACCTCTTTCAGTTTCAGTCAGGGTACAATAGCTGCAATTTCGTTAATAGCTTTATTAGTAACGCTAAAATAATATTGAAAAAGAAATAACTTCAAAGCTTAGCTCAAGTATGCAAAATGCATCACACTAGCTGAGTTATTCATATAAACAAGAATATAAATTAAAAAGGTTTACTTATGGTTATCAAGCCAAAAATTCGTGGTTTTATCTGTACTAATGCTCACCCTGTTGGTTGTGAAGCGCATGTAAATGAGCAAATTGCTTATGTTAAAACTCAAAAATCTGACGTTGCAGGCCCTAAAAATGTTTTAGTTATTGGTGCTTCTACAGGTTACGGTTTAGCTTCACGTATTACTGCTACTTTTGGTTATGAGGCTAAAACATTAGGTATCTTCTTTGAAAAACCACCTACAGATAAGAAAACAGCTTCCGCAGGTTGGTACAATACTGCCGCTTTCGTAAAGGCAGCTGATGAAGCCGGTATTTATGCTAAAAGCATTAATGGTGACGCTTTTTCTCACGAAATAAAAGCACAAGCTATTGAAGCAATTAAAGCAGATATGGGTAAAATTGATTTAGTTGTTTATTCATTAGCATCTCCTCGTAGAACTGATCCAGACACAGGCGAAGTTTACTCTTCAACATTAAAGCCAATTGGCCAAAGCGTTACCACTAAAAACTTAAATACTTCTAAGCGTGTGATTGATGAAGTATCTGTTGAAGCGGCAAACGATGCTGAAATTCAAGGCACTATCGACGTTATGGGCGGCGCTGACTGGGAATTATGGATGAACGCTTTAAGTGACGCTGGCGTTTTAGCTGAAGGCGTTAAAACAGTTGCTTACACATACATTGGTAAAGAATTAACTTGGCCAATTTACGGTAAAGCAACTATTGGTAAAGCGAAAGAAGATTTAGACCGCGCAGCAACCGCAATTAATGCAGCAACAGCTAGCTTAAATGGTACTGCCCGTGTAACGTCTTTAAACGCCGTAGTAACACAAGCAAGTTCAGCTATTCCAATTATGCCGCTATACATTTCAGCTATGTTCAAAGTTATGAAAGCTGACGGTACTTATGAAGGTTGTATTGAGCAAATCGACAACTTATTCAAAGAAAACATCTACAGTGCTACACCGCGTTTAGATGAAGCCGGTCGCTTTAGCCAAAACTACAAAGAATTAGAAGATAGCGTTCAACAACGTGTAACTGATATTTGGAACACGGTTGATACTGATACAATTGATGAATTAACAGATTACGTTTCATACCATCAAGAGTTCTTAAAACTGTTTGGTTTTGATGTTGCAGGCGTTGATTACGATGCTGACGTTAGCCCTGAAGTTGAAATTAATAACTTACTTTAATTTCCTATTGAACCTAGGTTATTAACTTTAAAACCGCACTTTACTCTTTTAGTAACGTGCGGTTTTTTAGTTTAGAAAGGTTATACCATTTGAAAAGGATCACTTAATCAGTGTAATTAGATAGATTAATACTTCTATGAATAAGGTCATATTCAATGATAATTGCTAAGCAAAATAATAATGCTGTTACTGAACAAGGCGATTTCACACAAACCGAGCTAACAAAAGTCGTTAAGCCAAACCAAAATCACCAACATTTTAAAATATTTAAACCTTATGGTTTTTTAAGTCAGTTTGTACCTGAAACGCGAAAGAAGAAACATTTACTCGGAGAGCTCTTTGACTTTCCAGATAAAACGATGGCGATCGGTCGCTTAGATCACGACTCTGAAGGGTTATTGTTATTAACAACCGATGGGATGATGAGTTACGAAGTTAGAAGTAAAGGGATAGAAAAAGAGTATTACGTGCAAGTTGATGGCGATATCACGAATGAAGCAATATTAAGGCTACAAAGTGGTGTAGAAATTACTATCAAAGGTACAAAATATCTAACCTTGCCTTGCAAAGCATTCAAGCTTAATGGTGAACCTGCATTGCCTATGCGCGGGCGAAAGATTCGTGATCCTAAACATGGTCCTACTAGTTGGATTTCTATCACAATATGTGAAGGCAAGAATCGTCAAATAAGAAAAATGACCGCAGCGGTAGGTTTTGCCACTTTAAGATTAGTCAGAGTGAGAATAGGCAATATCAACCTTGATACATTACAGGTCAGTGATGTAGTTGAACTGCCTAATTTGGATTCGGCGCTTAGCGGTTAAGTGTGCTAGGTTATTAAACTGAACTCAGGTTATTTATTTTCAACGTATTGCTTAAAGTTTTCTAATATTAATAACCAACCTTGGCGTTGTTGCTCGCCTGAGTTTTCATCTTCGGCATCAAAGGTTTCTACCAACTTTATACCCTCGGTATTTTCAATGAAAGAAACTAATACAGTGCGATTATCTTCAAGCTTATAACTGATATTTTTAAAAGGTGTTATTTCTATAAACTCACCAGAAAAATCAAAAGCCATCGAACCATCTTTAGCTGCCATTTGGTAAGTAAACTTTCCGCCAACCGCTAAGTTAATGTCAGCGGTAGGGCAACACCAGTCATTGGTGGCAAAATTCCAGTTTTTAATATCCTCGGGTGTTGTCCAAGCAGACCATATTTTAGTAAGTGGAGCATTTATTATTGTTTCAATTGATATCTTCATATGGACTCTAAATTTTAGTTAGCGACAACTTATCGCTAATTTATACCTTATACATACCAATAAATCATCAAAAAGTGACAAGTAACACCACCTAAGACGAAAAGGTGCCAAATTGCGTGGGTGTAGGCAACTGACTTTTTCACGTAGAAAAATACGCCAAGTGAGTAAATTAATCCGCCTAGTGCTAACAAGCCAACTGCTTGCTCAGGCATGGCTTTATATAATTCACCTAAAATACCTAACGACGTAAAACTCATGCCTAAATAAGTGGCGAGAGATATCTTTTTGTATTTACTGCCAAATTTTATTTTAAATAAAATACCTGCAAGGGCAAAAAGCCAGATACACGCTAACAAGGTATAGCCGAGTGTTCCTGCTATGGTGATCGCCAATAGAGGGGTGTAAGTGCCCGCAATAAGTAAATAAATGGCGCAATGATCGAGTAGTTTAAATATCGCCTTAGCATGAATATTGATTAAACTATGGTAGAGCGTTGAAGCTAGGAAAAGTAAAATAGCACTACCCGCAAAGACAGTGAAACTGATGATATGAACAATATCGGTATGGTTTTTCTGTAGCAGTAAATAAAGTGCAATACAGCTTAATACTAAACCAAAAGCATGACTTATAGCATTGAGTTTTTCTTCACTTTGACTATAAGTTATTGGCTGGGGAGGGATCTTAGACTTTTCTTGATTTAGCGTCTTAGATGTAAGCGCAGGTTGATATGGCGCTGTAGAGAAATCTTTCTGAGCAGTCATGGTGAGCTTTCTTTGAAAGAAGTCTAAGTATGTATTAGGGTACGCTTAGTTTCGATACAAAGCAAAGCAATAGTGGGATAAGGCTAAAGTAATTTTAGCCTTGGAGTAATCGTCTGATATTGTTATAAATTTAGTTTAGAACTTAGCGTTTTAGAACTTAGTTTTTTAATGAAGAGCCTAGTAATTAAAAGAGTAATAATTAAAACGCTAACTCAATCACCATATCTTTTAATTCATCTTTAGATATAGAGTTACTATGGTTTTTATCAAAGCGATTAAAGATGGTTTCACACATATTTATGCCTTTGTCTTGTAATAAAACATCAATCAATTCAACAAATTCAGAGCGATTAATTTGCCCATCTTTATCTTCATCGAATACTTCAAATAATTCATCTACCCATTGATTTAATTCCATATCTAATCTCACTCAAAATTATAATAATGTTTATAACTAGACCTTATCCCTTATTTACACGTTTGGGAATCGCTATTTAAACTTTTTTTAATACCTTGGTAGAAAAATTGATCTGGATTAAGTAACCCACTGTTTATCAGTCGCTTAGTATTAATTTTATTTATTCTCATTTAATTTTAGCTTGATTGCCTTTTTAGGCAAGTTTTCTGTAATAATTTGTTCATGAAATCTTAGGGGGATTTTCTAAGATTATCATTTATTGCATGTTTAATGACTTTAATCGTTGCGAGATTTTTAACATAATGCAGCATAGTTTTCTATACCAAGAATTCTCTATGCCAAAAACTCTTTATGCTAAAGATGAGGAACGGCGATATAACCGTTTTAAATGCCCCAAAAATAGTAGTTTTTATTTGTAATATATCCAGTGTTACCACACCTTCACGTAGCTTGGGGCACTTGATGTGCAATTCTTTGCCGGTATATAACAAACTGTTGAATAGTATCTCACAGACCAACAGACCCTATTAATTTATGAATATTTGATTGAGCACAAAAGATGATATTACCGTGGAAAATAATCAAGTTACTTGTTTGGGTGTTATTTACAGTAACGCTATCGCTCAAATTTGTTGCAGTGTCTTTTGCAAGCACTGTATTAACTCTAGAAAACTGCCATTTAGGTGAAATTCGCGCTCAAGTAAAATGCGGAAAACTTGATGTGCCAGAAAATTACAGCAAACCAAATGGCACTAAAATTTCAATTAATTTCGCGGTATTACCAGCCATTGATAACAGCGAATATAAAACGCCATTAATGTTTCTAGCCGGAGGCCCTGGGCAAGCTGCCGTCGAATTAGCAACTGCGCTTAATAGGGTTTTTAGGGAGGTACGTAAAACTCGTGACATTATTTTAGTCGATCAACGTGGTACAGGCGAAAGCAGTGCCTTGGCGTGTGACTTGGAGGCGATAGATAATGTATATAGCGCGTTGTCTGATGCCTTAACCCCAGAAGAAATAAAAGACTGTGTTGCGCAATTCAAAGGCGACGTAACACAATATAATTCTGAAAATGCTATTCGAGATTTTGATGTTATTCGTGCAGCTCTTGGTCATGAAAAAATAAACATTTATGGCGGCTCTTACGGCACGCGAGCAGGTTTAGTGTTTATGCGCATGTTTCCAGAGTCCCTTGATAGCGTCATTCTTGACAGTGTTGGCCCAATAGAAGTGCCTATTGGTATGTTCGGTCAAAGTGGCGCACGGTCTTTTAACTTGTTAATTGAAAATTGTAAAAAAAGTGAGTCTTGTCATAAGGCTTTTCCTGATTTAGCACAAGAATTTCAAACCGTAAAAGCGCGTTTAGGCAAAGAGCCTATTACGCTTGATATATTACATCCACGTTTGGGTACGCCAACTCAGTTAGTACTTGATGACAGTAAGTTTACGGGTAACTTACGTTTTCAATTATATGGTATGAGAGGGCGTTCAATGGTGCCATTAGTTATACATCAAGCTTTTTTAGGTAACTACCAACCACTTATTGGTTTAATGGCGCAAAATGAAGGTGAGCAAATGGTTTATACCGGCTTACTTTTTAATATTGTATGTAATGAAGATATGCCAAGGTTGTCAGCAGCAGATAAAGCCATTGATGCTAACAATGATTTTGATGGTAAAAACAGTCACCAAGCTTGGGATATGGTTTGTCCGTATTTTCCAGAGTTTCGCCCGAATGAAGCGTTTTATCAAAGCGTAACTGCTGATATTCCAACACTCATTTTATCGGGTGATTTAGATCCCGTAACGCCGCCAAGTAATGGTGAGTTTTCAGCTAAGTCATTACCTAATAGCCATCATATTATTGTTGAAAATGCATCGCACACCGTCGCTTTGACCACTTGTGCTAACGAAATAGTCAATGAGTTCTTAACGAGCAAATTACCTAAAAAACTCGATGAGTCTTGTTTAAAAGATATTCCACAAGAAACCTTTATGACCAGTGTTAATGGTGTTCAGTGAATTATTTAAATGCTAAAGCTCAAGCAAAAGTTAAAGCTGAGACCAAGGTTCAATAGGAAATAACGATGATTGAAGTAAATAATTTACATAAATACTTTCATGATAAGAAAGGAAAAAACACTGTTAAAGCCCTTGATGGACTATCGTTTACTGCTAAAGATGGTGAAATTACCGGTATTTTAGGACCCAATGGCGCAGGTAAAACTACCTGTTTACGCACCTTATACGGATTACTTTCTGCTGATGAAGGTTTTGTCACTATTGATGGTATTACTGTTACTGAAAAGCCACTAGCAGCGCGAGCCAAGCTAGGCATTTTTCCTGATAAATTTGGCTTATATGAACGGTTAACCGCTTACGAACAAATTGATTATTTTGCCAGTCTTCATGGTTTGTCAGGTAAAACTAAAAAAGATGCAATTGCACAAGTGATTGACGATTTAGACTTAGGCAAGTTGGCGCACCGAAAAACGGTAGGTTTTTCGCAAGGTCAGCGAATGAAAGTAACGCTAGCGCAAGCTTTAGTTCACCAACCACAAAACTTTGTATTAGACGAGCCCACCCGAGGTTTAGATGTTATGAGTACGCGCATATTACGTGAACATTTAGCTAAGTTTAAAGCGAAAGGGCATTGTATTTTATTTTCATCACACGTTATGCAAGAAGTCGCAGCTTTGTGCGACCGAGTTATTATTGTTGCTAATGGCAAGCTTGCCGCCCAAGGTACACCACAAGAATTATGCGATTTAGCTGGCGAAGCGAACCTTGAAGATGCTTTTGTTAAATTAATTGGCACCGATGAAGGGGTTGCTGCGTGATGAGAGATAATTCAAGCATGAATCTATATTTATACCAATTAAAGTCACTTATTTTAAAAGAATACAAAGAAGCCTTTCGAGATAAACGTGCTTTATTGGTCGCGTTAATGATGGCACTGTTAGCACCTGTCGCTATTGTTTTAATGTCAAAAATAATGATAGAAAAACTGGTTGATGAGCCACCAGTTTATGTCAATTTTAACGGTGCTGAGTATGCACCTAAATTGATTAAATACTTCGCGGATAATAATCTACTGAACTTGGTTGATGCGCCTGTTGATGAAAAATTGATATGGCAGCAGCGTAATATCGTTATGGATATTCCACAAGATTATGAAACTGATATGGCGCAAGGCAAGCCAATTAAGCTTTATTTACGAGCAGACTTTACTGATAAAGCCGTTGGTCCACCAGTAAGGCGTATTAATAATGCGGTTAGATCATATTCGTTATCTATTGGTTATAAACGCTTATTACTACGCGGGGTTGATGTTCGCTTGTTAAACCCATTGACGCTCGTTGAGCAAGATACCGCTAAACCAGATGCTACGTTTATTTTAATTTCGATGATGCTTGGTATTTATCTGATGTTAGCTGCATTTATGTCAGGTTTATCTGTTGCAATAGACTCAAGCGCAGGTGAGCGAGAACGCAATGTACTTGAAATGCTGTTGTGCCAACCCGTGAGTACATTACAAATAGTGTTGGCAAAGCTAATTGGCGCATCAACCATATCAATCATTGGTGTAGTGCTAGTGTTAGTGCTTACTTCGCTATCTGTCGGCTTGGTCGATTTAACTAAAATTGGCGCAACCTTTACCTTAGATATCATGACCTCGTTAACCCTATTATTGTTGTTATTACCTATTTGTTTTTTCGCCTCGGCATGTCAATTGTTTGTAGCTTTTCAAACTAAAAGTTTTAAAGAAGCACAATCAACAGTAAGTATTTTAATTGGTATTCCAGCTTTTATTCCGTTTGTGGTATCAATGATGGATGACCGACCACAATGGCTGAATTGGCTACCTGTTGCTGGTCAATCAATGATCATTGAAAACATTTTTAAAGGCGTTGATGTGAATTGGCTCGCTTTTTTAGCAACCAGTGTTGTGACTATTGCGATCACGGTTACCCTCGTTGTGGTGTTAGCTAAAAAATTAAGATCTGAAAAGGTAGTGATGGCGTTAAGTTAAATTGTCTAAGCTAATTCATGGATTGATGAAAAGCTTTCACTATACAGAACAAACAGTTTTAAATATTGTGTACCTAAGTTGTACTCGGTTTAGATATTTGCTTTTATTAACATGTTTGGCTCATTAGAAACTTTTAGCATACAGTTAAATGTTATCTCCTAACTGTTTAGCTATAAAACAGTGCTAAATGCACTAACACGTGTCTTTTTTACCGTGTACAACGAGACAAAATTCAGGCAAAATACCGCCATTAATTTTTGTGTGTCTGAGTCATCTGTATTTACACAGTTAATTTGGGCATAGTTTGCAGCCTTGGGCTGAAATACTTAAGGAATAAACCATGTTTACTCGTGATATGAATATCGCCTCTTTTGATCCTGAATTAGCTGAAGCGATTGCTAACGAAGTTGTACGTCAAGAAGAGCACATTGAGCTAATTGCTTCTGAAAACTACTGTAGCCCTCGTGTTCTTGAAGCACAAGGCTCTCAACTTACTAACAAATATGCTGAAGGTTACCCAGGTAAGCGTTATTACGGCGGTTGTGAGTTTGCGGATATCGCTGAGCAATTAGCCATTGACCGTGCAAAAGAATTGTTTGGTGCAACTTATGCAAACGTTCAACCACATGCTGGTTCACAAGCTAACTCTGCTGTTTTCCAAGCGTTAGTTTCTCCAGGCGGTAAAGTGTTAGGTATGAGCTTAGCGCACGGTGGTCACTTAACTCACGGTTCAAGCGTAAGTTTTTCTGGTAAGTCTTATGAAGCTTTCCAATATGGTTTACACCCTGAAACGGGTGATATTGATTACGAAGAATTAGATCGTTTAGCACAAGAACACAAACCAGAAATGATCATTGGTGGTTTCTCTGCGTTCTCAGGTGTTGTTGATTGGGCTCGTATGCGTAAAATCGCAGACTCAGTTGGTGCATACTTCTTCGTAGATATGGCTCACGTTGCAGGTTTAGTTGCTGCAGGTTTATACCCTAACCCTGTGCCACATGCACATGTTGTAACTACTACTACTCATAAAACATTAGCTGGCCCACGTGGCGGTTTAATTATTTCTGGCTGTGATGACGAAGCTATTTATAAAAAATTAAACAGCGCTGTTTTCCCTGGTGGACAAGGTGGCCCATTAATGCACATCATCGCTGCTAAAGCGGTTGCATTTAAAGAAGCATTACAACCAGAATTTAAAGTTTACCAACAAGGTGTTTTAGATAACGCTAAAGCCATGGTAGAAGTATTACAAGAACGTGGCTACAAAGTTGTATCTAACGGTACAGACAACCACTTATTGTTACTTGATTTAATCGATAAAGATATCACTGGTAAAGATGCAGATGCTGCACTAGGTAAAGCTCACATCACAGTTAACAAAAACTCAGTACCAAACGATCCGCGTTCTCCGTTTGTTACTTCAGGTTTACGTTTAGGTACTCCAGCAATCACTCGTCGTGGTTTTGGTACTGCAGAAACTAAAGAGTTAACTACTTGGATTTGTGACATTCTTGATGATATTGAAAACGAAGAAGTTATTGCTCGTGTTCAAGACCAAGTTACGGCTCTATGTGCTCGTTTCCCAGTATACGAAAAATAGAAATTATCTTGTCGCTGTAGAGCTCGATTTCTGCGTTAAAAGTACTCACCAATTATTCGGGAAATAATTGGCACATCCGAAGGATGACCTGAAAGGTGGAGTACAGGATGTACGGAGTCTTGACTAACGTCAACTCCGTGCTTTTCCCTTGAAATAGAGCCATACAGCTTAAAGATAAATATCTACTTTGATGAATGAACTTAATCACTTGTTCATATATAAAATGGTCGCTTTGTGCGACCATTTTTGATTCTGGTAGATAAAATATTGTAACGTTGCAGATGATTTGAGTATTATTATCTGTCATTCCCGAAGTTTCTTGTCGGGAATCCAGTTTATTTTAGCTTAATAACTTGTTTTATATTAAAATGGTCGCCTTAAGCGGCCTTTTTTTTGCCCGCAATTAATACTCTTATTTCACAGGTTAGCTATGTATTGTCCTTTTTGTTCTGCTAATGATACTAAAGTTATTGATTCTCGCTTAGTTGCTGATGGTCATCAAGTACGCCGACGTCGTGAATGTTTGGCTTGTCATGAGCGCTATACTACCTTTGAAAGTGCTGAATTAGTTATGCCTCGTATTATAAAGCGTGATGGTAGCAGAGAGCCGTTCAACGAAGATAAAATGTTAAGCGGCCTAACGCGTGCGTTAGAAAAACGTCCGGTCAGCATGGAGCAAATAGAGCTGGCGGTTAATAAACTTAAATCACAAATGCGTGCTACCGGTGAGCGAGAGATCACCAGTGAAATGTTGGGTGATTTAATTATGGCGCAGCTTAAAGAACTTGATAAAGTTGCTTACCTACGCTTCGCATCAGTGTATTTATCTTTTGAAGATATCAGTGAATTTGCCGATGAAATTACTCGTTTAGGTAAAGAAAAAAATAGTAAGGCAAGAAAGACTAGAGCGGTGAAAGTGGCGAAGTAATATGACGATAACTAATAACCTAGCAAGCGAAGCGCAACATTCTTCAGAGCAAAGCTTTTCTGCACAAGATAAGCAGTTTATGGCACGAGCGATAGAACTGGCGAAAAAAGGTCACTTTACTACCTCGCCTAATCCTAGAGTGGGTTGTGTATTAGTCAGTTATCAAGACGGTGTAGGTAGAATTATCGGCGAAGGTTATCACCAAAAAGCAGGAGAAGGGCATGCTGAAGTTAACGCGCTTGCAGATGCCAAGCTTAATAACACCGAATTAATTAAAGGCGCTACCGCTTACGTTACTCTTGAGCCTTGCAGTCATTTTGGCCGAACTCCCCCTTGCTCAAAAGCATTAATTGATGCCAAAGTAAGTCATGTTATTGCTGCTATGGTTGATCCTAATCCGCAGGTTTCAGGCAATGGTTTAGCTATGCTTGAGCAAGCGGGAATATCGACACAATCAGGCTTACTTGAAGCACAAGCTAAAGATCTCAATGTTGGTTTTATCCATAAAATGTTGCATAACTTGCCATATGTTCGCTGTAAATTAGCGGCGAGCCTTGATGGTAAAACAGCTATGGCGAGCGGCGAAAGTAAATGGATAACTTCAAGTGATGCTAGGCAAGATGTGCAAGGGTTACGCGCGCAAAGTTGTGCGATAATAACAGGCGCAGATTCAGTTATTTTTGATAATGCAAAAATGAATGTACGCTGGTCAGAGTTAGGTGATTTGCAAGCAGATTACCCTGAAGAAACATTACGACAACCCTTGCGTGTCGTTATTGATAGTCAAAACAGACTAACACCAGATCTTGATTTATTTGAATATGAATCACCGGTGCTAATTATTACCGGTGATAAGGTTGAAAATTCGAGCCAATGGCCGCATTTTGTAAAACATGTACAGTTACCTTTAGTTAGTAGCAATGTTGAAGATAATACTACTGTTGAAGGTATTGCCAATAATCAAGTTGCTAGTGGTGATGTTAAATCATATATAGATTTAAAAGCGTTATTATCATACTTATCAAGTCTAGGACTCAATGATGTACTTATTGAGTCAGGCGCCAATTTAAGCGGTGCTTTTATTGAACAAGACTTAGTTAATGAACTGATCCTTTATCAAGCACCTAAATTAATGGGTGGTGACGGTAAAAACTTAGTAGAAATGCCGGTAATTAAAAAGCTGAATCAAGCTAAGGAATTAACTATTAGTGATATACGTATGGTTGGGCGTGATATTCGTATTACTAGTCAGTTAACTGATAACCAGTAAACCGGTAAAGATCAGCCAAATAAATTAAGTTAATTAAACAAATTAAATAAGTGAAAAGAGAAACCTATGTTTACAGGAATTATCGAAGCGGTTGGTACTATCAAAGCTATCAATGTTAATGCACAAGGTGCGCGTTTAGTTATTGATACCAATAACCTAGACATGAGTGATGTAAAATTAGGTGACTCCATTGCCACTAATGGTATTTGTTTAACTGTTGTAGATTTTAATGGCGGTAAAAATAATGGTAGTTACAGTGCCGATGTATCAAACGAAACGCTACAACGTACCGGATTTGTAAATTACAAAGTTGGCAGTAAAGTTAACTTAGAAAAAGCCATGTTAGCAAGTACGCGTTTTGGCGGCCACATGGTTTCTGGGCATGTTGATGGTGTTAGTGAAATACTCGCTATTAATAATAACGGTAACAGTATTGAATACTGGTTAAGTATGCCGAGTGATTTAGCTCATTATATTGCTGAAAAAGGTTCGGTAACTATTGATGGTACTAGCTTAACCGTAAATGCTTTATCTGAAAGTGGTGGCGTCGGTAAGTTTAGATTAACTATTGTGCCACACACAGTAAAAGAAACTATCTTCGCTGACTATCAAGTCGGCAGCAAAGTTAATATTGAAGTAGACTTAATCGCTCGTTATTTAGAGCGCTTGCTAACAAAAAAAGATATGCAAGCACCAGCATCTAATGTAAATGAAGCAATGTTAATGAAAGCAGGCTTTATTAAATAAGCTCACATGAATATAGCAATTTTTTCGTTTAGTATTTTAATGAAATTGAAATAAATTAAGACATACCAATCAGGCTAACAACACAGCTAGCCATTAAAGAGGCCGAAATGAATTTAAATACCCCACAAGAAATCATCGCAGATATCGCTTTAGGTAAAATGGTGATTTTGATGGATGATGAAGACAGAGAAAATGAAGGTGACTTTATTATGGCCGCTGAAAAAGTTACTCCTGAAGCAATTAATTTTATGGCAACTCATGGTCGTGGTTTAATTTGTATGCCAATGAGCCGTGAAAAAGCTGAAATTTTAAAACTACCTTTAATGGTAGATAAAAATGACGCTCAGTTCAGTACTAATTTTACCGTTTCAATTGAAGCTGCTACTGGAGTTACTACCGGTATTTCTGCCGCTGATCGCGCAACTACTGTACTTGCCGCAGCCAATAAAGATGCAACACATCTTAGTATCGTGCAACCGGGTCATATTTTCCCGTTAATCGCTAAAGATGGTGGTGTGTTAAACCGCGCAGGCCATACTGAAGCAGGTGTTGATTTAGCACGGATGGCAGGTTTTGAACCTGCTTCTGTTATTGTTGAAATATTAAATGAAGATGGCACCATGGCGCGTCGTCCTGATTTAGAAATTATTGCCAAAAAACATGATATTAAAATGGGTACTATTGCCGATTTAATAGAATTTAGAAATGCTAATGAAACAACGATTGAGCGAGTTTCTCAGTGTAAATTACCTACCGCTTTTGGTGATTTTGATCTAACCGTATTTAAAGATACAATTGACGGCCAAGCACATTTCGCTTTAACAAAAGGTGAAATTAAAGCTGAAGAGCCAATCTTAGTTCGTGTTCATTTAGAAAATACTTTCAGAGATTTATTATTTAGTCAGCGTGAAAGTGTTGCTTCATGGCCAATGGCAAGCGCGCTAGAAAAAATAGCTAATGAAGGCGGTGTATTAGTTTTACTCGGTAAGCATGAATCACCACAGCAGTTGATTAGCTTAGTTGAAAAATACGCTAAAATTGACGCAGGCGAATCAGTTAAAGAAGTAAACCGTCATATTGGTTCACGTAACGTAGGTGTTGGCTCGCAAATTTTAGCGAACTTAGGGGTGAGTAAAATGCGTTTACTAAGCTCACAAACTAAATACCATTCATTATCAGGTTTTGGCCTTGAAGTGGTTGAGTATATTGCCGATTAGTTTTATTTCTATTACTTTATAAACAAAGTACTTGGATTCAAATGATAAAAAGCAATTTAGGAAACTAAATTGCTTTTTTTAGTCCGTCAATTTTCTTCACCTGGGCACGGGTTATTCTTTTGGCATACAACTATTCTAAATAATAACTTGCACTTCTTATATCATTTGAAGGTGATGGGTTGATTATTTCAATTGATTTTATCTGTAATAAATACAGATGAAATGAAATACCTTTAAATAAGCTATTGATTAACGTTATTTAAATATAGATAGTATCAATTTAGTGTCTATACTTATGGTTACTGTCGAATTTTGAATCTAGTATTATTTAAACCCATAAATAGTATCGTTAAATTTGAATGTCACCGTCATCAAACAAAGAGTCTTAAATTAAGAATATGACTAAAGTTAATGCACTACAAAGGAAAATAAAATATCGTAATTTATTAGCTATCTCTCTAATTGCTATTTTAATTAGCTTCTCATTTTTAAGTTTAACTATTGTTTTTAATCAACAAGCTGAAGATGCTGAAACAATTAACCTTGCAGGCAGCCAGAGAATGCTGTCACAAAAAATAGCCTACCTTGCTTTTCAGCAATATCATAATATTACCGAAGCTAAAATTAATGAAACATTGATAAATAGCTTGCGTGAAACTGCGACGTTACTGTCAACTAACCAACTTACTTTAACAACTTTAGCCGTCAATAAAGCTAATAGCTTACCAACTGAAATATATGCGTTATATCTGAACGAGCCCACTAAGCTTAACGAACAAATTAATCGTTATGTCGAGAATGCTATAGCGTTGAGTAATACCCAAAATAAAAATAAAGCACAGGCAATTTTTCAGGAAAGTTTTAATCCAAACTCAATAGATAATTTACTTGCTTCTCTCGACTTGATTGTTACTAAAATAGAGCAGCATACCAATGAACGTATAGATAATATTAAGGTACTTGAAGTGGTGTTATGGTTAGCCATAATGATATTACTACTTGGGATTGTTTTTTTTATTTTCAGACCGTTACGACAGCTTATCGGTAAAAATCACCATAAATTATTGGCTGCAAAACAGCACAGTGCGGAATTAACACTTGCTATTAATGAACATGCAATTGTGTTTCGAATCGATATGGATAAAAAAGGAACGGTTACGGAAGTTAATCAACGTTTCCTTGATTTTTATTGTTATACCGAAGCGGAGATTATCGGTCATAGTGTTTTTGAAATTACAGCTAGTAGCTATAGCGAGCAATATTATGAAGAGATATTTAAAGAAATTCTCGATAAAGAATACTGGCATGGAGAAGCCGTTAATAAAATTAAAGGTGGCCGTGAGTTTTGGTTAAGTACAACAATCGTGCCGTTGTATAATAAAGAAAACAGAATAGAATCTTTTATTGTTATACAAAATGATATCAGTGAAATTAAACAAACAGAACTTACCCTTAATCAACTTCATGATATTACCTCGGATGTAAATAGTACCTTAAATGAAAAAATTCAAAATTTACTTATTCTAGGTAAGAAAACGTTTAATCTACCGTTAGCATTAATCAGTGAAATAAATGACCAAGAATATAGAGTTGTTTACTGTCATACACCTAATAATGAAATTAACCCTGGTGATAAGTTTGAATTAGGAAATACTTATTGCTTACATACTTTGCAAGCTGATAAACCTATATCTTTTCACCAAGCTGGTTCTAGTCCAATAAAAGATCATCCTTGTTACCTCTCATTTGGTTTAGAGAGTTATATTGGTGTGCCTATTATTGTTGCTGGAAAACGATTTGGCACATTAAATTTTTCTGGTTCTGAACCGTCACCTAGACCATTTACTATTCAGGAATTAGAGTTAATTCAATTGTTTTCTCATTGGATAAGTGCAGAGCTTACTCGTGTTAAGCAACAAGAACAATTATTACACCAGCAATCCTTAATGGAGCAAATGGCGCAACAAGCTCGTATTGGTGTATGGGAAGTTAACCTAGTTAATGGCAGTATATACTGGTCAAGCATGACCAAAGAAATACATGAAGTCCCCAATGATTATAAGCCAAAATTAGAAGCGGGGATTAACTTTTATAAAGAGGGGGAAAGTAGGGATAAAATTCAACAATTAGTTGATAAATGTATTACTGATGGAACTTCTTTTGAACAAGATCTACAGCTTGTAACGGCTAAAGGAAATGAAATATGGGTAGCTGCTCGCGGTAGAGGTGAGTTTTTAAATGGCGAATGTGTTCGTTTATATGGCTCGTTTCAAGATATTACCGATAAAATGATGACCCAACGTAAAATCACCAAGGATAATCAGCGTATGGCCTTAGCCGCAGATTCTGCTGGAATGGGTGTGTGGGAACTTAATCTTGTCACTAATGAATTGAAGTGGGATGATTGGATGTTCAGGTTATATGGTGTTTCCGCCGAGCATTTCTCAGGCGCCTATGAAGCATGGGAAAAAGGTCTTCATCCTGAAGACCTTGACATGGCTAGTACTCAACTTCGTCAAGCCATAGAAGGGCATGGTAAGTTCGATTTACAATTTAGAATTATATGGCCTAATGGTGAAATAAAACATATCAAAGCTGCGGCTGTGGTCATTTATGATAATAAACAAGCCGTTTCAATGATAGGCATTAACTATGACGTTACGGCATCAGTTCAAAATGAAATATCCCTTATCGCAGCTAAAGAGCAAGCTGAAATAGCGGCAATAGCTAAAAATGAATTTTTTGCAAGTATGAGTCACGAAATACGGACACCGATGAACGGGGTTGTTGGTATGCTCGATTTAGTAAAAGACTCACCGTTAAACGAAGTGCAAAAGCATCGTGTAGAAATAGCTCAACAAAGCGCTCAGTCTTTATTGTCATTAATAAACGACATATTAGACTTCTCAAAAATAGACGCTAATAAGTTAGACCTTGAAAACGTTAGCTTTAATCTGCGTGAGATGATTGGTAACTTAGGCGAATCTTTTGCTCAGCAAGCACAAAACAAAGGTTTAGAATTAATAATAGACTTAGTTGATATTGAAGAATCATTTGTCGTAGGCGATTCAAATCGAATTCGCCAAATCTTAACGAATCTTTTAGCAAATGCTATTAAATTTACTAAACAAGGTGAGGTTGTACTTCGTCTTAGCCAGCAAGACTACTCTGCTACTCACTGGCGTATAACCGCGGTAGTGTCTGATACAGGAATAGGTATTTCAAAAGCTAAACTAGCAGGCTTATTTGATGTATTCACCCAAGTAGATGCCTCCACAACGCGTAAATATGGAGGGACTGGTCTAGGGCTTGCGATCGTTAAAAAACTTTGTTTATGCATGCAAGGTAGCGTGAAAGTAGAAAGTATTGAAGGTCAGGGTAGTATTTTTAGTTGCGACTTGCTCTTAGAAAAATCAACAGACTCCTTATCAGCATTACCCGTAAAAGTATTACAAGGAAAACGTGTGCTTATTGTTGAAAACAACCAAGCCTGTGCAGAAGTAATTAAACGGCAGTTGAACCATTGGCAACTTGATGCGGAAGTTGTAAATAGTGGACAAATTGCCTTATCAGAACTAAATAAAATAACTGTTAAACAATCAGACCAACCGTTATATGACTTATTAATGATTAAACAAGATCTGCCAAACTTTAACGCTATAGAGTTTGTTAAAGAAGTACGGTTGAATCCAACCTATAATGAACTAAAAATAATATTCATGACTTTAATGGCCAGAAAACATGGTGTTGTTGATATAGGTAGAACAGGAATTAACAGCTTTTTAACTAAACCGGTCATTACCTCAGGCCTACTCTCAGCGTTATACTCGATGCTAGATGCCTCTGAAAAACAGCATGTTCAGGCTACTACTCAATCTAAGTTAATTACCTTACCTGACGATGATATCAGCTGGGTGGAAGGTGTTAAGGTATTATTAGTCGAAGATAATCGCGTCAATCAAATGGTAGCTATGGGCGTTTTAAATAAAATAGGCATAACTCAATGTATTATTGCTGTAGATGGTAAAGACGCAATTGAAAAGCTTAAATTAAGTGAAGAGAGTAAGCCCTTTAATTTTATTTTTATGGATTGCCAAATGCCTGAAATGGACGGTTACGAAGCGACAAGGCTAATTAGACAAGGGGAGGCAGGAGAGCATTATAAAGACATTGCCATTGTTGCGATGACTGCTAATGCGATGCTAGGTGATGAAGAAAAATGTTTATCTGCAGGTATGAATGATTACTTGGTTAAGCCTATTAATAAAGTATTAGTACAAGACACGTTAAAGGTATTTATAAAAAGGTAACTTAAGCACTCACAGCATTTATAACTTACCTTATCCGTTTAACAGAGCTCGCTTAGCATTGTTAAACGGACAATTGAGTTGAGGGTAGAGGTGATAGATTGCTCGTAAAATTATTAATTGTAATACTGGTAGTTATACCAATCCAACTAATTAAGTGCTCGTTTAAAATGGCCTAAATATCCAATAACATCGTTGCTTTCAATCCTAATAGCTAGCTATTGCTCAATCAAACGTTTTGTTCTTGAATATTTATCCTCATGAAAAATTGATCAGTTAATTAACCTGAGTTCGGGATAATGAAATTGTAAAGTATAACAATATCAACTGTTTGTATTCACGTATCTACAATAGTTTTAATTATTCGTAGTACAAGGCGGGAAAACGAAGCCAATAACTGGTTATTGGGAGCTTTCGTAACGCAGTAAAACGGATAATTAAGGCTGTTGTAGCATTTTGCTTATCCTGAACTCAGGTTAATTACTTCAATTGGTATTATTGGCGTTTACAGAAGTCTTGTTCGGGGAATTTATAGTAATAGTAAGCTGGCCAATGCTAGTAGAGCAGGCAGGCCTTGTACGATTAGGATCGATTTTTTTACTGTCATCCCCCCATATAATGCGGCAACAAGCACACAGCAAATGAAGAACAGTTGAATTTGTGTAGCCATAACAGGATTTGGATGTGCTAACCCCCAGATTAATCCCGCCGCTAGAAAACCGTTATATAATCCTTGGTTAGCAGCTAATACTTTAGTTGTTTCGACATCGTCACGCTTAATACCAAAAACCTTTTGAGTACGCGGCTTATGCCATAAAAACATTTCTAGCACGAGAATGTAAATGTGCTCAATCGCCACTAAAGCAATAAAGATAATTGAGATATATTCCATTATTAATGCCTATTATTAAGTTTTATTGTTCTACAAATAAAGCTCATTAGAAAAATGATGTGATTGATTTAAAAAGTATAAATAATCACTTAATTAATCTGATTGGTGTAAGCCTAATTTCCCAAATTTTAGGCACAAAAAAACGAAGGATGAATAAACATGCTTCGTTCTTTTAGCTTAGCTTATAAGTAAAACTTATACAGCTAATACGTTTTCTGCTTCAGGGCCTTTTTGACCTTGTTTAACAGTAAAAGTAACTGCTTGACCGTCAGCTAGAGTACGGAAGCCGTCTCCAGAGATAGCGCTGAAGTGAACAAACACGTCAGGACCATTTTCTTGCTCAATAAAACCGAAACCTTTAGTTTCGTTGAAAAATTTAACTTTACCAGTAACTGTATCAGACATACTAACATTTTCCTGTATTCATAAAATAATAATGTGGTTCTATCCCAAAATTAGGTAGAAACCGTTTTCACCCGAGTAAGTGCCCTCTACCGAAAAGTACAGGAAGAGGAAGGAAACAAACCATATTCGACACAATCATTGCTTCAAACAATAGTTTGCATTGTTTAAATCTGCATGTGTAGAATATTCAAGTATATCAGTACACTAGGTGCATCAGATAGAAAACCTACAACAAAAGTCAGTATACACCTTCATCTGCAACGCAAAAACTCAACGCAAAACTAGTCTAACATAGATATTTTTAATATGCCTTATAAAAAATTAGATAAGTTCAATTTTTATTTAAATAAAAATAATTTACTAGCAAGTTTAATATTTACAGTAACATACAGCACTTTAGTGAGGCAGTATTTGCTTTATAATAGTGCAATAATTGGCTTTTAATTATCGTAGGGCAAAAATATGTGAGGGGATAAAAAAAATGGCGCCTCATTTGTTAGGCGCCATTTTATTAATAAGCGTTATCTGAGATATTCATCTGCTATTATGCAGATTATAACGCAGCTATTTGAGCTTTTTGCTCTTGCATTTTAGCGAGTGCAGTTTCTGCTTCTGCTAATTTTGCTTTTTCTTTTTCAATTACCGCAGCAGGAGCTTTACCAACAAAGCTTTCGTTACCAAGCTTACTACGAGTTTTAGCGGCATCTTTTTCAAGTTTGTCCATCGCTTTATCTAAACGGGCTAATTCAGCTTCTTTATCAATTAAACCAGCCATTGGTATAAGCACAGATAAATCACCTACTAAGGCTGACGCACAAGCAGGTCCTTGCTCGTTTTCGGCTAATACAGTAATGCTTTCAAGTTTTGCCAGTGAACTTAAAAATTGCTCATTCTCGTGCAAACGACGTTGAGCGTTTTCATTAACGTTTTTAAGCAATACAGGTAATGCTTTACTTGGCGCTATATCCATTTCACCACGAATGTTACGAATGGCAATAATAAACTGTTTAACCCACTCTAAATCATCAATAGATTGTTGATCACACTTGCTAGCGTCAAATTCAGGGAATGCCTGAATCATGATTGAATCGCCTTTTTTAGCAAAGTCACTTAATGGTTGAACACGTTGCCAAATGGTTTCGGTGATAAACGGCATGATAGGGTGCATTAAACGTAATAGTGCTTCTAATACATTGACTAACGTATGACGCGTACCACGTTGCTGCGCTTCGTTGCCTTTGAAGAGAACAGGTTTAGTTAGCTCTAAATACCAATCACAGAATTGATTCCAAGTGAATTCGTAAAGCGCTTGTGAAGCAAGGTCAAAGCGATAAGTGTCGAATGCTTCATGCACCGTTTTAACTGTTTGCTCAAATTGACCTATGATCCAACGATCAGCAAGTGATAATTCCATGTCACCGCCGTTCTTGCCGCAATCAAACTCTTCAGTATTCATCATTACGTAACGACTTGCGTTCCATAATTTGTTAGTGAAGTTACGGTAACCTTCAAGGCGTTTCATATCCCAGCTAATATCGCGACCTGTAGTTGCTACAGAAGTTAAGGTAAAACGTAACGCATCAGTGCCGTGGGCTTCAATGCCATTTGGGTATTCTTTACGGGTTAGTTTTTCAATTTTCTTGGCTAACTGTGGTTGCATCATGTTGCCAGTACGTTTTTCTAATAAATCTTCTAGTGAAATACCGTCAATCATATCTAATGGATCAACCACGTTACCTTTTGACTTACTCATTTTATCGCCATTTTCATCGCGAATAAGACCTGTCATGTACACTTTCTTAAATGGAATTTGAGATTTACCATTTTCATCTTTGTTGAAGTGCATGGTCATCATGATCATACGTGCAACCCAGAAGAAAATAATATCAAAACCTGTTACCAGCACATCAGTAGGGTGGAAGGTTTTTAAATCGTCAGTGTCTTTTGGCCAACCTAAAGTTGAGAAGGTCCACAAAGCAGAAGAGAACCAAGTATCCAATACATCGTCATCTTGGCTAAGTTTTATATTATCACTAAGGTTGTTATTCGCACGAACTTCTTCTTCGGTTCTGCCAACATAAACTTTACCGCTTTCGTCATACCAAGCTGGAATTCTGTGTCCCCACCAAAGTTGACGCGAGATACACCAATCTTGAATATTGTTCATCCAAGCAAAGTACATGTTCTCGTATTGCTTAGGTACAAATTCAATTTGACCATCTTTTACTGCATCTACAGCTGGACCTGCTAGTTTTTCAACACGTACATACCATTGGTCGGTTAATAATGGCTCAATGATAACGCCAGATCTATCTCCGTAAGGGGCAACTAAATCATGATCTTTAACTTCAACTAATAAACCTAATTCGTCAAATTTTGCAACGATTGCTTCCCGTGCTACAAAGCGATCCATTCCTGCAAATTCAACAGGTAGAGTGCCATCGTAGGCATCACATACTTCACCTTTAGTGTCATATACTTCAGCTGTTGCTAATACGGCGGCGTCTTTATTAAAAATATTAATTTGTGGTAAGGCATGACGTTTACCAACTTCGTTATCGTTAAAGTCATGGGCAGGGGTGATTTTTACACAACCTGTACCTTTTTCCATATCGGCATGTTCATCGCCAACAATAGGAATTAAACGGTTAACAAGTGGTAATAATACGTGTTTGCCAATTAAATCTTTATAACGTGGATCTTCAGGGTTAACAGCAACACCAGTATCACCTAGCATGGTTTCTGGACGTGTTGTTGCTACCACTAAATAATCTAAACCATCGGCAGTTTTAGCACCATCAGCCAGTGGATAACGCAGGTGCCACATGTGACCTTTTTTGTCTTTGTTCTCCACTTCTAAATCTGAAATTGCAGTGTGGAATTTTGGGTCCCAGTTAACTAAGCGCTTGCCACGGTAAATAAGGTCGTCTTCAAACAAACGAACAAAGACTTCTTGAACCGCTTCAGACATACCATCGTCCATGGTGAAACGTTCACGAGTCCAGTCAATTGAGTTACCTAAACGGCGCATTTGTTTACCAATAGTGCCGCCAGACTCTTCTTTCCATTCCCAAATTTTATCAATAAAACCTTCACGGCCGTAATCGTGACGGGTTTTGTCTTCTTCAGCAGCAATCTTACGTTCAACTACCATTTGTGTTGCAATACCTGCATGGTCGCAACCAGTTTGCCATAAGGTATTTTTACCTTGCATGCGTTGGTAACGAATTAGCGTGTCCATAATGGTTTGCTGAAAAGCATGACCCATATGTAAGCTACCGGTAACATTTGGCGGTGGAATGGCAATGCTGTAACTGTCACCTTCGCCTGTTGGGCTAAAGTAACCTTGCTCTTCCCAGCTGCTATAAAGGGACTGTTCAATGTCGGTAGGGTTAAAGGTTTTTTCCATCATTTGTTCCGCTAATAAATTGTTTAATAGTGATAGGCAGTTTTGATAACGTTATTATTTAACTAAACGTTAAGTGAGTAACTGACTATTTAAATTTGTTTTTGCTAGTAATGACTAATAATTAGTAGTCATTACTGAGCAATTTTAGTTGCGCTTAAATATATTGTTGAGCTCAATTTCCTAGAACCTAGGTCTTAACTATAGGCTCAATAACTGGTTGGTTATCTACGTTAAAGCCCCATTGGCGACAAGCTTTAAAACGCTCTCTTGCTTGTTGCTTTAAGGTTTCATCACTTGGTACAAAATCAACAATAAATTGAAATTGATTAGCAAAGTTAGGCACAGTACTCGTTAAGTTGATAAGTACAGGTCGTCTA
The DNA here is from genome assembly GCF_002843355.2 of Colwellia echini. Classification (GTDB taxonomy): domain Bacteria; phylum Pseudomonadota; class Gammaproteobacteria; order Enterobacterales; family Alteromonadaceae; genus Colwellia; species Colwellia echini. The sequence goes on from NZ_PJAI02000001.1 coordinate 485,370, forward strand.
CTTTGCGGTGCCTGGTAACCAATTTCAACCATAGCGCCTGATTTTGGGCCTTCACCAACTAAGTTATGAGGTACAAAACTGTCGCTATCAAATGCCCAAAGCATTTCATCTACTTGCTCAGCATGTTCTTTATTTTGCGTATAAATATATACGCGCTGATTTTGACGATAAAAATAACTTGCTTGTAAACAAGCATGGTAAAGGGCTGAACGAGTATCTTGTTCACTCATGTCTTTGCTAATTTCATCGTTAAGTAGATAAAACATTACTTGGGTTTGCATATTTCTACCTGTTTCTTAGCTTATTTTTTATCGCCTATTTTAAGCGTTTAACCCCGAATAGTTAACTACTCGGGGTTAATATTTTCATACTTTGTTTTAGCTACGACTTATAAGTCTTTACTCGCCTTGCTCTTGCCCTGCACGGTTCAGTAAAAATTGCGTTAACATGCTAACAGGACGACCTGTTGAACCTTTGTCTTTGCCGCCGCGCCATGCAGTACCAGCAATATCCAAATGTGCCCAATGATATTTTTTGGTAAAGCGTGATAGGAAACAAGCTGCTGTAATAGTGCCTGCTTCTTTACCACCAATGTTAGCCATGTCAGCAAATGGGCTTTCAAGTTGTGAATTATAATCATCCCATAACGGTAAACGCCATGCTCTGTCACCACTTTGCTCTGACGCGTTTAGTAACTCATGAGCAAGTGGGTTATGACTACTTAACAAACCAGTAGCATGGGCACCTAATGCAACAACACAAGCACCAGTTAAGGTTGCTACGTCAATAACTGCTTCTGGCTCAAAGCGTTCAACATAAGTTAAGGCGTCACATAATACTAAGCGACCTTCAGCATCAGTATTTAATACTTCTACGGTTTGACCTGACATAGTCGTTAAAATATCACCTGGGCGATAAGCATTACTGCTAGGCATGTTTTCACAACCCGCTAAAACACCAATCACGTTTAATGGTAATTTAAGCTCGGCTAGCGCATGCATAGCACCTAAAACACCAGCTGCGCCGCCCATGTCGTATTTCATTTCGTCCATGCCTGCGCCTGGTTTTAATGAAATTCCGCCACTGTCGAAAGTTAAACCTTTACCTACTAACACTAATGGTTTTGAATCATCATCTGCGCCGTCATATTTAATGATACTCATTAATGATTCATTATCTGAGCCGCGTCCAACTGCTAAATATGAACCCATACCCAACTCTTCCATTTCAGCTTCGCCAACAACGGTAGTGGTAATGTTTTCGTAATCATTTTCAAGGATTTTAGCCTGCTCAGCAAGATACGCTGGATTACAAATGTTTGGCGGCATGTTAGCCACGTTTTTACAAGTAGTAATACCTTCAGCGATGGCTAATGCGTGAGTAACAGCGCGCTCACCAATAGGTAATTCACGACGTGTTGGTACGTTAAAAGTAATTTTACGTAATGGTCTACGTGGTTCTGCTTTACGGGTTTTTAAGCTGTCAAAACTATATAAACCGTCTTGCGCTGCCTCAACTGCTTGGCGAACTTTCCAGTAAATATCACGGCCTTTAACATGTAGTTCCGATAAGAAACATACGGCTTCCATTGAACCTGTTTCATTTAAGGTGTTAATTGTTTTAGTGATTATTTGGCGATATTGACGTTCATCAAGTTCACGCTCTTTACCACAGCCAACTAATAAAACGCGTTCACTTAAAATATTAGGTACGTGATGTAATAATAACATCTGCCCTGATTTACCTTCTAAATCGCCTTTACGTAAAAGGTTGCTGATGTAGCCTTCGCTAATTTCATCAAGCTGCTCGGCTGTGCCGCTAAGTCTGCGTGGTTCAAAAACACCAACAACAATACAGGCACTACGTTGTTTTTCTGGGCTGCCGCTTTTTACACTGAACTCCATGACTTTTCCTTTTACAATTAATAAGTTTAGTTGGAAACTATTGATTTTATATATTATTTTAAATACTTAGGATGTTTATTAACGAATTACCTTTGAAAAATTAACAACATCTGAGATAACTTGCTAAAATAACTAAAAAATAGCACTCTTGTCTATTCATTTGATAAGGCTAAAGGCTATAATTATAGCAGCACTCATCAATATTCGTTAGTTACTGACTATATAGTTTACTTATGAAAACGACAAGTTTACTTAATATTTGCCTTTATGTCAGAAAAAAACTAAGTTTTTACGGGATCTTTTTGTGATCATTTTTCGTTATTTATTAAAAGAAGTCGCCAAAACACAATTAGCTGTGTTTCTTGTGTTAATGACTATCTTCATTAGTCAAAAATTCGTTCGTGTTCTTGGTGATGCCTCAGAAGGTGGTATACCTGGACAATTAGTGATGACTTTCATTGCGTTGAAAATACCAGATCTTGCTGGTTTCATTCTCCCGTTAAGTTTATTTTTAGGGGTGTTGCTGGCGTATGGGCGTATATATGCCGACAGTGAAATGACTGTTTTACACGCCTGTGGTGTGAGTGAATGGTATGTGGTGCGAGTAACACTGGTTCTTGCCTTGGTAACCGCTATTTTAACAGGAATATTTACCCTGTATCTTTCTCCACTCGCCTCAGAATATGAATACCAAGTGAAAGAAGAATTAGCTGCAGACTCTGGCTTGAGCGCATTAGTTTCAGGCCGTTTTCAGCAAACGGGTAACCAAGATGCAGTGGTTTTTATTCACGATAAAGACCGAAAGACCAACAGTTTCAATAAAGTATTTGTGGCTCAGTTACCTAAAAGCGGAAACCTTGATGCGAACATTATTAACTCCAGTTTAGTGTACGCAAAAACAGGTAAAGTATTTGAAGATGACAAAGGATCGCAGCAATTGGTATTGGGCGATGGTACTCGTTACCATAGAGATTTCGATAGTGGAGAGTTCCAATCAGTTTCTTTTACTAAGTATTATATTCAAATTAAAGATCAAGAAGTTGAACGTCACCATAGAAAATTAAATGCACTTTCTACTCCTGATTTATTTAAGAATCCGCCACCAGAGTTGGCCGCTTCTTACAGTGCAACTATACAATGGCGTATCGCTTTTCCATTGGCTTGTATTATCTTAATTTTTATTGCGGTACCCTTAAGTGTGGTTAATCCAAGGCAAGGCAAATTTGCTAAAATGTTACCAGCCTTAATGCTGTTTTTAGGTTACTTATTATTATTAACCTCGATGCGCTCTGCTATTGAAAAAAATGCCTTACCAAGCGTGATTGGTTTATGGCCAATACATATTGGTGCTTTATTTATCGGTATAACTTTATTAATGAAAGAGCGCAGTAGCGGGCGAATTATTAAAGCAAAATTACCCAGTTTTAAACGCAATAAATTAGCGAAACAAAGAGCACAGGCAATTGAAAGTAGCAAAGGCGAGGAAGATTAATGCGCATACTTGATTTTTATATTGGACGTGTACTCGCCTCTACTACGTTTATTACTCTAGCGGTATTTGTTAGTGTTAGCGGCATTATTAAATTTGTAGAACAAATGCGTGCTATTGGTCGTGGTGATTACGATTTAGTGCATGCCGCTTTATTTGTACTTTATAGTGTACCGCGTGATGTAGAGATTTTTTTCCCTATGTCGGCGCTTATTGGCGGTTTAATTGGTATTGGCATGTTAGCCAGTAACAGTGAATTAATTGTTATGCAGGCAGCTGGTTTATCAAAGTTAGACATTATTAAGTCGGTGATGAAAACCGCTGTAATACTTATTGTGATTAGTATGGCTATAGGTGAGTGGTTAGCACCAAGTGGCGAGGCAACAGCGCGTGAAATTCGCGCGCAAGCTATTTCTGGTGGTAGTTTGATCTCAGGACGAAATGGCGTCTGGGCTAAAGATGGCGATTACTTTGTTAATATTGGTGAAGTGCAAGACCAAGGTAAATTAAAGAAAATTCAGATTTATGGTTTCAATAATGAGCTAAAAATAGATAGATGGCTGTCAGCTAAAAGTGCTTTTTATCAAGATAATACTTGGATTTTAATGAATGTTGAGGAATTTATCTTAGAAGAGACTGAAATTATTACTAAAAAGTACAGTAATAAAGTGTGGGAGTCATCACTAACACCCAAAAAGTTAGGGGTAGTTACCGTTACGCCTGAGTCACTTTCATTACAGGGTTTGCTTGAATATTTAGACTATTTAGAAGCTAATGAACAAGATCCAAGTCGTTATCAATTGGCTTTTTGGCGTAAAATAATGCAACCATTAACCGTTGCGGTAATGCTATTAGTTGCGTTGTCATTTATCTTCGGACCGTTGCGTTCTGTTTCAATGGGCGCAAGAATCATGATGGGTGTATTTACCGGGATTTTATTTTTTATTTTTAACGAAGTGTTAGGCTCGTTGAGTTTGGTATATCAGTTACCCCCTATTTTAGGTGCAACTATGCCTAGTGCAGTCTTTGTTGGTGTTGCTTGGTATTTAATGAATAAGAAAGCAGCTTAGCTATTTTTAAGCTGCTTAGTTATTTCAAGATGTTCAGTTATTTAATGGGATGAGTCCTCGAAAATAAAAAGTATTTCGATTGTAAAACTCAAGATCCACCAATAAAAAAAAGGCTAGTGCAATTTAATGTACTAGCCTTTCTATTATTCTCTTGATGAAGTTTTTATTAATTATTTTCTAATTACCTATTAAATCGAAACCTATAAACGGCCTCTGTTTGCTTCAAGTGATAATACAACAACTTCGGTATTCGTTAATCGATCTTGCAAGCTAAGTTTATTTTTTCTATCAAAAAGTACGGTGATATTACCTAAACCTAACAAGGTAGGTAGTAATCGTTTTACTGCTGTTTTTTTACTAATTAAACTACCATCGGTATTTTGCACGCGTAAACGCCATGCTCGCATGCCAAGCGTTTGTCCGCTTTTTGTCCAGAAAAAGATAAAGAAGTAGCTTACCCAAAATATTTTCCATAATTCATTTGGCCATTTGAGCCAAAATGTATGGGTTATGGTGTCTGAAAAATGTTGATGACCTTGCATGCCGTATAAGCCAAAATAATGACCAAGGTAGATTAATAAAAAACCTACTGCACCTGCTGTCATGTATACCGCACAAGCAAGTAAAAAATCATAAACCCATGAGCCGAAGCGTCGTCTAAAACCTGCTCGAGGGAATATTTCATTATCGGTTTCTAAAACTGTCGCTGTATCAGTCATGTAATCTTCTTTATAGGTTTAATAATGGCGTAATGGTGCAGGTTATTGGCTGTCATAATGTGTACCATTAAAGTATGAGCGGCAGTTTAGCAAAATTTAACATACTTGAGTACTGCCACCTACCGTAGATAATGTTGTTCAAACATTTCTGTTAATGGGCTGGGTCTTCGGGCGCTTGAATTTTATAAAAAGCACAATACAGTGCAGGTACTACTGCTAATGTTAAAATTGTTCCTATGCCAAGACCAAAGGCGATGACATTAGCCATGCCATAAAAGAGTGGATCTTTGCCAATAATTAACGGTAATAAGCCCATTACTGTAGTGATTGTTGTCATGGCAATAGGGCGTAAACGAGTTAAACAAGCATCAACTACCGCTTGATAATCAGATTTTCCTAGCTCGGATTCAATCTTAATTCGATCAATTAATACAATGGCGTTATTGATAATAATGCCCGCTAAACTGTATAAACCTAAAGTCACCATAAAGCCAAACGGTGCTTGCATTAAAAACAAGCCTAACACTGCGCCAATAAATGACAGCGGAATAGTAAAAGTAATAACGGCGGCTTTTCTAAAAGAATTAAATTGCGCAACCAGTAATATTAAAATTAAGCCTAGTACTATTGGCATACTTGCACCTAAAGCCTTTTGTGCAGCTAATGATTCTTTAATAACGCCATCATATTCAATCAAATGGTTTACCGGTAAATCATCTGACAAGGCTTGTATTTTGTCATCAATAATTAATTTTAAATCTTCAGCCGCCATCTGGGTATTACGCGCTTGAATGCTAATGGTACGAAATAAATCTTCGTGGTGAATAATAGAGTATTGGTTAAAGGGAGCTAATGTTGCTACTTGAAACAAAGGGACTGTTTGACCTGTTGCCGTTGAATAAACATTAATAGTTCTAAGCCTATCCAGATTTTCACGTTCAGCTTGCTCAGCACGAAATACTACAGGAATAACATTATCGCCTTCTCTATAATTGGTGATGGCGGTTCCCGAAAAATAAGCGTCGAGTGATAATGCTATTTCTTCAGAGGTAACTCCTGCTCGTCGTGCGCGGTGTTGGTCTATTTGTACATCAATCTTGGTGATTAAGTTTTCCCAGTCGGTTCGAATATCAATGGTATTAGGTACGTCATGTAGCACAGCCATTATCTGTTGGGCTTTTTGATAAATAACATCTTTATCAGGACCCTTAACTTGAATTTTAATGGTGCTTGAGTCAGATGGCCCTAAGAACATTTTTTTTACACGAGCAGAAACATTGGGAAAGTCATGTTCTATCTGACGATCAAGCTCTAATACTTTAGCGCTAATATCAGTATTGTCTTTCACGTTTAAAACGATGAAACCTTTATTTTGTGCGGGATCTTCAGGGTTAAGTGATAATACAAAGCGAGGTCCGCTAAAGCCAACATAGGCAGAGTAACTATCAATAAAGTCAAAACGGTTTTCATCTTCTAGCCAAGTAAATATATCTTTCATTTGCCGATTAGTTTCTTTGGCTGAGGTACCATTAGGTAAATCAATATTCACTAATACTTGAGTGCGATCTGAATCAGGAAAGAACTGTTTGGCGACAAAGTTCATTGATATTACGGAGCCGATAAATAACACCAGCATGGCCGACATGAAGATCGCTTTATGTTTAAGTAGCCAATGCAAAAAGGTTTGGTAATAGCGGTAAAGGTTATCTTGCTGTGATTTTTTATCGAAGGAACTATTACCGTCTTTGCTTTTTACGTGCTTATTCTTAGGTAATACAATAAAGAAATAACAAAGTAGCGGCGTAATACATAAGGCTAAAACCCAACTGGTTAATAAAGTAATAAGGATAACTAACGAGATTGAACGCGTGTATTCGCCCGCAACATGCTCAGCTAGCATTAGCGGTAAGAAAAATAATATGGTGGTAATAGACGAGCTAAGTAGCGGAATTGCTAGTTCTTTACTGCCTTGTAGCATTGCGTGATAGCGATCTACACCTTCTTCTAAACGGCGTTTAAAGTCTTCGGCGATAACAATACCGTTATCAACTAATAAGCCGAGTGAAATAATAAGCGTTGCTAGGCTCATACGCTCTAGTTTCATATCACTAAATTGCATGATACTTAAAGTAGTTAGCATCACAAATGGCACGATAGCACCAACAATTAAACCTGTTCGCAAGCCTAAGAATAAAATAACAACCACTAAAACAATGGCCAGCGTTTGTAATACATTTACCGAAACGCCGTTAACTGTTTTACTAACTTGATCTGCCTGATAGGTAGCAATATTGAGGTTATAGCCAATAGGTAAGCTAGATTCAATATTTGCTACTTCATTTAAAACACGCGGCGCATACTCTAATAAATTATATTCAGGTAACATTGACACTGCAAAAAATATTGCTGGTTCCCCGTTTAAATATGCTGCTTTATCAGGAGGATCAATAAAATCTCGACGTAGCGTAACAATATCTTTTAAGGCAATAAAATCATTACTGTTAGGAATAGTAATATAGGTGTCTGCAATTTCTGTTAAGTTATTAAAATTGCCTGAGGGCTCTACAATAAAACTGATTGCGCCGGTGTTAATTTGTCCGCCAGAGCGAACAATATTTTGTTTTTGTAATTCATCAATAAGTGCTTGTGGTGAAATAGCTAATTGAGCAAGTTTAGCGTTGGATGCCTCTAAATAAATACGTTCTTCTTGCCTACCTAAAATTTCAATTTTCTTAGTGCCTTCTACTCGATATAGCGTATCTCGAATATGCTGGGCTACATCATACATTTCACCTAAGTTAAAACCATCTGCGGTCAAAGCTAAAGTAACAACAGAAACATCGCCAAATTCATCGTTAACAAAAGGTGTTTGTGTACCTGACGGCATTTTATTATGCGCAGCTGAAACTTTATTGCGTAGGTTTTGCCAAATATCATCAAGATTAAAATATCGGTCATAAACCTTAACGTGAATAATTGAAATACCAGTGGCTGAGCTTGATTTTATTTCTTTTACTTGAGGGATTTTTCGTATTTCTTCTTCGAGTTTTTGAGTAATTAATTGCTCAACTCTATCTGGAGCCATACCTGGAAAAGCAGTAGTAACAAGAGCTTCTCGAATAGTAATGGTGGGATCTTCTTGCGCAGGCAAAGTGAAATAAGCAAAAAGGCCATTTATCAGCAAAACGGCAAGAATTAAAAATACGCTTTTACGGTAATTAAAAGCAAGTTGGGTAATGTTCATTGGTATTCCTGGTTTGCTTAGTTAAAACGCTGAGTATTTTTATCGATTAAAGTCACTTGCTGACCATCACGTAAAAACGCCACACCAGCGGTTGCTATAATGTCACCGGGTTTTAATCCTGAAGAAATGAACACCTTATTTTCGAAAATATCTTCAGGCTGTACTAAGGTTTTAATTACCTGTTGTGTGTCAGGGTTGTAAACAAATACATAATTCTTTTGCTTTATTCCTGCGCTAAGCGCGGTGGTTGGAATAAGTTGTACGTTGCTGCTATCACTTGTTCTCCTTTTACCTATAAAAGAAAATTCTACTTCGGCGGTCATACCTGCACGCAATAAAGGGTTATCGCTTTGCAAAACCACAGTCACAGGATATGAGTTCGCAAATTCAGCACGAGTACCTATTTCGGTTATTTGGCCTTGCATTGTTAATTCAGGTAAAGCAGGAAAATTAATAGGTAATATAGACAGTTGTTTTAATTCACGTATTAGCGTTTCAGGCACTAATACATGCACTTCTAAACCATGATTACCTTCAATTTCAAATAATGATTCACCGGCAGATATTTGCTGAGATGGCTCAAATAAACTTTTTGTAATAATGCCATCATAAGGCGCTAGCAAAATACTATCTTGTAAGTTCTTACTGGCAATATCGAGTTGTGCTTGGGCAATATCGGCGGCACTTTTACTGGCGTCATAAGTTGCTTTAGCATTATCAAAACCTGATTGTGAGACTACGCCTTGGCCGATTAATTGCTCGAAACGTTTATAGCTATTTTCTGCATCAAGCAATGTTGCTTGAGCTTGTTGATAATGCGCTTGCGCAGACTGTAAACCCAAATGAAAGTTACGTTGATTTAACTGCGCTAGTTCTTGTCCTTTAACAACTTTACTGCCTAAATTAACAGAAATACTCTCTATTCTACCTTGCACTTCAAAACTAAGTTTTGTCGCTTCTACAGGAATAACGATACCAGAAAGCGTACGTATTTGTTTTAAAGGAGATGTTTCTACGGTTGTCCACATAATGGGACGAATGGGTTTAGCTGCTTGTTTACTAGGTTCGTTACAGCCAACAAGGGCGAAGACAATAAAGGCTAAAAAAAGCAGGCGCATACATGTTCCTTTCATTTATTTTCGATGCGAAAATTTAAGATCGATCCCGTGAGTAAAGCTATTTTACTTGTAATGTAAAATGTTACTTTATGTAATGCTGCATAGTTTGGTACTATGCAGTACCAAAGTCAATATATGAATAATAATGCAACAGTAATTTCATAACTACCAAACCTGTTATATAGCGAGGTAAAAGTATAGTGAGAGATAATGTTTATACATTTGAAAAAAGCAAACGATGACTGATCAACAACCTAATTACAGCAACAAAGCCCTATTAATTTTAGATGCGGCACAACAGCTTTTTTACGAGAAAGGTTTTGATGAAACCTCTTTAACCATGATTATTAATATAAGTGGCGGTTCAAGACGATCCATTTATGCTGAATTTGGCAACAAACAGGGATTATTGATGGCTGTTGTGCAACGGCAAGTGAATATTCAAACCCAAGTTTTATCGGTAATCGACCGTGATGTTGAGCCCAGCATAGCGCTTAACCAAGTATGTAATAAATTTGTTCGTGGTATGTTATCAACAGAGTTAATGTCGTTATTTCGCTTGGTTATTCAACAAGTAGTTAAATTTCCTGGGCTAGGCGAAATGATATATCAAAAGGGCTTGTTGGCAGGTATTGTTCCGTTAACTGATTACCTAAATTGGCTATCTGAAAGCCAACAAATAAAAATTGAAAACAGCCAAGTTGGTGCGCAAATGTTACTGGAAATGGCCAAAGGTCACTTACATACTCGCAGTTTATTATTACCCGACAAAAAAGCTACAAACGATGAGATATCGCAACAGGTTGCCAAGGCGGTTAATATATTTCTTGAAGCACATAAGGTGAGCAAATAAACAACACTTAATGGCTAACAGTGAGTAGAGTATTAAAAACTTGTTGCTTACTGTCATTAGTTTCGTATAATGCACCCCCTAAGATAAATGCTCCATTTGGTGCATCGCTCTTTGGTCTTATTTATAGGTATTACTTATAGATACACTTGTAAGTAACACTTAGAAAACTTAAGTTTATAAAGAAATCAGTTTTTAATTTGAAAAATGACTTCTTTGCAAATTGCAAAACGGGCGTAAGCCTTTGCCAGCGTGATGAAATTGGTATACATGGGGGATTCAAAATCCCCTGTCGCAAGACGTGTCGGTTCGAGTCCGACCGCTGGTACCACCATTCTAAAGCCCTGATTCGAAAGAGTCGGGGCTTTTTTATGTCTGAAAGATAATGCTAAACTAGTTTAGTTAACAAATGCTATTAAAAAGGTTTTTACATGGCAGCTACAGCGCACGCACTTCATATATTGGTTAAGCACAAAGAAATTGCAGAAGATATTATGCAGCAATTAGCCAAAGGCGCTAAATTTCAAAATTTAGCTAAAAAATATTCGACATGCCCATCAGGTAAAAAGGGAGGAGATTTAGGCGAGTTTAGGCGAGGTCAAATGGTTCCTCAGTTTGATAAAGTGGCTTTTACTGGCGCTATATTAGAGCCTCACTTAGTTAAAACTAAATTTGGTTGGCATGTAATTAAAGTGCTTTATAGAACCTAGCTCATAATAAGAAATTCTCACTCTTTTATTCTTTATTTTAAGAGTAAGTATTTGAAGGTAGGTATTTGGTAGTAGGTAAGCTGACAGTTAAATATTCTTTACTATGATAAATTGTTGTCTATCAATACTGCACCATCACCTACAGCGGCAAGTTTGTCGTCTTCGTTATACAGTGGGCAGGCATTCATCGACAAGCAGCCGCAACCAATACAACCCGCTAAATAATCACGTAACCGCTCCATAGTTTGAATGCGTTCATTTAAGCTTAGTTGCCAATGAGTTGAAAGTCGTTGCCAATCTTTTTGATTAGGCGCTGTTTTACCGTTGAGCGTGTCGAGTTGTTCCTTAATTTCAGCCAGTGTTATGCCCATTTTTTGCGCAGCTTTAATCAAAGATACACGGCGTAATACTTGTTTGTTGTAACGTCGTTGATTACCTGTATTACGCGTACTTTTAATTAAACCTTTGCTTTCATAAAAATGTAGTGTCGACACTTTCACGCCGCAGCGTTTTGCCACCGCCCCTACAGTTAAAGCGTCTTCTCGCGCTACTAAATTTTTCATTACACTTCCTTATTTATCATGAATGAGTACTAACTAAATGCTTACTCATCAGCTCACGTATTTATCTTGATTTGATTGTTATCACTAAAATTAATTGAAACTTTATATCAATTAACGCTTGACCTCAAGTTAACTTGAGGATTTATAGTGGACTCAACTTCAGCAACAAAGTAGAGAAAAACATGTACTTAGAGCATATAAATTTAACTGTAAACGATATTGACGACACATTAGCCTTTTACAAAGCCGCTTTTCCTAACTGGGTTGTTCGCGGTGAAGGAGAGCAGACTTGGTATGGAAAGTCACGTCGCTGGCTTCATTTTGGTGATGACGATCAATATTTAACTTTTTGTAGTGCAGGAGAGGGGAAAGCCCGTGATTTAGCAGGTCACCAAATAGGCTTAGCTCACTTCGCGTACGTTGTAACTAATTTATCGGCCATGCAAGCAAGGTTGTTAGCTGCTGGCTTTAAGCTTGATAAAAAAGGTCCTGAAGATCCATATCGCTCGAATATATATTACATAGACCCAAATGGCATTGAAGTTGAGTTTGTTCAATACCACAGTGACTTACCTGAGCAGCGAAACGCATATTAATCAACCTGAGCTCAGGTTAATCAGGAATTAATTTTCTAATTAACGCTACAGCCTAAAGAATAAATAAGCAATAAAATAAGGAATACTATGAAATCAATTGCCGTCGTTTACCATTCTGCATCAGGTGTAACGCACAGTTTAGCTAATGCGATACAACAAGGCGCCAGTACCATTTATAACGCGCAAGGTGCGGTAGAAGTGAATGCTTATCGTATTCAGCCTGAGCATATTCATCAAGGCCGTTTTATTGCACAAGATATGTTGGATAACATCAGTAAAGCAGATGCTATTATCTTTGGCTCCCCAACTTACATGGGTTCAATATCTGCACAATTTAAAGCGTTTGTAGATGCCTCAAGTGAAATATGGTTTAGCGGCGGTTGGACTAACAAAATAGCCGCAGCATTTACGGTAGGCTCTTATTACTCTGGAGATCAATTAAGTACCATTCAATATTTACAAACGCTTGCTGGACAACATGGTATGTTGTGGGCAGGATTAGATGGTAAAGGGTTAAAAGAAAATAATGTAGTGAATAACTCAGGTGCGCAATCTGGATTAATAACCTATACACAAAATAGTAAAGTACCTAGCGATGCATTGTTAACCGCGAGATATTTAGGTGAACGGGTGGCTAGATTAGCCTGTCAGTAATAAAGTTTGTTATTTTTATCGCTTAGGTGATTTGATAGCTCCCGTTTAACCAGTGTTTAATTTTATTTAGCGCCTAGAGTAATCATTCTATTGTTAATGTTTTTAAATTGAAGGTAGTACTGTGTAAATATTTTGTGTTTAGTCTGTACACCTTGCCTATTAACGATTTTGCTTGTATCTTTGATGTCATGTGATTGTCATATTTATGTTTTGTGATTGTCAAATAAGTGCCGTTTGTTAACCAATGTCAGCTAATTTTTAGATTGACTGAAGTAAAGCTGACGTTGCATGTCATCCGGTATTTATTATTTTAAGAGATAGGTATGTATTTAAAAAGCCAGCAAATGAAGTTATCTAACAAAGAAAAATCATGGTTACCTTGGTTTGGTACTAATGGTAAATTAGCATTGGGTTTTAGCTGCTTTGTTAATAAAAGTACATACTCTACTGTAGAACAAATTTTTGAAGGTGTTGCCAATACTCGCGTTAAATTATTACAGATGTGGGCGGATACTCATTGGGGTCACCTTAGTTCATTGGCAAGCGATATTGATATTGTAAAGCTCGAAAATAATAGTCAATTACTGCAAAAAAAGAATAAAGAAATTTGTGATTTTTCTGAAATATTTATTTTAGACCAAAACTCAAATGTTGTTGTAAGTAGTTATCCTGCAAGAGTTGGTAAGCGCCATGAACAATCGAAAGCGGTTGCTATGGCACAAAAAAATCGATTTTTACATGGCCCTTATGTTGATAAATATACGTTAAGTATCGGTGCTTCTTCATCAAAATTTCATGATGAAGTGACCATTATGTTTTACCTACCCTTGATAGAAAATGGTCAAACCGTTGCAATATTAGCGGCACGTGTACCTAATGATGTATTGGGCGATTTAATTCAACGTGAAGCAGGACATGTTTATCCTGAATCTGGTGATAACTACCTGTTTATGGTTGATGCTAAATTTGATACGAGTATTCAGCAGGGTGTTGCCTTATCTCGATCTCGCTTTGAAGATAATGCCTTCAGTCACGGCGAAAACTTAAAATCGGGAGTCAATACTGGTTTTGGTGTGGTTAAAATTAAACGTCATACCGAGTTAGAAATTAGATTTACCGATCCTGCCACCAATGAACTTCACCCAGGTATTAGAGAAACAATTAAGCACGGTGAAAATTTGTTTGTTAGTTACCCTGGTTATTCTGATTATCGACATATTCCAGTAATAGGTAAAGGGGTTACGTTTCAAATGCCAGGTTCGTTAGACGTTTGGGGAATGATGTGTGAAGGAGACCTCGAAGAGGTTTATCGCCGTCGTTCGATTAATCTAAGTTTAATGAACATATACTTTATTATGGTCAGTGGTATTGTTTGTGTTCATGGCGGCCTAAGTAGTTTTACTGATCTTTCTAATACTATTGTAAATAGCGTAACCCTTGGTTCTATTTTGTTAAGTGGTTATGTTTTCTCAATATTTGGTACTAACAAAGTATCTAACCGTTTGAACCATATGACCCAGGTGATAAGAACTATTGCCGAAGGTGAAGGTAACCTTACTCAACGACTAGCGCCAGCAGACATCAAGCATGATGAAACAGGTGATATGAGCCGTTGGATTAATAGTTTTATCGATAACTTAGACGGTATTGTCGGGCAGGTGATTAGAGCTTCCGGCAATGTTAAGGCTACTAACGAAGAAATGCTTAATAAAAATGATGCGGTTGCTAAAAGCTCTATGCAAGTACAAGAGTCGATGGAGCATATGCAAACCTTAATAGAAAACCAACGGGTTGTTATATTACAGGCCTCGCATACTGGCGAAAGTATGAAAGAGACAATGGCACATGTTGTTAATAAAGCTCAAGATGATTACAAAAGCGCTAGAGCAGGTACGCAAGCTATTCGCGATATTGTTTCTTCAACGGCTAATTCAGTGCAGTCAATTAATACAAAAATGAATGATATTGGTCATATTATTTCAGTTATCACAGAAATCACGAATCAAACAAATTTATTAGCCTTAAACGCAGCCATTGAAGCGGCAAGAGCTGGTGAGCACGGTAGAGGTTTTTCTGTAGTAGCAGATGAAGTACGAGGTTTAGCGGGAAGAACTGCAGAAGCAGCTAAAGACATTCAAGCGATGATTCATGATTTACAGGATGAAACTAAGCAAGCGGTAGCTTTTATGGAAGCAGGTGTTGAAAATGTTGATGAAAGTTTAAAGCTCACTGAAGCTGCATCAACAGAGAATAAAGAATTACATGCCATTGTTGAAGAAATGTTTTCTGCGATTAATATTATCGAGCAAAATAGTGCGAGAAATGCGGAAACGGTACAATCGGTATTTGATGTAACTCGTGATATGGCGAGTTACATTGAAGAGCTTACCAATAGCTCTAAAATGGTTGACTCAACCGCTAGTAAGTTGCAAAAGCTAGTAGGTACATTCACTGTGAGTAAAGTTTAATTTTTCATTGTTAATGAATAAAGTGATAAATCATAAGTACTAGTAACTAGGTGATAGATGTTAGCTCAAGTTAACATCTATTCACTCAATTACTCATTCAATTATTCATTCAATGGTTTACCCACTTTTAAATCATATTCATTCCACAAGATTTCTGTTTGCCAATCGTAGCCTTTAATTGCTTTGCCATAACCTAACTTATAAACTTCACGCATTTCACTTGGCACAAATTCTAACATAGATTTTATATCGTTTGAGTTTTGCGGAATTGTTGCCATATGAAAATTAACGCCTTTTTGTTTTGCGCTGTGATAAATGCGCGATACGCTACGATCAAATAGTAAGTCCATTTCAACATTAATAAATGAATTTAATATTGGCCGTATTCTTAGGGGCACTGGCTCATATTCGTGGCGTTCACGGTATTTTTTGTTAGCAATAATATAAAGGTTGGTTTCTACCTTAGCACTTACATCTTGCTGTATTTGTAATTCATTTACCCAGTTAATGAACATTCCCACCATAAATACATTAGAGTAAACACCGCCATCAACATGCATTTGAGAATATTTTTCACCATTAATTGGTATTTCAAAAAAGTGCGGTGGGAAAATAACAGGCACAGCGCATGACGCATAAATAATATCGCGGTAACGCTGTACTTTATCAGGGTGATCACTTGCAGCGATTGCTCCCATATCCCAAACAACTAACTGTCCGGTATCTAAATTAGTTGTGCCAACATATAAACGGCGGCCTTTTTTATGTTCAGCAGCAATTTTAATTAAAAACTCTTCGTTAATGCCTTTTTTAAGCGCCATTTTTAATGGTGTAGGATCAGAAAGGGTTGCATCGCTAAAGATATTTAACCAACTACTGGTATAAAGATCTTCAGAAGCCAAGTTATTAAATATGGTGTCTAACTTTGCTATTTTTTCGCCACCTAAAAAAGCAAACGATGCCATGATAGAGCCTGTAGATATAGCCGTTACCACATCAAAATCAGGTAATGTTCCATTATCCTTCCAACCGTTGAGTACGCCTGCACCATAAGCGCCACCTGCACCACCGCCTGATAAGGCTAAAATATTAAAGTCTGCATTGGTCGAATTTGGCGAAAGTTCTAACATTCTTTGTTTTAAAACATCACCTAAGCTTCTGCGTAGAGTGAACTGTGAATCTTTGTTATTAACATCAAGGTCTAATGCACCCCACGGTAACATTTGGGAATATTCTTTGGGTAAAGGAGTTGCCCTACTTGAACAACCGGAAAGAATTAAAGCAATTAAAATTGAAATGCTAAGATTTTTGAAAGATGCGCTTCCAGTCCACCAATTTAATACATGCATGTAATATATGAACTCAGGATATGAAATATTGTGTAAATAAATAGAGTTCAGTATACATCAGTGAAAATAATAAACATTTGATTTTATCGTTTTCATTTTACTAAGTAATATGGGTATGTTGCAGTTTAATAAGTGGTTCAGGAGAAAGGATTAGGTGAAAGTGAGTTTTAATAAAGGTGAACACTAGGTATATCTAGTGTTCACCGTAAAATTATTTAACTGTAAATTTAACGTCTTGATCGCGTAACAAGTAAAGCGCGAAACAAGCTGCTAGCATTGGCCATGCAGTGAAAAATAATAAGTTATTGAAACCATCAAGGTATTGATTATACGAAGAGAAGGTAGACATTGCATGTATGATAAAAATAATGCCGTAGGTAATGCGCTTTTTAAAGCCAACTAAAAAAGCAAGCACTAGTAGCAGTTGTAAAGCACCTAAAATATACGCCACTGTGTCACTAGAACCCGCAATGCCATAAAATTTTTCAAATATTTTAGTGCTGTGCCCAGGATTAAAAAACTTGTCTAAAGTCCACATAATCATCACAATAAAAACACCGAGGCGTAGCGAAAATAAAGACCATTGCAAACGGTTTTGTACATCTGAACTCATTGAGTTACTCATAAAAATTCCTAAATTGAAAAATAATAAACATCAGGATGATTAAGACCGATTGTTTGGTTTTTTATTTCAAAAACTCGTAACTAATTTCATCAATTAACTTTCTTAATCAATTTTATTAAGTCATTGGCTCAGTAACTTTGTTAATTAATTAATTTGAAGTCAGAAGTCATCAGTTCTAAAACAATCACTCCTAGTAATGATCTCTGAATCAATAGTCCTTAAGTAATCAACTTCAAACTTATCCTTAAAAAATTAAGTACATAACCGATTCTCGTAAAATGAACACCAAAGCTTTGAAATTTATTTAGAGGGGTGAGGGTCTTAATGCCCATGACACATAATAAATCACTAAAGAGCGTAAATTTGAAACGGGCATATTTGATTGCATCAATCACAATAGGACTAAGTACTTCACTTGTTGTTAATGCAGAAGATAAAGTAAATGAAAAATCATTGGAAGTGATTGAAGTGGTAGGTCAAGCTAATCACTCTCAAGGTTTGTCAGTGAAAGATTCTACAGTTGATGGCCCATTTGGCGACAACATAGCACTTAAAGAAATTGCTCGCTCTATAACACCAATTTCAAGTGAGTTAATCGAACAATTGAACATAACGTCATTGCAAGATGTATTGGCCATTAGCCCAAATACTTATTCTGCCAGTGGTTTTGGCGCCCCCAGCTTGCCTACTATTCGCGGCCAATTGGGTGAGTTGTTTCAAGATGGAACACGCAGACAAGCCGGTAATAATGGTTTTGGTGTACCACTATCATTTAACTCAGTACAAAGCATTGATGTTGTAAAAGGCGCTCCGCCGGTATTGTTTGGCTCAAGCCAACGTAATGGTGGCTTTGTTAATTTACACTCTAAAACCGCAGCAACTGATGAAAGCACCGGTAGGCTTGCTTTATCGGCAGGGCAATGGGATCAATACAGTGCTCAAATTGATTACAGCACGCCAATTGTAAAAGATAAAAGTGGCTTTAGAATAAGCGCTGAACATGTTGATAATGGCAGTTATTATGACTATGCCGCTTTAAAAAGTGACAGCATTTTTACCGCTTTCAGGTTATTTCCTGATGATAAAACTAGCTGGGATGTAAATTTTGAGTTTTACCAAGTTGAATTTACTGATAACGCCGGTATTAACCGTCCGACTCAAGCTTTAATTGATGATGGCTTGTACATTACCGGGCAAGGTGTGCAAAGTAATGGCAGCACAGTTCCGGCTGCGGGCTCGTTGGTATCACCTACAGGGCAAGTAAAAATTGATAGAAGTACGGTATTAACCGATCCGGATAATTTAAATGAAGCGACTACCTACCTATTTCACAGTATTTATAAACGTGAACTTTCATCTAAAACATCTTTTAAAAATATTACCTATTACCAGCATTTAGAACGTGAAGAAATTGCGCAAAACAGCTTTGTAGAAATTATTGATGGTGCAGACTCTGCGCAAAATCGCTCTGAATTAACTTATCAATGGGATAACGAACAGCAAACAATTTTTGCTTTTGATGTTCGTTACAATAAAGTGAAGGGTTTTAGTCAATTTACTACTGAAGCTGATTCACCAATAGATTTAACTGGCCCACTTTCCAATCGTCGTATTCCGTTAACGGCAGAACAACAAGCTCGTTTAGTTGAATTAAAGCCCGGTGTTTTTGTGTCTCCTGGTGCTCAATACGATATAGACAATGACGGCAATGGCGATTTTAATTTATCTGACACCACCGATTCTAGCTCATGGCAAACTGGTTTTGCCATTCAGCATGATTCTGACTGGACCGACAGCTTGCATACCACCATAGGTTACCGTGTAGATTTTTATAATGTTGAAGCGAGTGATCCGATAGCACCACAAGGACAAGTTTCCGTCAGTGACAGCATCAATGAAACCTTACACTCTGGACAAATAAGTGTGGGATATGCTCTTAGTACAGATTTTACTGTTTATGGTACAGGAAGCTATAACGAAGCAACGTCAAATAGTATGGCTGGCGGTACGGCATTAGGTAGTGACAATTTAATCAGCGCACAAAACTTTGCCACTGAAAATACCTTAGCTGAGTTTGGTTTAAAATACGCGCCAACTAGTAATAATTGGTATGCCGACGGAGCTTTGTTTAGCCAGCGTCGTAGTTTACGTAACCGTGATGGAAGTAATACCGGTATTCGTACAGAAGGTTTTGAAACGCAAGTTTTTTACGATGCTTACCCATTATGGTTAAGTGCGGGTTACAGCTATATTAAAGCGAGATATGACAACTCTGCCAGTAGCCAAGATTCAGCACAAGTTGCCGATGCCTTTGATAACTCACGTCCTGATATTATTAATGGCACCAGTATTGGCGCACCAAATTACACTTTATTTTCACCGTCAAATGCGCAAGTGCAGGGTATTCCAGAGCAAGCGTTTAGTGTTAATGGCAATTACTCAATAAATGATGAATGGCAAGCGGGTTTTTCCGGTCTATATACCAGTAGTTACCCATTAGACTTTTTAGGTACTGTCACCATAAGAGATCAATACACCTTAAACGTAAACACAAGCTATGCTTTTACGCCGACTACCAAACTACGTTTAGACATTAATAACGTGACTAATCAAAAAAATTGGCGCCCTGTATTTGAAGGGGGTTATTTTGGCGCAACATTGGTATTTCCTGAATTACCTATCAATGCCCAATTAACCTTTAGCCATACATTTTAAGAAAGCGCTAAAACGCTCACATCAGTTAAAACACGTAACACTTTAAAGAGATATACATGATAAAAAAAATATTTATATTAGTCATTGCTGCAGCGGTAATTACTTTGTTTTTTCACTTTAACCTAAATCAATTGTTAACACTTGAAGGGTTAAAAGGCTCAATGGAACAGTTTAGCCATTGGAAAGAGCAATCACCTTTACTTGTTATTGGCGGATTCTTTTTACTGTATGTTGTTGTTACCGCACTTTCTTTACCGGGTGCTGCTATTTTAACACTTGCCGCAGGCGCTTTATTTGGCTTAGGCGAAGGCTTGTTGGTGGTTTCTTTTGCATCAAGTATTGGCGCAACACTTGCCTTTTTAGTATCGCGTTATTTACTGCGTGACTTTATTCAAAAGCGCTTTCCTGAACGTTTAAATGCAATTGATGCTGGTGTTGAAAAAGAAGGCGGATTTTACTTATTCACATTGCGTTTAGTTCCGGCATTTCCATTCTTTTTAATTAACTTGTTAATGGGCGTGACTTCAATAAAATCATGGACTTTTTATTGGGTAAGTCAAGTGGGCATGTTAGCTGGGACTTTTGTATTTGTTAACGCTGGTACACAGCTTGCACAAATAGAAAGTTTGTCAGGTATTTTATCTTTCAACTTAATTTTATCGTTCGCCTTATTAGGATTCTTTCCACTCATTTCTAAAGGCATATTAAACATGTTTAAAAAACGTCGCGTATACAAAAATTACACTAAGCCTAAACAATTCGACCGTAACATGATTGTTATTGGCGCTGGTGCGGGTGGTTTAGTAACTAGCTACATTGCTGCAGCAGTTAAAGCCAAGGTAACCTTAATTGAAGCCGGTGAAATGGGCGGTGATTGTTTAAATTATGGTTGTGTTCCAAGTAAAGCGATTATTAAAAGTGCGAAAATTGCAGAGCAAATTCGCCACGGTGAAAACTACGGTTTAGAGAATGCTACGCCACAGTTTTCGTTCAAAAAAGTCATGGCACGAGTACATAAAGTTATTGCCGATGTTGCTCCACATGACAGTGTTGAGCGTTACACTGACTTAGGTGTAGATATTGTTAAAGGTTACGGTAAATTAATTGACCCGTGGACAGTAGAAATCAAACTAAATGATGGCGGCACGCAAACCTTAACCGCACGTACTATTGTTATTGCTACGGGTGCACGCCCATTTGTACCACCATTACCAGGAATTGAAGAAACGGGTTATGTAACCAGTGATACGTTATGGAGTAAGTTTGCTGAGTTAGACGAAGCGCCTAAAAAGTTAGTGGTATTAGGTGGCGGACCCATTGGTAGTGAATTAGCACAAAGCTTTTCTCGTTTAGGCTCACAAGTTACCCAAATTGAAATGGCAGAGCGCATCATGATCAAAGAAGATCTTGAAGTCTCTACCTTTGCCCATGAAGCGTTAACTGAAAGTGGTGTTAACATTTTAACTTCACACCAAGCGCTTCGCTGTGAAACGCGTGATGGTAAAAAGTTCATTATCGTAAAACATAAGGACGAAGAAATTGACATTGAATACGATGAGCTACTTTGTGCTGTTGGTCGTAGTGCACGCCTAAAAGGTTATGGCCTTGAAGAGTTAGGTATTGAAACTAACCGTACCATTGTTACTAACGAATATTTAGAGACTTTATACCCTAACATTTTTGCTGCTGGCGATATTGTTGGTCCTTATCAGTTTACTCATGTGGCATCTCATCAGGGGTGGTATGCGGCAGTTAATGGTTTATTTGGTCATCTTAAAAAGTTTAAAGTCGATTATCGCGTAATTCCGTGGACTACCTTTATTGATCCTGAAGTCGCTCGTGTTGGTCTTAACGAACAAGACGCGAAAGATAAAGGCATAGATTATGAAATCACTCGTTTTGACTTTGAAGAGTTAGACCGAGCAATTACTGACAGTGCCACCAAAGGTTTTATTAAAGTGATTACACCGAAGGGCAAAGATAAAATTTTAGGTGTTACCGTAGTGTCTGAACACGCAGGTGACTTGATTGCTGAGTTTGTATTAGCCATGAAACATGGTTTAGGACTTAACAAAATTTTAGGTACTATTCACAGCTATCCAACGTGGGCAGAAGGTAACAAGTATGCAGCGGGTGAGTGGAAACGAAATCATGCGCCGCAAACCGTATTAAAATGGCTTGAAAAATACCATACATGGCGTAGAGGTTAATATGTTTAAGGCACTATTATTGGGTTCAGTTTTGTTTGCAACATTGCTTGCAACGTCGTTTGCAGGCAGCGCACAAAGCATGCACGACAGTTGGAACACCTTGTTAAGCAATAATGTGGTCACTATTAATAATGGTCACAGTACTGCGGTTGATTATGTTGCCATGCAAGCGCAGCGTAATAAGTTAACCAATTATTTAAACTTGTTAGCACAGGTTAAAAAAAGTGAGTTTGATGAGTGGAGTAATCCTAAACAACTAGCTTTCTTAATCAACGCATACAATGCATGGACGGTAGAGCTTATAGTGTCTAACTTGAATACTAAGGAATATCCTAACCTTAAATCAATAAAAGATTTAGGTAGTTTTTTTAGTTCACCATGGAGTAAAGAATTTATTCCCTTATTAGGTAAAACACGTAGCCTTAATGATATAGAGCATGGTTTAATTCGCGGCGCGGTTGATGCGCAAGGTAAAGCGACATATAACGATCCACGTATTCATTTTGCTGTAAATTGTGCCAGTATTGGTTGCCCTGCATTACGTGAAGAAGCGTATACAGGTGATAAATTAAACCAGCAACTTGAGCAACAAACAGTGCGTTTTTTATCTGATAAGTCACGTAACTTTGTTAAAGACGATACCTTAAACGTATCTTCAATTTTTAAATGGTATGGCGAAGATTTTGAAAAAGGCTTCAATAATACTCAGTCCTTAGAGCAGTTTATGCTTTTATACGCGCAAGCATTTAACTTAAATCAACAGCAAAAAATGACACTTATTAATGGACATATGGATATTAGCTTCTTGGATTACAACTGGGACTTAAATGCCAACCATTAAATTTGCACCAATAAAAATAGTGACGCGATCTAGCTTTTGCTTTATCGCGTTTATTATTTTTGCGTTAAGTTCTACTTCTCTAGTAGTAAGTGCAAATATTGGGGGGACGATAGAAACTCCTAAGACTGTTTCTACTACAAGCCCTACAGTAAAAAGTAGCGAACAAACAGCACCCTCAAAACATTGGAAAAACATTGAAAACTCAGGCAGAAACCAAGATGTTTTTTTTCACGCTTGGGGCGGCGACCCACAAATAAACAGCTACATAAAATGGGTTGCCGAACAGGTCAAAGCTAAATACAACATTAATTTACAACAAGTAAAACTCAGTGATACCAGTGAAGCAGTAAGTCGAGTACTCGCCGAAAAATCAGCCAATAATGATAACCAAGGCAGTGTTGACCTAGTGTGGATAAATGGGGCTAACTTTGCCGCCATGGCTGAGCATTCATTATTATTAAAAAACTGGGCGAATGAACTGCCTAATTTTACCTTAACCGACCCAATTAATAATCCTGCGGTAACGCTTGATTTTGGTGTGCCAACGCAGGGTATGGAGTCTCCTTGGGGACAAGCCTCATTGAGTTTTTATTACGATGAACTAGCAACGACTAATCCACCAAAAACATTAAATGAATTATTAGTGTGGAGTAAAAAAAATCCCGGACGTTTTAGTTACCCTAAACCGCCTGATTTTTTAGGAATGAGCTTTTTAAAATACGCCTTAGTGGTATTACATCAACAAAGTGATGCCATCACTCAGGTACAAGATAAATCACAAACTCAGGCACAACTTTATTTACCAACAACCCCTGAAAATATAGAGATTATACTTGAGCCATTATGGGCCTTTTTAGAAGTGCTTCATCCTCAACTTTGGCGTAAAGGCGAGCACTTTATGCAAAGTGGCGTTGAAATGCGTCGCTTAGTTGATGATACCGAGCTGAGTGTCGCTTTTACTTTTTCTGCTCCTGAAGTGCCTGCAGCAGTGCAACGTTATGATTTACCCAATAGTATCCGTAGTTATGCAATGCAGGATGGTAGTTTAAGCAATACTCACTTTGTTGCGATCCCATATAACGCAAGTCATCAACAAAGTGCCCAGCTAGTTGCTAACTTTTTATTAAGCCCACAAGCACAAGCTTATAAACAAAAAGCTAATGTATGGGGCGATCGCAGCGTATTAATTCATTCAGCATTGAGTGATGCAGAGCAAGCCTTATTTAAAGCGCAACAACCTCACCCTAGTGCTTTACCAGTTGATAGTATCAAAGCAACATTAAGTGAGCCGCATCCAAGTTGGGTAAGTGCTATTACTGACGGTTGGCAAGCTCGTTATGGGGTAACCCGATGAGTTTAGAAAATAACACCCAAGTTGTCTTCAATAACAAACAAGTTGATGACAAACAAGTTAATAACAAACAAGTTAGCAAATCAGCAGTTGCAACTGATTGGTTTACTGTGATGGTTAAACACAGCCCTAAATTTTTATTATTGCTATTAGTTGTTCCCGTATTTGGTGGCTTAATTGGCGTAATATTACCGGCGTTAGGTTGGGCGCCGGTATTGAACCAATACCATATTGGGCTACAAGCGTTTAGCGAACTATGGGACACGACAGGTTTAGGGCAAATGGTTGCTTTGAGTGTTGCAACCGGTTTAATCAGTACGTTTATTGCTTTTGTTATCACCTTAATGATACTCGCCGCTTTTTTTAATAGTGTTTGGTTGGCGCGTATTCAGCAGATTCTTAGCCCTATTTTAGTGATCCCACATGCAGCAGCCGCAATAGCGGTAGGTTTTTTAATTGCACCATCGGGCATGATATCTCGACTAATATCTCCTTGGTTGAGCGGCTGGGAATTTGCACCACACGGAATATTTCCGCACGATAATTACGGGTTAAGCATCATTCTAGGCTTAACCTTAAAAGAGTTACCCTTTTTGTTATTGATGGCATTAGGTGCGTTAGCTCAACCAGAACTAGGTAAAAAATTACGTCAACAACATAAGGTGGCGCTTAATTTAGGTTATTGTCCAATGACCGCATTTTTTAAAGTGATACTACCAAGCTTATATCCGTTGTTACGCTTACCACTATTAGCTGTTTTAGCCTACGCTAGCTCAAGTGTGGAAATGCCTTTAATATTGGGTCCAAATACACCACCTACATTGGCTGTTGCTATTATGCATTGGTTTAATGACGTCGATTTAAATCTTCGCCTAAAAGCCTCAGCAGGAGCATTATTACAGTTAGCAGTTACTGGCGGAATATTAGTGTTGTGGCTGTTAGCTGAAAAAATGGTACGGGTATTATTTTGTGAAATGCTAACCAATGGCAAGCGTGAATATGGTGGTGCTTTTTGGCAAAAAATCACCTCGGTTATTACCACCTTAGTTGTGTTATTTATTACTTTGTCGTTAGTGGGCTTGGTGTTGTGGTCAGTGGCTGGCTTTTGGCGTTTTCCGGCGATACTGCCTGATAGCCTTACCTTGTTGCATTGGCAAAGCGCTATTATGCAAATGGGTACACCATTATTTAATACTATATCAATTGGTTTAATCACGACCTTAATCGCAATTACTTTAACTTTATTTTGTCTTGAAGCAGAACAAATAAAGGGTAAAAAGGTATCACCTTTTATCAGTTTAATTATTTATATGCCGTTAATGGTTCCAAGCATTGCCTTTTTATTTGGCTTGGTGTTAATACAACAATTAATTCCCCAATTTATAGCAGTGAAAACGGTTTATATTAGTTATATTAACGTGGTTATTGCCCACATTTTATTTGTATTGCCTTATGTGTTTTTATCGCTATCGAGTAGTTATAGACAATTAGATAAACGCTTTGCAATTGTTGCTGCAAGTTTAGGTGCTAAACCTAGTAAGGTGTTTTTTAAAGTAAAACTACCGCAATTATTGACACCAATTTTAATTGCATTTGCCTTAGGCCTAGCGATTAGTTTTGGCCAATACTTACCTACTTTGTTAGCGGGAGGAGGGCGTATTAGCACTATAACCACTGAAGCGGTTACCCTTGCTAATGGCGCAAGCAGACGTACAAGCGCGGTATATGCACTTATGCAAATGCTATTACCACTGATTGGTTTTATACTCGCATGGGTATTGCCTAAGTTTATTTATAAAAGCGCGAATCGCTAAAGGTTATTTAAATGCAATCATCTTTACAGATAAATAATTTAAAATTATTTCGTCAAAATGAATTACTACTCAGCGTAAATGAACAGATTAATGGTGGTGAAATACTGACTATTATGGGGCCATCGGGTAGTGGCAAATCAAGTTTACTGAATTGGTTAACGGGCTCTTTACCGCAAGGTTTTCATGCCAAAGGCGAAGTTTTATTAAACAATAATAATATCACTAATACTGCTGCACATTTACGCCATGTGGGCGTGTTATATCAAGATGCTTTGTTGTTCTCGCATTTGTCTGTCGCCGGTAATATTTCCTTTGCAATGCCAGCAGGTAATAAAAAACAACGGCTTGAAAAAATAGATGATGCTCTTGAGCAATTTGGTTTGTCAGGTTTTGCTAATCGTCATCCTGATAATTTATCGGGAGGTCAACAAGCCCGTGTTGCGCTACTTCGAGTATTACTGAGTGAGCCGAAAGCTATTTTACTTGATGAGCCTTTTAGTAAGCTTGATGTGCAATTACGTGAAGATACACGGCAATTAGTGTTTGAACAAATTCGTTATCATCAATTGCCGGCGTTGATGGTAACTCATGATCATAGTGACGCTGAGGCGGCAGGTGGAAAAATTATCACCTTAACTAGACCTGCAGCTAAAGCGGAAATTAAGCAGATACGTGAGTAAGTAGCTAAGTTAGATCAGTTAGATAAGTTAACGTAGCGCTAGAAAATGCATAGGACATTGAATAGGGCATTGAATAGGACATTAATATGCTAGATAAATTTATCACACCGGTTATAAAACCATTGCTAACACCCGTCGTCGCCTTGTTGCATAAACGTGGCGTAACCGCAGATCAAATAACTTTTTATGGTTTTTTAGTTGGCTTGTTAGCTGTGCCATTTTTAGCCTTTCAATTTTGGTATTGGGCACTTGCGACAATTGTCGCGAATCGTATTTTAGATGGTTTAGATGGCGCACTTGCTCGTTATGCTAAGCAAAGCTCAAGTGCCGGTGGTTTTTTAGATATTACCCTCGACTTTTTATTTTATGCGGCTATTCCGCTCGGCTTTATTTTGGCTAACCCAGAACAAAATGCTATTGCTGGCGCTGTGTTGTTAGCGACTTTTATAGGTACAGGTTCAAGTTTTCTCGCTTTTGCCATTGCCGCTGAAAAATTTAAAATTGATAAACCGCAATTTAAATACAAAAGTTTTTACTATTTAAACGGCCTAACTGAAGGCACTGAAACAATCGCCTTGTTTATCGCTTTTTGTCTTTGGCCGGAGCACTTTGCATTACTGGCTTATCTATTCGCTAGCGCCTGTGCGATTACTATTTTCACCCGCATACATGGCGGCTATCACACCCTGAAACAACAAGAAGTTAATATGGCAGATACCGTTAATGAAACAAAACTTGATGTTGGTGAAGTAAGTGCTAAAAATCGTTCTGTAAACAGTGATGCGGTAAATCATGACTAATGAAATAGGGTGGCGACTTGGTTTCTTCTTTAGCATTTTAGTGATTATGATGTTAATTGAAGCAATTTTACCTGCGCGTAAATCACCCATTAAATCGTCTAAACGTTGGCTGGCAAATTTTGGTCTAGTATTCGCGTCATCAGTTGTTGCTCGGTTAACTGTGCCTATCGGCCTTACCGCGGTAGCTGTTTATAACCAAGAGCACTCTATTGGATTGTTTAACTTAATAACTTTACCCAGCTTTGTTGTCATCATTGTTAGTTTACTCATTTTAGATATTTTGATTTATTGGCAACATAGGTTATTCCACAAAGTCCCTTTGCTTTGGCGTTTACACCGAGTACATCATGCCGATGCTCATGTAGATACCAGTACCGGTTTACGTTTTCATCCCATTGAAATAGTACTAAGTATTGTTGTTAAACTTATTGCCGTTAGTGCGTTAGGCATTCCCGCTATTGCTGTATTGATATTTGAAATTACACTTAATGGCTTAGCCTTATTTAATCATGCCAATATTCGTCTACCTCAGGTAATAGAAAAGCCGTTACGGTTAATATTAATGACGCAAATTCTGCATCGTATTCACCATAGTCAACGCGTTAGTGAAACTAACTCAAATTATGGTTTTAGTGTTATTTGGTGGGATAAGTTGTTTGGTAGTTATAAAGATAGTGCGATTAAAAGTGATAGCGATCTTGATATTGGCTTAGTTGAATTTCCAAACGCTAAGCAAAATAGCTCACTGTTATCATTATTAATAATGCCGTTTAAAAAATAGTGAGTGCTTTTACTATCAGTACAGCTTAATACTTGGCTTATTTTGAGTGGAAACAGCGTTATCTATTTGTAGTTAGCAGTAACGTGAAATAAATAGATAACGCCGAATAAAATTACACTAAAACGCCGTTTACTCCGCCGAAGCTATTACCATAGCTGCTCCAACCTAAGCCGAAAGCATTGGCGATATCTAGATACAAATTAGACATACCTGCATTGTTAGCATCCGTTGCCATGCCTATGTTAATCGCATTACCTGCACCACCAGCTAAATAAATACCTGGATTTTCAAGTTGGTGATTACCTCCGCCAACTTCAGACATTACTAATATCAAGGTATTATCGAGCAAGGTTCCACCGTAAGCACTGTCAGGCCGAGAGGCTAATTGGTCCATTAAATAAGCGACCATCATGTTGTACCAACGCGTTTGTGAATCGAACAAGTTTGATTCGTTGTGCGAACTTACATGAGAGCGTGTTTCGTTCCAGTTAAGTCTTTCGCCACTCCCGTATTCACCCATGTAAGGGCGAATACTCTCGAAATTCACTTTTAATGCTTCATCTTGCGCGGCCATAAATTGAAAACTTGCGGTGCGAGTTATATCGGCTTGAAAGCCCATTGCAATATTGCGCATTTGCGCTTTTGCAACTTCTTCTGCTTCATCATTTATGCCGC
Source organism: Colwellia echini (assembly GCF_002843355.2). Classification (GTDB taxonomy): domain Bacteria; phylum Pseudomonadota; class Gammaproteobacteria; order Enterobacterales; family Alteromonadaceae; genus Colwellia; species Colwellia echini. Next base: position 514,596 of record NZ_PJAI02000001.1, read on the forward strand.
TCATGCCGACATTAGGGCGGTAAAATCCTGAGCCATCACCTATATCGAGCGAGCTATTTAATACTTTTTGGTAATAATTTAAAGATTCCTCATGGGTAAGTAACTTACCTTGTTGCTGAACATTTAACATATTGCCTTGCAGTAAATCTAGATTTTCATGCAGTGATTCAAGTACGCGTTTACGACGTAAATCATCAGGAGATGCTTCACTTTGATTAGCATTATTAACGACGTCTGCTAACAAGTTATCGTAAATCATTTGTGGGTTGTCGGGCACATCAATCTTATTGCGGTTGATGTCAGTAAATGGCATATATTCAGAGCCTTGTGCTTTGCTAGACCAAACCCCAACATGTAGATTATTTGTGGTATTACCACCAAGTTGAGCGCCTATTTCGGCATCAAAGGTAGGGGCACCTACTTGCCCACCAGAAAAAACCCCCTGACACGCAGCCGGATGGGCAGATACTCCACCATGACCCGCAAAGGTTAAGTTCTTAATGGGCAGAATCTTATCTATATGTCTTTCTAACGGCTCTAGAGGGCTGCTAGCTAAGCTGCCAGAGCCTAAGCCTCCAATATCATAACTATGCCATTTATCACGAACACAACCATTAGGGTAATACACCATGATAAACCGTCTAGCTTCACCCGCCGCAGCGAACACTTTAGGTGAGAAAGCAAATTGACTAGCAAAGGCGGTAGTTAATCCAGCTTTAGCAAGCGTGCGAAGAAAGTCGCGGCGTTGCATTTTATTTTTTAAAAAAGTCATTTTTTGCTCCACTATTTACGCAAGGTATAGTTTTTGGTTTGGGTAAACTGGATCATCAGATCAAGCATGCTTGTATTTGTGCCACCTTTAAATATTTGACCAAATACCTGAACAGTACAGTTATCGTCATTTGTCTCACGTTGACCCCGCATATAGCGATACCATTGGCGAGCATAACAAGCTTTACCATGTGCGCTGTCTGCTACAAGTTGTGCTAATTCATCTAAACCTTGATATGGAACTACCGGATCGCTAGCTGATAAAAAGGTTTCAGCCGAATATAAACTACCAATATAGCCAGCCGAATTAATGACCTTCACTTGGCCGTCATCTGTAGTTTCAGAGGTGGTAAATAAGCCAACCTCATTGTAGTTTTCAAGGCCAAAACCTATACCATCAATATATTGGTGGCATGATTCACAACCGTCTTGTAAATGGGCATTTTCAAAACGTTGGCGAACTGTTAAGGTTGGATCTTCTTGTGGTTTTAATATTGCGCCAATAGGTGGTGGCGGGAAGTCTTGACACATAAGATTACGGCGTACAAATAACCCACGTTTAACTGGATGAGTTTTTTCTGAGGCCGACTGTAAGGTTAAAATACCAGCATGACCTAATATTCCACGACGTTCACCGTTACCATTCTCCTCACTGTAGCTAACTTTTTGCCAGTTACTACCACCCGGCCACTCTAAACCATAATGCGTAGCAAGTTGTTGAGTCATAAAGCTATAATCGGCGGTTAATAAATCATTGTATTGACCTCCTTCAAATACAGTTCGGCGAACAAATTCTATAGTTTCTTGTTTCATGTCAGCTTTTAAACTTTCGCTAAGTCCAGGTGTTTTAATCTCTTTATCAAGATCTAACCAACCTGAAATAAAGCGTTCAAAAGCACTTTTAGCTTTAGGATCTTGCAGCATATTACTAACTGTTGATGCAATTTGTGCTGGCATACTTAATTCTCCAGCGTCAGCTTTGGCCATTAAATTAGCATCTGGGGTAGTTGCCCAGTAGGTATAAGACAACATGGTTGCTACTTCGTAATCAGTTAATTCATAATAACCAGAGCCATTTGCTTCTCCAACTTCTGAGCGGTAGAGCATAGCCGGTGCTGATAAAATCGCTGACAACACACCTATATCACCATGTTCTGTATATACTGCGTTTAAGTCGGTTACTTCAGCTTGGGTTAGTGGTCGGCGGAATGCTCGCTTACCAAAACTATTAATAAAACAGTTTATGTCGCTACAACCTGAGGTTAAGTCATAAATATTATTAACCATGTTCGCAGCAGCTTCAGCAGCAACAACGTAGCCTTTTGCGTAATCATTAGTGAATAAGGCATTCGCATTAGTTTTAAAACCGTTGACGGGAATATCTGCAGGAATACGACCTGAGGTTACATCAACAGTGTTAGCCAAGCCTAAGAGGTCGCGTATTGTGTTGTTGTACTCTAAGGTTGATAACAAACGGTAGCTTCGATCTTGTGGGATCAAATCATTTAAGTCGGTTGCATTACACATGTTTGATGGGGCAGAGTAAGCTCCAGCTAAAATCATATCAGCTGTTGACGAGGCACAATCTCCAGTACAAGCTGCGGCATTACCAATAGGCATGTTGTTTTCGATGTAATTAGTTAACTGACTTAAACTGTAGTTATTGGCAACGTTAAGTAACGATGTGCCGCTGTCGCCTTCAGTCCCATGACAGCCGGTACAGCCTTTATCAACAAAGAAAGTTCGCCCTTGAATATACGGATCATTCACTGAGTCAAAAACAGCCAGTAAGGTATATGAAAAAGCATCCCCGATTACTAACTGTGTATTTGCTTGGCTTGGGTCAACGAGGTAAGCCATGCCTGAGCCTTCCCAGCCAGAAAACTCTAAACCAGTGCCAGCAGAGTCTGCATTGATATCAACAACCGTGCCGCGAGTAAAAAGCTTGCCTGATAAGTTATTACTGCCATTTAAATAAACTGAACCATTACCTACTTGAACTTGGCCACCTGTTTCTACACCATTGCCAATAGGCGATGCAGTTAACCAGCCATTGTCGTACCAGCTTGGATTTGTAAGATTAACGGTTAGGTTTTCAGTTTGATTGGCTTCATTATTACTAAAGATGATATTCACATTACCATCACTGTTTGCCCAAGTAGCCGGTAAGCTAAAGCGTAACCATGTTCCACCAAATTCAGTGGCTATTTCGGTTAAGTCAGTACCTGGCCAAGCCGCTGAACGCTCAGTTTCTGTGCCATTTTCATTAGTCCATATATAAACAGTAGGCGTGTCCCAATTACTTGGCACATTAAAGTAAGCATATTGTCCTTCTCCTGTATTTGTAACGCTCAGGTTGGCTGTTTGTCCCTGGTAATTAATTGTTATGGTCGCAGTACCAGCAGTATTGCCCGCGGTAAGTAAGCCACTTGAATTAACGTTAATAATCGATGTATCACTTGAAGTCCAACTTGCGCCTAAGGTAATGCCTTGAGTTACATCACCGCTATGAGCTAGAGCAACTAATTGCGTTGTTTCTCTTGCAATAAGATTAGGTAGTTCTGCACTGATCAGCTCAATACTATCAATAGGACCACTTTCTTGTGTTGTTGCATTAGCGGTAACAGCAGCGCTATTTGCGTTAATACCTGTCGCAATGAGTTGGTAGTAGTAAGCGGTGCTAACATCTAAGCCAGTATCTATAAAGGTATCGCTGTTTTCATTGAGTGTTATTAAAGGCGTAAATGGGCCTGAACTATTTGCGGAACGTTGCAATTCATAGCTTTGCTCATCAATAGCAATATCATTCCAAGTTAAGGTAATAGAGTTGGCACTGGTTGCTGTTGCACTAAAACCAGTCGGTTGAGCTGGCGCACCGACAACGGTTACATCGATACTACCAACTTGACCGTTGTGACTAGCCCAAACAGTGGTAATGCCAGTGTTACCTGCAATAGTGTTTACGGTTGCGCTAGTGCCTATTGGGTCAATAACGCTAGTATCACTTGATACCCATTCAACACCGCTGCTAGGTATGGTTTCAAAACCATTATCATATAAACCAAAGGTAGATAAAGTCACTGGGCTGTTAGGAACAATAGTGGTTTCTTTAACTGTTACCATCATGCCCGTTTGTGTTGCACTTTGTCCGTCAATCCAAGCAGCAATTAATTCATCAGCTAGTGGGTTGGTTAATACACTGCCTTTAGGCATACGATTGGCATCATCCGTTTGATAGATATGAATAAGACTTGCGGCATGATCAAATGGCAACATGCGATAAACCCCAGAACGTTGAATATTCATAATATCCATTTGGTTAACTGGTGTGTCGTAGTTTAAATCCATTAAGCTACCATCATGACAATGCGCACAGTTAGTTGATAAATAAGCGCGGGCTCGGTTATCAATATTTGCATTTGTGTCTTCAGGGTCTGGGTAGGCCGTTAAGCTATTAGCGCCTGCGATAGTGTTATTGAATAAACCAAGTTGATTAAATAAATCAATTTGGTTACTGACCACACCTTGGTAATCTAGATCACGGTTTAGCTGTGGGGTAGTTACACCTAATGGTTCTTTACTACCGGTACCTAAATGACATGAAGTACATTCTGCTCCTGAGCGTACTTGACGATTAATGTTGGTCACAGCGCCATTGTAATATTGCGCAACAGTTTCGTTAAATGATTCCGTTACTAAATCAGCGTCGGTTCCTTGAGCATTCCAACGGTAGTTAGCTGATGCCCAATTCCCTGAAGCTTGTTTAAATAATACCGAGGTTTCGAATGGAGTCGTATTACTTGCGCTGATAGGTAAAGACAAGTGCTTAACTAACACACTACCTACGGGTAAGTTCCATAGTTCGTCTTCGTTAAATTCGATATTGCTTTCATTAGGAATGGCAACAAAATGACGTGCTTTTAAGCCATCAAACCAACCGTCAGAGTTAACATCGTATTCGATAACACCATGAACAGGCGTTTGCGTACTTAAATCAGCAAAAATACCTGTACTTGATAGTTTGGCTGGAATAACTGCAGCTTGAGCTTGGCTGTCAATCATCCGATAAAGAATAGATAAGCCGCCATATTCGACGCCGTGCGAAGTAACAAACACTTCTTCACCACTCATATCGGTACCAAATGATGAAATGTTACTTGGAAATGCATCACTCACTAATTGGTCAGTATTACCCTCAACAGCAGACCAAATCTTTTTACTAACATAATCGCCGTAAATAAAGTGCCCTGTTAGTGCAGGCAATGTTGTGCCGCGATAAACGAAGCCACCGATAATAGATACCGAGCCGGTATCATGCGTATAACCACCTACAGGGGCAATTAAATCACCACTACAGTTACGAGTATTGTTTGGATCGCCACCATCATTACCTCGATGAGTATTACCTTCACATATTGGCCAGCCATAGTTTCCGCCTGGCTGAATAATATTAACTTCTTCGAAACCTGCTTGACCTACTTCGGTTTGCCATAACGTATAGGGAGCTTGATGATCAAAACTAAAACGCCACGGGTTACGATGTCCATATGACCAAATTTCATCACGTACTCCCTCATCATTTACAAAAGGGTTGTCAGCTGGAATATCGTAATATTTACCGTCAACATTAATTGTTTCTCGCATAATTAAACGGATAATACTGCCTAGTAAACTTGTTGTTTCTTGTGCGCTATTATTGGTTCTTGGATCAGGTTGCGTTGGTGTTATTGCCGTATCTCCGTATGCACCATCACCAATACTCATGTAAAATTCACCTGTTACAGGGTGAAATTGCATCATGCTGCCTTTATGATCTGGGCCTGGTTGAGGGATACGCAAAACTTCAACGCGTGATTCAGCTACTGTCGGGTTAGCAGCATCATTTAAAGTGATGCGCTCTAATACGCCATCACCGAAAACGCCGTTGTCACTTTCGTTGTCGTTATCGCCTTCAATGTAGTAAATGTACGCGAAACGATTGGTGGAAAAATCAGGGTGAAAAGCAATAGAAAGTAAACCTTGCTCATGATAATCACGTACTTCGTCGCTGATATCTAATAAGGTATTAACTTGTGCTTGTGTAACGTTTGGATCGTTAGGGAAAACGAAAACTTTACCCGATTTATCAACGATATAAATTAAATCGTTTAATCCGTCATTGGTAACCATCACTGGTGAAATAAAGCTTCCATCTAATGCTGGAAATGCTGATTCGTATTCATAACTACTTGATGAAACACTACCTAACAGTGGAAAATTAAGTGGTGCAGCAAGCTGTTGGCGCTCAGGTATACCTTGTGTTGCATTGACAACAGTTAAAGTGAACTCATCTTCGCTACCATCAGCAAGTGTTAAGGTTACAACAAAGGTACCAACGGTTGATAATGTTGGTGTAACGACACTAGTGCCAGTTAATTCGCCTGACCAAGCAGGGCTTTGCCAAGTGGCATTTTCAGTAGATGTAGCAGAGGCTACTGCGGTTAAGGCTATTTTGGTATTGATGTTAACTGTACGATCACCACCTGCATTAGCATTACTCACTGTTGTTTGCGGAATACCACAAGCGGTTACTGTCATCCACACGCCATTGTTGTAACACAGTTGCTCACCTGAAAAGTTTAAATCAGCTGTTTGATTGGCGCCATTATTGGTAAAAATAACATTTCCGCTTACAACGTTTTCATCAATTTCAACAAACCATGCATTTAGGCCGCCAAAGTCGGTAAGACCTTCGCCAGGCCATTGACTATCAGGCACAGTATTTTCAGGCGTAGTATTTTCAGATAGTATATCCCAAAGGTAAGCTGTAGGAGTATTCCAGCCATTATCATTAATATAATAAACCGCTTTGCCTGTTGGGTATTTATACGTAGGCGCTTCTATTACCGTAACGGTTACAGTATCTTGTGCAGGTTCATTGTCGTTATCAGTAACTGTTAAAGTGACAACATAAGTACCAACCGTATTATAAACTTGGCTGGCGGTTACACCTGTTAAACCATTACTCCAGCTATAGCTAGTAATGCTGCCATCGACATCGGCTGATGCGTTACCATTAAAGTTAGCTGTTTGCCCTACAGAAATAGTGAAGTCGTTGCCAGCATTGGCTGTTGGCGCAATGTTAGTTGCTTGTTCAATAGTAAATCCACAAGCGGTTAAGCTAGTCCATGCATTATTTTTATAGCACGAATTTGGCGGAGTAACGACTAGGTCATTAGTTTGACCATTACCATTGTTATTAAAAATAATATTTGCAGAGGTAAATTCAGTGGTAAGTTCAGCAGCAGGATCATAACAATAGTAATTGCTCTGTTGACCCGTCATTTGCTCCATTATCTGCCCCGGCCAATCGTAATTTTCGATGGCGCCTACAGGGTTAGAATTCCACAGGTAAAGTGTTGGTGTTTGGTAATTAGCTGTATTGTCGTAACAAAGGGTGGTTGCGGTAACCGTTGCAGCATTTGCGTTGGTAACATTGACTGTAATGGTATCGGTGTTGGTTGCACCTTGGTCGTCAGTTACAGTTAAAGTGACAACATAACTACCCGCAGTGTTGTACACCATAGATGGACTTACGCCCGTTAATTGGTTGCTCCAACTAAAGCTAGATATTTGACCATCAGGATCGGATGAGCCACTGCCATCAAAAGTGACGGTTTGACCTTCAACGATATTTATATCAGTGCCTGCATTGGCAATAGGTTTTATGTTATCTGCAATCAAGCCACATTCGGTAAGTGATTTCCATTGGTTGTTTTGCCAACAGTTATTAGGACTTGCCATGAACAAGTTTGCTGTTTGTTGATTACCGGTATCACTAAAGATAACGTTAATACTATTGAGCTCAACAGCGGGATCATAACAATAAAAACCGCTTTCGCTGATCATGTTGAAACCGGGCCAATTTGTATTTTCAACTGCTCCCGTTGGTGCCGAACCCCACATGTGGAGAGTAGGAGTGTTATAGCTGTTAGGGTTATCAAAACAAATTGCCGTTGGATTAACTGCTGCCAAAATCGGTTGAGAAAATATAGCCACCGATATTATTGCTGGGGACAACAGAAAATACACTCGGGAGCTATCAAAACTCCTACTGAGGTTACTTGTGTGCATGCTCATCACCTTAAATTATTTTTATTGTTTTTTTATGAATCAAGTGATTTTTGCCGCTTAGGTGGCGATTGATTAATCACTCATTCAGTAGAACTATTGTGTTATTTTTCGATTTGACGATAGCACAAGATAAATTTTTACAGAAATAAGTCAGCGTGAATTGCAACATTAAATTAACATTTTTATGATCGGTATTTTATAAAAAAATGCTGTCAAAAAGTGCTTTCTTTGAATAAAAGATATCAAGGTATTTAAGTTAGTTATTAAGGTGTAAATTTATAAAAATAATATTTAGTCTTTTTAAATCAATATATTGTTTTATTTCCTATTGATTTAATTAAGCAGGGATAATTTTGTTTATGTTGATTAAATTAAGCTGAATTATCTGGTCAGATGAGAATGAGGTAGTGGTATAAGCAGTTGTTGAGTTTATTAGCTGAGTAAATCCACATTAAGCTATTGATAAAATGGTTCTTTTTTATTGTTTTTTGAGCTGTTTAAATACTGTACATACGTATTCATAAAATTAAATAATATTTTGCTAATAAAACTGTGATTTATGCAGTTAAAAACAATCAGGTTATAATTTTGTTAATCAATTTTTTAGTAAATTTGTTAATGTTTTTGACTTTTTTTTCTCCAATTATAGGTACTTTATCACGGTTAATTACCTCTCTATTTTTAATCATCATAAAGATGATAACTTACTCAATAAATTTGAGCATTGGTGACTATCAAAGGTTATAAAAATAATTTACAGTGTTTGTACAAATTTATAAAAAATAATGATCTAAACTATGCAAGCATCAGATAAATCAATTAATTACAGAAATATTTTTATTTACTTTTTAGCCTTCACCAGTGGCTTCTCTATCATGTGTGTTGAGCTATTAGCTGGTAGGATACTCGCGCCATTTTTCGGTAGTAGTGTGCATATCTGGGGCAGTATTATTACGGTATTTATGCTCAGTTTATCTATTGGCTACTTGTTAGGCGGTAAATTATCAACGCGTTCAGCATCCTTGACTCGTTATGGTGCTATTTTTATATTCGCAGGAATTACTTTATTACCAATTGTCACATCAAGCACTTGGATAATGGAAACTATTTTTGTTGCTATTGAAGACTCTCGTTATGGCTCTTTATTAGCTTCAACAATCCTGTTTTTCATTCCTACTATTATCCTAGGTATGCTATCGCCTTATTCAGTCAGATTATTAGTGAAAGACTCAAATGAAAGTGGACAAGTTGCAGGTAAACTTTACTTTGTTTCTACCCTCGGTAGCGCTTTAGGTACTATCATCACCTCGTTCTACTTTGTAATGTGGTTTGATATTAATACTATTGTTGTTAGTGTTTGTTTAGTACTTGGGCTCTTAGGTGTTATTGCTATTATTCTTGCTAAAGTTAATTCAAGTTTCTCTACTTTAAATACAACGCGAGATATAAGTCATGCATAGTATTATTAATAAGATATATACAAGTTTCAGTTTTAACCTTGGATCGCTAGCGGAAGTATTAGCTAATAGTTTGTTAATTAAAACATTAATTAAAATATTAATTATTAGCACACTGATGACTGCTACCAGCCAAGCGGAAGTTATTCACAGTGAGCGATCTTTATATACTAATATTTTAGTGGAAGATGATGGTGATTTACGCTGTTTAAAATTTAATGTAAAAACTAGCAAAACACGACAAAGTTGTTTTTTAAAAAGCCAACCCAAACAGCTAGTGTTTAATTACACTAAATTATTGTTAACCGGTTTATTGGTAAATCCTGAGCCGAAACGTATTTTAATCATAGGTTTAGGTGGTGGCACTATGTCAAACACCCTACATGATTTATTACCAACTAGTTTAATTGATAACGTAGAAATAGATGAAAGTGTAATTAAAGTTGCTAGACAGTACTTTGATTTTTTAGAAAATGATCAGATAAAAACCTATAGTCAAGATGGCCGAGTTTTTGTCAAAAGAGCTTTATTAAAGAAACAAGAATACGATTGGATTATTTTAGATGCATTTAATGGTGACTATATTCCTGAGCACTTAATGACCCAAGAATTTTTGTTAGAAATTAAAAGTTTATTATCTGAGAATGGAATTTTAACTGCTAACACTTTCTCTTCAAGTCAGCTATACAAGTATGAATCAGCAACTTATAAAGCTGTGTTTGGTGATTTTTATCAAGTGAGTAATCAAACCAATAATAATCGAATTATATTGGCACTTAAAAGCGGCTTAACGTCATCTACAGGATTACAAACCGAAAAAAATGATCAACTTGCTGCAGCGCTTTTAGCTTTAGGTGTTGATGTAAATATGCTCTATCGTAATATGAGATCAACGGCTACTCAGCAAGATTGGTCTGATGATATTACGATATTAACGGACCAGTTTGCGCCAGCAAATTTATTAAATCTTGATAATTAAGTATGGGAAGTAAAGTGGTTAATTAAGCGTAACTATATGCTCAATAAATGAAAAATGCTCGATAAATGAAAATAGCGTATTAACAACTTGATAGTTAGCATACTGTCAAACTACTATAATAAGTACATTAAGTGCTGGCTTAACGAATGATTTATATAAGAGGTAAGGAATGTCTAATCAAAATGTATCAATTGTAGATAAAGAAGTTACGTTTAATCAGGGCGAAGAGCTTGTTACCACCACTGATTTACGAGGTGTGATTACATATGTAAATGATACTTTTTGTAAAGTTTCAGGTTATGCACGAGAAGAAATTATTGGTCAACATCATAATATGGTGCGTCATCCAGATATGCCAAAAGCTGCCTTTAAAGATTTATGGGAGAAAAATAAAGCAGGACAAAATTGGCGTGGGGCGGTTAAAAACCGCTGTAAAGATGGTAGGTATTATTGGGTTGATGCCTTTGTAAGCCCTATTTTTGAGCAAGGAAAAATGTCAGGTTATCAATCTGTGCGCGTAAACCTTGCTCCTAAAGCTAAAGAAATGGCAATTTCGGCATACCAAAAATTAAATGAAGATAAGAAAATAGAAGGTTGGTATTCATCACTTAATAATCGACATATTTTATTTGCGTTATTTAGCATTGCCACATTAATGGCTGTAATGAATTTGTCTAGCTGGTTAATGTTTTTATTACCATTTATTCCCTTTATTCTATATTTCGATGAATTAATCACTACTCCAGCTTACTTTGAGCAGTTAAAATCAGACTATGATAGTGCCTCAAGGTGGATATTTTCAGGGACAAAACCACACAGTATTGCAGACTTTCATATTAAAGTTCAACAAGGCAAAGTAAGAACTATTTTAGGAAGAGTGGTTGATAGCGCTAATATTATGGAAGCAAGTGTTACTCATTTAAATAATGCTGCAGGTAATGCTAAAGCTGGTGTTGAAAAGCAGAGTAATGAACTTCACCAAGTATCTACGGCCGTTGAAGAGATGGTAGCTACTATTTCGGAGGTATCGCAAAATACCATTAATACATCTGATAAAGTACATCAAGCTCATGGTGATTGTGAAAAAGCCAATCAGGCAATGACAAAAACTATGCAGCAGGTTTCATCGTTAGCTGATGATGTGGCTGAGTCATCACGATCAGCCAATGAGTTAGCAGAAGAGGCTGAAAAAATTGGTACTATTATGCAAGAGATTCAAGGTATTGCTGACCAAACTAATTTGTTAGCACTAAATGCTGCAATAGAAGCTGCTCGTGCCGGAGAGCAAGGCAGAGGGTTTTCTGTAGTAGCTGATGAGGTTAGAGCTTTATCTAGCCGTACACATGGTGCAACTGAACAAATTCATAAATCCATTAATGAAATTCAAAGTACACTTCGTCATTGGTCTAAAACAATGGAAGAGGGTAAAAAGTCAGCGGAGAACTGTGTTGCTGATACACAAAGTACTCAAGATGTGGTGACGGAACTTTATAATGCTATTTCTGATATAGCGGACTTAACCATGCAAATATCTACAGCAGCAGAAGAGCAAAGCGTAGTGTCATCTGAAATTAGTCAAAACATTGTCAATATTAGTGACGCATCAAATGACAATCTTAACCAGGCTGCAACAGTTGAGTCTGAAGCGAATGCTATTAAAGTACGTACCACAAACTTGAAATCATTAGGTTTGTCGTTTAACTAACCGCTGAAGTGAGTATATTCAATCTATTAACTATCAAAGCCCTTATATTTTATGTTAAGGGCTTTGTTTTATAACTACTTTCTAACTGTTTTTTAACAACGCTTTATGAATTCTAATAAACGATTATTGGCAGGCATAGTATGATCTTTTATTAGCTCCAGATCTGCTGATGTTGCTAATTTTAAGATATCTTCGATATTGCGAATACCACTATTAATATCTCTACTTTTCAGCCAGAGATCAAAATTAGCGTTACTCTCACTTGTGAATTTACCTTGATAATTGAACGGACCGTAAATACAGACATGACTGTTAACTGATAGGTTTTTACTGATACCTTCAAAAAACTTAACTACCAATGGCCAGCTTATTATATGCAGTGTATTTGCCGTAAATAAGCCATCAATAGTTTGCTCTGCGCTGAGTTGTTGCCAAGTATTGTTTGCGCTGGAACCAGCTAAATCTATCTCTATTGGTCTACGCGCATTACTCTCTTTTAATTCATCTAACCATAAGTTGATACTAGGATGATTGATTATTAAATCACTAGTTTGCCAAGTTAAATGAGGTAACTGCTGGCTAAAATAAGCAGCATGTTGACCAGTACCTGAGCCAATTTCTAATACGTGTCTGGTGTTAGCAAACGTTTTGTTTAATACGGATAAAATTGGCTGCTTGTTATTTTCACAGGCTTGGGAAAAAGGCTTATTCATTATGTTCTCTTATCTACTCTGCAAAGGTTAGTTATAAATTATACGTCTAAAGTCATTGTTTGAAAGGTAACAGTTTTTGACATTGTTGTTGATACATTAGCATACTCCTTTGCTCTTCTAGGCAAAAGTTTTTAACCGCTTCTCTAAAGGGGGTATGTTTAATCCAGTGATAAGAATAGGTTAAAACAGGCTCGAAGCCACGTTGAATTTTATGTTCACCTTGAGTGCCGGGATTGAATCTTTGTAACTTGTTTTTAATGCAAAACTCGATGCCTTGATAATAACAAAGTTCAAAATGGAGATTGTTATACTGCTCGGTGCAACCCCAATATCGACCATATAACTGTTTATCATCGTAAAAAAAGAGAGAGCAAGCGACATCTTCGTATGAATTATTGGCAATAATTAATAAAATATTATTACCGTTAGTTTCGTGGTTATTAAAAACTAATTGAGAGAAAAACTGATAATTTAAATGAGGTTGATGTCCGCGTCTTAAATACGTTATTTGATAGGTTAAGTAAAAGAATTTTAGATCTTGCTCTGTTATTTCATCAGACATTAATCGACGAACTGTTAACCCTTGTTGAGCGATAGACAAGCGCTCTTTGCGGGTGTTTTTACGCTTACGAGATGTAAAATTATCAAGAAAATGATCGAAATTTTCATAGTTTCGATTAAACCAATGAAATTGAACGGTATTACGCTCATAAACATCTTTAGGTAGTTTTGTTTCTATTTGGTGACAATACAGTAAATGCCAGCTGTTAATATTTTCTTCTTGGCAATGCTCTATTAAAGGTGAAAACATTTTATCAAGCTGTAATTCTGTCGATAATAGTTTATTACTGGTAACTGGCGTAAAAGGAACGGTAGCCACTAACTTTGGGTAGTAATCTACCTTGTGACGCTTAAAAGCTTCCGCCCAGTCCCAATCAAATACATACTCACCCCATGAATGACTTTTTAGATACATAGGCATAACAGCGGTAACTTTGTTTGTTGTAGTAGCTACTAAGTGGTGAGCTTGCCAACCTTGTTTAGCACTCGCTGATTGACTGTTTTCAAGAGCTTCAAAATAATCATATTGCAGAAACGGGCAAGGAGAGGTATTGACTTGTTGCCAATCAAGTTTGTTTATTTGGTTAATGTTATCAATAAAACTAATGTTCAAATTTAGCTCGGCAAGTGATGAAAGTATACTTATGCTTATTTTGCCTATAAAAGTGATGTAATACCAATAAGCTTTTGTTAATGGTTATACCAAGTTGATTATGTTATTTCCCACTCAGCGATTTGACCAGGTCATAATTTCCACTTATCTTTTAGACATTATGCCAATTTCGAACTGCGCTATTAGATAAAATCGCAGGCATAAAAAAAGACCTTAACAAATAAATGCTAAAGTCTTTTTACTAACTATTTAAGTTTAAAAAGTATTAAAAATACTAATTAAGCTTTAGTAATTACGTCAACTAATTTCCACTTACCTTTTATGAGCAGACTTAGAAATTATGCCAATTTCGATCTGTGTCGATAGATAAAATGGTAGACAAAAAAAGACCTTAACAAATAAATGCTAAGGTCTTTTTACTAACTATTTAAGTTTAAAAAGTATTAAAAATACTAATTAAGCTTTAGTAATTACGTCAACTAATTTCCACTTACCTTTTATGAGCAGACTTAGAAATTATGCCAATTTCGATCTGTGTCGATAGATAAAATGGTAGACAAAAAAAGACCTTAACAAATAAATGCTAAGGTCTTTTTACTAACTATTTAAGTTTAAAATGTATTAAAAATACTAATTAAGCTTTAGTAATTACGTCAACTAATTTCCACTTATCTTTTATGAGCAGACTTAGAAATTATGCCAATTTCGTTCTGTGTCGATAGATAAAATCGTAGACAAAAAAAAGCCCTTAACAATTACTTGTTAAGGGCTTTTTACTAACTATTTAAGTTTAAAAAGTATTAAAAATACTAATTAAGCTTTAGTAATTACGTCAACTAATTTCCAGTTCTTAGACTTAGAAATTGGCGCAACTTCAGTAATAGTTACTAAGTCACCTTCGTTACATACGTTAGTTTCATCATGTGCTTTCAACTTAGTTGAACGCGTCATAAATTTACCGTATATAGGGTGCTTAACACGACGCTCAATCAAAACAACGATAGACTTATCCATTTTGTTACTGACAACAACGCCTTGTAGTGTGCGGATTTTGGCTTCGCTCATTACTTACCTGCCTTTTCAGTGATGATAGTCTTAACACGTGCGATATTGCGACGTACGATTCTTAGCAAATGAGTTTGTGCTAATTGACCAGTACTTGCTTGCATGCGGTAATTAAACTGCTCACGAAGAAGTTCTAGTAATTCAGCATTTAGCTCTTCGATGCTTTTAGCTTTAAGTTCACTAACTTTCATTACAATGCCGTCCTAGTTACGAAGGTAGTTTTGAATGGAAGTTTAGCAGCAGCTAAAGCAAAAGCTTCACGTGCGATTTCTTCCGAAACACCTTCCATTTCATAAAGAACGCGACCAGGAAGAATTTGGCAAACCCAATATTCTACTGAACCCTTACCTTTACCCATACGAACCTCAAGAGGTTTTTTAGTAACTGGCTTATCAGGGAATACGCGTATCCAGATTTTACCTTGGCGTTTCACATGACGAGTCATGGCACGACGAGCGGCTTCAATTTGGCGTGCAGTCATACGACCGCGCTCAACCGATTTCAAACCGAAAGTACCGAAGCTAACTGAACTACCAACCTGGGCTAGGCCACGGTTACGTAATTTAAATTGCTTACGGAATTTAGTACGTTTTGGTTGTAACATTACTTATTCCTCTACTTCGCTTTACGGCTGTTCTTTCTTTTAGGCTTAGCAGCTGGTTGCTCTGCTTGCAATGGCATGTTGCCAATGATTTCGCCTTTAAAGATCCAAACTTTGATACCAATAACACCATAAGTTGTGTCACCACGCGCAATTGCGTAATCAATATCAGCACGTAATGTATGTAAAGGTACACGACCTTCACGATACCATTCTGCACGTGCGATATCAGCGCCGCCTAAACGACCACTAACTTGTACTTTGATGCCTTTCGCGCCTAAACGCATAGCGTTTTGAACTGCACGCTTCATAGCGCGACGGAACATAACACGACGTTCTAATTGACTAGCAATGCTGTCTGCAACAAGCTGCGCATCCATTTCTGGCTTACGTACTTCAGCGATGTTGATCTGAGCAGGAACACCAGCAATTTTAGAAACTGCTAAACGTAATTTCTCTACATCTTCGCCTTTCTTACCGATAACAACACCTGGACGAGCCGTGTGAATTGTTACGCGGATAGATTTAGCTGGACGTTCGATTACCACTTTTGAAAGTGATGCACGCTTAAGCTTTTCTTTTAAAAATTCGCGAACCTTATGGTCGCCGTCTAAGTTGCTAGCAAAATCTTTGCTGCTTGCAAACCAAGTAGACGCGAAAGGTTTCGTGATACCTAAGCGAATACCGGTAGGATTAACTTTTTGACCCATACTAATATACTCCTAAGAATCAGACACAATCACAGTGATGTGACTAGTGCGCTTGATGATGCGATCGGCTCGGCCTTTCGCACGTGGCATAATACGTTTCATTGTTGGACCATCGTCAATCAAAATTGTTTTAACGAATAATTCATCAATATCTGCACCTTCGTTATGCTCGGCATTCGCGATTGCAGAGTTAAGTACTTTTTTAACTAATTCAGCAGCTTTTTTGTTGCTGAAAGTTAAAATTTCAAGTGCTTTCTCTACATTAACGCCACGGATTTGATCCGCAACTAAACGCGCTTTTTGAGCAGAACCGCGGGCAAATTTATGTATAGCTATAGCTTGCATTTAATTTCCCCTTACTTCTTGGCTTTCTTATCAGCGACATGACCGCGATAAGTACGAGTTGGTGCAAATTCTCCTAATTTGTGACCGATCATTTCTTCGGTAACAAATACAGGAACGTGTTGACGGCCATTATGGACAGCGATGGTCAAACCGATCATTGTAGGAATGATCATTGAACGACGGGACCAAGTTTTAATTGGCTTTTTATTCCCGCTTTCCACCGCAGTCTCTACCTTCGTCAACAAGTGTAGGTCAATAAATGGACCTTTCTTGAGGGAACGTGGCATGGTGAATCCTTATATATATAATTCTTCTTGTGAGCTTAGTTTAATAAAAGATTTACTAAGCTCAGCAATCAGAATATTAGTTAAATGTACTAAATTACTTAGTACGACGACGTACGATAAATTTATCAGTACGCTTGTTCGAACGAGTCTTGTAACCCTTAGTAGGTACGCCCCATGGAGATACAGGATGACGACCACCAGATGTTCTACCTTCACCACCACCGTGTGGATGGTCAACTGGGTTCATGGCAACACCACGAACAGTTGGGCGAACACCGCGCCAGCGCGAAGCACCAGCTTTACCAAGAGAGCGAAGCATATGTTCTGAGTTACCGATTTCGCCTAAAGTAGCACGACAATCAGACTCAATTTTACGCATTTCGCCAGAGCGAAGACGTACAGTCACATAAGCACCATCTTTCGCAACTAATTGTGCGTAAGTACCAGCAGCACGTGCAATTTGTGCACCTTTACCTGGTTTAAGTTCGATAGCATGAATCACACTACCTAATGGTACGTTACGTAACGGCATAGCGTTACCCGCTTTAATAGGAGCATCAACACCAGACTGGATAGAATCAC
Organism: Colwellia echini; assembly: GCF_002843355.2. Classification (GTDB taxonomy): domain Bacteria; phylum Pseudomonadota; class Gammaproteobacteria; order Enterobacterales; family Alteromonadaceae; genus Colwellia; species Colwellia echini. Next base: position 532,098 of record NZ_PJAI02000001.1, read on the forward strand.
CAGCTGTTAAGCCTTTAGGGGCTAAGATGTAACGACGCTCACCATCTGCGTATAATACTAACGCAATGTTAGCACTACGGTTTGGATCATATTCTAAACGCTCAACTTTGGCTGGAATGCCATCTTTAAGACGTTTGAAATCAACGATACGATAATGATGCTTATGACCACCACCAATGTGACGAACCGTAATGCGACCATTATTGTTACGACCACCAGACTTAGACTTAGTGTCTAATAATGGTGCATAAGGCTTACCCTTATGAAGCTCGTTGTTTACCACTTTAACTAGGTGACGACGACCCGGAGAAGTAGGTTTACATTTTACTATAGCCATTTTATCTGCTCCTTATGATTCCGCGCCAACGAAGTCGATGTCACTGCCTTCAGCAAGAGAAACGTAAGCTTTTTTCCAGTCGTTACGACGACCAGTACGAGCTCCAGTACGTTTTACTTTACCCTTTACATTAAGCGTGTTTACACCTTCAACGGTAACTTCAAAAAGTTTTTCAACTGCAGCTTTAATTTCAGCTTTAGTTGCATCTGTAGCTACTTTGAAAACAACAGTGTTGCTTGCTTCTGCGGCTGTAGTTGCTTTTTCAGAAATATTTGGTGCTAAAAGCACTTTTAACAAACGTTCTTCGTTTATCATGCTAAAATCCCCTCAATTTCTTTTACTGCGTCAGCAGTGATTAAAACTTTTTCGAAACCAACTAAACTTACAGGGTCGATTGCTGCAACGTCACGAACGTCAACTTTGTATAAGTTGCGTGCTGATAAGAATAAGTTCTCGTCAACTTCTTTCGTTACAATTAATACGTCTTTAAGTTCTAAGCCTTTTAACTTAGCAACTAATTCTTTAGTTTTTGGTGTTTCTACCGAAAAATCGTTAACTACTACTAAACGTTCTTGACGAACTAATTCAGATAGGATGCTAGCAATAGCACCACGATACATTTTACGGTTAACTTTTTGGCTGTGATCTTGTGGCTTAGCAGCGAATGTTACGCCACCAGTACGCCAGATTGGACCACGAGTAGTACCAGCACGTGCACGGCCAGTACCTTTTTGGCGCCATGGTTTTGCACCACCGCCGCTAACTTCAGAGCGAGTTTTTTGAGCACGAGTACCTTGACGAGCACCAGCTGCGTAAGCAACTACTACTTGGTGTACTAACGCTTCGTTAAACTCACGTCCAAAAGTTGCTTCAGATACTTCAAGAGCACCTGTTGCGTCTTTTAATGATAATTCCATCAGAAAATCTCCTGGACTTAAGCTTTAACAGCTGGTTTGATGATTACGTTACCGTTGATAGCACCCGGAACTGCGCCTTTAACAAGCAACAAGTTACGTTCTGCGTCAACGCGAACCAATTCAAGGTTTTGTGTAGTAACGCGCACAGCACCCATGTGACCAGACATCTTTTTGCCTTTGAATACACGACCAGGAGTTTGACACTGACCTAACGAACCGTTAGATCTATGTGATAACGAGTTACCATGTGTCGCATCTTGCATGCTAAAGTTCCAGCGTTTAATACCGCCTTGGAAACCTTTACCTTTAGATGTACCTGTTACGTCTACTAATTTAGTTTCATTGAATAGCTCAACAGTGATTTCACTGCCGGCTTCGATGTCACTACCTTCGTTTGCGTTTAAACGGAATTCCCACAAGCCGCGGCCTGCTTCGATACCTGCTTTTGCGAAATGTCCAGCAGCTGGTTTAGTTACACGGCTAGCTTTACGCTTACCAGTTGTAACTTGTAGTGCTGAATATCCATCATTGTTTACTGTTTTAACTTGAGCAACACGGTTGGCTTCAACTTCAATAACAGTAACAGGAGTAGAAACGCCATCTTCTGTGAAGACACGAGTCATACCCACTTTACGTCCAACTAGACCTATAGTCATGTTAAAACTCCCCTTAGCCCAAGCTGATTTGAACATCAACACCAGCTGCAAGATCTAAACGCATTAATGCGTCTACAGTCTTTTCAGTTGGCTCAACGATATCAATCATGCGTTTGTGAGTACGAATTTCGTACTGATCACGTGCATCTTTGTTAACGTGTGGAGAAGTCAAGATAGTGAAACGTTCTTTACGTGTAGGAAGTGGAATTGGACCACGAACCTGAGCACCAGTACGTTTTGCAGTATCAACGATTTCTGCTGTAGATTGATCAATCAAACGATGATCGAACGCTTTCAAACGAATGCGAATTCTTTGATTTGACATGAAGACAAATCCCCTTTTTAAAGAACAAAAAAATACATCCCTCTGCTTCCTATATGTTGGAAGGGGGTGTATTACTAATAAACATTCAACTCAAAATTAGAGTTGCTGTGAAATAAAGAAATAATCTTTATTTGTACTAAATTATATTTACAGTTAAAACATTTAAAGTCGAAACGTAGAATATATTTTGGTAAGTCACACTCAATTTGGCTGAATGCGAGCGCGTATTATACAAGGTAAACTTATTCATGCAAGTTGTTTTTAGCTTTTATTACAAAGTTATTGGTTGATTAATGGGCGAAGTCTGTTGGTATTAAGAGCGAAAGTGGTTGGCGGGTATATACTCGCGGCAAACTAAATTAGGGGAGGAAGCTAATGCCCATATGTTAGGTTTTAATATGGGCATTAAAAGTGATACTAAATTAATATCAGTTAATGTGAGGTTAACTGTTAACGGATTTAGGCCGTTTGCTATTGATCACTATCAATACTATAAGCAATATTACAGCAGATACCACACCAATCGGTTTACTATAAGTTTCAGCTAAATTAAAACCTATACCAGCGGTCATAATATAAGAAATGGTAACACTGGTGCCTATAATAGCAGGAATACTAACAATCCAATGAAATGTGCCACGGTCATATAAGTACTTAGTTGCTAACCAAAGAACACTGGTTGAAAGTAACATATTTGAGAAAGCGAAATAACGCCAAATTAACGAGAAATCAATCTTGGTCATAAAGTAAGCAATAACTAAAATAGGTACAGCTAATAAAATTCTATTACGCATGCTTTGTGGAATGTTGAATGCGTCAACTATAGTTAAGCGTAACGATCTAAAAGCAGTATCTCCAGAAGTAATAGGGAATATTGCCACAGCGATGATAGCCATAATACCACCAAATACACCAAGGTAACTGGTAGCGATATGGTTAACAACCAGTCCTGGACCACCTTCCGATAACATAGCTTTAAGACCAACATAGCCTTCAGGAAATGCTGCAATACCGGCAAGTGCCCAAACACAACCAACCACGCCTTCAGAAATCATCGCGCCATAATAAACTGGGCGAACATATTTTTCGTTGGTTAAACAGCGGGCCATAATAGGCGCTTGAGTTGAGTGGAAACCACTAATTGCACCACAGGTTATGGTAATAAATAATAACGGCCAAACAGGTGCGCCATCTGGGTTGGGCTCTAAAAAGTCATGGTTAAAATGGTCATGGCTAAAGTAAGCTAAAAAATCGCCCATAACAGGCAAGTGTGGGGCATTTAATAATAGTGCAATGGCTATTGAACTTGTCATTACTATCATTAACAGTCCAAATAATGGATAAAGCTTGGTAATAATTTTATCGATAGGTAATAAAGTGGCTAAAAAGTAATAACCTAAAATAACAAATACCCAAAAGGTATTACCCTCAAGAAAGGTACCTTCAAAATAGCTTAAATTACCAAGCAAGCCCGCCGGGCTCATAATAAATACAACACCAACAAAAAATAGTAACATGGCGGTAAATATAAGCATGATCCCTTTGTAAACCACATTAAAATGTTTTCCGGCAATTTCAGGCAGACTCTTACCATCTTCTTTAATACTCATCACACCAGAGAAGTAATCGTGAACAGCGCCACCTAAAATATTACCTAATACAATCCATACTAAAGCGACAGGACCATAAATAGCACCAAGGATAGGGCCAAAAATAGGACCCACGCCGGCAATATTTAAAAATTGAATAAGAAAAGCTTTTACGGGATGAATGGCGACATAGTCAACACCTTCATCAAAGCGCACCTGAGGCGTTTTAACGGTGTGATCTATCCCAGCTTGTTTCTCGACAAAAGGGCTATAAAATTTATAACCTAGTATAAGCAGTGCTATACATATAAAAAAGATAATCATAATAAGTGGGGTTCCATTCTGGTTAAGTACGACTTAAATGCAGTAGCATATTCTCAGTGCGTTAGTAAGTATGTATTAATGTAGGTAAAATGCCAATTGCTTTAAACGTTTAGCTCAATATACCGTGATGATATTATTTCTGCCAATATATTGGTTTGCAATTTGTATCAATCATTTTATTAGCCGTTTTAGTATTTATACATTTATACATGTACATATATAAGTAGAGCTATTAAGTTATAAGTATCAAAAGTAGCTAGATATTTAATTGGTCTGTATCTAAATTATTAGCTATCAGATCAATTGCCTGTACAAAGAGGTTAACTAAAGTAAGCTCTTTGTTAAATCCCACCTTAGTCGTAAATGCTTATCCTATATAAATAAGTCATCTCTTAAATCAGTACGCAGCAAGCAAATTGATAACATATAAACGCTATTATTTATATTTCCCTCACAAATAGAACGCTTCAAATGTAGTCATTCAATAATTTTATTTATCAATTATCTATGGATTCTCTTTTGTTAATGATATACTCGCGCGCAAATTTTCAACAATTCTGTTTTACTTCTTGGCTTGTTTTATCATAAGCAAGGAAGAGTAAACGGAATAGACTTTAAACTAAGTAGAGTATTCGAATGGCAGATTTATCTAAATACAGAAACATTGGTATCTTTGCTCACGTTGATGCGGGTAAAACCACAACAACTGAGCGTATCCTTAAATTAACCGGTAAAATCCATAAAACTGGTGAAGTACATGACGGTGAGTCTACGACTGACTTCATGGAACAAGAAGCCGAGCGCGGTATTACTATCCAGTCTGCTGCTGTTACTTGTGAATGGAAAGAACACCGTTTTAACGTAATTGACACTCCTGGTCACGTTGATTTCACAGTAGAAGTTTACCGTTCATTAAAAGTACTTGATGGTGGTATTGGTGTATTCTGTGGTTCTGGTGGTGTTGAACCGCAATCAGAAACTAACTGGCGTTATGCTAACGACTCTAAAGTAGCTCGTTTAATCATGGTTAACAAATTAGACCGTTTAGGTGCTAACTTTTACCGTGTAACTGAGCAAGTAAAAAAAGTATTAGGTGCTCACCCACTTATCATGACTTTACCAATTGGTGAAGAAGATGACTTCGTAGGTGTTGTTGATGTACTTACTCAAAAAGCTTACATTTGGGATGACACAGGTCTTCCTGAAAACTACACAATTGAAGATATTCCAGCTGACATGGTTGATGATGCTGCTTTATATCGCGAGCAATTGATCGAAACTGCGTTAGAAGCAGATGAAGATTTGTTAATGGAATATTTAGAAGGTGAATTAACGCCGACTGAAGCGCAAATAAAAGCGTGTATCCGTAAAGGTACAAATGACTTGTTATTCTTCCCAACATACTGTGGTTCAGCATTTAAAAACAAAGGCATGCAATTATTGCTTGATGCTGTTGTTGATTACTTACCTTCTCCAACAGAAGTTAAGCCTCAGCCGTTAACAGATGAAGAAGGTAACCCAACGGGCAAATTTGCAATCGTTGATACTAATGCTACATTCAAAGCGTTAGCGTTTAAAATTATGGATGACCGTTTTGGTGCTCTTACCTTTATCCGTATCTATTCAGGTACGTTGAAGAAAGGTGATACCATTCTTAACTCATTCACAGGTAAAACTGAGCGTGTTGGCCGTATGGTTGAAATGCAAGCCGATGATCGTACTGAGCTTTCTTCAGCGCAAGCTGGTGACATTCTAGCAATCGTTGGTATGAAGAACGTGCAAACAGGTCACACGTTATGTGATCCTAAAGATCCATGTACTTTAGAAGCAATGGTTTTCCCTGCACCAGTAATCTCAATCTCTGTAACGCCTAAAGACAAAGGTGGTTCTGAGAAAATGGGTATCGCTATCGGTAAAATGGTTGCAGAAGATCCTACGTTTATGGTTGAAACTGATATTGATTCAGGCGAAACAATTTTACGTGGTATGGGTGAGCTTCACTTAGATATCAAAGTAGATATTCTTAAGCGTACCTACGGTGTTGATTTAGAAGTAGGCAAACCACAGGTTGCTTACCGTGAAACAATCACAGCACCGATTGAAGATTCTTATACGCATAAGAAACAATCTGGTGGTTCTGGTCAGTTCGGTAAAATTGATTACCGTATCAAGCCTGGCGAACCTGGTTCTGGTTTTGTTTTCAACTCAGTTGTTGTTGGTGGTAACGTACCTAAAGAATTCTTCCCTGCCATTGAAAAAGGCTTTAAAGGAATGATGGAAACTGGTGTTCTTGCTGGCTTCCCAGTATTAGACGTTGAAGTTGAATTATACGATGGTGGCTTCCATGCTGTCGATTCATCAGCTGTTGCTTTTGAACTTGCTGCACGTGGCGCTTTCCGTCAATCAATTCCAAAAGCTGGTGCTCAGTTAATCGAACCAATCATGGCTGTTGACGTATTTACTCCTGATGATCACGTTGGTGATGTTATTGGTGATTTAAACCGTCGTCGTGGTATGATCAAAGACCAAGAAGCAGGTGTTTCTGGTGTTCGTATTAAAGCAGACGTTCCTCTTTCAGAAATGTTCGGTTACATCGGAACATTACGTACAATGACATCAGGTCGTGGTCAATTCTCTATGGAATTCTCTCACTACATGCCATGTCCTAACAACGTAGCTGAAGAAGTTATTGCTGAAGTTAAAGCCGCTAAAGCCGCTAAAGACGCAGCTAGAAAATAATTAACTTTTAATTGTTTTGATAAAAAGGATGCTGCGGCATCCTTTTTTGTCTCTAGAGTTTAGATAAGTTAGTTTGGTACTAATTGGCCTGTAAACCATAGCGCCAAAATCTGCGCCACCGATTTAAGGTAACAGCTGGTAAATAAGAGTTTTTATTACGTTGTATTAGCTTTTCTAATAGCCAATGATTTGGAGTTAAATGAATAACAATATTTAAGTAATTTGGAATACTGAAGTAAGTGATGTGATGTTCAGGGCACAATTGCTGCAATATAGTTAGCGACAAATTAATATTTTGATCACTAATATCAGGTAAATTAATTGATAAACACGCTGAGTTATTTAATGAAGCTGCTAATACTTCAAGTTGCTTTACAATAATCTTAAAACCAAACTCTTTTGATTGATATACATCACATATAAGCCAATCAATATCATCACTACTTTCGTTAACATTATTAGTGAGCCATGTCATACCATCAGCGCACACTATGTCAAACGAAGCTTTCTCTGGGTTAAAGTATTGTTCAAAACTATTAATAACATCTTGGCTGTAATCAATAGTGGTTAAGTGTATATTTGATGATAAATGTTGTAAAAATCGCGTTGCATTACCACCACCTAATCCCAATTCAATAACTCGTTTGGGCTTATAAAAAAGTAATGGTAATTGTAATGCAATTTGGTGCGGTAATGTTAATTGCCATGGCTTTCGTTTAAGCATCACACTTTGTACAACGTCACTAAACGCCATCCAGCGATAATGGTCATTATCAGTTACTGATATTGCATCTTGCTGTTGGCTTAAATACACTAACCGACCTTGGGTTAAATGTTTTGCTAACTTCATAAGCCAATTCCTAATGTTGAGCATTACTTATTGAATAAGAGTAACAATAACTAATACATGGGGTTAGGTCACCAAAAATCGTAAGTAAAACTAATGTCACGCATACAAACAATCATGATTGCGATAGTAATATGCAAAATTACCTTGCTAACAACCAAGCTAACAACCAAGCGAACAACAAAGGAATAACAAAGTGAGTAATAAAGTGAATCAGTCTATTTCATCGGTAGGTATTGTTGGTTGTGGCTGGCTTGGTACAGCTTTAGCTGAACAGCTACAAGAGCAAGGGGTTGATGTAGTTGCAACTAGAAGCAGCGATGATAATGTAAATGAATTAATTGAAGACGGTATTGCTGCCGAAGTATTAATATTACCCGCAGAGCAGCAAAGTTTAAATCAACACAAGGTATTTAATCAGCAATGTGTGGTTATAGCAATTACACCTCAATTTAGACAGGGTAGAGTAGATTATGCTGATAAAGTTCAGCAATTAGTAAAAGCCGCAGCAGCTAACAATAAAGTACAACAAATTATTTTATTGAGCAGCACTGCTGTTTATAACGGTTTATCTGGGCTAGTTGATGAGTCAAGTATATTAGATTTAACCGCTGATAAAGTACTACTATTAAACCAAGCTGAACAAGCTGTTTTAACGTACAGCCAAGAAAATACTACTAAAAGAGCATTTATACTTAGACTGTCTGGCTTAGTTGGCCCTAATCGTCATCCAGGTAATTTTTTATTAAATGGCAGAAGGCTTAAAAGTCCGCAGGCCACGGTTAATTTAATCCACCAGAAAGATGCTTTAGGGCTTATTATTGCGTTACTTGATAGTGATCTTAACAGCGGTATTTTCAATGGGGTTAGTGCAACACAAGTAAGCAAAAAAGAATACTACCAAAGTGCAGCTAAAGCATTAGGTTTATCTGCACCTCGTTTTGAAGGTAATAACTTTGAAGATGAGCGCCTGGTAACGTCAGTGTCTTCGTTAAAGAATAAGTTAATAGTTAAAATTGCAGATAAAGTTGTTTCGGGCCAAAAAGCACGAGATCTTTTAGCATATCGCTTCGTCCATGATGATTTACTTCACTGGTTGACTCTTTAATACCCGTTCCATTAATTAGGTGGTCTACTTTATACGTAAGAAAAATGGCCAAATACAAGGCTTTTATTTTTATAACTAGTTGTTCTAATTATTAAATAAATAACGAAGTTGTTGGGGTTTTAACGGATATAAATGACAACCTATTTAATGGGATTGGTATAACGTTATCGATTATTTTCAGTAGCCGGAAGATGATTTATATATTGTCTAGGGATACTTTTGATATAATAGCGGAGACTTTTAGCCTTGTCTGATAGTTAATGAGATTAATTATAAATAGAGTTTACTTTTGAAACTATTTCCAACCAAATTTATTGCTCGCCATCAAGCTAAGTTATTATTTTTAGTGCTTTGGAGTCATGTCACATTATTGAATCTATTTTACGTGACTTATTCTGGTCCTATATTTTTTTGGGACAAAGCTATACAGCCATATACGCAAATTATTCACTTAATGGTCGCCTTAGTCGCTATTGGTTTTTATTTTGTTTTACGAAAGTTAATGCAACGGTTTAATGTGAGTAAAAATGCTAAACCATTGCGTGCTTCTGTATTAGCCTCTGCTTATTCTCCTAAAAATTCATCAAGCCAATCTTGTAATTCATCATTAAAGAGAACTGAGAAATAATGCGCGTTGTCTTAGCTCCGATGGAGGGGGTTTTAGATCACCTAATGCGAGACTTGTTAACTCAAGTGGGTGACTATGATTTGTGTGTTACTGAGTTTGTTCGTGTAGTCGATACTGTTTTATCTGATCGTGCTTTTTTCCGATATTGTCCGGAGCTACTGGAAGCTGACGCCTATGGTTGTACCACAAAATCAGGTACTCCGGTTCGTGTACAACTATTGGGTCAATATCCTGAATATATGGCTGCCAATGCGGCCAAAGTTGTGGAGTTAGGCTCAAGTGGTATTGATATTAATTTTGGCTGCCCAGCTAAAGCGGTTAATAGAAGCCGCGGCGGTGCTATTTTATTAAAAGATCCTGAGAATCTTTATCAAATAGTTAAAGCCGTTAAAGAAGCTGTACCCAAGGATACTATAGTAAGCGCTAAAATTCGTTTAGGTTACGAAGATAAAACCTTAGCTATAGAAAACGCTCAAGCGGTGGAAGCGGCAGGCGCAAATCAACTTACTGTGCATGCACGTACTAAAGTTGAAGGATACAGACCTCCAGCACATTGGCAGTGGATTGCTAAAATAAATAAGGCTATTTCAATTCCGGTGATTGCTAACGGCGATATTTGGTGCTTAGAAGATGCCATCAAGTGTAGGGAAGTATCTGGATGTAGCGATATTATGGTGGGCCGAGGCGCCTTAACCATACCTAACTTAGGTAAAGTGATTAAACAAGAAAGTGAAGTAATGCCATGGCAAGATGTACAAGCGTTATTGAAAGCCTACACAGCATTTGAAACTCGCGGTGATAAGAGTGCATACTTTCCTAATCGTATTAAACAATGGTTAAAATATATTAAAAATTTTTACCCTGAAGCTGAAGTATTATTTACTGATATAAGACGCTTTAAAACCGTTGAAGAGATCAGAAACGCCCTGAGCTAAAGCTGGCCCACTTTATTAATATCGCTACTTCATTATTTTCACCAATAATTTATACCGTTAATCAATAACTTCTGTTACCTTAGCATTAATTAAAATAGCGTATAAATTTAAGGATGAACACTGATGACAGATATTGTGAATAATTCTGAAAAATCAAACGAGACAGCTGTTAACGAAGAAATAACAGTAACTCGCGAAACGCAAACCCAGATGCTTAGTATGGCGTTTGCAAGGAATACTAAAATGGCTGGTATTGTAATGATTGTCATAGGCCTTTTAGGTATTTTAGTACCTAACTTTATTGGTATAGCTTTTAACACCTTTGTAGGCGGAATTTTCTTGTTAGCTGCATTAGCATTAGCTTTTAATGCTTGGCACACTAAAAATCAAAATATGTCCTTATGGTTTAGACCATTTGTTTTAACTGCCTTAGGACTTATTATATTTATTCACCCTGGAATCATCTTGGGAGTGTTAGGTTTATTAATTGCTATTTATTTCTTAATTAGTGGTTTTAGTTCAATGGTGTTTGCTTTTGAATTAAAATCTTCAGCTAAATTATTAACCTTATTAAATGGTGCTGTTTCCTTTGTGCTTGGCGTTATCGTGCTCGACAGTTGGCCATTTGCCAGTGCTTGGGTGATTGGTTTAATTATTGGTGTTACTTTCCTTTTTGATGGTATTTCATTATTAAGTATTGCTAACCAAGTAAAAAGTACACAAGAGAAAGTAGTTAACTAGTTCTAGTGTTAATTTATTAAGCAGAACTAAAAAACCAGCATTTACGCTGGTTTTTTTTCGGCTAAATTAAGCGGAGGGAAAATCATTAAATAAATGACGCAGTAGTTAATGCTTTTAACCCGTATAAATGATCACTTAGTTTGTGACATTGGTATTTGCTATGAATTAACCTTTAACTCAAAGTACTTTGTGGAGGCTTAGCTCAATTTAACTTGTAAGTTATCGATTAAACGGGCTTTACCGCAATGCGCTGCGGCTAAAATAACTAACCGAGTATCTGCCATAGTTGCCGGTTGTAATGTTTGTGCATGGCATACATGTAAATAATCTGTTGTTAATCCAGCCTTATCAATTGCTTTAGTTGCTTGCGCGGCTAAAGTAATGAAATCAATGTCGTGCTGTTGAGTATATTTAGTAGTAATTTGCTCAGCTAACCAACGTAGATTGTGTTGCAAGGCTGGAGCAATTGCTTTTTGCTCTGCGGTTAAGTAGCCATTGCGCGAGCTTAATGCTAAGCCGCTTGCTTCTCGACTAGTCGGTACTGGAATGATCGTAATTGGCATCGACAAGTCTTCAACCATTGTTTGTATCACTTGCACTTGTTGATAATCTTTTAGGCCAAAACAGGCGACATCAGGTTGTACCAAATTAAACAACTTACAAACGATGGTTGATACGCCACGAAAATGCCCAGGACGACTTTCTCCGCAATACCCATCTGATACGTTAGGCACCTCAACAAAGCTTTGTTTGTCTAATCCGTTTGGATAAATCATTTCAGGTGTTGGGGTAAACAATAAATCAGTACCCGCGGCAGTTAACTTTGCTTGATCGTCTGCCATGGTGCGCGGATAGTTATCAATATCTTCATTTACGCCAAACTGCATCGGGTTAACGAAAATACTCGCTACAATTTTATCGGCGTGTTTATGTGCTTCATCCACTAATGAAATATGACCTGCATGTAAATTACCCATGGTAGGCACAAAAGCAATGGTTAAACCTTGTTGACGCCAAGCCTTTACTTGGGCGCGTAATTCACTAATGTCATTAACTGTTTTCATAAGTCTTCTTTGATATTTGTGTAATCTATATGGAGTATATAAATTACTTGATAAAACCAATATTTGAAGTAAGTGTTAACTTACTTTGTGTGGCCTAATTATTTGAATGTATGTTCATCAGCTGGGAAATTACCAGCAGTTACTTCACTGATATAAAGCGCAATAGCACTTTTGATATCGCCAGTATCTTGTAAGAAGTTACGTGAAAATTTTGGCATATAATTACAAGCGATCCCTAAAGCATCGTGCATTACTAAGATTTGCCCATCGGTATCTTTACCCGCGCCAATACCAATGACAGGGATAGTTAAGGCCTTAGTAATTGCTTCGCCTAAACTTGCTGGAATACATTCAAGTACTAATAATTGCGCGCCAGCCGCTTCTAGTGCTTTAGCATCATCAATCATTTTTTGAGCTTTATCGTTATCTCGACCTTGTACTTTAAAACCGCCAAAAATATTTACTGATTGCGGCGTTAAACCTAAATGCGCACAAACAGGAATGCCGCGCTCTACTAAGGCTGAAATTGTATCGTTAAGCCAAGCACCACCTTCCATTTTTACCATGCTAGCGCCGGCTTGCATTAACAGTGCTGCATTGGCTATGGCTTGCTCTTGGTTGGCATAACTCATAAAAGGCATGTCAGCGATAATAAGCGACTTTTCAACGCCACGTTTTACAGAACGAGTATGATAAGCCATTTCTTCTACAGTAACTGGTAGTGTGCTGTCTTGACCTTGTAACACCATGCCTAATGAGTCGCCAATTAAAATAGCATGTATGCCTGCTTGATCAAATAGTTTGGCAAAACTGGCGTCATAAGCGGTGATGGTAGAAATTTTCTCACCTTGTTGTTTCATGTTAAGTAAGCTTGCAGTAGTTATTTTAGCCATGACTTTTCCGAATAGGTTATGAGATTAATAAATTTTTGATTTACAAATTAATGTTATAAAAGCTATAAGTTAAGTATTAATTTAAAGCTTAAGTATGCCATTGCTATTTATTTCACTAGCAATTTTTCTCACTGAACTATTATCTGGTAAATGTAAGGCAGGGGCAATTTCAGCGAGTGGTAACAAAACAAATTCTCGTAGTTTCATACCGTAATGCGGTACGGTTAAACGTTCATTATCAATTGTTTCATCGCCATATAATAATATATCACAATCTAGGATACGCGCGCCCCAACGGTTGTCTTTGCGAACTCGTCCAGCGGTATTTTCAATAGCTTGTAAAGCATCTAATAATTCAAGAGCAGATAATGTTGTTTCAATGGCGATAACTGCATTAATGTAATCATCTTGATCTTGCGGCCCCATTGGCTTACTTAAATACAAAGCAGATAACGCCACAACAGTACTTGAAGGTATCGTCGCAATCGCTTTTGCGGCATTACTTACTTGTACTTTTGGATTGGATAAATTACTGCCTAATCCGACATAAGCAGTAACTGTAGATGATTTTTGTAGCTGAGTTGTTTGCATTGTTTTTTCGTTACGACTGAGTTGGTTTAGCTGCAGGTTTGCGACGTTTTTTCGGACTACGACGTTTTGAACCTTGTGGCAGTTTTACACCGCGGATCATTTGCAAGCGAGCTTCATTTGATACGTCTTGAAAGTTGGTCCACCATTGAGCTAATTCATGCAGTTCAGGTGTGTTTTCAATTTGTGCGCGTAATAATAAGAAATCGTAACCTGCTCTAAATTTAGGATGTTCTAAACATTTAAAAGCTTTTTTACCTTCGCGACGAACTAACTTTTCTTGCAATATCCAAATATCTTTAATCACCGATTGAAAGCGTTTTGGAATAGCAATACTACGTTGTTGCTCGGGCATTATTTCATTTAGTGCAGCAAAGAAAACATCTTGCGGTGTTAATTGGGTTGTAACTTTAATTTGCTGAATATGCTTTTGTAATGGATACCAAAGCATAGCGGCAAATAAAAAGGCAGGGGTTACGCGTTGATTGTTGTTAATACGCTTGTCGGTGTTTTCCATCGCCAAGGTAATAAATTCAAGTAAAAAGCTCTGCTCTTTCGTTTCGTTATTAAGCGCTTGGTCAACTGCAGGGAAGAAATAACCAAATAAATCATAGCTGCGCAGTTGTTCAAAGTTAGCAATTGCTTTACCTGAAATAAACATTTTCAAGAATTCTTCAAATAAGCGGGCGGCAGGGATATTAGCCATTAATGAAGAAAGCTCTTTAATTGGCGCTTTTGTCTCCGCACTTATTTGCATATCAAGTTTGGTAGCGAAACGTATAGCACGCAGCATACGTACAGGATCTTCACGGTAACGTGTTTGTGGATCGCCAATTAAACGAATAACTCTGTCGTTAACATCTTGTACACCATTAGCAAAGTCATAAACTTTAAAGTCTTTTGCGGAGTAATACAGCGCATTGATCGTGAAATCGCGACGTTCTGCATCTTCATCAATGGTGCCGTAAATATTGTCGCGTAATAACATGCCATCTTCGCTTTGCTTAGATGTAGTTGTTTTACTTTTGTCGTTACTTTCTGCAGCGTCGTGATGACCACGAAAGGTCGCCACTTCAATAATTTCACGACCAAAAACAATATGCGCTAATCTAAAACGTCTGCCAATTAAACGACAATTTCTAAACAAAGCTTTAATTTGATCAGGGGTTGCATTGGTCGCAATATCAAAGTCTTTTGGTTCTAGACCTAATAAAATATCACGTACGCCGCCACCAACAAGGTAAGCTTCAAAACCGCCTTTATTTAAACGGTAGAGTACTTTAAGTGCATTTGGACTTAATAATTGGCGTGATACAGGATGTTGGTCGCGCGTTAAAACTATCGGATCGGTGAAAGATGCTGTGGCAACCGTTTTTTTGTTACGGGCGCTTTTTTTAACACTGTGATTAGCGTTTTGTTTAGGAGCGATTTCGGCGATAGGTTTCTTCTCTTTTTTAGAGAAAACTCTTTTGCATAAATTAATAACGCTTTTGATAGTCACAGACCTTTAGAACGAGATGAAATAGTGCCGCAATGATATAACAGTACAGGGCAAAAGAGAATAACAGAGGTGTTAAATAGCGTGAAAAATCAGCAAAAAGTAGCGATATTAATAGCAAGAAAAAAACATAGCGCCGAACAGCTATGTTTCTTTCTTTATACGCTCTTTACCAAGGCAGTATTTCACCATTTGAGTGCTTAAATAGACCAGAATCTTCCAGAGTTAAAGCGTCCATTAATTCAACCAGACGTGTTGCTGCGTCATCCGCGCTGATATCACCATTACTTAATACACCATTGCTATTTACCATCTCGGTTTTCACATAACCTGGGTGGTAAATGCCAACAGCAATATTGTCTTTTTCTAAATCTCGAGCGAGTGATACTGCAGCAATATTTAACGCTGCTTTTGACATACGGTAACCATATCGGCCACCTGAAGTATTATCGGTTACTGAGCCCATTCTAGAAGTAATAAAAGCTAACTTACTACCAGACGTAAAGTTCGATAATAAGGCGTGACTAAAGCATAATGGCGCAAGTGCATTTACATTAAATTGCTCAATGATGGTTTCGGTATTTAAATCATTAAGTTGCTCGTCACGTAAAATGCCGGCGTTGTTAATTAATAAGTCAATGCTGTTGCCGTTAAGCGCAGCAATCGCTGTATCAATACCTGCTTGGGTAGCAACATCGACTTGTTCTACCACGTTTACATTAAGTGCATCTAAGGCTGGAGAGCTTTTTCGGCAAAGGGCGTACACAGTGTCACCACGTTGTTGGAAAATGCTCGCCATGGCTAAACCAATACCTCGGTTAGCGCCAGTAATTACAATTGTTTGTGCTGTGCTAGTTGACATAAATTTTCCTTTTTAATTGAGAATAGTGAGAGTTTTATGTTTAATACCAAGCCCGTTAATTAGTGATCTATTATACCAAACAAGTTGCTGTAAAAGTAATCTCGAAAGTTCAACAGACTCTAATGTTTAATTAATGTTTAATTAATGTTTACTGCAACGGTTTTAGGTACATTATCACGTTGCCAATGAGTAATCGCCCATTGAATGATTTCTTCAACATTCGCTTGTGCTAATTCAGGCAAAGGTGCTTGGCCTAAAAAGCTTAAGGCGGCAATAAGTGCGGGTTGTGGCTTGCTGTTATCAATAGCTGGTGCTTTATTTTGTTTGCTCAGTTTATAGCCGTCGCTGGTTACTGCTAATGGGATATGACCAAACTGCGGAGTAATAACTTTTAGACAGTTTTCTTTTGTGGCGTTTGTTTTAAAATCAACTTTGGCAAAAGATTGATGTAATGTTTGATATAAGGTCAGTTGTCTTGCTGTTGGTTCAAGTAAATCACAACCTCTAACTACATGGGTAATACCTTGCGTTATATCATCGGCAACTACGGCAAGTTGGTAGGCAAATAAACCATCTTTTCGGTGAATAATAAAGTCTTCATTAGCGAGTGCTTTGTCGCAATTTACCTGACCTTGAAAAATGTCATCAAATTGATATAAGCCATATTGGTTTACTAATCTTATCGCCCCGTTTTCAGGTGCGCTTACATTAGGTGGATTATTATCTGCTGCGTGATTAGTTATTCGACAATGACCTTGATATATTCCACCAATTGCTTTGATATTAGCGCGAGTGCATTGGCAATAATAACTGAGTTTTTGTTGAGCTAAATGAGCGAGGATATCGCGATAATAATCTGACTGGGTACTTTGATATAACTCGGTTTCATCCCAATGTAAGCCAAATGCTTCTAAGGTTTTTAATATCGCAGCGCTTGCGCCTTGTTGTTCCCGAGGCGGGTCAATATCTTCAATACGAACTAACCATTTTCCGTGTTCGCCATAGCTATTCACAAATGACTTGGCATCAAGAAAGCTCGCTAAAGCAGCGATAAGGGAACCAAAGTGAAGTAAACCAGAGGGGGACGGAGCAAAGCGACCACGATAATGAGAAGCCTGAATAGGCATATCGGGTCGCTTGTTACATGACTTGTCGGATGAGAAGTTATGCAAATTATTCATTTAGCTAAAATAAGCTAAAAACTAGCCCGCCATTTGGCGTTCTTTAATTTCAGCTAACGTTTTACATTCAATACAAAGATCGGCTGTAGGACGAGCTTCTAAACGGCGAATACCGATTTCTATGCCACAAGAGTCACAAAAACCAAAATCATCATCTTCGATTAACTGTAAAGTTTTTTCAATTTTCTTGATAAGTTTACGTTCACGATCTCGGGTACGTAACTCAAGACTAAACTCTTCTTCTTGTGCTGCTCTGTCAACAGGATCAGGGAAGTTAGCTGCTTCGTCTTGCATATGCGTTACGGTACGATCAACTTCTTGGCGTAACTGTATACGCCAAGCATCCAAAATCTTTTTGAAATGCTCTTGTTGAGGTTCGCCCATGTATTCTTCACCAGCTTTTTCTTGGTATGGACCAACGCCGGCTAGGGCAAGAATACCTAATGGTTTATTTGGGGTTGTTGGCATGCTTAATTCTCCTAATGCTACATAGACCAAGGCAATTTTTTAATGTATCACGTTTTACGTGAACAATGCCTTTGTTGTAAGTGCCAATATTTTATATATGACCTGATTAAGCAGACTATATGGGGTCGCTTATGATAAAAATCAACTAAATAGCTGAGCTTTAACTGAAATAAATATTTTATCTAATTTTATCAATTAGTTAATGGCAACAATCTTTTTATTCAATTATTTAAAAACGTTTAAAATTTTTGAGCAAGCTTTTTTAGCAAGTTTTACTAGTCTGAGTCAATCTTTATCGTGTAATAAAGGCGATTTTATTATGTAAATGAATACTTATTTCATTTAATTCTTGCTCGTTAAAATCAAAAGAGGCTTTATATGCGATTATTTCTACTCCGGCTAATTCTGCTTGTTTGAGTAATTCTGCATAAGCTGGATCAACATGTGCTGCTGCAGCAATATCATTAATGCCACTATGTAACACCGCAAATAGTAAAACAGCTCTATGACCTTGGGAGACCATATCCATTAATTCACGTAAATGCTTTTGCCCGCGAAGAGTTACTGCATCAGGAAAATATCCATGTTCTCCTTCTAACAAAGTAACTGATTTCACTTCGATATAAGTGTTAGGTTTATCCTGATAAGTCGTTAAAAAATCTATCCGGCTATTCTCATTACCATATTTAACTTCGCGTTGAAGGCTTGTAAAACCAGTAAGTTCAGCTATTAAACCTTGATTCAATGCTTCTTCAACCAATTGATTCGCACGTATAGTATTTACGCAAATATAATGTTGCGATTTGGTTTCTGTTATTTCCCAACTAAATGGATATTTGCGTTTAAGGTTATCAGATGTTGAGTACCAAACTGTATCATCAGGTTCAGCGCAACCTTTCATCGCCCCTGTGTTGGCGCAATGTATTGTTGTTTCGATAGTTTTTTTTTGCCCAGTTAATTGTTCTGTTAGTTGCTCAGTTAAAGGGAATTCTATATCAGCGAGAAAACGCTTATAGCGTTTAATTAATTTGGCAGGTTTTACTTGGAGTTTCATGGCAGTAAGGAGTTAATGATTGTTATCAGCTATAATAACTCATCTTACGGTATTTTTTGTGATTAGCTTATGCTGATTGATAAGCGCTTTCTTGTTCAACAAAATCATTAAGCCAATTACTTGCATTTTCACTGTCAGTAAAAACATGAAATTGTAATTCACAATCTTGATAAATACGTTGAAATTGCATTTGTTGAATATCAGCATTACTACTATTTAGAATAACAACCGCTATCGCTATCATACCTTTTCGTTGTCTATGTTGAGTAGTTTCACGTAATTGACTTTCAGCTTCAGGAGTAATAAGCCCATTACCACGGAAGGTGACTAATGAGCCCCATGCGCTACCACTCATTTTTTCAGTAAGTTGTTGGATATCTTTATGAAAACTTTCTGCAGTTTCCTCATCGAATGCACCTTGCACGTCAACCAACATGATATTTTCTTGTTGCTCAATGACATAGCATCCTTGTACTGATTGTTTCATTAGAAGTCCTTATTGTTAAGTGGCTTATTTGGCGAACCTTCATTAATAACAGAATTTAAATGATTTGCAAAGTATGTATAATATTTTTTATTTGCAAGTGCTGTTTAGATTATTTTTATTAAAATTCGATAAGCCTTATAACAAAATAATTAAGTGATAAAATAGATGTTTTAAAATAAAACGTAACAATTAGTCTTTTGCTTTGATGTTATACCCACTTCAAAATACTTGTTATGATAATGCTTAACCCAAGTCGAGGTTAGGTAATGAATTAATCAATTTCTTTAAGCTCACCTTTAATTAGAATTCAAGAATCTATCAATGTCCGTAG
Organism: Colwellia echini; assembly: GCF_002843355.2. Classification (GTDB taxonomy): domain Bacteria; phylum Pseudomonadota; class Gammaproteobacteria; order Enterobacterales; family Alteromonadaceae; genus Colwellia; species Colwellia echini. Next base: position 551,670 of record NZ_PJAI02000001.1, read on the forward strand.
CCACAGTTTTACCTATAGAAGCCATTAAGCAACAGTTTTGCCAAACACTTGATGCGCAAAATATGCTGATCTTGTCGGCCCCTCCTGGGGCGGGTAAATCTACGTGTTTACCGCTATGGTTATTAACTTTACCTAGCTTAGCAAATAAGAAAATATATTTGCTTCAACCGAGACGTTTAGCGGTCAAAAATATCGCTACATTTTTAGCTAAACAATTAAATGAAAAAGTTGGAGAGACCGTTGGTTATCGATTACGTAATGATAGCAAAACGTCACTTAATACGCGTCTTGAAGTGATCACTGAAGGTATATTAACGCAAATAATTCAAAAAGATGCCGAACTAGAAAATACAGCTTTAATTGTCTTTGATGAATTTCACGAGCGCAGTCTACAAGGTGATTTAGCGTTTGCTTTAGCTAGAGAGGTACAAACTGAATTACGGGAAGATTTAAAAATATTATTAATGTCTGCGACATTAGATATTGATTACTTAGCACAAGCTTTACCCGATGCGCACTTTCTAAAAAGTGACGGTAGAAGCTTTCCAGTCGAAATTAATTATCAAGCGCCAAAAACTAACCAACGCTGGCGTGATCATGCATTGCTGGTTATCAAAGAAAAAATGCTTAATCACCAAGGTTCTATTCTTGTTTTTACGCCAGGTATCGCTGATATTCGTTTTTTATTGAGCCGTTTAACGGATTATCAATACGAGTATCAAAACGAAAACCCAAATGAGTACCAAGCTGAGCTGCAAACAGAATTACACATAACCCATGTGCAGATTTGTCCGTTATACGGAGAGTTGAGTTTAAAAGAACAACAACAGGCAATAGCACCTTGTGCACCAGGACAACGCAAAATTGTATTAGCCACTAACATAGCCGAAACTTCACTTACCATTGACGGAATAGATCTAGTCATTGATTGTGGCCTTGAAAAAGTCGCTGTTTTTGATAGTGCTAGCTTGATGAATAAACTAGTGCAAAAGCAAATATCTAAAGCATCCGCAGTACAAAGAGCTGGGCGAGCTGGGCGCTTAATGCCAGGACATTGTCTTCGTTTATATGGCAAAGATGATTTTGAACGTAGACCACTTCATAGCGTAAATGATATTCAACAGGCTGATTTATTACCCACTTTAATTGAAGCTGCGCGATGGGGAGTATCACGTTTAGCCGACTTACCTTTGTTAGAATTACCGAGCAATATTAAAGAACAGCAAGCGTGGCAAGAGTTACAAAGCTTAGCCATAGTTAATGATAAATATGCATTAACTATGCATGGTCAAAAAGCTTCACAACTACCTTGTCATCCGCGTTTTGCGCATATGATTTTAATGGCACAACAGTTAAGTGATAACACTGCTTTATTAGCCTGTTTAATAGCAGCTTTACTCGAAGAAAGAGATATTTTTAAAGCAGAACAGTCACGATATGATTGTGACTTAAACCATAGATTACAAATGTTTGTGCAGCAAAAACATTATAAAAATGCCGTGCATGAAAGAATTTTGCAACAAGCTGTCCGTCTTGCTCAAGCTATTAAGTTACGCTTTAGTGTGCAGTCACTTAACCTTGAAAAAACAGGAATATTATTGGCTTATGCTTATCCTGAACGGATTGCAAAATCACGTGGTAATCATGGTGAATATATATGTGCTAATGGTAAAGGAGCATTAATTAATGAACAAGATGCCTTAGCGAGCGAAGATTATATTGTTATCGTCCAAACTAGCCAAGCGGCTTTTAAGGGAAGCAGCAATTTAACCGTGAGGTTAGCCTGTTACATTAATTTTGATGACATCACTAGGTTTTTTTCAACCAACATAAAGCAACAAGACACTGCCAGTTTTGATGCTAAAGTCGGTCGACTAGTTGCCAAAAGACAAACTTTATTAGGAGCAATTGTTTTAGCGGAGCAATCATTAACTAAAGATGTTAGTGCCTCAGACATTAGCGCTATGTGGTGTTCTTTAGTGCAGCAAAAAGGTTTAGATTTTTTACCTTGGCAAGCTAAAGATCTAGCTTTGAAAACTCGTTGGCAATGGCTTAACAAATATTGCCCAGAGTTTGGTTTAGTTATATTGAGTGATGAATTTTTGTTAGCTAATTTATTCACTTGGTTAGCGCCTTTTGTGGGTGATATTAAAAGCAAAACTCAAATGGCGAAGTTAGATATATCAGCAATGTTATTATCGCTATTAAATTATCAACAACAAAAAATATTAAACAAAGCTGCACCTAGTGTTTACATTGGCCCAACAGGTAGACATTGTCCTATAACTTATTCGCAAGAACAATCGCCGAAAGTATCATTACCTATGCAAGAATTGTATGGTTTAACTCAAACTCCTATGGTTGGCATTATTGATGGTATCAATGATGGTATCAATGAAAGTATCAGCAACAATGAACTTAACGGCAAAGGAAAGAGTAATCAAGGTGTTGCTTTACTGTTAGAATTACTTTCTCCAGCACAACGTCCAATTCAAGTAACGCAAGATTTAGTTAAATTTTGGTCAGGGAGTTATCAAGCAGTACAAAAAGATATGAAAAGTCGTTATCCTCGGCATTATTGGCCAGATGATCCTATTAACGCTAAGCCAACAAATAAAACTAAGCGTCATATTAAAGAACAAATTTAACTAACCTCAACTCGGGGTAATATCAACGCTGGATTTGATTAATCATTTAATTGGTAAGAAAAGCTAAAAATAATTTTGTGAAATATAAGCTCGGTTGTTCAAAGAATAAGTTCAATAAATCAGTTCAATCATTAAACTCAACATAAAAATTCCCATTTTCAATACACAAGAAGCCTAGCACTTTAATGAATATAGACAACACACTACTACGTAAAATCGCGATTATCTTAGGCAAGTTAACTATTGCGGGTATCTTCACTTTGGTGATTTTTTCTATATATCTCGACGCAAAAGTTAGAAAAACATTTGAAGGGCAACGCTGGCAAGTACCTGTACAGGTTTATGGTCAACTACAAACATTGCAGTTAGGTGAGCCACTCAATTTAGTTGAAATAGCGGAAAAATTATCCCTTAACGGATACCAAAAAGTAAACTTTGTTACACGCACAGGACAGTTTGCTCAATCAGCAGAGAAAATAAATATTTTTCAACGTCCGTTTGAATTTATGGATAGCTCACACCTTGCACAACAATTAAGTATAACCGTTGTAAACAATAATATAGTTGCACTAAGTCGAGATAAAAAAGCTGTTAATTCTATACAACTGGAACCACAATTATTGGCGCGTATAGTGCCAGATAATAAAGAGGATCGCGTTTTAGTATCCCTAGAAGAAGTACCAAGTGACTTGATTGATACCTTATTATTGATTGAAGATCGTGATTTTTATCATCATCATGGGGTGTCACCTGTCGGTATTATTCGCGCTCTATTTAAAAATATAAGTGCAGGAAGAACGGTACAGGGGGGCAGCACGTTAACGCAACAACTGGCTAAAAATATGTTTCTTAGTCGCGATAGAACCATAACGCGAAAGGTACAAGAAGCCTTAATGGCTGTAATTTTAGAACTTAGGTACAGTAAAGATCAAATACTTGAAGCTTATCTTAATGAAGTTTATTTAGGTCAAAACGGTGCTCATGGCGTTTATGGTTTTGGCTTGGCAGCTCAATTTTACTTTGATAGAAAAATTGACCAACTAACGCCTGCGCAAATAGCTTTACTAATTGCACAAGTAAAAGGTCCTAGTTATTACGATCCGTGGCGTCATCCTAAACGTGCTCTTGAGCGACGTGATCTGATCCTCAGATTAATGTTCGAACAAAATTCATTAACTCTCGTTGAATTTGAACAAGGTGCAGAGTCTGCATTATCTATAAGGGCGAATAGACGATTAGCTAAGAATAAATACCCAGCCTATTTAGATTTAGTGAAAAGTGAACTTAATCAGCATCTGTCGAGTTTCACACAAAAGTCAGGTATTAAAGTGTTTACTGGTTTTTCACATCGCAGTCAGCAACTTTTAGAGAAAACTGTCACCGAGCAGTTAGTTGTTCTTGAGCGCCAACTTCAACAAACTGATTTAGAAGCTGCTATGGTAGTTACTGATATTGCTAGTGCTGAAATTCGTGCTGTGGTTGGCGGCCGAGAAAGCGGCTATGCGGGGTTTAATCGTGCCATCAATGCCAAACGTCATATTGGCTCATTAATTAAACCTGCTATTTATGCCACAGCATTAAATAAATACTCACAATATAACTTAGCGACTATTTTGTCAGACAAGGCGATTACTTTAAAAAGTGACACAGGTAAAAAATGGCAGCCGAAAAATTATGATGGCAAGTATCGAGGGCAAGTATCATTAATTGAAGCGCTGATCCACTCGCTAAATGTTCCCACTATTAATCTGGGTATGAGTGTAGGTTTAGATCCCATTGCCACGACCATTAAAGACTTAGGTTACCAGAATAAAATAGCAATGCGGCCTTCGGTATTACTTGGCGCACTGAGCATGTCGCCTATAGAGATTAATCAATTATATTTGGCTATTGCTAATAAAGGTTATGCCCAAGAAAGTCACGCTATTACTAAAATACTATCAGCGGATAATGAAGTACTTTGGCAGGTAGGTGAAACAGGTAAGCAGCGAATATCTGCCGAGAGTGCCTATTTAGTTGATTATGCACTAGGGCAAGTGACAAAAGTTGGCACCGCAAGATCACTTACATGGCGCTTAAACAGCAAAGATATCGCAGGAAAAACGGGCACAAGTAATGATTTACGCGATAGCTGGTTTATTGGCTACGATGCTAAACACCTTGTCACCACTTGGCTTGGTAAAGACAATAACTTAACAACAGGCCTTACGGGAAGTAGCGGCGCATTACCATTATTTGCGGATTTCATGAAAAAGCAAGGTGTTGTTAACAAAATTGAGCAGACGCCTGCAGGCGTAGAGCCTACTTTATTTGAAATTAAAACAGGCAATGCGGTAACTGAAGACTGTGCTAATACTGTTGTTTATCCTGCGGTGAGTAAAGGTATTTCGATATCAAGTAGTTGTTTACAAGTCAAAGAAGATAACCGCTCGTGGCTTGAAAAACTCTTTGGTAATTAATTATGAATAGTTAACCTGTACGATAAATATGGCGTTATAAGCAGAATAAAATCGATTTATTATGGTTATATTTATCAAGTGGACTGTTTATATATACAGTTTTTTTTAGCTGTGCTATTGTAGTTAAACTATTTTAGTCAATGTTATTTTTTAACAGAATTTTGCATATTTACTAATTCAAAGGTAAACGAGGAAAGCTAATGGCAGTTGAAAGTCGGTTTGTAGTAATTAGAAACGGGGTAGAGGCGAAAACATTTATGGATAAGAAATCAGCTGATGAATATGACAAAATGTTGGATATGGCTGATAACTTGAGTCTAATGTTCTCCCAATCTACCGTTGAATTAAGTGATAGCGTTAACGAAGAATTAAGTATTTTCTTAGCTGAGCACAGAGAAGAAGTGTTAGTTGCTTTATTGGCTAAAAAGGCACCAGCTAAAAAAACTGTGGCAAAAAAGCCGACGGCTAAAACGGTAGAAGATAAACAAGTAATGTCTACTCCTAGCGCTGAAGTCGTTGATATTGAAGAGCAAAAGACTGCACCTAAAGTCAAAAAAACAAAAGCTAAAATTGCTGACGAAAAACTAAGTGAAGCCGGTTAGTCGTAGTTAACCAATATTTAGTTAATTATTGGGTGATGTGTTAGTTCAGCATGAGTTCAACTTTAACTCGGCTTTAACTTCGCTTTAGTTTAACTTAAGATTTAGATTCAGTCATTTTGCTTATGGTTTACTTTTAATGCTTGAATACCAACTGGTTCGTAGTAAGCGTAGAAAAACACTGGGTTTGCAAGTTAAGCATGGCCAGATAACGGTTCGCGCACCACATTATGTTAGCACTGATTTTATCGATACTTTTGTACAGCAAAAATCTGCATGGTTGCGCAGTAAGATTGCAGAGCACAGTAAAAGGCCAATTTTTTTTGATTTTACTCAAGACGCCACTTTATTTTTTTTAGGTGAAGCGCTTACCCTTAATATTGGTTTAGCAAAGCATGGCAGCGTCTTTATCAGTAATAAATTAATAACTGATTTTGACACCTTATCCGAAACAATGGACAACACGCCCATTAACTCATCTCTACGACAATTAAACGTAGTACTCAGTGAAAAAATAGCCAATAGATTAACTACGCCTGTAGCTAAAGTGATACAAATCAAAAAGCAATTAGAAGCTTACTTTAAACAAGAAGCAGAGCAGCTAATTATTGAACGCCTTGAATTATTGAGTAAGCAAACGTTGCTAACACCAACACAGGTAACTATTCGTCAATACAAAGCCCGCTGGGGGAGTTGTAACAACCGCGGGGAAGTAAGTTTTAATTACTTATTGATGATGACACCAATATTCGTTATTGATTACGTCATTATTCATGAACTATGTCATTTAACTTATTTAAATCATTCGAAAGATTTTTGGCAATTGGTTGAAAAATATTGTCCTGATTACCAACTCGCTAAAAATTGGTTAAACACTCATCACGCCGAGTTAACTTGGCAGAAGCCTATTTGTTAATATTTGTCTTCAAATTATTATTATTTCCAATAACTATTCCCATTATTTAGATGCTAGTAAAACTGTAATTTTCATAATCCAAAATAACGTTTGTAAAGTCAGTTTTTTTATTACAACTTGATATATGAATACTTTATAAGAAAAAAGCGAATTGTTGATTAACAATTGCTTTTATTTAAGGTAAGTTAACTACAATATAATAATATAAGGTTTTTTCTTTTATGAGCCCATCAGTGCTTATTTGTGATGATTCAAACATGGCCAGAAAACAAGTACTTCGAAGCCTTCCTGAGCATTGGCAAGACTCCGTTCAAACGGCAACTAATGGTCTGGAAGCGCTGAAAATATTACGCGGTGGCAGTATTGATATCTTGTTTCTTGATTTAACTATGCCAGGTATTGATGGTGTAGGGGTTTTACAGGGGATTCAAAAGTTAAAGCTTAAACTGAATGTTTTTGTTATTTCAGCCGATATCCAGCCTGAAATGCAAAGTAAAGTTAAAGCCCTTGGTGCCAAGGAGTTTATACGTAAACCTGTAAAAGCTGAGATATTAGTTAATTATTTACAACAGCATGACTTATTATGAGTGAATTTAATCTAACTGAAGATCAACTAGATTGCTTACAAGAGCTTATTAATATTGCAATGGGCCAAGCTAGTGATCAACTGGCTCGTTACCTTGACACTTTTGTTTACTTAGAAGTTCCAAGTATAGAAAGTGTTGACGCGCAGGTGTTAATGAGTGGTTTAAGTGAGCAAAAAAATACCTTAGCAGTAGTTAGCCAAGGCTTTTTTGGTCATGAAGGTATCCGCGGCGAAGCGCTATTAGTATATCAAGAAGAAGACTCTGGCCGCATTTCAGATTTACTCGGTTATGAGCCAGACGAAGCATCGCAAGATGAGCAATTAATAGATATTAGCTCTATATTAACGACCACTTTTTTGAATGTATTTGCTCGTCAAATAGAGAATCAAATGTCTTATAATGCGCCTAAATTATTACCTCATGTGCAAAGTAATTTAGCTGAGCATGTACAACATATGCCATTTACTTGGGATATAGCTTTAAAGGTCAATATAAATTACCAGGTAACGGATTACTCTTTTAATTGCAATATGATTTTATTAATCCCTGAAAAAGCGATCACGAAAATAAAGTTAGTGCTGGATCGTATCTTAGCTGATCTTTCATAAGGTTTTAAATACTAGGTAATTAACGGATGCTTTAACTATACGTTTTAAAGGTTGAAGTTAAATAACTAACCAAGTAAATAAGCAAGTAGTTAACCAAATAAGTAACCGATATTGAGTAATATTTTCATGGGTAAGTCAAGTTCGTTGTCAGCATCAAATAACCCCACAAAACGGGCAGTCAATGAGCAGGTAATTAAACAAATTAATGATCAAGTTGCTAATCAATTAAATACAGGGATATTAGTAGTTGATAATGAATTTAACATTGTCGTCTGCAACCGTTTTTTAAAAGTTCATACCGATAAAGATATCAACAAAATTATTGGCCACAATATCTTTCTAGCTTTTCCTGAGTTACCTGAAGTATGGCTAACTCGTAAATTAAATGGTTGCATGCAATTAAATACCCCTGGTTTTTGTTCTTGGGAGCAAAGACACCACCTATTTGAATTACCCCATACTAGACCTATTTCTACCGATAGCGAATTTATGGCGCAAAATTGTACTTTTCTACCTATAAATACAGATGAAAATGGCATTCATGTGTGTATTTTAATTGAAGATGTTACCGATGTTTGCCATTACCAAACTAAATTACAAAAAACCTTAGATGACTTAGCCTTGATGAGTCGTATTGACGGTTTAACTCAAGTTTATAACCGGAAACATTGGCAAGAGTCATTACAGCAAGAATATGCTAAAGCTAGGCGTTATAATAAAAGTCTGTCATTGATCATGCTTGATTTAGATTATTTTAAATTACTAAACGATAATTTTGGCCATCAATGTGGTGACATGGTGTTAATTGAAGTTAGTGCCTTGATCAGCTCGCTATTAAGAGTAGAAGATATTTTTGGTCGATATGGTGGTGAAGAGTTCGCCATTATCTTACCAGAAACCAATATAAATGGAGCTTTAGAGTTAGCCCAACGAGTGTGTAAAAATGTTGCTGCAGCGGCTTTAACGTATAACGAGCAAACGCTCAATGTGACGATAAGCTTGGGTGTTGCTGAGTTAAGTAAGCATGAAACAAATTATGAAGAATTAATCACCCTTGCTGATAAAGCCTTGTATCAAGCTAAACATGATGGACGTAATCAAGTTAGTAGTTTAACCGCTTAGCTGTATCAACCTCAAACTACCTGACAAGTTATTCTTGGTGTAAATTGATATAAAAAAATTTGCCCATAAACTTATGAAATTGGTAGCTGTTTATTTTCACAAAGATAAACTTCGTTTTATTCCCTAAAATTATAAATAATTTGGCATAATTTATAACCTTTTAATTGTGATTAGTTATCGTTAATTAGCATTAAAGATTGACAATTAACGTGATTTAGGGCATTTTAACGCCATGAAATTTTACAGCCGCCACATTATTATTATTACCACCACCACTCCTATTGGAATGGCGGTCGCTGGCTAACGTGTAAAAAATGAAAATTTTATCGAAGCCCGTGACCTGTAAAGGTAACGGGCTTTTTTATGCTTACTGTGATGAGTTAATAGCTATCGATTTATTATAGGGGAGCTCCCTTGATATATCAGTTAAGCAGTTTACTTATTAAATATCTCTACAAAGGAAGAAAACATGCGTGTACTTAAATTTGGTGGCTCCTCATTAGCTTCAGCTGAGCGTTTTCGCCAAGTTGCAGACATTATTAAAGACAAAAGTGAATCATCAAAGATTGCTGTTGTTGTTTCAGCTCCTCAAGGGGTAACTAATCATCTTGTGGCAATGGCTGAAAATATCACTGATGAAGCAAAATTAGAAACTGATTTAGGTCACTTTAAACGTGCAATTACCACCATTATTGATGATTTGTCAGCATCTATTGAAGGTTTTAATCATCTGCATTGCGAGCAAGCATTAACTAACTACGAACAACAGTTATCACGCTTTATGCATGGCGCAACTTTACTTACTTTTTGTCCAGATCATATTCGTGCACGTATTATTAGCACTGGTGAGCGTTTAAGTGTTGCTATTCTTGAAGCTGTTTTACAAAGCTACGGCGAAACAGTATCGGTACTTGCTCCAGAAAAATTTCTTTATACCAATAATTCATCATTGAATGCGGTTGCAGATTTAGTACTTTCTAAAGATAAATTTAAAACAGAATATAGTGACTTAGCTAACATTTCACTTATGCCTGGTTTCTTTGGTGTAAATGATGAAAGCGGCCAACAACAAATTACTACCTTAGGTCGCAATGGCTCTGATTATTCTGCTGCAGTTTTAGCTGTGTGCTCTGACGCGGAATGTTGTGAAATTTGGACTGATGTTGACGGTGTTTATAACGCAGATCCTCGCTTTATTAAAGAAGCTAAGTTGCTGGATTTTTTATCTTATCAAGAAGCAATGGAACTATCTTACTTTGGGGCCAGCGTTTTACATCCAAAAACAATTGGTCCAATTGCGCAATATCACATTCAATGCTTAATCAAAAATACCAATAATCCAAATGCACCAGGTACGTTAATATCGAAAGACAACGACCAACAAAAACGTGTAAAAGCAATTTCAAATCTTGATGACTTAACTATGGTTAATGTTTCAGGACCCGGTATGAAAGGTATGGTTGGTATGGCGAGTCGTGTTTTTGCAACCATGAGTCGTAAAAATATTTCTATCGTATTAATCAGTCAATCATCTAGCGAATACAGCATCAGCTTTTGTCTTTACTCAAGTGATGCACAGCTTGCCAAAGAAAGTTTACAAGAAGAATTTGAATTAGAATTATTAAATGGTTTATTAGAACCACTATCACTTAAATCTGAATTATCTATTGTGTCGCTTGTGGGCGATGGTATGCATCATCAACGAGGCGTAGCTGCTAAATTCTTTAGCTCGTTGGCACAAGCGCGCGTTAATGTTGTCGCTATTGCACAAGACTCTTCAGAGCGCAGTATCTCAGTGGTAATTGAACAAAAACAATGTATGGACGCTATGAAAGTCAGTCATCAAAATTTCTTTTCTAAGCAACCAACAATCGACGTATTCTTAGTAGGTTGTGGTGTTGTGGGTAGTGAGTTAATTGCACAAATTTCTCGTCAACAAGAAAGCTTAAAAGAGCAAAATATTGCCTTAACCGTTTATGGTATCGCCAACTCTAAAGGCATGGTTGTTAATAAAGAAGGTATCGATTTAGATAACTGGCAAGACGCTATGGCAAATGCTAGCGACGTATTACCGGTAAGTGCAGAAAGCCTTAAAACGTTTGTGAGCGACAATAACTTAATTAACCCAGTATTGGTTGACTCTACCTCAAACGAAGCATTAGCAATGAGCTATGTTAGTTACTTAGCTGAAGGCTTTCATGTAGTTACACCAAACAAAAAAGCTAATACAGATTCTTGGGAGTACTATCAAGAGCTACGTACTATAGCACAAGAAACTAACCGTCGTTTCTTATACGAAACAACGGTTGGTGCTGGCTTACCAGTAATTGATACTTTGCAAGGTTTGATTAAAGCCGGTGATAAACTGCAACGTTTTGAAGGTATATTATCAGGCTCACTTTCTTACATGTTTGGTAAGTTAGATGAAGGTATGTCGTTATCTGAAGCTACAGGTATTGCTAAATCAAATGGCTTTACAGAGCCTGATCCGCGTGATGATTTAAGCGGTATGGATGTTGCGCGTAAATTGTTAATTATGGCGCGTGAGTCAGGTATGCAATTAGAAATTTCTGATATCAATATTGAGCCGGTATTACCTGCTGATTTTGATGACAGTGGTGATGTTGATACTTTCATGAGTAATTTAACTAAACTTGATGCTGATTTTTCTGAGCGCGTAGCCGCAGCAAAAGCTGAAGGTAAAGTATTACGTTACATTGGCAATATTATTGATGGAAAATGTCAAGTATCTATTGAATCTGTCGGCGCAAACCACCCACTTTATAGCATTAAAGACGGTGAAAATGCGTTAGCTATTCACAGCCGTTACTACCAACCGTTACCATTTGTTCTACGTGGTTATGGGGCTGGTGCTGCGGTTACAGCCGCAGGTGTATTTGGTGACATTTTAAGAACATTAGCATGGGAGCAACAACACTAATGGCAAATAGTGATAACAGCGTATCGGTTTTTGCTCCTGCTTCAATTGGCAACGTAAGTGTTGGTTTTGATGTATTAGGTCTGGCAGTCAAACCAATAGATGGTACTTTATTGGGCGATGTGGTAACTGTTGCAGCAAGCACAGGCAATGATAGCTTAACGGTTATTGGACGTTTTGCTGAAAAATTACCAAGCAATAAAGAAGATAATATAGTGTGGTCTTGTTTATTACTTTTCAATGATGCTTTAATTGCCGCAGGCCAAACACCTGTAAATGTTGCGCTTACATTAGATAAAAAGATGCCTGTTGGCAGTGGCTTAGGATCAAGTGCTTGTTCTGTTGTTGCTGCACTTGCTGGCTTAAATGCTTTTTATGCTAAGTTCCAATCATTTAGTTTCGATGAAAATACCGTACTTAAAATGACAGGGCAAATGGAAGCACAAATTAGTGGTAGCTTGCATTATGATAACGTAGCACCATGTTACTTAGGTGGCTTGCAATTAATGGTGCCTGATGTAAACGTGATCTCACGCCATCTACCTACTTTTGATGAGTGTTTTTACGTGATGGCGTACCCAGGCATTGAAGTATCAACCAAAGCTGCACGCGACGTATTACCAACAAGTTATAGTCGCAGTGATGTGATTAGTTATGGCCAAAACTTAGCAACCTTTGTTGATGCTTGTCATCGTAATGATAAACAACAAGCTTTTTCTGTATTAACAGATGTTGTTGCTGAACCTTACCGAACGAGTTTGTTACCTAAGTATCAAGAATCGCGTGATTATTTAACAGCACAAGGTGCTTTAGCGGTGGGGATTTCAGGCTCAGGACCAACACTTTTTTGTATTTGTGATAGCGAAAGTCAAGCCGAGCAATTTGCTTTATGGCTGAAAGAAAATTATTTACAAACATCACTTGGGTTTGTTCATGTGTGTAAAGTCGACGAGATCGGCGCAACAGCGCTTTAAAAAATAATTAAAGCATTAAACATTTGAGTGCAAATACCGAGTTAGTAGTACCCAACCAGATTATTAGGAAAAATAGTGAAATTTTATAATTTAAAAGAAAATGATGAACAAGTTAGCTTTGCACAAGCCGTAAAGCAGGGCTTAGGAAAAAACCAAGGTTTATTCTTTCCATCTACTATGCCAAAGCTTGATAACATTGATGAACTATTAGCATTGCCAATGGTAGAGCGTAGTGTGCAAATATTACAGCCGTTTGTTGAGGGGGATTTAACGAAAGAAGAGTTAACCGAAATAGTGACAGACGCCTTTAACTTTCCTGCTTTGTTACAGCCTATTTCTCCTGATAGAGCAATTTTGGAATTATTTCATGGTCCTACACTAGCGTTTAAAGATTTTGGCGCCCGTTTTATGGCTAAATGTTTACAAGCTTTTGTAGCAAAAGATGCTAAAGCAACAGGTATTACTAAACCGTTAACAATCTTAACGGCAACTTCAGGTGATACGGGCGCTGCGGTTGCACACGCTTTCCACGGCATAGACAACATTCGTGTTGTTATTATGTACCCGAAAGGAAAAATCAGTTTACTACAAGAAAAAATGTTTACTACCCTTGGTGGTAACATTGAAACATTAGCAATTGAAGGTGATTTTGATGATTGCCAAGCGTTAGTAAAACAATCTTTTGATGATAAAGAATTAGCCAATACTATCGGCTTAAACTCTGCTAACTCAATCAATATTAGTCGCTTATTAGCACAAGTGTGTTATTACTTTGAAGCCGTTGCACAATTATCTCGTGCAAAAAGTGATTTAAGCCAAATCATTTTCTCTATTCCAAGCGGTAACTTTGGTAACTTAACAGCAGGCTTATTTGCTAAAGCTATGGGCTTACCTATCAAACGCTTTATTGCGGCAACTAATGCTAACGACACTGTGCCACGTTACTTAGAAACAGGTGAATGGACTCCACACACAACAGTAGCAACTATTTCAAATGCGATGGATGTTAGTAATCCTAATAACTGGCCACGCGTTGAGCATATGTTAAAAAGCGGTATAGTTGAAGATGGCTGTGTAAGTTCAGTATCAATTGATGAAGAGCAAACTCAATCAACCGTTATTCAGTTATCTAAACTAGGCTATATTAGTGAACCACATGCAGCTGTTGCTTATAAAGCACTACAATACAGCGCTATTGAAGGCGAGTTTGGAGTATTTTTAGGAACTGCACACCCAGCTAAATTTAAAGAAGTGGTTGAAAGCATTTTAGGCTGCCCAATTGGTTTACCAAAAGAGCTAGCTGATTGTGCTGGCGAGCCAATTTTGTCTACTGATATGGCGGCAGATTTTACTGATTTACGCGCTTACCTTTTAGCGTAATTACTTCGCGTTTTAAGTAATGCTAATAACCAGTAGTTGGTTATTAGCATTACTAGAAATGATTAAAAAGCTATCACCTAGGTGATAGCTTTTTTATTATTTAACCTGAGTTTTTTCTTGAATTAAGGATAACTATCTTACTAGAGCTAACAAATAATTGTTACCTTGATTATTATTTATTCGCTCAAAATTCGTACATGAAAACAATTTAAATAAATCCAATATATCAACTATTTGTGAATTAATTTATAATCCGCGCAGGGATTACCCTAATAATAAAAATTAATAAGGATATATTGTGTTTAAAAAATTAACCGGGCTAACTTTAGCCACTATTTTTGTTACAGGCTGTAGTGTTACACCTGCTAAAGTCGCCTTACAAAAAAACTCACCCACACATAAAGTGAATGTTTATTCTGTTATTGAACAAGAGCAGTTAAATGCGCTTTATCCAATTCAAGATAGCTCTGCTGTTTCAGCACAATTTGGCTTAGTTGGTGCTCTAGTCGGAGGGGCCATAGATGGATCAGCAAATAATTCTGCAGCAGAAACTGCCGAAGAAAACTTAGTTGCAATACGATATGAGTTAAAAGACCTAGACTTTGATCAGATTTTTGAAGAAGAAATTAATAAAAAACTATCTGGCAATGTAAATGTCGATAAAGTACGAACGCTTAAGTCAAAAGACGCAGTTAAAGACGAACTTAAGACCGGCGAAGTTTATTTAGAATTAGATACCCAATACATGATGGATATGGATTTTAGAACTCCATTTATTGTCACTAACGTTAAGATAGCTGAAAAAAATAACAAGAAAAGCACAAGCTCAGATAAGGTTTTATATAAAAATACTTTCACGTATTTTGGTACAACATTACCTGTACCAGTTAAAGAGTTAAACCCTGAATTAGAAGCTATGGTACGTGCTGATTGGAAAGCTCAGCCTTACAGCGTTCGTTCTGATAAGGTGGCAAAAAGTAACTATAAAAAAAGGTTAAAAGCAGCAAGGCGTGCTAATAATCCTGAGTTAGACTTTGATGAAGCAAATGTAATATCAGCTAACGCATGGAGCACTGAATACAAAGAAGAGTTACAAAACAACTTACGAAAAGGTATACAAAACTTATTTACTCTTATTGCCAGCGATATTAAAGACTCAACTGATCCGCTTTCTTATGCTAAGAAAGGTGTAACAATGAAAGGTTATCCTAAAAACCATAAATCAGTGGTTGTAGTTGAAACTGAAGAAATGCAAGTGATTAGGTTTACTGAAGGCACAAGAGCTGGTGCAATTTGTGCTATGCCAAATATAGCAAGCACTGAAAAGTTAGTGTGTTTATAATTCATTAAAGGTTTGTTATAACTGCTTTACAGTGACTAACAGAAATTAAAAAGCTATCACCTAGGTGATAGCTTTTTTGTTTTGTATAGCTAGCTAATTTCCTTAGCCTTTTAAACGATTGATAAATTATTCGATAGAAAATTCGTCAAACAACTTAACCTCTGACGTTAAGTCATTAGGATCAAAAACATAGCTTTTCACTGTACTTGTTTCAGTGTCTAAAATTGAGAAAACCGATAAGGTATTACTCGTTACAAATGGCAGGTTAGGGTAATTTTCGTCCTCCATACTCATAGGACTAAAAATAGTAGGGAAACTTATTTCACGCCCTTGGGGGTCACCATTGGCAGGGTAGTTTTCAATAGTCCAGCGAGGCGTATCAGAATTAACATCAGCCCAGAAATCTGCATAACTGGCGCGTATATTTTTGGTATACGTTCCAGTATCATCTATATAGTAAGCACCATACGAGTTACCAACATTTGAGCTTTCTAAATAATGTAATTTACCTACTTGAGCTCTGTTCCATAAGTGTGAATGACCAATATGTACTAAGTTGACATCGTTTTTAATTAGCAGTGGTTCTATATCGTTAAACCAAATATCTTCATTTAGTGGGTATTGGTAACGAATTTCAGAAACTTTGCTTAACATTGGTTCTACTTTTGTTGTCCAAGCTTCAGTAGTTAAAGGAAAACTATATTCTGTAAGCACTTCTTTTCCGTTAGTGTCTAATTCAACCAGTTGCATAACAGGCTGTGCCAACACTGGAACCGTATTATCACCTAAACCAAATGCCCCTTGATGCGCCATGACAACTTTATATTTAGCATTTTTAAACGAATCAGTTTGCATCACAGATTCTAACCAAGCATATTGTTGAGATTCTTTGTCAAATCGTTCAAATAAAAACTCACCAAATCCCCATTGAGTTGGATCTTCTAGAGTTGTTAAACTTTCGACAAATTTAGATTTACTTGTACCTGAAACACTCCAAGAACGCCAAATTCTAGAAACATTCATAGAAATAATAAATACATCACCAAAGACGGTTGCATAATACTCTTCACCACCAACACCATCGTCAGGAAATGAAAAAATATCTAAAAAGCTCTGATGATTATGCGATTGATCGGCAATCCACTGAGCTTTAATGTCAGCATCGTTGCTTGGATTAACTTCTGTTTTGACTTGTTCGTAGGCTACTTCAGCATACCAAGCAGGCTGAGGATCATTAAAGCTGCCGTTAAGCGAATAACCTTCTTTACTTGGATTATAACGACCCATTACTTCATGGTTACCTATTGTGCCAAATAAAGGAGCATGCTGAAGTATTTCGCCACCGTTATAAGGAAAACCCGGCAAGTACTTTTGGTAATTTCCTTGTAGAGCTGGGAAAAAACCAGGCGCATTATTTTTTGATTGATCAAACCACTCTGAAGCGCGGTCAGGTATGTTTACGAAATCACCTGCAAATAAAATCGCATCTGGTGTGCCAACTGTTTCAACTACTTTTTGATAGTTTGCCACCACATTTTTTTTGGACTGTAAATCAGATGTTAATAAAATCTTTAGAGGGGCTCCTTGTGCCGGGGCAGGAGCTAACGTATAGGTATCACTGGTGAAGTTGAAACCATCACTATCAGTACTTGATATTGAGTACTCAATTCGCTCACCTTGTGTTAAACCTGAAGCCGTAGCTTCATGGCGATAAACAGAGCGGTAACTAACCTCAGTATACGTTTTATCGAATTGACGTGAAGAGGTATCTTCCATCATTCGTTTTAATTTTGTGGTCGTTACTTCAGAGGTTGCTTTATCACCAAAGGTTAACGTATGTTTTGAACCTTCAAAGTTAGTGAACCAAACAACATTTACGCTGTTATTGGTTGGTAGTTGCAGAAACGGCTCAGTTAATAAAGTATGTTCAGCATTAACCCTTACAGGTACTTCAACTTCAATCTCAACGGGAACCTCGACTTCTACAGGCACCTCAACTTCCACCGGTACTTCGACCTCAACAGGCTTTTCAACGGTTTTTTCATCACCACAACCTATTAAAAAGGTTGTTAAACATATTAGGCTAACTATATTGAGCTTTTGTATTACAGTTTTCATTATGATATATCCATTAAAACTTAGTTGTGATAGTCATCTTCTATAAATAAAGCGTATAAATTCAATTGGTTACTTTATATAGAAACTAAAATTTAAAAATAAAAAATTCAGAACTGTGCATTTGTTGTCTTCATAGGTGAGATGAACAACATTAGCTAAACTAAAGGGGGTTTATGATGAATAGATTAAATAATAAAACTGTCACGAAAATTTCATTTGTGACGAAAGAGGGAAAGTAATAAAGCTCAAAAGAAATTTAAAAAATTGTCTTGTCCTGAAATAGGTTGAGCCTGTTAAAAAAATATGCATCAGCAATGGTGTAGTGTAAATCGACTTATTGATAGTTAGGGGGTATGTTTAGTTTCATTTGATTTCCTGTATAAATTTTAAGATATGTTGCCACACAACAGTGGCGCCTTATTACATTGATCTTAATAGAATTGATATTTATTATTATTTACTGAGTTGGAATTAAATAAACAAACAGATAGGGGCGGGAGATAAACTTTATGCTCCTAGCGATAAAGTTAATGTTTGTGGAAGCCAGCTAAATCGGGCTAGCTAGCTTTAATTATCTATCTTGAAGATTTTTCAGTTGAGTTAGCTTAAAATAGTCAGATATCTTAATGGTGTAAAGCTACTAATTAAAAGAGAAAATCATGACTACGCTAGCAATAAAACCACAGTGGAAAGCATTGATTAACCATGAAAAATCAAAGCCTTATTTTAAAATCTTATCTGAAAAAATAGCGGCGGAGCGTACTGCGGGGACCACTGTATTCCCACAAGATGACGATGTATTCAACGCTTTTACTTATGCTGATTTAACGGAAGTAAAAGTGGTGATTATAGGGCAAGACCCTTATCACGGTGCAGGGCAAGCCCATGGTTTAGCATTTTCAGTACAAGATGGTGTTAAAGTACCGCCCTCATTAGTGAATATGTATAAAGAGCTAGTAACTGATATCGATGGTTTTGAAACACCAAAACACGGCTGTTTAACATCTTGGGCAGAGCAGGGGGTATTGTTGCTTAATACAGTATTAACGGTTCAACAAGCTAACGCCCATTCACATGCTAAACTTGGTTGGGAAACTTTTACTGAACAAGTTATTAATGAGTTAAATACTCATAATAAAGGTTGTGTGTTTATTTTATGGGGGGCTCATGCGCATAAAAAAGGTAAGAACATCAGCCTAGATAAGCACCTAGTGTTAAAAGGACCACACCCGTCACCATTATCTGCTTATCGCGGCTTCTTTGGCTGTAAACATTTTTCACAAGCGAATGATTGGTTAGCAAAGCAAGGTATGGAAATTATAAATTGGAAGCTAGCAACAGAAGTACTCGTTAAATAATTACTGTTTTAGTTATTAGTTATTAGTTATTAGTAATGGCATGTAATGTCATAAATAATATTGTTCTGCTATATTTCAATGAAAATATTACTTAACTAAGAGGGAGTATATAATGAGTATAAATTTTAAACGCTTTGATGAATCATCAGTAAAAATTTTAACATTGTTAGCGAATAATTTTCCTAGACCAACCGAAATTAGTTTCCATGATATATTTCCAGATGCGGATGCTGTTTCTGAAAAGGATAAACTAACTACACATATCGGAACTTTGGCTTTTTTACGTCATGAAGATATTATTGCTCATGACGTAGGTAGTGTATCGTCATTTATTCTTACTAATACTGGTTTAGCTTTATTTAATGAAAATGCCTTTGAGCACTTAAAAATATTACTTGATAAATAACTTTTAATCTTTTTTCTTAACACTTAATCAATTGTGATTATATAAAGTAAAACAAAATTAAAAGTTTACCTAACTAAGTAGCTAGGTAAACTATATTTAATCTCGGGCGCAGCTAAGCTCATTATTTAGAAAGTTGTTATTTAATCTAAACGATTTAATTGCTCACCTTGTGTAAATCCTTGTATATTTTTAGCAACTAATTCAATCAATCGTTGTTGCGATTCAAAACTCGCCCAAGCGATATGAGCCGTCACCTTTAAGTTAGATAAATGAGTCATTAATAAAGGATGGTTTTCTGGTGGCGGCTCTTGCGTTAATACATCGATAATTGCATACGCAATTTCATTATTAACTAAGCCTTCAAACAAGGCCTGTTCATCAACTAAGGGGCCGCGCGCAGTGTTAATCAATACTGCTGAGCTTTTCATACGAGATAAAACATCGCTATTAATCAACTTTTCAGTGTCAGGTGTTTGCGGGCAATGTAAGGTAATTATATCTGCTTGCGTAATAACCTCATTAAAACTCACTCTACCTGAGCGTTTTTGAGTGGTATTTGGGCGCTCACTTATTAGTACTTTCATATCAAAGGCTAAAGCAATTGTTTCAACTGCTTTACCTAAATTACCATAACCAACAATACCTAATGTTTTACCTGCAAGCTCGTGAAAACCATTGCCGTGATAACAAAAGGATTTACTGCTCGACCATAAGCCTTGCTCAGTATTGTTATTGTGGTGGCTTATTTGTTGATAATACTCGAGTAATTGAGCAAATACATACTGGGCTACAGACTGACTTGAATAACCACTTACATTTGTTACGGCTATGTTGTGTTTACGTGCAGCATCAATATCGACGTTGTTATAACCTGTTGCGGTTATACAAATAAGTTTTAATTGTGGAAGTGCGGTAAGTATTTCAGCGGTTAACAGCACTTTATTAGTAATAATTATATCGGCGTTAATACAGCGTGTTATTACTTCCCTAGGGGAAGTTATATCATAACAATCTAGCTCAGTTACTGTTTGTTCAATAGAAGAAAAATCAATGGTTGAGCTGAACGTTTGTTTATCTAAAAATACCGCGCGCATAATATTTACTTAATTTAAGGTAAAGTGTGATGTCAGTTTAATAAGTTTCTTACTGCTCAGGAAGCACTAAATAACTTTAATATGTTACTTAATGCGTTTATGCTGAACTCGTTAACTCTATGATTAACTTAAAACGACCTGCCTAATTTAATTTAACCAGGTCGTCCATCTAATCTGGCTTTCATTAACATTGGCGCGTAGCCAATAATGAATATAACAAAGGCAATAATCCAAAAACTACCACTCATATCAATAAACATTAAGGTTTTTTCGGGTAAAGCCCAAGGACCAAAAGTACGTGCTAACGCAGCTAAATTTATAAGTACAAATGCGAGACTCATTGATTTTGGCGCGACCAATGGACGACCGGTATGACCTAATGAAACACGGGAAATCATCGCTAAAATTAAACCGCCCATGCCGCCAATAGTTAATAGATGCCAAACGTGATTACTTGGTACTTCAGGTATTAAATAGCTGATACCTAGTACAAATAAGCCAAAACAAATAAACTTTATTGCGCCATGTAATGACCATAATAGTGGTACGTTTAAGGTTATCCAAGGCTTCCATCTTATCCAGCGCATGGTTTGAGAGACACTAGCTATTATTAATAGCACGCCAAAAAATATGGCTGAAAATCCGATAATAGGTTGTAATAACAAACTGAACATTGCGATAGCTAAACTGCCGTTAGCTAATTTTTCTAACCAAGGTAATGGGGTTACTTTTTCAGTTTGTGTAGCATTTGCGGTAAACATAGGTGCAACTCGTCCTACCATAACCGACATTAAAAACGTTACTAATATAACCCCAGCATAACCTGAATACATGCCGCTAAAGGTTTGCGGGTAAGTAATTGCTAAAT
This sequence comes from Colwellia echini, assembly GCF_002843355.2. Lineage (GTDB taxonomy): Bacteria > Pseudomonadota > Gammaproteobacteria > Enterobacterales > Alteromonadaceae > Colwellia > Colwellia echini. The sequence continues at coordinate 573,087 of NZ_PJAI02000001.1, forward strand.
GCATTTCTAAATTAGCAATAGTAAATAGTGCTAACAAAGGAACAAAAAATAAATTGCGATATTGTTTAATGGCAATAATAGGTTTAGCTAGAATATAGGCTACGGCAGGTAAAAACAGTAAATCAATTAAACTACTAACTGTTGTACCAAATAGGGTAGGAACGCTTAAAAATATGCGTCCTGCTAGCCAAAGTAAAAATAATAAGAGTAGGGTTTTGCCTTTAGCGCCGCTAATTCCTGTCCAGTTTTGAATGGCTGTTAGCAAAAATCCCGCAATAATAGCGCCGCCAAAGCCAAATATCATTTCATGAATATGCCACCAATGTGCACCGCCTAACGGTGAAAAATTTATTGCACCTCTAAAGGCTAATATCCAAAGAGTGATAGCTACGACACTAAATATTGCTCCACCGAGAAAAAAGGGACGAAACCCTAAACGTAATAATGGCGTTATTTTTTGTTCTGTTTCTAAATCAGTTATTTGCATTAAAAGTGAGCCTTATAGATATCGATGATCTTATTGTCACTTTCCTAAGGTTATCAAAATATAAGAATCCATACCCGAAATAGATCAAGGAATCGTTAGTTTTTAACGATTCCAGATGTTTTTCCTGAAAATTATTGTAAGGACTTTTAACTACGCCAAGAGCACGTACTTTTGCTTTAGCGCAGCTACTTTTACTTAAGTTATTGTTGAACAAATTGTTGAACTTGCCCAACCGATGCCGCGCCTACTTGACTAGCGACTAACTCTCCCGCTTTCATTAATAATAAAGTAGGAAGTCCTCTAACGCCAAATTTAGCTGCTAACTCTGGGCTATCGTCGGCATTTACTTTTATTACTTTAATATCGTTATACTGATGAGCAACTTGCTCAACAACAGGGGCAAGCATCTTACATGGTGCACACCATGGCGCATGAAATTGTATAAGTATTTTTCCTTCAGTTTGCTCAATAATCTGTGCAAAACTTTCGCTATTCACTTCTGTTACTTTATTTTCTGTATTTGTGTTCATTTTATACTCCACTTATTTTGAGGGGATCGTGTTTTTAATTAAATGATTTAACTCAATGATTAACTAAATTGTTTGCTTAATACTCCCTTTATTGATTTCATTTGAACGAAGTTCAACGAGTGGGTAGTAAGCAATAGAAACAGTGTACTGAAGTAGTCATTACATTATTAGATACGTTTAATGAAATACATTGTTCTAAATATGAAACAATAAGCTGTGCTATTATTTTTATCACGACAAAAAAATAGAGAGAATAATGAAACTCAGTAACCTCGATGACTTACACCTATTTATTACCTTAGTTGAAGCAGGTTCATTTACACGAGCGGCTAAAATATTAGGTATAGCGAAATCAAAATTAAGTAGACGACTTGCTTTATTAGAAACAAAACTTGGTTGTGATTTGTTATTACGTACTACCCGTAAACAAGCGCTTACCGATAGTGGGCGTTTATTATTTTGTGCGAGTAAAGAGCATATTGAAGCATTAGCCAAAGTTGAAGAACAACTTTCTTCTTCATTAAATCAGCCGCAAGGAACGTTAAATATTTTATTGCCGTTAGAGTTTTTTAATAAAATTATTAGTCAACTCATTGGTGATTTTTTAAAGCTATATCCAAAAATAAATTTACACTGTCAGCATTATTCAGGCTCTGTACCAGAGTTTGATCCTAAGTTTGATCTGTGTTTTGTATTACATGAACAAGCCTTGCCTGCAACAAACTGGATAGCTAAAGAGTTATTAAGTTTTCCGCAATCTATCTACTTATCGCCGACAATGTCATCAAAAGATACGTTAAAATTATTGAATAACTTAACTATTAACCCTGAAGAATTAACTCAATACGATTGTATATTGGAAGAAGAAAATCAATATTGGAATTTTCGTAATGGCAATAAAATAGAACAAGTCAATGTTACAGGGAAAGTGATGTTATCGAGCCCTGAAATGCGCTTTCAAGCGGCAGAGCAGGGTTTAGGTTTATGCAAGCTACCTAACTATGTATTAAAAAATAGACATGAATCAGAAACATTACAAAAACTGTTGCTAATCCATGCGCCTATTGCGCAACGTTTAAGTGTGCTTTATCAAAGCCGAAATATAGCCAGTAAAACACGTACATTTTTAGATTACTTTCAAAGTAATGTCGGGCAATTATTGTAAAAATATCTGTAGTAGCGTTAATGAATAGCTATATCCTGGTATGTTGCTCTTTGCTACAAGCATTAAGCATTGTTATGATGTAGTAACTTTTATTGTTCATTAAATATTGAACCGTATTCTATCTCACTTATCAGAGTCTTTTATGTTAGCAACACCACTTGAACGCATCACCCTTGAACCTAAATCTACCGCTACAACCTGCGTTATTTGGCTACACGGCCTAGGCGATTCTGGCGCAGGCTTTGCGCCCATTGTACCTATGCTAGGTTTACCTGAAAACCACAGTATTCGTTTTATTTTTCCGCATGCACCAGAGCAGGCAGTTACTATTAATCAGGGTGCGGTAATGCGCTCTTGGTATGATATTAAAAGTATGGACTTACATAATCGAGCCGATATGACGGGTGTATTAACATCTGAAAAACGCGTGCAAGCATTAATTCAAGAACAAATTGACTCAGGTATTCCAGCTAAAAATATTGTCTTAGCTGGCTTTAGCCAAGGTGGTGTTTTAAGTTTATTTACAGGTTTGCGTTTTGAGCAAAGTTTAGCCGGTATTTTAGCATTATCGTGTTACTTACCAACTGCGGATACATTACCTGAGCAATGCTCTGCGGCTAACGCCAATACACCTATTTTACAGAATCATGGTACTCATGATGGTGTTGTACCAATCAGTGCTGGAAAAATAGCTAATGATTTACTTAATGCGGCTAAATATAACGTTACATGGCAAAGCTACCCAATGGAACATTCGGTTTTACCTGAGCAACTAGCCGATATTTCTGCCTGGCTACAAGCAAGATTACTTGCTTAATTAAACGCTATTATTTGTTTATTAGTTTTAGCTAATTAGTTTTAACTCATTAGTGTTAGTTCATTGTATATAAATTATCGAAAAGGAATTCAACCATGGTTGAGTTACAAAAAGGGATAGAAACACACTTAACGGCAAAACCTACAACTAAAAAAGTTCACGGTGAGCGCTTAGTCAAACAAAAATTTACTTCTACAATCATTCGATTTATAACTAAAAATTCCAGTGTAGCTAACGTGCTTCAAGTAATAATGTTGGTACTGTTATGCGTTTTTATTTACAGCAAATCAACGCAATCAGGCCAAGAAAACAAAGACACGGTAAACTATATTTCTCATCCTAAAATTGATGATATATATTTTTTAGATTTTCGCCAGCTCAGTGATACGTTAAGACCTAAACAGAAATATAGAATTGCAAAAGTAGTTGATATTACTGGTGATATTGTCACGCTACTTTACGGTAATATGTTTTATCTGCGTCAGCAAACACTTATAGATAGTATTCGATTAGGGCAATTACGGTTTACCGAATACTTTGAAACTAAGCGTTATGATTTAAGCCTTAGTGAGCTAAAAGCAATGCACCAATCTGCAGCTATTTATATGGTAAAGCGGCCAGATAAAAATATGCTTTATGGTAATTATATTAATGATCCTGAGCCGGAAAATCTTAATAAAACCCATGTGTATGTTGCGGGTAAACGAGAAAACCTTCAGGGATTAAGCTTGTTAAAAGTTAATTATTTGGAAGATAACTTACAAGAGGCTTTTAAATTATTTAGTCGCTCAGCCGAATTAGGCTTTGCTCAAGGGCAAATGAATTTGGGGCAAATGTACCTTAATGGTCAATATGTAGATAAAGATTTTAACCAAGCTCTATACTGGTTTAAGCAAGCAGCATTACAAAGTGATAAAGCTGCCGTACTTAAATATGTGATTGTCTGTCGACAAGTAAGTTCATGTTATGAAGAAGGTTTCTATAAAGAGCTAACTGAGGCAGGGGTGAATATTAAAGTAAGTACCGTAGAAAAGTAAGTACCGTAGAGGTGAATCGCTATTGTTTCAGAGGCATAAACTTTTAAACGCCTTTTGTGAATCGCCTGTGTATTACTTATTGTAAATTAAGCATGTTTTCACTTTTTATTTTCATCGTGTTTTATTCTTTGTAACGAACCGCTAAAACATCACATTTTGCCCCATGTAAAATAGAGTTAGCAGTCGAGCCTAATAACAGTTTCAAGCCATGTACACCATGACTACCGGTTATAATTAAATCGACATTTGAATTTTCCGCAAAAGATAAAATTTCCTCGCTAATATTGTATCCTAAAGCAATGTGTAAGTTTTCCGCATTGAGCATAAGTCTATCAGCTAAAGGTTGTAGTAACTCTTTAGCTCGATCTTGCTGGATTTTTTCAATGCCGAGGGTGTTAATTGGCTCTAACTCCGGAGCAATATTCATGCCTGTGCCGTAATAGGCGTTAGGTATTTTTTCTACCACGTGAAGTACGCTAACTTTTGCTTGGGTTAATTGTTGTAATTTAGCTACTTTTTCTTCGATATAGCGCTTATTTTCATTCAGTTCTACGGCAAATAAAATGTGCTTATACATGATTTTTTCCTTTTGATTGAATTAAAATAACTTACTTATAAGATGCTAATACATCACTAATTTGTTGTCAAAAGTAGTATTGGAAGATAATGGCAGATAAGGATTAATGTAATTATTAGCCCGTAGCTTACTACTCAGTGTCAGGTTTGTTAGCTAAATTTAATTGTATAAATTAAGTTTAGCTAAGCTATTCTTCGCGATAAGACTCAGCCACTAAATGATGTCTGTTTAATAACTTATAAAATTCAGTACGGTTACGTTGTGCAATGCGGGCAGCTTGCGAAACATTTCCGGCGGTAATTTTAAGAAGTTTTGATAAGTAATCTCGCTCAAAATGTTCACGTGCTTGTTGGAAAGACGGAAACTGGGTTGAGTCATCACGCAATGCATTTTTAATCACACTAGCGCTAATCACATTTTCACTTGAGAGGGCTACACTTTGTTCAACCACATTTTGTAATTGTCGAATGTTGCCTGGCCATGGGGCACTAATTAACAATTCCATAGCTTCTTGGTTAATACTTTTTATTGGCATGTTAGAGCGCGCAACCGCCTGGTTTAAAAAGTATTGTACGAGTAATGGAATATCTTCACGTCGCTGTATTAGCGTGGGTAATTCTAATTCAACGACGTTAAGTCGGTAATATAAATCTTCTCTGAAGGTGTTGGCTTTAATCGCTTTGGTTAAGTTAACATGTGTTGCTGAAATAATACGTACATCAACTTTAATCGCTTGTGTGCTACCAACAGGACGTACTTCTCTTTCTTGAAGTACACGTAATAATTTAACTTGAAAGCTCAGTGGCATATCGCCAATTTCATCTAAAAATAATGTCCCGCCATCGGTTGCTTGAAATAAACCTTGATGGTTTCGCTCAGCGCCAGTAAATGCGCCTTTCACATGGCCAAATAATTCAGACTCTAACAGTTGCTCAGGAATAGCCGCACAGTTAATTGCGGTGAATACTTTATCTTTTCGATTACTTGCTTGATGAATTGCCTTTGCAAGTAACTCTTTACCTGTGCCACTTTGACTGTGAATAAGAATACTAAAGTCACTATTCGCCACTTGTTTAGCTTGTTGCAATAATGATGTCATGATTGTGCTACGGCTAATTATATTGTTGCGCCATAATTCAGTTTCGCTTACTTTTTCTCCGCTAGTAGGTTGTAAACGTATTGCTTGTTCAACAGTGTCTAATAATTCTTGGCTTTCAAATGGTTTGGTTAAAAAGCTAAATACGCCTTGTTTAGTGGCGTTAATGGCGTCAGGTATTGTGCCGTGAGCTGTCATTATTACCACGGGAATATTAGGATGCTGTATTCTAATTTGCTCGAATAAAGCCATGCCGTCCATGCCTTCCATGCGTAAGTCGCTGATCACAACTTGCGGTATAAAGTTTTGTAATATTCCTAAGGCTATTTTGGCATTGGCGGCCGATTCAACTTGATAACCTGCGGCAGATAATCGAATACCGAGTAAACGTAATAAGCTAGGATCGTCATCAACGATAAGTATTTTGGCGTATTTTTCGATAGTGCTTTGTGAATTTAAGCTCATAACTTTCTCTTATTTATGGCTTAGCCACGTTTATTAATATTTTGGTCAATTTGTTTAAGCAGCATTAATTGTTGATTCACTAAGTTCAGTTGCTCTTTTTGTAACTCAATAGTTGCTTTGTTTTTCTCGGTTACACGAGTAAATTCTTTTTCTAGTTGCTCTTGTTTTTGTAATAAATGAAGCTGGGTATTTAATTGGTCGCGTAACAGCATAGTGAAGGCTAAATTATCTTTAGTCATGGTGTTACTCACTAGGAGTAATTCATTTAATAAACGCTTGGCTTTATATGGATGATGTAATGGTGTTTTGGGTAAACAATAAATTAGTACTAATTTACCTTGGAGTGTAACCTTTTCAGTAGGATGTTCTTTCAAGTTTTCTTTTTGTGTAGATTCCTCAGCCAATACTTGCGCGTTGGTTAATGATTTTAACCACAAATAATACTGACTGTAATTGATGACTTCAGGTTTTTTCTCTATGACTTCAATTTTTTCAGGCGGCGTTAATTGGCAAGCACTTAATAAACTGGTTAAGGTAACTAAAAAAACGAGAAGTGAATATCGTTTAAGATTATTAAGTACGGCGAATTTCGCGCTAAATGGAGAGTTTTTCATTATTTACTTTGCACCAGTTGTTGATTTATTGTTGGCGTATTAATGGGTAGCGTAATAGTGACACAGGTGCCGTTTTCATTAGCGGCACTCAGTTTTTTCGCTGGTATTATTTTGATATTACCATTTAAACGTAGTAATAACTCTTTAACTATTGTTAGTCCTAAACCACTGCCTTTTATTTGACTGTTTTCAGGTGGCGTACTTTGATAAAAAGCATCAAAAACCTTCTCACTTAATTCAGGGGCAATGCCTGGACCTTGGTCAATTATGTTAATGGTGACCCCTGTTTTGCCACTGTTATAGGTAATACTGATAGTACCGTTAATTGGCGAATATTTTATCGCATTCGACAATATATTATCTAAAATAACACTCAATTGTCTGCTATTACTGTAAATATAATAAGGACTGTTATTACACTTTACGATTAAATCTTTTGATTTAATATCTAATTGTCTAACGGTACAGGCATCATTAATTAATGCCGATAAACTGATTTTTTCTAAATGATGTAGGCTAGTTGAGTCTAAGACTATGTTGAAATCAAGCAAGTCTTCAATTAATCGCTGTAATCTGCTGACGCTGGCGCGAATAATATTACAGATCTCTTGTTGATCGTCATTAAGGGGTCCTACGCTGTTATCGTAAATAAGTTCTGTACCTTCTCTTATCGCGGCAAGTGGCGTTTTTAACTCATGGGATATATGACGAATAAAACTCGATTTTTGTAATTCAAGAGTATGCAGTCGCTGTCGCATATTCTCTAATGCTTCAGCTATTTCTATCACTTCGGCGGGGCCATGCAAGGTAATTTCTTGCTCAAAATTACCTTGTTCTAATAACTTGATTTTATCGGTAAGGCGTTTTAATGGCTTGGTGATTAGTATAATAAAAATGCCAGCAATGAGTATGGATATAGGAATAATATACAAGCGAGCTAAAATATTATTACTAATATCTTCAGTGGTATGATGGATAGAAAACACTTGTTGATTGACGACAAAGTTAGTGCGCTTAGTGAGTTGTTCATTAATAAGGTGTAATGCTTTAAATTCATTTTGTAGTTGCGTTAAAGATAAATCATCCACACCTGTGCTAACCATTAACCCACGTAAACTCTCACTTTCTATTTTTAATGACGTTAATTGTTCTTTTAATAACTCATCTTGTTGCTGAATTAACGTTTCTTGAATGATTTCTTGCAACATTTTTTGCTGATGACTAAAAGAAATAAGTAATTCAAAATCTTTTAATACCACAAATTGACTCGCAGAACGCTCAAGTTTAGCAATGGTCTCATCTAGTTTACTGTTTAATTGGGTTAATTGCGCCACATTATATATAGCGCTAGTACTTTGCTTGGCTAATTGACTGACCTTATTGGCACTAAAAAGTAATGCCATAACCAAAGGCATGGCAACAAAAATAAAGCCAATTAAGGTTAACTTGTTAATTGAAAATTTATTGAGTAGCGATTGACTAAAAATAAAAAAAGTATTGGAAAAGTGACGCAGTATCACTTTACTTTTTTTGGATAGGTAATGAGTAGTCATTAATAAAAGGTGAGCTCTGTATCGGTAATTGAATTTGGGTATCCTTTGTATGATAAAAGTAACAGGAAAACAAGGGTGTCTTTATTTTGAGACAGTTGCACTTGTGCTTCATTATATTACTAACCTCATGTTAAATAAGGTGTTATTTGTTTTTGTTAAGTGTTGTTGATCTTTGTTATAAAGAAATAAATTAAAGTGTTGTTTTTTAGCAACACCTTTGTCGGTTTATTAAAAGGTAATTAACCATAAATACAATTTAATTACTTAATAATCAATGCATTAACTTAATTGGCATGAAGGGTGCTAATCAATAGTCAATCACGAGGTAGTGAAAATTATATAAGTAAGTTTAACTATTAACGGCGTTAAGAATGACAAAGTAAGTTAAGCAGTAATTTAGCGTTAAGATCACTTCGTATCGTAGAAGTACTTTTAGCTAAACCATTAATTAAACGTTTTGATATTAAGAAATAAATAGAGAAGTACCATGAATAACATTAGTTTAACGCAAATCAGTCTTTTTGTAGCTGCGGTCTGTTTAGTCTCCTTCTTTGTTAATGCAGATGAAGTACTTGCACCATATAACATGGAAGAAACTACAGAAGTAGTTACTAATATTACAACGAATAATACTAACGTTGAGTTGACTGAAGAGATACAACAAGTTGAAGAAACAAGCGATAGGTTTACTTTTACTTCGTTAGACTCTGATCAAAATGGCAAATTAAGTCAGCAAGAGGTAATTGCAGGAAAAAACAATTGGTTGATGAAAGCCTTTAACGAAATAGATGCTAATACTGATGCCGCAATAACTGAGCAAGAGTTAGTTAATTTTGCTACTTACTTAGCAAGCAACGTTACTAAGTAACCTGAGCTTAGGTTAAGTAGTTCTAATGACTAACTACAAAATTAATAACTATCAGAACAATAGATTTATTAAAGAAAAATTAAAACGAACCAACAAAAAAATAAACGTCCCGAATAAAGAGTAATAAACTACTCTGCACTGTTTAGGGGGGCTCCCAACCCATATCAATTCATCTAGTTGTCTTTCTTAAGGACTGAGAAAAATACTTTATAGATTTGTTATAAAATCCACTCCCCTTTAGGCCGACTGCTTTTGCAGTTGGCCTTTTTTATAGTCTTAATATTAGCTAAATTAGCTAAATTAGCTAACGGGTTTCTCTATTTCACTGATGCCTTCTTGAATCATCTCACTAACATTTTCTAGTTTACCCGAGATAACCGTTTGTGCATCAAACAAGCCGCGATTATAAAAATAAGCACCTACTTCTTTTGCAAAAAAATCTAATAAAAATTCTGCATCAAACTGGCCAAGATCTTGATTAAGCTCGATTGCAAAATAGTGTTGTATTTTAGTGACAAGTTGTTCTGTTTCTAATTGAGAAAATTTAATCGTATTCATTTAATGGGCCTTACTTAATAAATAACCTGAGTTAGAGGTAATGAAATGAGTAAGTTTATTATATCAATATCTTAGTAACGTATATCAATAATAGTCTTAGTTATTCGTCACTCAAGGCGATAAAGTAATTAAATTAAGTCACTTAATTAATTAAATGGGTATAATATTTTTTTATGATGGCGTAGAGTAAAGATAGTTCTGCTATTTGATGATGTATAACTAACGAAAGCTATAAAATTAACATTTATTTATAGTTAAATATGTCTAGACTATATATCGCTAAGTAGTTGATATAAAGATAACAATATGAATAATCTAAAACAACATAGCACCAAAAATTGGTGGCAGACTAATTGCTCTTTTTGTCGAAAAGCTCGGCTGATATTCATTTGGCTTATTTTTATGTTAATTATTGATTTCTTTTTCTTTGGATTATTATTTTAAACACGTTAATCAAAATTACTTTATTTCTAATAACTAACCGATTAAGGACACTATTATGGCACAAGGGTTACGTTGGACAGATTCACTCGAAATTGCTTTGGATTTAATGGAAGAACATGAAGATGTCGATCCATTAAAAATACATTTCACCGATTTACGACAATGGGTGCTTGATTTAGAACGTTTTGACGATGATCCAAAACATTGCGGCGAGCGAGTACTTGAAGCCATTCAATTAGCTTGGATAGCTGAAGCCGATTAGTAACGTTTGGTTATGAGCTAAATGAAACTTTATAGATAAGTAACCTGAATTCGATAAGCAAAATGCTACAACAGCTCTAATTAAGCGTACTCACTTATATTAGCTGCGTTGTGAAAACTCCCAATAACCAGTTATTGGTTTCGTTTTCTCGCTTTGAAGGACAATAATTAAAACTATTGTAGAAGTGTAACGGTAACCAATTGGTATTATTGGGTTATACATGTTCATTATCCCGAATTCAGGTTAAGTAATATTACTGCAGAAAGCTATTTTAAGCTTTTGTAGTTTTACTTTATTTTCAATAGCTCGCTGTTAATCATTTCACACTATTAAATACCAAGTTATACAGTTAACTCATTACTTTGCGACATGATTTTAACTTTTTTCTTAATTTATCAAACATATAAGTAACTAATAAAATGCCTTTATCTCAGCGTCCACTTTATATCCCCTACGCAGGTCCATCGTTATTAGAAACTCCTTTGCTCAATAAAGGTAGTGCCTTCAGTCAAGAAGAACGTGGTAGTTTCAATTTAATGGGGCTATTGCCTCCACGCTTTGAAACTATCGAAGAGCAAACTGAACGAGCATATCGTCAGTATCACAGTTTTGATACTGATATTAACAAGCATATTTATTTACGTGCTATTCATGATAATAACGAAACTTTGTTTTTTAATTTAGTACAAAACAATCTTGCTGAAATGTTGCCTATTATCTATACCCCTACGGTGGGTGATGCTTGTGAGCAATTTTCTGATATTTATCGTAGCTCTCGCGGTTTGTTTATCTCTTATGAAGACCGATTTAATATTGATGATATTTTAAGAAATGCGACTAAGAATAAAGTAAAAGTTATTGTTGTTACCGATGGTGAACGTATTTTAGGTTTGGGTGACCAAGGTATTGGTGGTATGGGGATTCCTATTGGTAAGTTGTCACTGTATACCGCTTGCGGCGGTATTAGCCCAGCGTATACTTTACCTGTAATGCTTGACGTAGGAACTAATAATCAAAAATTACTTGATGATCCTATGTACATGGGAGCTCGCCACAAGCGTATTGACCAAGACTCTTATGACGAGTTTTTAGAGTTATTTATTAGCGCGGTTAAGCGTCGTTGGCCGAGTGTTTTACTACAGTTTGAAGATTTTGCTCAACCAAATGCCATGCCGCTATTACAACGTTATAAAGATAGGATCTGTTGCTTTAATGATGATATTCAAGGCACAGCGGCAGTAACTGTTGGCACCTTACTCGCCGCTTGTCGCAGTAAAGGCGCTAAATTATCAGAGCAACGTGTTGCTTTTGTTGGCGCAGGCTCTGCAGGTTGTGGCATTGCAGAACAAATTATTAGCCAAATGGTTAGCGAAGGTTTGTCTGATGAGCAGGCACGTAGTCAAGTATTTATGGTTGATAGATTTGGTTTATTAACTGAAGGCATGAGAGATTTACGTAACTTTCAGCAAAAACTAGTGCAAAGTACAGTCGCGGTTTCAACGTGGAAACTTGATAACAGCAGCGAAAATGAACATGGTGAACTATATGCTTCATTGCTTGATGTAATGCATGGCGCTAAACCTGATATTCTTATCGGCGTATCGGGACAGGCGGGTTTGTTTACAGAGCAAGTTATTAACGCAATGAAATTACATTGTACATTACCTATTATTTTTCCGCTGAGTAATCCGTCTCGTCAAGTTGAAGCAACCCCTAGCCAAGTTATTAATTGGACAAAAGGGCAAGTTATTATTGCAACGGGTAGCCCGTTTCCTCCTGTTGAGTATGACGGTAAAATATTTCCAATAGCACAATGTAATAATAGTTATATCTTTCCTGGTATCGGTTTAGCGGTAGTTGCAGGCAAAATTAGCCGAGTTACTGACGAAATGTTACAAGTGGCGAGTGAAACTTTAGCCGCGGCTTCACCATTAGCCAATAATCATTCTAATGAATTATTACCACCATTAACGGCCATTGCCCAACTAAGTAAAGATATTGCTTTTGCTATTGCGCAGGTTGCTTTTAAACAAAACTTAGCACTGCCAATGAGTGATGAAGAGTTACATGCCACTATTGAGGCAAATTTCTGGAAACCTATTTACCGTCAATACCGTAGAGTTAGTGTATAAAAACGGTTAATAGTCTGACTAATAGTAATATAACCAGCGAATTCGCTCACTAATTAATGCTATTGATAGTAGGGATACCATTAGTTATTTGTAGTGATTTCCTCTATAATGCGAGCAAATATCTAGTTGTTTTTAAAATCGCTAGAATGCGCATTTAAATTTTCATTTTTTTATTTCCATATACAAGGGCTTAACATGACAATCGAACGCACTTTTTCTATCATAAAACCTGACGCTGTTGCTAAAAATGTTATTGGACAAATCTACAATCGGTTTGAAACAGCGGGTTTAAAGATCGTTGCATCGAAAATGCTTCACTTAAGTCAAGAGCAAGCAGAAGGCTTTTACGCTGAGCATAAAGAACGTCCTTTCTATGCGCCGTTAGTTGAGTTTATGACTTCTGGTCCGATCATGGTTCAAGTGTTAGAAGGCGAAAATGCGATTGCTAGAAATCGTGAAATTATGGGTGCAACCAATCCTGAAGAAGCATTAGCAGGTACAATTCGTGCTGATCTTGCGGGGTCAATGAGAGAAAACTGTGCTCATGGCTCAGACTCTATTGCTTCTGCATCACGTGAAATAGCTTATTTCTTTTCAGATGACGAAATTTGCCCACGTACACGCTAGTACTTTTATATCATGTGAGCTTAAAACTTATTATTCACAATAAGTTGTTGATAAATATTAAAAGTTAACAAGCTAGCATAGTATTAAATGAAATGAATATTTCAAAGGATTTTACTGATTAAGTAAAATCCTTTTGTTATTTTTAATGGAATAATAATTCTGGGAAAATAACAGAGTAAATTGCGATTGTTGCTTGAAAAGTGTACAATGCGCGCCTTGTTTTTTTAAGCTACTTAAAACGCATATTTAGAGCTCAGGCCTTCCTGGGAGAAACTCAGGTATTGGCGACAAATAAGTAGTTACATTGAGTTATTGAGAGTTTGTTGTATGAGTAATGTAAGCACAAAAGTAAACCTACTTAATTTTGATCACAAAGGTATGCGTGAATACTTAGAGTCTATTGGTGAAAAGCCTTTTAGGGCTGATCAAATCATGAAGTGGATTTATCACTTTGGTTACAGTGACTTTGAACAAATGACCAACGTTAATAAGAAATTACGTGAAAAATTACAACGTAACTGTGTGATTAGCGCACCAGAAATTTCAGAAAAACAAGTGTCAGAAGATGGCACCATCAAATACGCGTTAAGACTTGAAGGCGGCCAAGAAGTAGAAACTGTTTGGATTCCTGAAAATGATCGCGCAACATTATGTGTATCTTCACAAGTAGGCTGCGCACTAGAATGTACTTTCTGTGCTACTGCACAACAAGGTTTTAACCGCAATTTATCCATGGCTGAAATTATTGGCCAGGTTTGGCGTGTTGCAAATGATATTGGTGCTACACGTATTGCTGGCACTCGACCAATCACCAACATTGTAATGATGGGCATGGGTGAGCCGTTACTTAATATGAAAAACTTAATTCCAGCATTAGATACTATGCTAAATGATTTAGGTTATGGCTTATCAAAACGTAGAGTAACTGTGAGTACTTCAGGTGTTGTGCCTGCACTAGATATGCTTAAAGAGAAAATAGATTGTGCATTAGCTATTTCAATTCATGCACCTAACAATAAATTACGTGATGAATTAGTACCTATTAATAAAAAATATCCATTGGAAGATTTTATTGCTGCTGCGGGTCGTTATATTGAAGGGTCAAAAGCCAATAAACAAGCAACTATTGAATACGTTATGCTTGATCATGTGAATGACAGCACCGACCAAGCGCATGAATTAGCACACGCGCTAAAAGGCTTACCAAGTAAAATTAACTTAATTCCTTTTAATCCTTATCCCGGTTCTCCTTATACACGGTCAAGTAACTCACGTATTGATCGCTTTGATAAGGTCTTACAAAGTTATGGATTAACGGTTATTACGCGTAGAACTCGTGGTGGTGATATTGATGCCGCTTGTGGTCAACTTGCGGGTGATGTATTAGACCGTACTAAACGTAGTGGCTTTAATGCTACAAAGAACGCAGAAATAAGTTCATTGAAAGATCAGGTTAAAGCTGACACTATCTCTGTTAAGGTAGTGTAGTTACTAGTACACTGTTTTTTAGCATAAAAATTATAATAAGAGGCGATTAAGGCATTGCATATCATGAATAAAGCTATTGCTAAATATTTTACCCCAACCCTGTTAAGCTTGGTTTCAATATCAGTTTTAAGTGGCTGCGTAACTCAAAGTTTTGAAAACAATGAGCCGATTATAAAAAGCCAAGCTAACCGTGACGAAATGGCAGCTACTCGCATTTCTTTGGGGTTAGGTTATTTAAAAATGGGTGATATGCCTCAGGCTAAGTTAAACCTTGAAAAAGCCAAACAGTTTTCTCCAAAATTAGTACAAGTATATACCGCCTTTGCGCATTATTATGAAACGGTAGGTGAAGCAACCTTAGCTAAAGAGTCGTTTGAGCAAGCCTTGGTACTTGATGCCGACAGCGCAGATACCTTAAATAACTATGGGGTATTCTTATGTCGTCAAGGGCAAATAGCCGAAGCAGAAGTTCAGTTTTTAAAAGCGATTGCCGTGCCAACCTATTTAATGGTTTCACAAAGTTACGAAAACTTATCGTCTTGCTATTTGCAAAACGATAACTTTGTCAAAGCCGAATTATATTTAAATAAAGCTATTTATCATGACCCTAATAGAACCGCACTTTTACTACAAATGGTGCGTTTACAATATGCTATGGGTAACTATACAGAGGCTAAGGGTTATCTTTTAAGATTCGAACGTAACACTCAGCGTTTTACTCCAGATTCGTTATCATTAGCGTATAAACTTTATTGGAAGTTAGGCCAACGCCGTACTGCTAATAACTACGCTAGTATGTTAGTGAAAATGTACCCGGAGTCTTGGGAAGCAAAACAGTACCTACTTAACGAACTAGCGGTTATTTCCGCAGATGAACTAGCGAAAAAATATCAGCTAACGAATAAGCATAAGGATACAAGTTTATCTTCGGTTAGTGATAAACGTGTGGTTAAGCTGTCTCCTGCTAAATCAGATGATACACCTTATACCACAAGTGTTAGAACCAGTACGCGAAAAGTGAATACTCAGCCTGCAACTGCACTAGCACAAACGGCAACAGCTACAAACGCTGTTGTATCTACTGCAGCGCAGACAACTAAACAAGCATCTATGGGTACTGGCGCCGCAGTTATTTCTGCAACAGCCGCTGGTGCTGCAATATCAACAACAGCAAATCCTGATGCTGAGAACGAAATACCTGTAGCACCCGAACAGCAAATAGTGAAAGAAGAGCCAGTAGATATGTTTACTAAATCTGAAACTGTTGGCGTATCTGAGATTGTAGAAGTATCTGAAGAAACTAATACAGGGTCTAATTCAACTCAGCCAGTACCTGCAACACGTGATGTTGCTTTACCCGACGCTATTCCTGCAAAGATCATTGCTGAGCCAGCAGGCACAGATACCTTAACAGCTGAAGACTTAGCCGTACTAAAAGCAGAGCAAGAAATGGCAGCACAAGCCGCATTGGATAAAGCAATTTTTGAAAATCAAATTAACGTTAGCAGTGATAAAGTCACTACAGAAACAGAAACGGCAAAACACACTGTTGAGTCAGGTGAAAATCTTTATAATATTTCCGTTAAATATAATGTAAAACTAGATACGTTACTCAAATGGAATAACATTTCTCAAAGTAATAAAATACGTACCGGCGATAAGCTTTACGTGGTTGATCCTACAACAGTGAACACTATTAATGAATAACGAAGTAAACAGCTCTAAAAAAGAGAGTACAAAAAAAAGTGAAAAAACGAGCAATCAACAAAATGATGAAGCGTTAATCACTGAATTATCTGAAGATATGGAAATGGTAAGCCCAGGCGCAATGTTACTTGATGCTCGTAAAGCACAGTCACTTTCACAAGAGCATATTGCTGCTAAATTAAATTTTACTCTAAGCTTGGTTAAAGATCTTGAGAGCAATAATTTTGATCCCTCAATACCGGTTACTTTTATTCGTGGTTACCTCGCTAATTATGCCAAAGTAGTAAATGTAGATGTAGAAGATGTGTTAGCAAGTTATGACGCACTTGATGCGGCAACTATTCAACGTAGTGAAATGCTTAGTTTTTCTAAGCAAACCAGTAAACAAGCTGAGCACAGTAGAGTTATGTGGTTAAGCTATTTAATTGTGGCTGTGCTTATTGGTTTAACTATTTTATGGTGGCAACAAGAAAACAGCCAGCAAACAGAAGATGATTTAACCGAACAAGATAGTACTGTAGTTGTTAATGTTGAAGAAGATACTCAGCAAAGTGATGTGGTTGATGTACAGTCAACTGATCTTAGTGAAGATGACGAAATACTTACTGAAGAGCATAGTGAACTCATTATTGACAATGATGAAAATACTGATGAAAACATAGACACTGTATTAGAGCAAGTTGATAGTGCAGCAGTACTAGACAACTCAGCTAATACAGCAGAGCTAGCCACTAAAACTGATGATTCTATTGAAGCTCAAACAGCGGTATTAAGTACCGCCGTTTTTACTTTTAGCGGTGATTGCTGGGTTAATATTTTCGACGCAACTGGCGAACGTATTGCTTGGGGCGTTAAAAAAACAGGCTATGTAATGACTGTTCAAGGTGTTGCACCACTGCGTATTACTGTGGGTAAACCGGAATTAACCAGTATTGTTTTTAATGATCACGCGGTAGATATGTCGAGCTTTAATATTGGCAATATCGCTAAATTTACTTTACCGTTAGACGAATAGTTAAAACCATTGGCTTAGGCTCTGTTGTTTGTGTTAGCGCTCAAATTTGCTAACAAGCTTACTAAATTTATTTACCGTGAATGAAAATTTAATTTATTCGTTAATATCAAAACAAATAAAATATATATTTAAATACCACTACAAATATAAAGAATAATTATGTTTAAAGAATCTCCAATTATCCGCAGAGTTTCCCGTCAAATAATGGTGGGTAACGTACCCGTTGGTGGTGATGCACCAATTACTGTGCAATCAATGACTAACACCTTAACAACTGATGTTGCTGCAACCGTTGCGCAAATTAAAGCGCTAGAAGCCGTGGGTGCTGATATTGTTCGTGTAAGTGTTCCAACAATGGATGCTGCAGAAGCTTTTCGTGAAATTAAAAAACAAGTAAACGTACCTTTAGTTACTGATATTCATTTTGATTATCGTATCGCTTTAAAAGTAGCTGAATATGGTGCTGATTGTTTGCGCATTAATCCAGGTAACATTGGCCGTGAAGACAGAGTGCGTAGCGTAGTAGAGTGTGCCCGTGATTATAATATTCCTATTCGCATTGGTGTTAATGGCGGCTCATTAGAAAAGGACATTCAAGAAAAATACAAAGAACCAACGCCAGAAGCATTACTTGAATCTGCCATGCGTCATGTAGATATTCTTGACCGACTTAACTTTAATCAGTTTAAAGTAAGTGTTAAGGCATCGGACGTGTTTTTAGCGGTTGAATCTTATAAATTATTAGCTAAGCAAATTGATAACCCATTGCATTTAGGTATTACTGAAGCAGGCGGTTTACGCTCAGGATCAGTAAAGTCGTCTGTAGGTTTAGGTTTGTTATTAGCACAAGGCATTGGTGACACATTACGTATCTCATTAGCTGCAGATCCCATTGAAGAGATTAAAGTTGGTTTTGATATTTTAAAATCGCTTAAATTACGTAGTCGCGGTATTAACTTAATTGCTTGTCCTAGCTGTTCGCGACAAGAGTTTGATGTGGTAGCAACGGTAAATGCTTTAGAGCAACGTATTGAAGATATTATGACGCCGATGGATGTCTCTATCATAGGCTGTATTGTAAATGGCCCAGGTGAAGCTATGGTGTCAGATCTTGGCTTAACGGGTAGTAGCAAAAAAAGTGGTTTTTATTTAGATGGTATTCGTCAAAAAGAACGTTTTGATAATAACAACCTCGTAGACCAATTAGAACAACGTATTCGTGCTAAAGCGCATGCAATGAATGAACGTAGTGATGAGAAGAATAAAATAAACTTCAAACCTATCGATTAATCAACTCCAACGCAATACCTCGAAGAGAAACATTAAGCTCCTCTTTATAATAAAACCTGAAACCATAACAACTCAGCACCATGGTTTCAGCATTCTTTTATTAGGTCTTGTTATTAGGTATACTGCGCGCTGCGCAAATTTAACACAAAATAAGTTTGATGAATTGTCTAGATGGCATCAACAGATTTATCAAAGTAATAAAGAAAGAGAGACCCCTCAGTGGCTAAACAACAGGCTCTACAAGCAATTCGTGGCATGAACGATTGCCTTCCCGGTGACACAAATATTTGGCAAATGGTTGAAACGGTATTACGCCGTGTAGCCAGTAACTACGGTTTTGCTGAAATTCGCATGCCAGTAGTTGAGTCAACAGCACTCTTTAAACGCGGTATTGGTGAGGTAACCGATATTGTTGAAAAAGAAATGTATACCTTTGATGACCTCAATGGCGATAGCTTAACTCTTCGCCCTGAAGGCACAGCAAGCTGTGTACGTGCAGGAATTCAACATGGCTTATTATATAACCAAGAGCAACGCCTTTGGTATATGGGACCAATGTTTCGCCATGAAAGACCACAAAAAGGTCGCTACCGCCAATTTCATCAATTTGGCTTAGAAGCCTTTGGTATTGCAACACCTGACATAGACGCAGAAATTATTTTACTGACTTCTCGCTTATGGCGGGAACTTGGCATCAATGAGTTTGTCACACTAGAGTTGAACTCATTAGGATCAAACGATGAACGTGCGCAATACCGTGAAGCATTAATCGCTTATTTGGTTGAACATGAAGAGCAACTTGACGATGATTCAAAACGTCGTATGCATACTAATCCGTTACGCGTGTTAGATAGTAAAAACCCTCAAGTACAAGAAGCGTTAGCGAATGCACCTAAGTTATCTGATCATTTTGGTGAAGAAACGCAAGCGCATTTTGATACCTTATGTGCACGTTTAGACGCTGCGGGTATTAAATACGTACTTAATGAACGTTTAGTACGCGGCTTAGATTATTACAACCGCACTGTATTTGAATGGGTAACAACAACATTAGGCGCACAAGGTACTATCTGTGCTGGTGGGCGTTACGATGGCTTAGTTGAGCAATTAGGCGGCAAAGCAACACCTGCTTTTGGTTTTGCTTTAGGTATCGAGCGTTTAGTTTTAATGTTGACTGAACTAGACAAAATTAAAAATATTCGTCCACAAGTTGATGCTTATGTGGTGATATTAGGTGATGATGCGCAAATTGCGGCTAATAAGTTAGCTGAGCAATGGCGTGATCAAGTACCAGAGTTAAGATTACAATGCCACTGCGGTGGTGGAAACATGAAAAAACAATTAAAACGTGCCGATAAATCAGGTGCACAAATTGCGTTAATCTTGGGGGATGATGAAATTACTCAAGAGAAAGTGATGGTGAAATACTTACGCGGACAAAAAGAACAAGAAAGCGTAGAATTTAGCCAAATATCTCGTTTATTATCTGAATTAATTTAAGGGCTTTAAGCCAAGGTGACATTGTGGAAATTTATCAAACAGAAGAACAACAAGTAGAAGCGATTAAAGGATATTGGCAACGTAATGGTAATACTATTATTGCCGGTCTTGTATTAGGTTTCGGTGGTTTTATTGGCTTTAATGTTTATCAAGATAATAAGTTTGAACAGCAGCTTATGTTGTCAGACAACTATCAAAGTATTATTGATGAAAGTGCCGATGATTCAGATGCGTTTGTCACTCAAGGCGAAAAATTTATCAGTGAAAATCCAGATAGCAGCTACGCCTCATTAACGGCATTAGCACTGGCAAAAAAATCTGCTTCGCATAAAGACTGGGTAGCAGTGCAAAAGCAATTAACTACTGCAATTAATACTGCGCCTACCGATGGTATTAAAGCCATTGCCAGTTTACGTTTAGCACGTGTACAGGTACAGCTTGAGCAATACAGCGAAGCGCTTGCAACATTAAATAGTAATTTACCTGAGTCGTTTACTGCGGCAATTGAAGAAATTAAAGGTGATGCTTATTTGCTGCAAGGTAAAACCGATCTTGCCCGTAACGCATATCAAGCAGCAATCGCTGCTGATGGTCTTGCGACAAGCCCTGCTTTACAAATTAAATTAGATGACTTAGCACAAATATCGACATTACCAGTTACTGAGTAATAAAAGTCATTGAGCCGGCTACAAGCAATTTACTTAACCGAGCTCAGATTACTTAGTTTCAAGTTACTTAATTTCAAGCTACTTAATTTCAAGTTACTTAGTTGTTGAATGGTTATTTTTGTTAATAAGGCACGATATGCATTTTTTTGATAAGAAATTATTTACTGGTTTTAGTCGTACAAAGGTACTTGCTATCTTGTTATTGTCTTCAACCTTGTTTGCCTGTTCTTCAAGTGATGAAGATGAAAGCACTAAAGTTGCAGAGTTAACAGAGTTAGAGAATGCATTTGAAGTTGAAGTGCTTTGGGATCGAGATATTGGCGAGGGTGTTCAAGACTACTTTTCGCGAATAAAACCTATTATTGCGTACGATAAAGTCTACAGTGCTAGCCGTATGGGTTATGTTATGGCCCTGGAAAAAGACACGGGTGACACTATATGGAAAGTCGATTTAAGTGACATTAACGATGAACGTAGTTTTTGGCAAGCTAGAGTTTCAGCTTTAGTTTCTGGTGGCCCTATTGCCGGTATGAATAAAATTTTTATCGGTACTGAAAATGGTGATGTTTATGCACTAGATGCAGAGACTGGCGCCATGATTTGGCAAGCTAAAATTAAAGGTGAAGTAATAGCGCAACCTTCAATTGACTCCGGTATTTTAGTGGTTAACTCATCTTCTGGTTTACTTAAAGCCTTTGATGCCAATACCGGTGACGATTTATGGGAAATAGAGCAAGACGTACCAGCGTTAACTTTACGTGGTATAAGTGCACCTACTATTGCTTCTGGTGGTGTTATAGTTGGCTCTGCTAAAGGCGACGTAAACGTTTATATTTTATCTACCGGCCAAACGGGTTGGGCAACTGAAGTGGGCGAGGCAACTGGTTCAACTGAATTACAACGTGTCGTTGATGTTGATTCTGCGCCAGTTGTGTTTGGCGACAAAGTTTATGTTATTTCAGCTCGTGGTAACCTTGTTGCAATAGAGTTGAGTTCGGGCCGAATTTTATGGAAACGTCAATATTCATCTTATAGACAAATAGCTGTGTTCCGTAATGATATTTATATTACAACTACCCGTGGACATGTTTATTCCCTTGATCGTAATAATGGAATTGAACGTTGGAGTAATATCGAATTGACCAATCGCGGAGTTACTGGCCCTGCAGTGGTAGGTAGATATGTAGTGGTTGGTGACTTTGAAGGTTATTTACATTGGCTAGATCAAGATACGGGTGAAATTGTTACTCGTTATGAAATTGATGGTAGTGGTATATACACTACGCCAACGGTTGTTGATGGTCTTATTTATAGTCAAACCCGTGATGGTGACTTAGAAGTTATTATCACACCAAAAGATGTTCCTCAAAAGGTTACCGAAACCAATACTGCTGAGGAATAAGCTACACTGTATGGAATAGCTTAGTAGAATTAGTTTACAACGGCTCCTATGTAAATGGCATAAGGAGCCGTTGCTTGTTTTTAGTAATATCACTTTTAGTTTTATTAATAGTTCAGCCTAGTAGGTTGAATATGTTATTTTTAGTTTTGATATTTAGTTTTAATTTAGTTTTATTTATTTGAAAATCCTACATTACTCGCTTGTAAGGTTTTTCATTTGAGGTGCTCATGCTTCCTGTTGTTGCTCTTGTTGGCCGTCCTAATGTCGGTAAATCAACTTTATTTAATCGTTTAACCCGTAGTCGAGATGCACTTGTTGCTGATTACCCAGGTTTAACTCGTGACCGTCAATATGGTCAAGCCGAAGTAGAAGAACACCCTTTCATAGTTATTGATACCGGTGGTATTAATGGTGATGAACAAGGTATTGATGTGTTAATGGCCGAACAGTCGCTGATGGCGATAGAAGAAGCCGATGCTGTGTTGTTTTTAGTTGATGCGCGTGATGGTTTAACGTCTGCGGATCACGGCATTGCGGAATACCTTCGTAAACAAGATAAAAAAGTATTCTTAGTTGCCAATAAAATTGATGGTATTCATGGTGACTCAGCTGTGGCTGAATTTTATTCTCTAGGCTTGGGTGGAGAAGTTCATCAAATTGCTGCAGCTCATGGGCGTGGTGTTACTCAATTACTTACTCTTGCCTTAACCCCACACATTGAAGAGTTGGGCAAACCTAAACTAATCAATGAAGATGGTGAGGAATATTTTGAAGAATTCGAAACAGAATTAACCGAAGAGCAGTTAGCTAAAAAACTTGCAGAAGAACCACAAGAAAACGACAGAATAAAGTTAGCTATTATTGGTCGCCCTAATGTGGGTAAGTCAACGCTAACTAACCGTATTTTAGGTGAAGAGCGTGTTGTAGTATATGATATGCCGGGTACAACCCGTGACAGTGTATACATTCCGATGGAGCGCAATGGTCGTGAATATACCTTAATTGATACTGCGGGTATTCGTCGTCGTAAAAATGTAACTGATGTTGTTGAAAAGTATTCAGTGATTAAAACATTACGTGCCATTGAAGATGCGAACGTTTGTTTGTTAATTATTGATGCACAAGAAGGTATTAGCGATCAAGATTTAAGCTTATTAGGCTTTATTCTTGAAGCAGGGCGCTCATTAGTTTTAGCTGTAAATAAGTGGGATGGTTTAGAGGATCATGAAAAAGATCGTATTAAAACTGAATTAGACAGACGTTTAGGTTTTATCGACTTTGCTCGCATTCACTTTATTTCTGCTTTGCATGGTACTGGTGTCGGACATTTATATGAGTCTGTTGAGGAAGCTTTTGTTTCAGCAACAAAACGCATCTCAACGGCTATGGTAACTAAAATCCTTGATATGGCTGTGTTTGATCATCAGCCACCATTACATCAAGGGCGACGCATTAAACTAAAATATGCACATGCGGGTGGTTATAATCCACCAATCATTATTATTCACGGTAACTCTGCTAAAAAATTACCAGTGTCTTACAAGCGTTATTTAATGAATTATTACCGTAAATCATTAAAAATGATGGGTACACCTATTCGTATCCAGTTTAAAGACACTATTAACCCGTTTGCAGGTAAGAAAAAGTTAAACTACACCGAGCAAAAGAAATTAGCTCGAGCGACACAAGGCTATAAAAAAGATTAGTATTTATACCCGTTACCACTTAATGGCACAACATGCGTATTAACGGGTATAGTACAACTTGCTGCATACTTACCCTTGGTCTCTGGCAAGTTGCAATTTACGGGTGTTTTTACTAAGGTAATAAAGTTCTTTCCACTTTAATTCCTTTTGTCATCAAGTCTAAATGGATAGCTGAATATTATATGGCTGAGCAAGCAATCTTAACTGATCCAACAAAACCAACCGCACGAAATCTAACTTATTTAAAAGCTGGCGCGCCAATTGTTATTGATATTTCTACCCCAGCCGGGCAAAAAAGAAAGTTTAATACCTTCTATATTGGCTACTTACCGAAAAAGTATGTATTAATTGAGTTTCCAGAATCATCCAAGTTAGGCAATTTTTCCCAATATATTGGTCAAGGTACTGTTATTACCGTACGCGGTTTGATCGAAGGGCGTGAAGGTGCCGCAGTAGCTTTTATTAGTACAGTCAAACAAACCTTACAAATACCTTCCCGTATTATGGTCTTAGATATTCCTAATACGGTAACCTTACAAAAATTACGGACGTCTTTGCGTATTGAAACCCAAATAGTGGCGAAAGTAAAAATTGATGAAGTGTATTGGCAAACTACTATGACTAATTTATCAGTTGATGGTGGACAATTAGATATTGTTAATGGTGAAAAACTAGTTCTCGCCGAAGATAAAATTGTCGAAATAGCGGTTGAGGGCAGTGACGGCGAAAAAACTATTACGCTTAATGCCACCGTTTGTAATATAAAGCAGCAGGTAGACGGCTTATCTTTTGGTGTTAAATTTAATAGCGTAAGTAAAGAGCAGGTGGTTGAACTACTTTATAAGGCTCTATCATAGAGAGTAAATAATTATTAGAAAAAGGCTCAATAGCTCGCCTGTTACAAATACTTGTTAGTCTAATACAACCACATTTTTACCGATTGATTTTGCTTTATATAGCGCGTTATCAACGCGTTTAAAAATAGCGTCAACATCATCACCATCAATCACTGAAGTTACCCCTAAGCTGATAGGAACCCCCACTTTGTGTGAGTTGCGTTAAGGTAACGTTGTTAGGTATATTCCGCGCTGATTTATGAAGGGGGGCTTTGCTTAAGTCCACGTAACCATTTTTTCCAAGGTAAAGGCATCATTGGAATAACTATTAATAAAATACCTATTGCGGTGAGTAGATCTGGCATTTCATCAAACCACATAATGCCGAATAAGACTACAATAGCTAAACCTGAGTACTCTGCTAACGCAATATTACTTGCGGCGTCTTTTTTATACGCCATAACAGCTAAAGCGTGATAACCCAATACAAAGATGTTGATAGCCACAATCCATAAAACGTGCGTCCAAGATATAGTTTGCCATTGTAAAATAGCTAAAAACAATGCTAATGGCAATGTCATGATAGTCGTCCAAAAAAGCGTAGACACTAATTTTTGTTCCGCGGGTAAGCGACGAATTAATATATTGCCAAACGCCATGGTTAATGCGCTACCTAGTGCCACAATGGCTGCCCAATGAAATTGTTCAGGTCGTAATACAACCAACACTCCGATAAAGCCAATGGCTGTTGCAATGTATTTACTTAAAGGCGGTGCTTCTTTGAGCAAGAGAATTGACAGTGGTAACATCATTAAAGGGGCTACATAAAATATTGCATTAGCGGTTGCTAGTGTTAAGTGTGTAATGGCTATTAAAGTACATGCACTGCCACCAACAATAAGTTGTGCACGCCAAAAGGTGATCATGCAGCTACCTTCTTTGTATCTTTCTTTTGGAAGTTGTAACCAGAATGGCAGAATAAAAAACACACTGATTAATTGACGAAGAAATACATATTGAAAAGTAGGTACTTCACCATTTAATACCTTAAGTGCTACATCAGAAAGAGACGCTAATAAATTTGCCAAAATTAATAGTAATATGGCTTGAGTAGTGTGTTTATTTTGCATGATTTTCCGGAAAGAATGTTCACTCTATTAAGAGTTATAAACGCTTAAGAGCGTGTAGGCGGGGCATTATACATAAAAGGATGAAGCTGTATAGTTATGATTTAGTGTGCAACTTATCGAAAGAATTAATATTGAAAGTGATAAATAATCGTCATTGTTGATGCCATTTTAAAATAATCAGTGAATTATTATTTGAATTCAAAGAGTGAAATAAGTAGGTGTCAGGATAAAAATAAGCTGCCGAACATCATGTTTTAATTTCAGTTTATATTACTCTAGCGTTAATATGACCATTACTGAGTTGTATGCTAATTTCTTCATCATTTACTAATTGCTCAACTTTAGTGATCACTTCGTTTTTATCATTTCGAGTCACACTATAACCCCTAGCAATAGTAGCTAATGGGCTCACCAATTGTAGTTGTTCAATTAAGTGCACAAAATCATCTCGGTTGTGTTGTAAAGTGTTCTGCATTGCTTGAGTGATACGTTGTTTACTTTGCTTGATCTGCTGCTGTTGAAATTGAATAACTTTGGCGGGTGATTGATTTAACAAACGCTGGTTAAGTTGTATGGGTTTATTTTGTAATTGAGTAATATTACGCTTCATTACGTGTTTTAAGCGTAACGTTAATTCATCTGCCTTTTGTTGTTGCAACTGTAATTGTTGCTCAGGATGAACCTGCGATAATCTATGCTGTAGATAATTATTTTCTTTGTTTAAGCTCACTAAATTATTCTGTATAGCTTTAATTAAATGCTGTTTTAGTATGAGTAAGTGATGAAGTTGCTCACTGCTGTCGCTTGAAACTAACTCAGCAGCAGCCGAGGGAGTAGGCGCACGTAAATCAGCTACATAATCACTTAACGTAGTATCTATTTCATGACCTACCGCACTAATTACAGGTAATGCACTGTTATAAATAGCATATACCACGCTTTCTTCATTAAATGGCCACAAATCTTCTAACGAGCCACCACCGCGACCAACAATCAATACATCACACTCATTACGAATATTTGCACTTTCTATGGCATGACAAATATCGCCTTGCGCATATTCCCCTTGAACTAAGGCAGGGTAGATAATCGCTTTGATATTGGGATTACGGCGTTTAAGTACAGTTAAAATATCTTTAACAGCTGCGCCCGTTGGTGAGGTAACAATACCAACGCAGCTAATATGCGCAGGTAATGCTTTTTTGTGAGCTAAATCAAAAACACCTTGTCCATTGAGCTTGTTTTTTAACTGCTCATACTGTTGACCCAATAAGCCAGTGCCAGCATCTTCCATGTGCTCAATAATTAATTGAAAATCTCCACGAGGTTCATACAGCGATACTTTGGCGCGCACCAATACTTGTTGTCCATTGCTTGGTGTCGCACCAGTGCTTAAACGTACGCGTCTATTACTGGTTTTAAACATGGCACATTTAACTTGAGACTTGGCATCTTTTAATGATAAATACCAATGCCCAGAGCTAGCAGCAATAAAATTTGATACTTCACCAGTAAGCCAAACTGTATTCAGCTCGCTTTCTAAAATAAAGCGAACTTTTTTGGTTAACTCGCTAATTTGTAAAATGTGCTGTTGGCTCATAATCGGAATTTTTTAAATAATTGCGGCAAGGAAGGCGACCATTATTTATGGATTAAAGTGATCTTTCAATTGATTTTGATGATTAAAATTATTTTCACTATATATTTAACTGTTTTTATCGAAAATTGATAAATAACTGTTTACCTAAAACAACAAAACGGTTAAAATTCTGCCGCAATATTCACTCCCTAACCAACCTTTTTAGAGAGATGTTGCGATGCTAAGAATTGCCCAAGAAGCTTTAACTTTTGATGACGTGTTACTTGTACCCGCTCATTCAACAGTATTACCACATACGGCTGATTTAAAAACTAAATTAACCCGTAAAATCAATTTAAATATACCTATGATTTCTGCGTCTATGGACACAGTTACCGAGTCTCGTTTAGCGATCACGCTAGCGCAAGAAGGCGGTATGGGTTTTATTCATAAAAATATGACTATTGCCGAACAAGCTCAACATGTTTCTAAAGTGAAGAAATATGAAAGTGGTATAGTTTCACACCCTGTAACCGTGAGCACTGACTTTACTATAGAACAAGTAATGCGCAAAGCTGATGAGTTAGGTTTTTCAGGTTTCCCTGTTGTTGATAAAACTAACAATTTAGTTGGAATTATCACTGGTCGTGATTTACGTTTTGAAACGGATTTAACTAAGCCTGTTTCATCATTAATGACGTTAAAAGAAGATCTTATCACGGTAAAAGAAGGCGCAGCACGAGAAGAAATTCTTGAGCTAATGCATGATAACCGCATTGAGAAAATTTTAGTGGTTGATGACGCTTTTAAATTAGTGGGTCTTATTACCGCAAAAGATTATCAAAAAGCAGAAGACAAACCTAACGCATGTAAAGATGAATTAGGTCGCTTACGTGTTGGTGCTGCTGTTGGCGTCGGTGCTGGTACAGACGAGCGTATTGACGCGCTTGTTGAAGCAGGCGTTGACGTCTTATTAATTGACACTTCACATGGCCATTCACAAGGTGTTATTGACCGTGTAAGTGAAACGCGTCAAAAATATCCTGAATTACAAATTATTGCTGGTAACGTCGCAACAGGTGCAGGCGCAAGAGCGTTAGCAGATGTTGGTGTAGATGCCGTAAAAGTAGGAATTGGCCCTGGTTCAATCTGTACTACGCGTATTGTTACTGGTGTAGGCGTACCGCAATTAACTGCTATTTCAAATGCTGTTGAAGCTCTTCAAGGTACAGGTATTCCTGTTATTGCTGATGGCGGTATCCGTTTCTCAGGTGATATAGCTAAAGCGTTAGTTGCTGGCGCTCATTGTGTAATGGTTGGCAGCATGTTAGCAGGTACTGAAGAATCACCTGGTGAAGTTGAACTTTACCAAGGGCGTTATTACAAGTCATATCGTGGTATGGGTTCTTTAGGTGCTATGGCACAAAAAGATGGCTCAAGTGATCGTTATTTCCAAAAAACTGATGGCGAAGCTGACAAATTAGTACCGGAAGGTATTGAAGGTCGTGTTGCTTATAAAGGTCCTGTAGCGGCAATTATTCATCAACAAATGGGCGGCATTCGTTCTTCAATGGGCTTAACGGGCTCAGCAAATATTGAAGAAATGCGTACTAAACCTGAGTTTATGAA
The DNA here is from genome assembly GCF_002843355.2 of Colwellia echini. GTDB lineage: Bacteria > Pseudomonadota > Gammaproteobacteria > Enterobacterales > Alteromonadaceae > Colwellia > Colwellia echini. Next base: position 602,269 of record NZ_PJAI02000001.1, read on the forward strand.
AATTACCTCGGCAGGTATGGGCGAATCTCACGTACATGACGTAACCATTACCAAAGAAGCGCCTAATTACCGTATGGGCTAGCCGAATAGCTTATTTCTTTGCTAGTTAATACAATTGCTACATCAGAAGTACTCACTGACTAGCGTCAGCTCCGTGCCTCTTCTTTGCACTTGAATTAACTAGGCTTCGAACTAAACTATTCTTAAGTTTTATACCAATCTCACAAATTAAGTGAACATTTATACGGGCTAAAACCACTAACTACAGCGTTATTTATTTAATAATTAGAACAACTAGTTATATAAATAAATGCCTTGTATTTAATGATTTTTCCTCCGTCTAAAATAGATACTTAATTAATGAAAATGGTATTAGTTTGAAAGCAAAAGCAAAATACAAATTCCAACAGGCTGAGTTATAAAGAATATAACTCAGCCTGTTTTACTTAAAAAATCGCGTTAAATGTTATTAGTTAGCGCCTTAAAATGAGAGATAGCATGAGTAAAGACATTCATAGCAGTCGAATATTGATTTTAGATTTCGGTTCGCAATACACCCAACTAATTGCACGTCGCGTACGTGAAATTGGTGTTTACTGTGAGCTTTGGTCTTGGGATGTTACTGAAGCACAAATTAAAGACTTCAAACCTACCGGTATTATTCTTGCTGGTGGGCCTGAATCTGTAACTGCAGAAAACTCTCCACGTGCACCTGAATATGTATTTAATGCTGGCGTACCGGTACTAGGTATTTGTTACGGCATGCAAACCATGGCTGAGCAACTTGGTGGCGGCGTTGAAAGTTCGAGCCATAAAGAGTTTGGTTATGCAGCGGTTGAATTATTAACTCAATCTGCATTATTCCATAATGTTGAAGATAGCATTGGCGCAAACGGTAATGCATTACTAGACGTATGGATGAGTCACGGCGATAAAGTGGCTGCAATTCCAAGTGATTTCGTTAAAGTTGCACAAACACCAAGCTGTGCTTTTGCTGCAATGGCAAACGAAGACAAACAATTCTACGGTGTTCAATTTCACCCAGAAGTAACACACACTAAACAAGGTTTACGTATTTTAGAAAACTTTGTTGTTGAAATCTGTCAGTGTGAAAAATTATGGACACCAGCTTCAATTATTGATGATGCAATTGAGAAAATGAAAGCACAAATAGGTGACGACGAAGTTATCTTAGGTTTATCTGGCGGTGTTGATTCATCGGTAGTTGCCATGCTTTTACATCGTGCAATCGGTGATAAATTAACTTGTGTATTTGTTGATAACGGCTTACTTCGTTTAGACGAAGGTCAGCAAGTTATGGAAATGTTTGGTGATCACTTTGGCTTAAACATTATTAAAATTGATGCAGAAGACAGATTTTTAGATCGTTTAGCTGGCGAAGATGAGCCAGAAGCAAAACGTAAAATTATCGGTAACGTATTTATTGACGTTTTTGAAGAAGAGTCAAATAAGCTAGAAAATGCCAAGTGGTTAGCACAAGGTACTATCTACCCTGACGTTATTGAATCGGCAGCATCAGCTACAGGTAAAGCACACGTAATCAAATCACATCACAATGTTGGTGGCTTACCTGATTACATGAAGCTTGGTTTAGTTGAACCACTACGTGAATTATTTAAAGATGAAGTACGTAAAATTGGTTTAGAACTAGGTTTGCCATACGACATGCTTTACCGTCATCCGTTCCCAGGTCCTGGATTAGGCGTTCGTATTTTAGGTGAAGTTAAAAAAGAATATGCTGACTTGCTACGTCGCGCCGATGCAATCTTCATTGAAGAATTACACAAGCATGATTTATACACTAAAGTAAGCCAAGCATTTACCGTATTCTTACCTGTTAAATCAGTAGGCGTTATGGGTGATGCGCGTAAATATGACTGGGTTGTTAGCTTACGTTGTGTTGAAACTATTGACTTTATGACTGCACGTTGGTCACACTTACCATATGATTTCTTAGGGTTAGTTTCTAACCGTATCATCAATGAAATCGACGGTATTTCACGCGTAGTGTATGACATAAGCGGTAAGCCGCCTGCTACAATCGAATGGGAATAATTTCTTTAAGCGGCGTTTAAACTTGCTGTAATTCATAATTTCATCGTCAACCGTACTCACTGACATGCGTCAGCTCCGTGCGATTTCCTTGAACTAATAAATTACCTCGTCGTTTAAACGCTACTTAAGATAATACCCAATAAAAACCTCATTGTTGAAAAACATTGGGGTTTTCTTTTTAGTGACGAAGACTTTAAGTGATAATTTTGCATGACTCGTTTAATCCATATACCATAAACAACAGTGTTAGCAGATTTTATAACTGCTGATTAAGTTTGCATTGTCTTGTTGTTATTAAAGTTGTTATTAAAATTTTAAACGGATTAAGGAAGTTTCTATGTTTATGAATAAGTTAAGTTCAGCACCCATACCTTCATTTAGTTCATGTTTCAGATTTAGAAAGAAAATGTTCGCTAATCTCTTTGTAGTTATTAGCCTTGTGGCATTGACATCTTGTTCGAGTGCTTATTATTCAGCTCTAGAAAAAGTTGGCATTCATAAACGCGACATTATGGTTGATCGTGTTGAGAACGCTAAAGAGTCACAGCAAGAAGCACAAACGCAATTTAAGTCTGCGCTTGAAGAAATGAAATCGTTAATACACTTCGACGGTGGCGATCTTGAAGCACAATACACTGTGATCAAAGAGCAATATGAAGATTCAAAAAAAGCGGCTGATTTAGTTACTTTACGTATTGAAAAAGTTGAAGATGTATCTGATGCGTTATTTGATGAGTGGGAAGATGAAATAGAACAAATATCAAATAGTAACCTTAAACGCCAAAGCGCAACTAAGTTAAAAGAAACGCAAAGTCGCTATGAAACATTGATTAAATCGATGCATAAAGCGGAAAGTAAAATTGTGCCTGTTTTAACTGCATTAAAAGACAATATGCTATTTTTAAAGCATAACCTGAATGCGCAAGCCGTAAATGCACTTCAAGGTGAAATGTTGTCAATTGAAAAAAATGTAAGTGAATTAATTAAAGACATGAACGAAGCAATTGAGCAATCTCAGAAATTTATTGATATGTTGGAGAAGTAATAAATGTCTATTGAAAGACAAGAAACAAAACAAAGAATGAGCCGCATAGTTAAACACAACGGTACTATTTACTTATGTGGTCAAGTAGCGGCTGATGCCACTAAAGATATTACAGAGCAAACCCAAACCATGCTTGATAAAGTGGATTATTTGTTAGCCGAAGCAGGTAGTGATAGAAAGCATATTTTATCAGCGACTATCTATGTAAAAGATATGAGTTACTTTGCTGCAATGAATGAAGTATGGGATGCTTGGGTTCCAGAAGGGTACGCACCTGCACGTGCTTGTGTTGCCGCTAAAATGGCGCGTGAAGCATTATTAGTTGAAATTTCTGTGGTTGCTGCTGAAATTCAACCATAAGTTTTAGTATTCCTTTAACTTTAATAGACTCTATTAATTCGATAGAGTTTATTGACTCTTAGAATTAATTAACTCGATAGATATAAGAGAAATACATGCCGCTAAATATTGTTAATAGTTACCTCGAACTTGGTGCTGCATTCTCGCAGACATCATTACCATCACCGGTTGTTGCGCCTGAATTATTATTGTGGAATAAGCCATTAGCACATTCCCTTGGTATAGACTTTTCGGTAAATAAAGACAGTGACTTATTAGCGCAATATTTTTCTGGAAACCGACTATTTGAAAAGAGTCAGCCTATTGCACAAGCCTATTCTGGTCATCAATTTGGTCACTTTAATCCTCAACTCGGTGATGGTCGTGCACACCTTTTAGGTGATGTAAAAGACGAAAACGGTCAATCTTTCGATATTCAATTAAAAGGCTCAGGCACAAGTCATTTCTCTCGAAGTGGTGATGGTCGTTGTGCGTTAGGTCCTGCGCTGCGTGAGTTTATTATGAGCGAGGCAATGTTTGCTCTTGGCGTGCCAACTACTCGTTGTTTATCGGTAGTTGCTACAGGGCAAGCGGTGTATCGTGAGCGCGCCTTACCGGGGGCGGTTGTTACACGCGTAGCTGCTAGCCATATTCGGGTGGGTACTTTTCAGTTTTTTGCGGCAAGACGTGATATTGATTCATTACAAAAATTAACACGTTATTCGATCAAGCGTCATTTTCCTGAAATCACACTTACTTCTGCAGCTTTAGAATCAGATAAGTTAACAGCAGATAATGTTGTTGATTTTTTCCAAGCAGTACTGAATAAGCAAGTTAAATTAATCGTATCATGGCTGCGCGTTGGCTTTATTCATGGCGTGATGAATACCGATAATACGGCTATTTCGGGTGAAACCATTGATTATGGCCCGTGTGCTATGATGAATCATTACCATAGTGATACTGTGTTTAGCTCAATTGATAGAAATGCTCGTTATGCATTTGGTAATCAAAGCTCAATTATGCAATGGAATATGGCGCGTCTTGCAGATTGTTTATTGCCGCTGGTTGATGAAGATGAAGATATCGCCTTAGCTAAAATTGAACCGCTTTTACGCCAATTTGCTAATGATCTTCAATATTACTATTACGCTATGATGGCGAATAAGCTAGGTATAGACGAGTTTTCAGAAGGTGATGTGGAATTAGTTAATGAGCTTCTGAAGTTCATGCAAGATAAAAAGATGGATTACACCCAGACCTTTGTAACCTTAGCGAGTAATTTGAGTCAAAGTAATGTAGATGAAGTTCTTGGTAATGCTAAAAATATAACTGATGAGTGGCAACAATGGTTAACTCGTTGGTATAGCCGAATCGCTACTGATGTTAGCGGTGCTAAAGCGTTAATGGAAAAAAGTAATCCGCTAGTTATTCCAAGAAATCATCATGTGGAGGCTATATTAGCATCGACCCAAGCAACGGGTGACTTAACCGCCCTGCATGAATTTTTAACGGTACTGCAACAGCCTTATCAAGATGTAGATAATACTTATCTTTATCAAGACGCACCTCGTGATGGAGATGTAGGCTATAATACTTTTTGTGGTACTTAACCTTAAGTTCAATGGATAGCTAACTTCAAACGACTTACCTAAACGATTTACCTAAACGATCTACCTAAAAAAAGCCTTAAAGGATTATATGAGCACACAATTACATAGCGCATTAAAACAAACCTTTGGCTTTGACGGCTTTCGTGATGGGCAAGAGCAAACGGTAACCCAGTTACTAAATGGTCACTCTTCCTTAGCTATTTTTCCAACTGGATCTGGTAAATCACTTTGTTATCAATTGCCCGCTCTTTTTTTACCGCATTTAACCTTAGTGGTATCGCCTTTATTAGCCTTGATGAAAGATCAGCTCGCTTTCCTTGCCAGTAAAGGTATACGCGCAGCGAGTATTGATTCAACCCTTAAAGGTAATGAAGCTCAAGAAGTGATGGCTGGCGTACGTAGTGGTGAAATAAAAGTATTAATGGTATCGGTTGAGCGCTTTAAAAATGAGCGCTTCAGACAGTTTATAGAATCGGTACCTGTATCAATGTTAGTGGTTGATGAAGCGCATTGTATTTCTGAATGGGGACATAATTTTAGACCCGATTATTTAAAGCTACCGAGCTACTGCCAAGCATTAAAAATACCTTTGGTGTTGCTACTTACCGCAACGGCTACGCGAAAAGTAAAATTAGATATGGCAGCCAAATTTGCCATCTTAGATGAACATATTGTGCAAACGGGATTTTACCGCCCGAATCTTGATTTAAGTGTTGTACCTGTTGTAGAGCCTCACAAAAACGCTTTATTAGCACAAATTATTGAACAGCAGCAAAATAAAGTCCAAAGCGCGGGCATTGTATATGTTACTTTGCAGCATAGCGCAGAAACGGTCGCACAATTTTTAACACAGCAAGGCATTAGCGCTTGTGCTTATCATGCTGGTTTTGATAGTGATACCCGCAGTCAAATTCAGCAAGATTTTATGGATAATAAAATTCAAGTAATTGTTGCTACTATTGCTTTTGGTATGGGTATTGATAAAAGTGATATTCGTTTTGTTATTCATTACGACTTACCAAAATCTATTGAAAATTATAGTCAAGAAATAGGGCGGGCGGGGCGAGATGGTAAACCTTCGCAATGTTTTACGCTTGCCAACCTTGATGGTTTAAATACCGTTGAAAACTTTGTTTATGGTGACACACCTGAATTTACTGGCATTGAAATGCTATTAAATTCAATTAAGTCAGAATTGATAACAACGTCTTACGGTGGCATGACAGACAGCAAGTGGGAATTGCAATTATTGCCACTATCGAATGCGGTGAATATCAAACAATTACCGTTAAAAACCTTATTAGTTCAACTTGAACTAGCTGGCGTAATTGAACCGCTTTATGCCTATTTTGCTGATTTTAAAATTAAGCTGTTAAAACCGCAAAGTGAAATTCTCAATGGCTTTAATGAACAGCGTAAAGACTTTTTACAGCGCGTGTTTAGTGCTACTGACTTTAAAAAAGTGTGGGGAAGTTTAAACTTTGACAGGTTGTTGCAAGATAAAAGTATTGAACGTAATCGCGTTATTGCCGCTTTAGAATATTTACATGAGCAACAGTTAATCGTACTTGAAACTAAAGGCATGACTGAAGTCTTTAACGTTAACCAGAATGAATTAGCCGATCCAAGCTTGTGTCAAACCTTGAGTGATTATTTTAAAGGTAATGAAGAAAAAGAAATAAAACGAATCGCTACCCTAGTTCGCTTTTTTCAATTAGATACTTGTTTAACGGTTAATTTAGCACGTTACTTTGATGATCATAGCTTTGATAAGCATATCTCTGATAGTAATGAACCAGCTGCCGACAAAGTAAGGCAAACACCAAAATGTGGGCATTGTAGTGTTTGTCGAGGGCAAGTAGCAGTACTTGAACATTCTCAAATCAATATACCGTGGCCGAGTGATGAAGCGCTACAACAAAGTATGGCAGCATTAGCCCAGCGACTTGAAGGTAAAATAAACCAACCCTTATCGCTTGAGAGTTATTGTCGCTTTTTTGCGGGGATGACTGTGCCATTATTTGGTCGCAATAAAGTCAGACAATTACCAGGGTTTGGCTCATGCGAGCAACAGCGATATCAAGCTATTCGTGACAAATTAGTTAACTTAACCTAGTAAAACCCTAGTTGCCCGCAAAATGTTTATAACCTATCAAATAGAGTTAATCCTTAATGTTTTTATCGATAAAAAATTCAGTCCCCATGAGTGTTTGGTTTATGCTGCTATCCGCTTTGGGATTTTCCCTGATGTCTGCGTGCGTAAAAGAAGTAAGTGGTTTAGGCATTCCAGTACTTGAAATTGTTGCTGCGAGAGCAATAGTTTCACTAATGCTGAGTTATGTAGATATTAAGCGTAAAAATCTGTCGGTATGGGGCAATAATAAGCCATTACTTTTAGCACGAGGTTTAGTAGGTGCTTTTACCTTAATGTTTGTTTATTACTCAGTGACTAGGTTACCGTTAGCGGAAGCGACAGTTCTACAGTATTTACACCCTGTATTTACCGCTATTCTAGCGTTATTTTTTTTGAAAGAAGTAATACAACGTTCAACCATTGCTTGTATTGTAATTAGCTTAATAGGTTTGTTTATTATTATTCAACCAAACTTATCTTTAGGTGATGTGCAGTTAGAAGGTTTATCTGCTGAGGCGTTAACACTAGAACAACTCACCTTAGCAGAAGCAACTTTATATTCATGGACAAGTATTGGTGCGGGAATACTAGGGGCGTTTGGTAGCGCGGTAGCTTATATACTGGTGAAAAAACTCACCAAGACAGATGATACCTCAGTTATTATTTTCTACTTTCCATTAGTTGCCTTGCCCATTTCAATATTGATGCTAGGTAATGATTTTGTAATACCAACTTTACCCGCTTTAGGTTTATTGGTGTTAGTAGGAATATTTACTCAAGTAGGACAAGTAGGATTAACCAAAGCATTTCAATGCGCAGATGCGAATAAAGCTAGTGCTTACGCCTATGTACAAATAATATTTTCTGTTCTACTAGGTTGGGTATACTTTGGCGAAGTACCTATTTTTACCACCATTATCGGTGGCGGGTTAATAATGACGGGTGCATTAATTAATGTGCTGTGGAAACGCTAAACCTTTACTACTGTCGCCTTATGAAGCCACATATTCAAGTGAGACTGGGCGTTAATTTAAATAGCCATCAATTGTAAATACGTAGGGTTTGTAGTTTGCTGCAAGTAAAGTGTTATCTCTTTAACTGCGTTGCGAAAAGGTTTTTGCAAATGTGATTTTAGGGTCTTTTTTACTTGCTTCATGCTCGCAGGTTTTACTGTCTCGCCCTTTAAAACACAAAATAAAGCTAGCGCGTATACGGTTTCTAATTCAGGTAATGCCGCAGGTCGATTAAGGCTTTGTTTGTTGCATGAACCACATCCACCTTTAAATTGATAAGCGGTATTAGAAAAAATAACACCAAAACCCATAAAGCATGCTACTAGGTCGATTGTTTGTGGTAATACTTCTTTTCCACCAGGAGGAAATAGGTAGTTATCATTTTGAGAATAAGCATCAGAACTGCTATTTGTATTGATATTAGCTTCATGTTGAGCGACGAGAATACTTGCTTGAATTTGCACTAGGTATGCAATTAAGTCTTGTGGTTGGTTAAGTTGGCTTTGATGAAAAGCAATATCTATCGCCGGAAGAACTTCTTTTCCTTCAACTTTATAATTTACGCTGCTGTGAGTATTGTTAGCTCTTATTATTGCATCGTCGCCACGTAGACGAGATGAAAAAGTTAACAACGGCATTGGCTTTTGCGTAAAGCTTTGTGCTGCAACAAGTCTAATTGGCCATGCACTCAAACCAGTATATTTAAGCGTATTAGTGAAAATAGCATTAGCCATTTCTTCTACGCTATTTGCGCTGCCAGGAAAAAAACTATTGTTAGGTAATATTAGCTGGCTATTATTTTTGAAAAAATCACCATCAAGTTGAGTAATACACCAAGCGAAAGTATCAAGTATCCATGCTTTACTGTCTTCGTCAATAACCGGCTTTGTTTTAAAAAAATTTGATAACATTTAGCTATTTGTCTTTAATATTTAATTCGGAATTACAGTTTACACTAGCTGATTTAAAAAAGTTACTGGGGGTAGTTAAAATGATGATATTGCAGCTGAGCTATTAATTTGTTTTAACATATGCACAGGGTTTGTAGTCTGCTGTAAATACAAGCTGACTTCTTTATAAGCTTTATTAAATAGCTTATATAAATCAGTAGTAAGCTCTTGTTTTATTACTTTGGTATCGCTATTTTTAATCGCGCAGAACAAAGCCAAAGCGTAAATTATTTCTTCAGTGTGTTCCTTGTTAATTAATGCTGTATTAGTGGATACTTTCGGCTTTATGTTATTTTTCACAACGTTTTTTATCTCTGATCTCTTATTTTTGTTAGATTCTACATTACTCTCGCTTTGTAAATGACTCGCAGCACGAGAAAAAATAACACCAAAGCCCATAAAGCAAGCGATTAAATCTACTGTTTTTGTTAACGTTTGTTTATGTGGAGACTTGTCATCAACAGCTCTTGTTAGCGTGACTTTTCGTGTAGGGGGATTAACTCCTTGTTGTTTCACTATGTGGGTTAATTGTTTTTCTACTAAATAAGCAATAAAGGTATCAGGTTGATTAAGCTGGCTTTCATGATAACCAATTTCTAGCGGTATATTATTGTTCTCATTAGCGGTAGTGGCGTTTCTAGCTTGGTAATGTTCACGGTAAAGTGTCGAGGAAAAAAAGGGTTTGCGCGTAGGTTTAGTTAAATCGTCAACTGAACACTCAAAGTTATAAGTGTGATAAAACTGCTTAACAGGAGTAAGAGAGATAGCAGTATTTGACATACCAATGTATTGGTTAGTTTTAGTAAGCACTTTATCTGCTATGGCTTCTACACATTGAAGGTTTTGTGGATAAAGCATGTCAGTTAATATCAATTGTTGATTTGGTTGAAAATATTCACCATTCATTTGTGCCATGCACCAAGCAAAAGTGTCAAATATCCACTCTTTGCTAGCCTCATCAATAATTGGTTTTACTTTAAATAATGCTGATAACATAACTACTCGCCATCTTTTACACTCTATCTCTCGTTCTTTTTACATACGAGGTATTTTTTACAGAAAATCTCGCAATAATATTCTATCGTGATCAGCTAAGTATTTACATTACGAGGCATGTCAAAACAACGACAAGAACGAGAATATTTAGTATTGCTAATAAGTGAGCCTATTTATTAGCTAACTTTATAAGCATAGTAATTCAGTAAGTAATTGGCATGACATCAAGCTTGCAAGTGGTATAATTCTTTATTATCACAACTAGCCAGAACTGAGTGCCACCTTAGGCCGTTTAGGAATAACAATGATCAACAAAGACATTTATAAAAATAACCCCTTACACGGCACTAGCCTTGAAACAGTATTAACAACCCTAGTTGATCATTACGGCTTTGAAATTTTATCCGCTTACATGAACTTAAACTGCTTTAAACAAAACCCGAGTATTGAGTCGAGCTTAAAATTTTTAAAGAAAACAGCTTGGGCGCAAGAGAAAGTAGAAGCCTTTTACATGTACCAATATCACAGCTTACCGAAAGCTGATGATGCTAATTTTGAGTTACCACCGCGTGATCGCATTGTGCCATCAGGTTTAGAGCAACGTCCTCCAAAAGAACTAAGTCTTGAAGACGCGGAAGAGCTACGTGTTAAACAAGCAGAAAAAACCCGTAAACGCGCATTGTCTTCAAGCCCGGCTAACCCTTGGGGCAATAGATAACTAGGCGGTTAAACATAAATAGTACGAGAACGTATGAATTTATTCTCGAGCTTACTTGATGAGCCTATTAGTATTTTACCTAATGATGGTGAAGTACTTTATTACGGTGAGATATTTTCGCCTGAAGATAGTGACTTTTATTTTAGGCAATTATTAAACACCATACCTTGGCAACATGATCAAGCTATGGTTTTGGGACAAATAATTGAAACCAAAAGAAAGGTTGCTTGGTGCGCTGACACTATTGATAACAAGCCATTCTCTTATAGCTATTCAGGTGTAACTCGATATTCACAGCCATTTTCACCAGAGTTACTTAGCCTGAAAAAATTAGTTGAGCAACATAGCGGGGAAACCTATAACTCGTGTTTATTAAACCTTTATCACTCAGGTGAAGAGGGCATGGCCTGGCACAGTGATGGCGAAGATGATTTAAAAGAGCGGGGCGCTATCGCCTCATTAAGCTTTGGTGCAGAAAGAAAGTTTTCGTTTAAACATAAGTTTTCTAAAGAAGTGGTTGCACTACAACTTAAAGTCGCAAGCTTGTTAGTGATGAAAGGTAACACTCAACAATATTGGTTACATAGTTTACCACCCACTAAAACAGTAACTGAGCCTCGTATAAATCTCACCTTTAGAACTATAGATAAGCCAGAACTAAAAATTTAATTTATTTTTAATCAGTATTACCCAGCTCCTAAAATATAGGTGTGCTTCATATTATAATTAAGCGCTTAAATGTATGTAAGATGAAGCTCTTGGCATCATCAGGCTGTTATAAGTATTTAATTGCTTAACAGTTACTGCAGAGATACCGCGATCATCAAGCTCAATAGTATTCACTTTTGAGCTGTTAACTGCACTGCTGCGCATATAGATATCAATAAACTTTTGTTGTAATCGGTTTTCCTCTTTAAAAGACTGCGTGTTCATTAAGTCAAAGTTTGCATCAGTAGCCACTTTACCAACAATATTCCGTCTTGCTTTATTAATTTGTTCTACGGTTAATAAATCACTAAATGCTTGGGCTCTTTTTTGTGTACCTGACTTAAGCGATTTAGACTTATGAACCACAGGCATAATAACTTGCATGTTTGGGGCTTTTGTATAGCTACCAGAAGATCCGAGTTGTATTGACATATTATTCCCTTACTTAAAATTAAGGCTTTGAATAGTTGATAGAAATAATATAAGTAAAATGGAATGATTAAGTTGTTGCCATTTGTTAACAAGTCGAAGCAAATTGTATTGCTACTCACGTTGGATAGAATCTGAATTTTGGAGAAGGAATTGATTTAGTAGAATAATAGAGAAGTGAAAAACTCTCTATCTTAGGTATTACGCAGGGTTCAAATGTGCACAAGCAGCTTTAATGTTAGCTATTTCATTAAGCCTTACTTTAGCCATTGCTTCTTTGATAGCTGCACCTTGTAAGCCTTGCTCAACGAATGCTTTGGCGGTTACTGCTCTTGCAGCGTTTACTGCGGACTGTAAATATTCTTCTTGTGGATAAGGGCGATTTTCAAAACCTAAACGGCCTAAAAAATCAGCCTTGCAAGCCATTAAAAAATACTCAAACTCATCAGGCTTTCGCCATACGTCAAGTTTATCGAATATTTTCAGTAGTGTACTCGCTTTCAGCTCAAAAGCTTTATGGCAATGTAAGTGAAACTCGCAAACTTTTAACGCAAGTTGTTTGTAATTTGATGGTACTTTTAATTGTTTACATATTTTCTCAACCAGTGGTAAACCTGTTTTTTCGTGGCCTTTATGGCTTGGTAGTTCAGGTGAGGGTGTTAAACCTTTACCTAAGTCATGACACAATGCTGCAAAGCGAATGGCTATTTTCTGATCTGTTTTTTCAACAGGCATAGTTTGCGTTAACAAAACCGCTTGTTGCAATACCATCATGGTATGAATACCACTACATATTTCAGGGTGCCAAAGTGCCGGGTTTGGTATTCCCCATAAAGCATCTAACTCAGGCCATAACTCAGCTAATGCACCACATTGCTGTAGTACTTGAAAAAACACTTCAGGACTACCTGCAATATTGTTTGAGTTAGTTCCTCCATCAGCCAAACTTAACTGCATTTCTTGCCAAACACGCTCAGGTGTTAAACTTTTCAATTCACCACTGGCACTGATTTCACGCATTAAATTGACAGTTTCTTCTGCGATGGTAAAACCATATTGATGATAACGCGCCGCAAAACGAGCAACGCGTAATACCCGCAACGGATCTTCAATAAACGCATCACTGACATGACGTAGTACACGATCGTTAAGATCTTGCTGTCCATTATACGGATCTATTATTTCACCATTAGTATCCATTGCCATGGCATTAACGGTTAAATCTCGGCGTTTTAAATCTTCTTCAATAGTAACGTCTGGCGCAAAGTAACAACTAAAACCTGTATAACCTTGACCTTGTTTACGTTCAGTACGAGCAAGAGCATATTCTGCTTTTGTTTTGGGGTGTAAAAATACCGGGAAATCTTTACCTACTTGCTGATAACCGAGTGCTAACATTTGCTCAACTGTAGCGCCAACCACCAAATAATCTTTATCTTTTACTGGACGATTAAGTAATTTGTCGCGCACCGCCCCACCGACTAAATAAGTAGTAAGCTCAGTATTCGCTAGAGAGTTAGATTGATTTTTATCAGGTGTATCAGTAAACAAGGTACGTCCAAAATGCATTAAAGGATTAGTTAGTTAAGGATTAGTTAGTTAAGGATTAGTTAAAGTGTAACATAAGCTTATCATTAGTTCAGAGAATGTCTGCCAACAAAGAGTAACAGGCCATAAGATTTAATCAATAATTTGGTTGTGGATTTATCTCATGGTTGAAGGATAATCAGTCGTTACAATAAATCGGTTAATACCTTTGACATATAGTAAGCAAGCGGTTAATTTTATAGCTGAATTTTTCTTCTCAGCACCTAGTATCCATCATGTATCGCAATTTTTTCTCTTTAAGTGATTTACCTTTTTCAATATCGCCTGATCCTAAATATTTATTTATGAGCGAGCGACATAAAGAGGCATTGTCACATCTTACTTATGGCCTAGGTGAAGTGGGTGGGTTTGCGTTATTAACGGGGGAAGTGGGTACTGGAAAAACCACTATCAGCCGCTGCTTAATGGAACAATTACCGGTAAATACCCAAGCAGCTTTTATTTTAAATCCAACGTTATCTAGCCAAGAACTCTTAGCGACTTTATGTGACGAGTTGCATATTGATTATGAAAAATCCGATGAAAGTTTAAAACATTTAACCGATATAATTGCTGAGAAATTATTAGAAAATCATAAAAATGATATTAATACTTTATTGATTATCGACGAAGCGCAACATTTACAACCAGAGGTTTTAGAGCAGTTACGTTTACTCACTAATTTAGAAACTAACACCAAAAAATTATTACAGGTAATTTTAATTGGTCAGCCCGAATTACAGCAGTTATTACAACGCCGAGATTTACGTCAATTAGCACAGCGAATTACCGCACGTTATCACTTAATGCCGTTAACTCTGGCAGAGCTAACACAATACATAGAACATAGGTTAACGGTTGCAGATTGTGTTAGACCTTTATTTGATAAAGGGGCGATAAGTAAAATTCATCAACTATCGCAAGGTGTGCCGCGCATTATTAATTTACTTTGCCATAGTGCGCTAATGCAAGCTTATAACCAAAATGATAGTGTGGTAAGTAAGAAGATTGTAATGGTTGCCGCGGAAAAAACATTAGGCTCTGATTTAAAAAGCGCGCATGGCGAAGCAAAATATCATCGCACCCTTCTCATTTCGACAGCGGTAAGCGCCGCAGCATTTATTGCCTTAGCAGGCTTTTGGTTGGGTCAGTCACAGGAGCCTGAAATTGTTATTATTAACCCCGCAGAAGAGTTGAAAGATAATCAATCAATTGCGGTGAATTCAGCTACGTCAAATAAGCAGTCGACAAACGTATCGAATAAAGCAATAAATAAACTAACAACGAATCAGCAAAACCAAGACTCAACGCAATATTCTGCTCAACATTTAACTAATAACTCAACTCAAATGAGTAATATTAACCCGTCGGCGGCGGTTAACGTAGACCAAGTACCAGAGCTTATAAAACAACAGCATCTTGCACCTAATGGTTTATATACGGTGCAATATGGTGACACGCTATTCAAGCTTTCGGTACAGTTTAATATAAAGCTTAACTCATTGCGTCAATGGAATAATATCTATGAAAATGACTCGATTGCTATTGGCGATAAGCTTTATGTGGTTGAGCCTGAGAACATTAGTTATACGCAGGACTCAACTAAAAAAACTAATAATTATTCATCTCAAGGTTCATCTCAGCCAAATAACTCACAAAATAGCGAACGAAATAGTCATCAGGATGATACAACACGGTTTGTCAGTGCAGAAAAACCAAACCGTACCGTTATCAATAATCGCAATACGCCAAAGCGTGGTGACATTAAATATCAAGTGAAACCAGTTGAAGGGGTTTCGAGTGATTTATTAGCACTTTTTCAAGAAGCTATTGATGAAACAGAACCTGAGTTAAATGAAGGTAATAGCACTCAAAGTCAGGATTCAAATGGTTATTCAAATAGCTCAGCAGATGGCTCATCAAAGGAACAGTTAAATAATTACCAATCACAAACACAATCTAGCAATACAGGTAAACCAAGCACTACAAAGCAGAACGATAATAATGAAACAGTTACCGTTGACGGCTACAAAATACTCCCCCTTAGCCAAATGCCAAAAAGGTTACAAGATGATTTACCTAGTTTGAAGTTTGAACAACATGTTTATACCTCAGATAAAAAAGGTTGGGTATCTGAAAGCGGTAGTAATTATTATGAAGGTGACTTTATAACCGATAGATTAAAACTTGATAAAATTCTTCCGCAGAAAGTTATTCTAACTTTTGAGGGGCAAACTTTCTCAATGCCAGCGCTAACGAGTTGGTAGTGAGTAATCGTTAAACTTAATTGATATTAAAAAGCCCCCGATAAGTAGATACTTATCGAGGGCTTTTTTAAAATTTACTTTAATTCATTTTAAGTAATGGCTTATTGCCAAGTTGGCATTTTTGCTTCAAAAGCTTTAATTTTATCAAGCTTATTTAATGTCCAACCTACGCTATCAACACCATTTTCTAAACTGTACTGTTGAAATTCACTTAGACTAAATTTAAAGCTTAAATCACCACAAGTAACAGTATTGTTAGGTAAATCAACATTTAACGTTAATACTTCTTCAGCAGACAGTTTAAATAACTGTTCAACTTCTTCTTCGGTAAGTTTTACTGGCAAAATGCCAATGTTAATACAGTTACCGTAAAAAATATCAGCAAAGCTTGGTGCAATTACTACTTTAAAACCATATTCTTCAATAGCCCATGGCGCATGCTCACGACTTGAGCCACAGCCAAAGTTTTCACGTGCTAATAAAATGCTTGCACCTTTGTATTCTGGTTTGTTCATTACAAAATCAGGGTTTACTTGTGTGCCTTCATGATCTAAATATCTTCTTTCATGAAATAAATGCACACCAAAGCCAATACGCTCAGTTTTTTGTAAAAACTGCTTAGGGATAATTTGATCGGTATCAACGTTGGCGATATCCAATGGTACAACCAAGCCAGAATGAGTGTTAAATTTTTCCATTTGTCTTTCCTAAAATATTGAGTAGCTATTTCTTGAGGCTATTTGAGGCAATTAAAAGGAAAAAGCACGGTGTTGACCTAGTCAATAAGTACTTTTGACACATTAATTACTTTAAATAGCAAAAAGACATTGTTACGAATTTAAGTCTACAAAGTGACCTGTGATTGCAGCAGCTGCTGCCATTTCAGGGCTAACTAAGTGAGTACGACTACCACGACCTTGACGACCTTCAAAATTACGGTTACTTGTTGAAGCACAACGATCACCAGGGCCTAATACATCGTCATTCATACCTAAACACATTGAACAACCAGGTAAACGCCATTCAAAACCAGCATTAGTAAATATTTTGTCTAAGCCTTCTGCTTCTGCTTGTTCTTTAACGCGGTAAGAACCAGGTACAATGATCGCATCAACAGAATCAACAACTTTTTGACCTGCATAACGTTCTACAATACCGGCTGCTGCGCGTAAATCTTCAATACGCGAATTGGTACAAGAGCCGATGAATACTTTATTCACTTGAATATCAGTCATCTTGGTGCCAGCTGTTAAATCCATGTATTTAAGTGCTTGTTTACATGATTCTTTCTCAACTGGATCACTGAAGTCTTCAGGAGAAGGTACAATGCTGTCTACGCTAACTACTTGGCCCGGGTTTGTACCCCAAGTTACTTGTGCTTTAATATCTTTAGCATCTAAAGTTAATACTGCATCAAAAACAGCATCGGCATCAGATCTTAAGTTTTTCCAATCAGCTACAGCCTGTTCAAATACTTCGCCTTTAGGTGCGTATTGACGGCCTTCAACATAATCAAAAGTGGTTTGATCAGGAGCAACTAAACCGGCTTTGGCGCCAAATTCAATACTCATGTTACATACCGTCATACGCTCTTCCATGCTTAGCGCTTCAATGGCTTCACCACAGTATTCAACAACATAACCTGTTGCGCCTGCACTACCGGTTTTTCCGATAATTGCTAAGATTATATCTTTAGCACTAATACCTGCGCCAACATGGCCTCGTACTTCAATTTTCATGGTTTTTGCTTTGTTTTGACGCAATGTTTGCGTAGCAAAAACGTGTTCAACTTCAGATGTACCTATACCAAAAGCTAAAGCACCAAAAGCACCATGTGTTGCAGTGTGAGAGTCACCACAAACAATAATTGTACCTGGTAAAGTCAAACCTAATTCAGGCCCCATAACATGGGCAATACCTTGGTTTTTGTGACCCATACCGAAAAGCTCGATACCAAATTCTTTACAGTTTTTTTCTAGTGCACGTAATTGATTTGCTGCACCTTCACCCGCGGCATCAATTTTGATTGAGCGAGTAGATATGTTGTGATCCATAGTCGCGATAGTACGTTCTGGATGACGTACAGGGCGATTAAGAAAACGTAAGTTGGCAAATGCTTGCGGAGATGTCACTTCATGAATTAAATGGCGATCAACATAAAGTAATGGTGTTTCGCCTTTAGCGTCTTCAACTAAATGCGTTTGCCATAATTTTTCATACATGGTTTGCGGGGTAGACGTTGTCATTTTATGTGCTCTCTTTTCTTAAATTGCTTACTGTGCAATTACCTACAAGGTAATACGTTACTGTGCAATAATCTGTTGGCAAATATAATCACCCACTTCACTGGTTGATTTTGCTGTGTTGCGTTTTTCTGCTGGTAATAAGTCGGCCGTTAAAATGCCGTTATCAAGTGCACTGCCAACAGCATCTTCAATGGCTTTTGCTGCAGCATCTTGATTTAAGCTGTAACGTAACATTAATGCAGCTGATAATATTTGTGCAATAGGATTAGCAATGCCCATACCGGCGATATCTGGCGCGCTGCCACCTGCTGGCTCGTACATACCAAAACCTGCTTCGTTTAAACTTGCTGATGGTAATAAACCCATTGAGCCAGTAATCATCGCACAAATATCAGATAAAATATCGCCAAATAAGTTAGGGCAAAGCATTACGTCAAACTGGTTAGGGTCACGTACTAATTGCATTGCCGCGTTATCTACGTAAAGGTGCTCTAATTCAACTTCAGGATATTCAACAGCAACTTCTTCTACTACTTGACGCCATAATTGGCTAGTTGCTAACACGTTTGCTTTATCAACAGAAGTTACTTTGTTATTACGTTTTTTAGCAGCTTGAAAAGCTAGGTGAGTAATGCGCTTAATTTCACGACGAGAATAAAACATTGAATCAAAACCTGTTTCTTCTTCGCCTTCACCTTTACGGCCTTTTGGCTCACCAAAGTAAATATCACCTGTTAGTTCACGAATGACTAATACGTCAAAACCTTTAGCAGAAATATCGCTACGTAAAGTAGAAAGTGAAGATAACGCTGGTTGTAATGTCGCAGGGCGCATATTACAGAATAAGTCAAAATGACCACGTAAACCTAATAACGCACAACGCTCTGGTTGTTCAGTTGGTGGTAAGTTTGCCCATTTAGGACCGCCCACACTGCCAAATAAAATAGCGTCACTTGCTTCACAACCTGCCATTGTTGAGTCAGGTAAAGCATTACCATGATTATCAATAGCTGCGCCGCCAATATCGTAATCTTTAGTGTTTATTTCTAAGTTAAATTTTTCTGCGATAGTAGTTAATACTTTTTTAGCTTCAACCATTACTTCTGGGCCGATGCCGTCACCGGCTAAAATTGCTATATTAGACATTTATGTGTTCTCTTTATCTTTAGAATTTTTCAATTATCTGCAGGATTTTGTAAAGTCATGCAGATTATTTGTGTTAATTGCTTTGTATTGAACATCGGGTATCGATTATTTTCAGCTTAACAGTGGATAAAATTTTATTTATTTAACCAACGTGAATTAAGTTGAACTATTTACATCGTATTTTTATACAGCATTGTATTTTAACTGTTCGCGTTCATTATTCTCGGTACTGTTTGCTGACTTTAAGCTTGCAATAGTCATGGCACGATGAATGCTGTTTAACGCATTGATCAAAGCTTGACCTGAGGCTTCAATAACATCAGTTTCTAAACCATAACCGTGGAAGTTTCTGCCTTGCCAGGTAATAACTAAATCGGCTTGCCCTAAACCATCTTCACCCGAGCCTTTATTTGAAATAGTGTAGTCACTTACTTCAAATTCAATATCAACACTTTGCTTGATTGCTTGGTAAAGCGCGTCAACAGGACCATTACCTGTAGCTGCGTGAATGATTACGTTATCTTCAACTTCTTTCTCGTCAGTAGAAGATTCATCAGTGTCATTAACTGCTTGTTCAGTTACTTGGTCAGCTGCTTTTTCACCTAATCTTAATTTGATGCTCGCTGTAGCAAAATCACCGTCGCCACATTGCACATTGATCTTTTCTAACTGGAAAAAGTCTTTCAAGTCTTTTTGCTGTAATTTGAACACTAAGGCTTCTAAATCATCATCAAAAACTTGACCTTTTTTATCTGCTAACGCTAAGAAATCTGCGTATAACTCTTCAATTTCATAGTCAGCTTCTTTATAACCTAAACTTTCCATGCGGTGTTTAATTACATGACGACCACTACGCGAAGTTAAGTTTAATTTGGTTTTAGCAATGCCGACACTTTCAGGGGTCATTATCTCATAAGTATTGCTGGCTTTTAACATGCCATCTTGATGAATACCTGATGAGTGACTAAATGCATTACCGCCAACAATCGCTTTGTTTAATTGCACTGGCATATTACAAACCGTGCTTACTAATTTAGAAACACGCGCTATTTCTTGATGCTTGATATTCGTCTTAACGCCCAATAAAGCTTGGCGTGTTTTCATTATCATCGCCACTTCTTCTAATGAACAATTACCAGCACGCTCACCAATACCGTTAATGGTACATTCAATTTGACGCGCACCTGCTTGCACCGCAGCCATAGAGTTAGCAACCGCTAAACCTAAATCGTTATGACAATGTACAGAGATAACTGCTTGGTCGATATTCGGTACACGATTGAATAAGTTAGTAATAATACCTTGAAATTCAAACGGTAAAGTATAACCAACAGTATCAGGGATGTTTACCGTAGTAGCACCTGCTTTAATCGCGCTTTCGACCATGCGACATAAGTTGTCGATTGGTGTACGACCAGCATCTTCACAAGAAAACTCAACGTCATCTGTATATTTACGTGCATGTTTTACAGCATGAATAGCCATAGCTTCAACATCTGAAAACTCTTTTTTCAATTTCTGCTGAACATGTACATCAGAGGTAGAAATAAAAGTATGGATGCGAAATTGCTCGGCAACACCTAATGCTTGACCACAAGCATCAATATCGGCTTCAACAGCACGGGCTAAACCACATACCGTCGCATTTTTAATAACACGTGCAATTTGTTGTACTGATTCAAAATCACCTGGCGAAGACACAGGGAAACCAACTTCCATTACATCTACACCTAAACGTTCAATCGCTAAGGCAATTTGTAGTTTTTCATGTACTGATAAGCTAGCATTTAATGCTTGTTCACCATCGCGTAAAGTGGTGTCAAAAATAATAACTTGGTCGTTGTCTATTTGTGATGTGCTCATTTGTCTTATCCTTGTAAATCTTTGCTGATGTCGTGGTTTCAATCTTTATAACTAATCAATAGTTAATTGATTTCTAGTTCACTAGTTTTAGCTAATCACGGACATAAAAAAACCCGCGGTAATTAGCGCGGGTTTTAATTTATTTCTACTTTTATTCAATAATAATTTTGTTTTGAATAAGCAATAAAACCTAGCCGCGCATGATGAATGCGAGGAGGAGGTTAGTGTTAATGTGCTTAATCATTCTTATCATTGTCATGTTCTTTTTGCGCTGGCGTGATTATACGGAAAATGCCGATAAAAATCACTCGTTAAATAAAGCTTTCTATAGCTTATTAATAGCGCATTTAGTTGTGAGGTGTCAACGGTTAAATACAAAACTATATACTTTGATTGTAAAAATATGAATTTTGATAATCAATCATTTGTATTCATCTTGAAGTAGTTAGTCCTTTGTTTAAAAAGATCATTACCTGAAAGCTATAACAAGCATGCCTTCATTACCAAATACATGTGTGTTCAAGAGTTTTTTTATTACCTCTTAGATACCTTCTTGTTTTGCCCAAACTTAAATAAAGATCAAACACTGAACCAACGTCTAAATAGGTATTGTTAGGGTGTTTCTCAGTTAGCTTGTAAATTAACATATTACTCAAAACTCCGGCACAGAAAATAAAAACCTGATTTTCAATATTGTTCAAGCTTATATAAGCGTCAATATCAGCCAAGGTTTTTTCATAATCATCAACCCAAGCATTAATACCTATTCTAAAATCTTTAGTCACTTGAAAAGGCAAATTTTCAAGGCGTGCCTTATTAAAGCAAATAATATTAGTCTTTCTTTTAGAAATAGCTTCCACTGTTATATTTAAAAAATGAGGATAATTGCTGTTTACAAAAATAGCAGCCCACGTTAGTTGTTTTTCAGATTGATTGGAAAGCTCTTTTAAACTATCACAATAATCATCACCAACACAGCACCTAGCAGGTAACCCGACAAAGTAGTTTGAACTTTTAAAGGAAAGAGATTGGGTTAGTATTTTCCGATATTTCTCATCAGTAGTGTCATTGGGTGTATATTTGAAGCCACCAGTACTTTTGGATAAATCAATAGGCTCTCCTTTTATGATTAACATTTCACCGTCACCAAACCTAACAATAGAGAAATTTTCGTGGTTATTTAGTTTATCTGTAAAAAGAAGTAATTCATCGTTAAAGTGTTTAGTAATTGGCTGCTGCGTTAACGTTTTAGGAACATGTTTAACAGTTTTCCAACCGCCGTTGATATATTGCTCAATCATTCCTTCTATTTCGTCTGAAAAGCTATCACTTAGCTTTGAACGTGTCGAAATTTTGCCAAATTCAGCATTGCAACACCAAATACTCTGAACGTTTTTAGGATGGGGGGCAATATATGTTTTAATATCACCGTACTTTTTTGCCATATAACTTAGATGTATATCATCTGATTTATACCAGGCATGGGGCTCTTCACGCCAGATATACTGGAGGTGTTTCTTGTCAAAAAATAATGCTTGTTTAGCAAAGTCTACTTCAACAGGTGCTGCATTATGATAACCATTCCACCCAATAATCAACTCTTGCTTCTTATCAATAATGGTACTATTGATAATAACACCTGAGCCGCCAATAATACCGTCAACCCCATTGTTGATAGTTTTTAAACAATTATCAAACCACTTAGGCTCAGGTTGAATATCATCATCAAAAAAAGCAAGATATTGTGTGCGGGCTAAATTAGCAATAGCAAATTTACCCCATGAAAAAAAATTACTGTTATTTACTATAACTCTGTCAACTTGGCTTGAAACATCAGAAAGTTCTTCATTACTTTGATTAGACCAAAGCCATATTTCAGTTGGTTTTATTGATTGATTTCTAATTGCAGTGATTTGCGATTCAATATTTTCAATGCGTTGAAATGCAGTAAGTATTACTGTTATTGAACTATCTTCAGATAAGGAGAGGGGGGAAGCATTTTTATCAAAGGTTAAAGTGCTAAACCTTTGTTTTTCGTTTTTTGTTTTTGACGAAAAATTTAAAATTGTAGACCTAAAAAAGTGAATTAGACCTGTCTGTAACCAAAATTTAATTTTTTGTTTTAACGGTAGCTTCATTGATAGCCTTTGATCGTTTGTAAATAAAGATTTTCTAATACTTTATTTTGATGATTTATATTAAAGTGCTCTCGAACATGTTTTATTCCGGCATATGAAAATTTATTTCTTAGCTCAGTATCCGTTAATAATAATTCTATTTTTTCACTTAAGGTATTAATATCACCTTCTTTAACTAATAAACCGGTCTTACCATCAATTACAGCCTCTTTTATGCCACCGGTATCGAAACTAATTATCGGCGTTCCCATCGCTTGTGCTTCGAGAAAGACCATTCCTAGTCCTTCTTCATTTCCTCTCGTCATTCGAATACTTGGCGCACATAAAATCCAAGCATTATCCATCAAATCTCTAATCTGCTCTCTTGATTGAGAGCCAACAAATTTGATGTTTTTATTTAATCTCCCTAATTCTTCAAGATATTTTCGCTGCACGCCATCTCCAGCAATAATAACTTGAGCTTGTGGAAGCTTTTTCTCAACAAGTTGCATCGCTTTTAACAGGTAATCAACACCTTTTTGTTTTATTAAGCGACCAACAAATAAAACAGTGGGTATATCATTATTCTCTTGTTTTGTTGAAAAAAAAGTACAATCAATTCCTGTGTATAATTGGATTATTTTTTCTTTTGGACAATGATTTTCTAATAGTTTAGTTTCAATAAATTTTGACACGGCGATTATTATTTTTGCATTATCAAAGACTAATTTTCGATGTTTAGTATTGTATGAAAATTTATCATTTTGAGTTATATCAGAGCCGTGGAATGTGACTACAAGAGGTATATCGAGGCTGTTAGCAATATTTACACAATAAAAACCACCTTTCCCAAAGTGGGCATGAATAATGGAAGGCTTCTTTGCTTGTAATGCGTGTTTCCATCGTTTTGGGACATAATAAAATACTTCTAATGCAAATTTAGATATATTTAGATACTTTGTGTGTTCTTGTAATGTGCAGGTATCGGACTCCCCAATGAGTGACAGGCCCGTTTTATCTTTCCTAAAGCCAATAAAAGTAGGAATGAACTGTTTTAATCCTTTTGTTTGTGCTGCGACAAAGGTATTGGATCGAGGGAGTACTTTTTTGGTAAAGATTAAAATATTATACTTCATGTTCAATAATCTGAATTATTCTTGTAAACGCCTAATCTTACTGCGGACTCTGGAAATACTCGAGTCTTTAGTGTAGCGACCTTTCTGTACATGACGAATTTGGAATACGCCATCAATTTCTAATGGAATACCCTCACTAGAAATCAACCATTTAAATGCGGTGTCTTCGTAGGTTTTACGCCAGCGATCATCTTCAGTTTGAAACATTTTTAATTTTTCACAATAACCAATAGCGCGAGCTACGTCGCCGTGAACTATTTGAAAAGCGCCTTTGGCTTTGTCGCGTGAATGTAAGCTAAAGCCTTCAGTATCAATATTAACAAGGTGAGGTTCACTGTCTTGACGTAGCATAGGATCGTCTTGCTCTAACATTTCAGTGGTGCGTTCTTGTCGAGGGTAATATAAAGTTTCTTGCTTACCTTGTAATTGCTCGGCAAGTGAATCTAAACAGTTTTCGTGAAAAATAATATCGCAATCGGTAAACCATAACCAATCAGCATTAGTGGTGCGGGCTGCAATATTGCGACCAATACCGCGTCTAAATAGTTTGCCTTTAGATAGAGCTTGAAAATTCCAAGTGACATTTTCTACTGTTTTTTGGCTAAAAAAGTCAACTACGGCTTGGCTCTTGGTATCTTCTTTAGCGTAAAAAACAGTAACAGTGAGTGCACATTTTGTTGGCGGGTAATTAACAAATGAACTTAATTGATAGGTAAGCATGTTGGAATAACCCCAACAATGGCTGACTATTTCTAAATTGAAAAAGCCATCAACAGCGTTGCGATCTTTTACTGCCGGTAATGGTGCTCTAAACCAAGAGGTTGGCATTATTTTCGTTAGGATCAAACGAAAAAAATGAATGGCATAAGTGTTATACCAGCGAGGAGTATAAGTTTTAGTTGGTTTCATTAACAAGTTCGCTTATTGATTCATTATTATTACCGAGTACTAGAGTATACCACTATTTTAATTTTTTAATTAATCGTTAATTATTAAATGCTTGTTAGATAATAAATTAATTTGATGCTTTTAACTTATTTAGTCATTAATCAAAACAGCTAGAAGGCGTTAAATCGGTATTCCCACTTTATATAAGCATCAATTTCAGTGCCACTTTCATAAAGAGGTGCTTCATCAGTTACTGCTGTAATGGTGTTTATGTCATTCCCGTAGTCTGAGTTAGTTACTAAAACTCCTAACGTAAAGCGGGAATCCAAGGCAATAAATTTGTAATAGCCGTCAAATTGTAAAACATCTTCAGCAACTTTTGATACCGAATTTCCTTGATTAATATTATCAGGGTAACGGTCAATATTATCGGTATTTAAGTCGACTTTTCTAAATTTTAATTGCCAGCTATTGCCCGCTTCGGTTTGCATTAAAAAAGTCGCCACTAACGACTGTGCGTCATTGTCATAGGTTGAACCTATGGTGCGAGTGTAATAACGATAACCCGAATTATAAGTGCCATGCTCATAAAAGCAGTTAAGTGTTGTAGTACCCGTACCGCCACAAGCTACTTGAGTATCAGTATATTCTAGGTTGGCAAATACACGTTGATTAAATAAAGTGAAGCGCGTTTCAATGCCGTAAGTATCGGCTTTGTCTGTTATTAATCCCGCATTTGGTGAACCATCTTCACCTATAGTTTGAAAGTACAAAGCATATGGAAGATCTAGTAATGTGTCTGACCAACGTATGTCGTAGCCGGCTAAATGATTACCTTGAAAAGTGTTTTGTGATTCATCACAATCAGGTTGGTCATTAGCACACTCTTTACTACCGAAAAGAATATCAAAAAAATCACCTATTGAACTAGGTTGTCCTTCACCTGCCCATTGAAATGACCAAGAGCCACCTATTTCAAGACCTCGAAATGGGCGCATAGTTGCACGAGTGCTCCATAGCAAGGTGTCAGGTACTGCTCTGTCTTCTTCAAGTTTTGCCATTTGTGCGGTTAATGTCCAAGGGCCTATCCAGCTTAACCAAGGTGTTTCAAATGCGTCTGAATTATCACGAGTAAAGCTCATTGCAGGTAATGGTCTAGCATTGGTGGTCATTATCAAGTTAGTATCAACACCAGGTCCCCACCAACGATCAATAGCCCCCGCAGTTAATACCCAGTTACCTAATTTATACGCAAGATAACTACCGTCGATATTGACATCACTGCCCTGATTTAAGTCAGGGTTATCATCTAAGCCTAAACGGTAATTAACTTGGAATTTCCCCGCTAGATTACCAACAAAAAATTCATCAGATAACTCAATGTCACCTTTGTCAAAATCGGCATTGCCAAAGCTGGTAAAACGTTTTGCATCCGTGGCTAGGTAAACGGTTTGTTTGGTAATGTTGTTATGATCCGAGGCATATTTGAAGTTATATCTAACATGGCTAAGCGCTTGTAACTGTGCGTCGTTTAATAAAGAAGTGTTTGCTGACATGATATCGCCTTTAATGGCGTTCCACATCAACGGATATGTTGTTACTGGGGCGGTAATAATACCGGCATCCGCAAGTAATTGAATATCATTTCTAAGGGCTAGATTATCAGGCTCGACCCAAGGTGCAGCTAAGCTTGGAGTTAAAGAAGATAAAGCGATAACTAAACTGGCCAAAATAGGCTTTAACAACATCGAAACGTCCTAAAAATAAAGTACTATTAGATATAAAAATATCAACTGGAAAAAGTAAAAATTGACGAAGAATTCTAAAAATCAAAAAATACTTAGCAATATAAAGTGAATAAAATTTTTGAGATTGTAGCAGTCTTACCTATTTATCTCATCTATTGTTTGGAGTAAGTAACAAAAAACAGTAATCGGTATTAGAGGAAACGATAGTTTTCAGGTAAAATATATGATTTTAATCATCTTTATTTACTAGAGTATGTTGATCTCTCAGGGGGAATATTAAACCCAAAGAGCAGCGTTTGTTCAATATTATATTTTAGGTAGCGCGCTTTATGGAACCGAACTGTATTTTATTCATTCCTGTGTCATCACCATCAGGGATTGGTGAATATATGCGCTCGATTATAATTGCGAGGGCGCTACAAAAACGTTGGCCTAATGTAAATATTCACTTCATTTTAAATTCACAGGTGTCGTATATAAAAGACTGCCCTTATACGGTTCACTTGTGTGATGGCTCGCCAACTAAAAATGCCAAAACAGTTAATAATATTATTAATAATCTTCGCCCTGAACTAGTGGTGTTTGATGCATCAGGGCGTGCTTCACAATTTAAACAGGCGAAATCGGTTGGCGCAAAAGTAGCGTTTATTTCCCAACATAATAAAAAACGTAGCCGTGGTTTAAAACTAAACCGTTTATTCAATACTGATATTCATTGGGTTGCACAGCCAGACTTTTGCATTCAACCAATTAATGTTTGGCAACGGTTAAAGTTATCTATTTTCAATAAACGAGTACCGCAAAATATTGGTGCTGTTTTTGAGTTAAGTGATCAAGCTGCGCAATTAGCGTTGTTAGATCAATTTGGCTTGATGAAAAATGATTATTTCATCTTTAATGCTGGTTCAGGCGGACATAAAGTCAGTAATGAACTTGCCACCGATCTTTACTATCAGGCTGCTTTAACGTTTCAGCAAAAAACACAGCAAAAATGTGTTGTATTATTTGGGAGTAATTACCCTAAAAGCCTGCCAGAAAATTCAGCGGTAACCTGTATTAAAAGCATCAATAATAATGATTTTATTAGCTTATTGGTTAATGCCAAAGGTTGTGTTATTAGCGCAGGAGATACTTTACTACAATGTATTGCGCTGCATAAACCTTGCGTAGCAGCACCTGTCTCACCCGATCAGCCTGCGCGATTAAAACGTTGTGATAAAGCGAAGTTGGTTTTTGCAGCTGAAGCGTCAATTACAAGTTTAGTCACTCAAACTATGCTCATGCTTGATGAAGATAAATATAATGTAATGTCTAGTCAGTTGAAAAAGACAGCTGCGGTTAATGCTTTGGCAACCATTGTTGCTGATATTGATTCACTATTTCATACAGCCGCCAGATAAAGCTTAAGGTAAACATGACTGATAAAGTAAAAAATATAGCAATCGTAATTGATGGTTTGACAGGCGGAGGGGCAGAGCGAGTAATGTTAAGCTTAGCTAGTGA
This sequence comes from Colwellia echini, assembly GCF_002843355.2. GTDB lineage: Bacteria > Pseudomonadota > Gammaproteobacteria > Enterobacterales > Alteromonadaceae > Colwellia > Colwellia echini. Next base: position 630,791 of record NZ_PJAI02000001.1, read on the forward strand.
ACTTGTTGTGCAAGGCCATAGCGTTAGTCTTTTATCATTAGGTAATCGTTGTGATTATAGTATTCCAGAGGGCATCAAGATGTCCTATCTGTTTAATCACAAAGCGTCAAAAGTAGATAGGTTTTGGCAAATTAAAGCGAGTGTTAGTAAGCTAGAAGAGTGGTTTACTCAGCAAGAAAATCAAGGCAAGGCTTTTAATTTAGTTCTCTCTAATTTAGATCGCAGTAATAATTTACTCGCTAAAAGTAACGTTAAAAATGTTTATTATATTGTGCATAACAGTGTTGAGGAAGAGCTACAGAGACAAAAAAAATTAGGCCCTTTATCCTACTGGTACTTACTGAAATCTAAACAAAACTTATCAGGAAAAAACTTAATTGCTGTTTCAAAAGGAATTGAGCAAGAAGTCCTTATTGGCAATATCATTAAACCGAAGAGTATACGTACTATTTTTAACCCGTTTGATATTAACGATATTAAACTTAAAGCAGCAATAGAAAACCCTAATATTCCTAATGAACCATACATTATTCATGTTGGTCGACTTGCCAAGCAAAAACGTCATGACATATTATTTGCGGCTTTAGCACAAGTTTCAGCAGACGTGAAATTAGTTTTATTATGTAATAAGCCAGCTAAAGCGCTAAAACTAGCTGAAAAATATAGTGTTGCCGAACGCCTTATTTTACCTGGTTTTCAAGACAACCCATACAATTGGATAAAACATGCTCAAGCTTTAATACTTAGCTCTGATTATGAGGGTTTTGGTAATGTTTTAGTTGAAGCTATTGCCGTTGGTACCAAAGTGGTAAGTACCGCTTGTCCGCACGGGCCTGACGAGATTTTAACAGGTGAATTAACCGAATTCCTAGTACCAAGAAGAGATGCTACAGCCTTGGCTAAGGCGATAGATACTGTATTAAATACGAAATTAAACCTGAGTGATGCAGGAATTTTAAACAAAGTTTCTGCGTGTGATATTGCACATCAATACTTAAGTTTAACTAAAAGCCCAAGTAAGAGTTAACTGCTAAGAAGGCTGTTACTGTATGTATTTGTACTCAAATAACTGTCTCAAATAACCTCAAGTGATTATTGAGACAGTTAATTAATGATTAGCAACTTATCGTTATGACCAACTGTCCATAGAGCCACGACGACGAGCGAAAAGTTTTGGTAAAATCAAACCTAAGATTAAACCAATGCCTAATACTAAAGCACCATTAAAGAACCACTGTTTCTTGATATTGGTATCTTGATCTTTAATTTTGGCTTGGGTTTTTTCTAGTATATCGGTTAATTCTTTGAGCTCAGTGGTAAGATTTTTTTTATCGTTGGTTAATAAATTAACTTTACTGTTAAGCTCATTTACTTCGCCATCAAGTTGCGTAGTGAAGTTATTACTTGTCGCTATTTGCTCGTTTAATTCAGCTACAACAAAACGTAAGCCCGGTTGCGTTGTAACATACTTGCTTTCAACCCAAGCAGTGCGATTGGTGTTATCAATAATTTCACTATAATTATTATCAGCCGCACCTGTTATTTTAATTTCAGTGCCAGCGAGAATCGTACCTAGAATTCTATAGTTGGTTCCAGGCCCCGTATGCATATAAATGAATAACTCATCTGAAATATAGCCTTGCTTGTAATTATTTTCTGCAGCATGGGCGGATAAAAAAAGCGAGCTAGATAAAGTGATAACAATCATTGTTATGACATTAATAACGTTATTCATAGAAAAACCAATGTAGTAAATAAATCAAAGAAGACAAGATATTATGTGTTTGCTGCTTTGATGGCAAGCTAAGATTTTTGCCTCTAGCATTAAAAAACACCATTAACCCCCTTAAAATAGACGTTTTACTTGGTTATATTCGCTTACATTAATTTGTTAATCAAAGGTAATAAAACCATACTCGCTATTGGCATAAGGGCAGACTATCGGTATCCTTGTGTAATGAATGTAAAGTTATTAATAAACCTAAGTTTCTGATAAGAAAAATACTACAACAGCCTTGTTTATCGGTATTTTCTTTAAATGAGCTGTGTTATGAAAGCCCCATAATCTGTTATTGGACTCGCTTTCTCACCTTGATCTATTAATAGCTAAAGAATAGTTCAATAATCACTAAAGCCGCTACCGTTATACATGACTAAGGTATTGATATAATTAACTTATATCAATACTACTATCCCGAACTCAAGTTAATAAATATTAATTAGGACAAAATGGTTACCGAAATAGAATTAAAATATTCCCTGCTTGAAACCTCTAATACAGCAAGATCAACGCAGATAAAAACAGTAATAAGTCAGTTATTGACTGAACATGATCTTACTTTTGTTCATCAAGAAAAAAGTTTGAGTAATTGCTATTTTGATACCCCTGATTTTACTTTACGTAAAAATCGTATTGCGCTGCGAACACGCGGTACAAAAAAAGGGGCTGAAAATGAGCATTTTGAACAAACCATAAAAACCTCAGGTAAAGTTATTGCGGGTTTACACCAAAGACCAGAATACAATGTAGATATTAATAACGCAAAACCACTTTTGGCTTTATTTCCGGCAACAATTTGGCCAAATAACACCGATATAAACCAGCTACAGCAACAAGTAATTGAGCTTTTTGCAACTAATTTCACCCGTAACACTTGGTTGGTAACTATTCCTAATATCCAAGGTAATACCCAAGATAATGCTCAAATTGAAGTGGCTTTTGATTGTGGTGATATTGTCTGTTCAGGTTATCAGTACAAAGAGCCTATTCATGAAGTTGAATTAGAGGTTGTTAGTGGTCCTACCGATGCGCTGTTTGGTTTAACGAAATTACTTTTTAGCAAATTAGCATTACGCCCCGGTCAGTTAACAAAAGCCGCGCGAGGCTATGCTTTGTATCGTCAGAGCATAGATACGAGTAATATTTGCCTTGAGAAAAGCTTACCAATAAATACACCGCCTGAATTACCCTTGATAAAATTAACTTCTAATGAATCATTAAAAACTGCATTAATGGAAGGGTTATCAACTAGTTTAACGCAATTACAGTTGCGTGTTGACGAGTATGTGGCGACATGCGCGAATGAAGCGAATACTAGCGTTCAAAATGAGTCTGATGCTTTAACTGCGCGGCAAATAACTGCGTTACAAAAAATACAAACGCTGTTGATATTACTTAGACATGGGTTTTGGATTTTTGAAGCTGAGTTAACAGAGCGGGATGAGTTTATTCGTAAGGAGTTGAGCTACTTTATTGGTAAATTTAGTTGGCTTGATAAAGTATTAAACGATCAACTTTTCTCTCATTTTTTATCTCACTCGTTGGAAAAAACAGAGATCGATGTGGTTGTTGGGATGAATGAGGCAGAAAAATCACTATTAGAGTTTACCTTAGAGTCAATTATAACTATCGATGATGATAATGACCCTTACCCCGATAGTGCCCACACCTTAAGCCTATTACATAGTGAGCGTTTTAATCAATTACAATTAAGCTTATTAATGTTATTACTAAAGAATGAGCATAACAGCTCTGAGTTACAGCAAAGCAACATGGCTATTGTCGATTTTTCAGCCGCTCAACTGACAAGTTATCGTAACGCTGTTAATAGTGAACTTGCTAATCTTTTTGCAAAAGATAAACCCTACTTAATTACAGAGAATAAATCAGCACAGGTATTATTAAATAGAGCACTATTAACAATCTGTTGGTTAGGTAGTGTATTTACTGACTCTGAAAGTGATATAATCAAAACCTACATTGCACCTTGGCTTGATATTAAGGAAAGTGTAAATAAGTTGCAGTGTGTAGTTGCGCTTGAATCAAGACTTCAGGTAATGGATGCTAAAGCTTTATTAGAAAAGCCTGTCGAAATAGAACATATTACAGCGTGGCTAACAAGTTTACACGACAAGTGTATTATTGACCTTGATCAAGCTGTTGTGAACAGTGCAGGAATGGAGCCTTATTGGCCAGAAACCTATTGCAAATAATAGTTACGTGTAGATAAACATGAGTATTAATTTTAAATTATGAATAAAATATTACGCCCACTTTCTTTCTCATTAACTCTTTTAACCATATTGCTCATAAGTCAGCCATTAATGGCAAAAGTTTATGATATGAGCAACATTAAAAATAGATTGATCGGCGAGCCAATTATCCATACAGCGGTTGAAGGTGATTATTTTCAGCAATTGGCAGAGGATTATAATGTTGGTTTCTTAGCTTTATTGGCTGCGAACCCTAAACTTGATCCTTTTTTATTGAAACCGGGGACAGAAGTTATTATTCCCAATCAGATGTTACTGCCTTATGTTCCACAAGTGGGCATAGTTATTAATCTACCAGAACTACGTTTATACTATTTTTCGCCAGATGAAAATAAAGTACATGTTTTTCCTGTCGGTATTGGTCGAGAAGGATTAACCACGCCATTAACAAATACCGTTGTAGGGCAAAAGCGTAAAAACCCTACTTGGCGGCCAACCAAAGAAGCGCAACAGCGTCATTTTGAAGAGCATGGCGAGTATTTACCTAAAGAAGTGCCATCTGGACCCGATAATCCATTTGGTAAATATGCAATTCGTTTAGACACGAGTGAGTACTTAATTCATGGCTCTAATAAGCGTTTTGGCATTGGAATGCGCGCTAGTTCTGGTTGTATACGTATGTATGATGAGGATATTGAGTGGGTATTCAATAATGTACCGAAAGGGACTAAAGTTAGAATTATTAATCAACCAGTAAAAATGTCTTATGAAAAAGACGGTAAGCAATTAATCGAAATACACCAACCGTTAACCGATGAAAATGAAGTCACTAAGGATAAAGTTATTCTTACCAGGGCACTGCAACGATTTGTGGGCACTAAGCGCGAACATTGGCAGCAACTTATCCCTGTTTTGGATAAGCCACAAGGTTTAGTTATTGAGTTAACAGAGTAGCCCTAAAAACCTGGACATAAAAAAAGCACCCTAGGGTGCTTTTTTTATTTATTAATTATTAAAATTTATAATTAATAAAGTTTATTTTTTGTAAGAAGCTACAACGTTATCAATACGTTTGTTAGCTGCTTTAGCATTTGCAGCAGCTTCTTCAGCTGATGCTTTAGCTGCTTTAGCGTCAGCCATAGTTGCTTTTTGTTGTGTTTCTAAATCAGAAACTTGAGCAGATAACGCATCAACTTTGTTAGTTAATTTGTTGATGTTAGCGTCAAGAGCGTCAGTGTTTGCACAAGCAGTTAATGCTAATACTAATGAAAGAGTAGTAAGTTTTTTTAACATAATAATATCCCTAGTGAAGTTAATTTTTCTGGTTGGGAGCAGTATGCCATAAAAAAAAATTATAACAAAGTAGTTACAGTTAAATTTTTGATAAGTATTTGTTATTTATTAACCATATTTATTAGTTGTTGAAAATATTGAATATTTTCGTTTGAATAGTTTAGGTATTACTATCGTTTATATGAGAAATTAAATCATCCATTAGTTTTCGTTTGATTTCTAATTGGTCTTCGGGATTTAAATGATACTTTTGAGCAAGAACCTCATAGTCGCTAGGCGCCAAACTGACCGTTAAGCGAGGACGTTTTGGCTTTTTGCTAATGGGTAAACCTAAAATATCACGTATTTGATCTGAAGGACTTAAACCTGCTTCGAGCGCTTGTTTACGGATTGATAATTGAATTTTTTCATCCATATCAAAAGCAACTTGTACCGCTTTAATTGCTTTAACTGATGATTGCCATTTCTCTGGTATTTTCCTAGTCATAGAGTTCTCGCTACAGTAACTTTTGGTAAGCTAATAGTAATTAAATGAAATTGTAATTAAGTATTTGGTTTGTGTAAAATGCCTAGCTTCCAGGGTACATATCAACGATATCGCTAAGCGGTCTAAATAACGTTAAGCAAACTTCGGTATCGCCATCTTGCCAAACTTCCACATCAACCCCTTTACTTTGATCTTCATTGTAAAGACTGTAAAGCTCGAACTGCTCACCACTGTCTTTACCTTCATAAGGTGATAGGCTTTCACTACGATGATCTTTACGATGAAAAAAACCAACAGTGGCAAATACGCTTTGCTGATATTGGTCGCTACTCCACATTTTGGTTAGCTCAGTGTCTGATTTTTTCTCAAGAAATGCTTCGCCAGGCTCATCAAAGACTTGTGAAAAGTTATCTAAGTCAAATAAAGTTTCCACATCTTCATGTTGAATCTTTAATGTTAGTTTAAGCTCGGTAATATCATCAACTTCTAATGATAAAAATATTTCGAGGTGGTTACTACCAAGTAACGCCCACTCGGTTTGTACCTTGTGCTCAAATTCGTAGCTATTAATGGCTTTTACTTGAAACTGTTGTCCGCGTAATGTCTCAGGTAAGGCGAAGCTATCAGTTAGAACAACAATATCGCCAACCAGCAATTGAGAAACCTTTGTTAGTTTTCTTGGTGTATCGGTTGATTTAGAAAATATTTTTTTTAAAAAATTCATAGGATTACCTGAATTAATAGACAATTATAAGTTAATGGTTCGAAGCTAAAATATTTACTAGGTCGAGTAGTAAGTTGATTAGTAGTGAGAAAACTACAATGTAATACAAATGAAAAAGCCAGTTAAATTAATTAACTGGCTTAATATTACTTGTATTTTCTATTTTTGTGCTTGTTTAGCTTTTAATCGTTCTAATACAGAGTTAGCACTATTGTCTTGCGCACCAATACCAGCCGCTTTTAATTGTGCTTGTAATGACGTATCTGAATCTTCAGCGGCAAGTAATTCGCCAGCTTTCATTTTATCATCAAACTTTTGTTGCTTAGCTTTAATACGTTCTAAAGAATCTTTAGCACTCAATAGCTTAGAGTTACTTGATGAGAAATTATCTGTGATCGCTGATGTTGCTTTTTGTACACTTTCAGTGGTTTTAACCATAGAAAGTTGACGTTTATGTTCAGCAACTTGACGCTCACTTTTCTTCACTAGATCTTTCAAGCGGGTAGCACTGCCGCTAAAGCTATCATGTGCTTGTTGTTGATCAGCTAAAGCACTTTCTAAGGTGGCAATTTTTTCTGCTACGGCTAACGCTAATGTTTCATCACCTTTTTCTAAGGCTTGTGCTACATAACCTTCATGTTCTGTAATCTCACGTGTTACACGGTCTATTTCACGTTTTGCTGCCATTTGTTCAGCCATAACGCCAGTTAAATCGCGTTTTGCTTTGGTTAAATGGTTTTCAGCATCACGAATTTCTTGTTCAAAAATACGGGTAGCATTGGCATCAATAATTGCTTCACCAGCTTCTGACGCACCGCCACGAATTGCGGTCATAATTTTTTTAAATATACTCATTATTAACTCCTAACTTGGGTATTAAAGTGATTACTAAATAGTGACTAAGTACTTCTTAGGTACAAAGTGTTAATTAAACTAGGTAATCACTCATATCATCAATTACTTCTACAGCATTGTTACTTAATACAGCTAATTCATGTTCAACATCGTCAAAACTTGAATTAATAGATAACGCGCCGAACACTACGTATTTATCACCAATCTTTGAAAATGATGATAAAGGCATAGGGATATTCATTTCTAACATGCTTTCATGCATTGCATTTAGGCTGTCAAGTTTAACTTCTTCAACATCCCATAAATAGGTGATGCAGATTATTTGATCTTCGGTTACCGAAACAAAAATAGGTAACTCTTCACGACCCAAAATACTAATTTGCAGGACGTCCACTTCGCCAGATATTGGTTGACAGTCAAAGCTCATTCCTGTGTCTGAATTATCTGCCAAGCTGTTTAAGTGATCGGCTATAGTATGAATATTCATGTATTTCCTATCCTTCCTTTCTTTAAGTAAAATGCAGATGACATATTATGTCGTCTGAGCTAAATTTAGCACTTTGACATATTATGTCAAGTGGTTTTTTAAAACTAAATGTGACTAATTGTTATCGATATTTTTTATTTAAGTAATTATTTTTAATTCTTTAGTTAGCGCAACAGCTTAGTTTTATCATTGCTATTAATTTAAACCTTGTTGGTCTTGCCATGCACTTTGATGTAATTGATAAATACTATGGCTACCTAAAATATTAATACCAATATCGTCTTTATGTTGATAAAAGTCATTAGGAAAAATAAAAGCCGCTTTTAATATAGGCAAGTTTAACCATTGATGCGTAATCGGTAATTGGTTTAGTTTGTTTAAACGCGTTAATGGGCTTGCGCCATTTTTCGATGCTATTGTCCAACCCCATTCGCCAAAACTTGGCACATTATCATGATATTGCTCTACATCAGAAAAGTTAGCTGCGGCTAAGGTGTTGCCAATAGCAATAAAAGAGTCTTTAGCATGATATGGGCTAGTAGATTGAATGGCAATTAAACCATCACCGGCTAACAATAAATTAAGGCGTGCATAGAAATTTACCGTATATAGCTTATTTAAATCAGGATGACTCGGATCGGGTAAATCAACAATGATCGCGTCAAATATGGCTCTTTCTTTAACTAATTCATTAATAGCAATAAATGCATCAGCGGTAATAATGTTAACTCGCTCATCTTGTAAGCTATTTTTATTTAAGTGCAAAATTTGATGAGCTAAACGCGAGTTTACCAAGCCATTGGGTTGTTTAAATATCTCGATTAATTCACCGTCTAAATCAATTAAGGTCACACTTTTAGGGTTGTACTTTAATACATCGCGCAAGGCTAAACCGTCACCGCCGCCAATAATAAGTATGTTATCGTGCCTAGCAGAGCCGGCCATAACGGGAGCTACTAAGTAATCATGATAAATATGCTCATCGATAGATGAAAATTGTAAGCGACCGTTCAAGTAAAAATTAATAATATTTTCTTGATCCAGCCCCATTTGACGCTCGGTAAAGGTCAGTTGTTGGTAGCGGGTTTTGTCGGTATGAACAACTTTATCCAAGTAAAGTAAGCTGTTCATTTGATTAAGCCATTGATTACCAAAATTAAACATTAAAACAATAATAAGCGCTAATAGTAGGTGTAAAGCTACAAAGGTTTTTCGCCAATTCAATTTTGACCAATAGCGAAGAATAAAAAATGCCCCTGCAATAAGGTTTAAACTCGCTGTGAGTGCCGCGGCTTTACTAATATCAATACTGAGTAAAAATATAACCCAAATAGCTGCGCCAATACCTGCGCCAACATAATCTGCGCCATAAATAGTACCTAAGTTATTAGCCAAATGAGCTTGGTGAATATGCTCGCGAATACGTGCAATGAGGGGGATTTCCATGCCAATGAAAAAGCCTAATATTACGCCAAAGAAGTAAGGGCTATTAAAGGCAAGCCAACTTAGTTGCTTAAATAAACCTCCTTGTGGTTTCATATCCGGTGGTATTGATAACATATCAGCAATCAATTGTGGAAACAGTTGGGTGACTGCAATTAAGCCACCAATAATTAAAATAGCAGAACTACCAATTAAGGCGATAATAAGTTCAAGCCAAACAAAGCCATTATAAGCACAGCGAACTTTTCTTGCGGCAAATGCACCTAAACCCATCGACACAATCATTAAACCAATCATGGTGTAGATGGTACTTTCCATTACACCTAAAACACGACCTGCATAATGAGACAGTAAATACTCATAAATAAGTCCACAACCAGCCAGTACAGCCATGGTTAAAATAAGTAGTATATCGTCGATTAAATGGCTTTTCTTTTGAGGCATATCGATGTTATCAATGTTGTTATAAGAGAGGGGAGGTTGTTTATACTAAAAGAAATAACCGCCTAAGTTAACTAAAGGCATTAGCTAAAGTAAGTTAGCTAGAGTGTTAACAAAAGGCGGAGATTTTAACTGTGTACTTGTCGTAAAGAATAAGCTTAAGTCATCAATGCGGTTAATATCATAGCGATAGCAATACTGGTCGCCATTTCAATACTGGCAACACCTATGTTGTGCTGTTGATCAACCTCTTCAACTAAGTTGATACCCCAAAGAACGATTCGTTTGGCAATAGCAGTAAGTATGGCAACAAGTAAAGTCATAATCACACCAATAATTAACCAACCTAGTAAGTTCATTACTAAAGTATCAGGATCATAAGTTAAAAAGTAGCTAGCCGCTGTTACTGCTAATGCGGTACTAATTGCTTGACCACTGTAGCGAATTGCTAAAGCAAGCTGGCCTTTGCTTAACGCTTCTTGTAAGCAGTCTTCTTGGTTATTGTTGGCGTATTGCTTTTCGCGCAAACGAGTTACGATAAGTAACATGGTTTGAGCAACAATAAAACCACTGGTAATGGCGATAAAAGTATTTAAATTTAAACCATCAACCCATAACAAGACTGCCCGAATAACGATGGCTGTAGCAATTGCACCTGCAGCATCAATAATGCCTATGGTTAAGTTCTTCTCTTTAATAAGCGCATTTTTGTTTAAATGTTGTAGCGCTACTTTGTCATGAATAAAACGTCCGACTTTAATGAGTAATAAACCGTAGCCACCATAAGCTAGCATGCCGATAGCTTCCATTGCATAACTTGGTGCCGCTTCACCTGAGATAGCGCCAGTAAGCACAATACCTAAGGCTAATATACTACCCGCAACACTAATGCCAAAAGCAAAGTTATCTTCTTTGGCTAACTCTTCAGTGCTATTGACCTGAGCACTAAGTCCTGAAAGAAAACGCATTGCTCCTAACAATAAAATGGCGATGGAAACGTCAATTGCCAAAATAGTTAATAATCGATAGTTAAAGTTGGGATCAACACCAATGAGTTCGATAAATGTATTCATAATTTTCCTGTCCTATTTTCTATTTATTACTTGCCGCGTCTAAAACCGCGAGAGGTATTGGTGCTTGAGTTTCTAAAACTTGACGTTTTACTGCTAGATTTACTGGCGTAACTGCTTTGCTTTACACTGTTGCTACGAAAACGGTTTGAGCTTGTTTGCGCCGTTTTACTCTGGCTAGATAAGCTTGATGAACCTGCTCGGTTTTTACTGTAAGGACTCGTAAATTTTTTGCCACTGTTACTAAATGATTTTTGAGTACGAGTATCAAGCGCTGATTGTTGCTTCAATTGGCTTGGTGAGCTATAACGCGTTCTACCGTAGTCATTGTAATAGCTGTAATTACGACGACTGCCCCAATCATTATAATAAGTACGTCGGCCAAATAAATCGCCCATCATAGAGTACATACCATACCACGCCCAAAATGACATGCCATTGCTACCTGTTTGCCAACTACCGTAGTTTGGATTGCCAATTAACTGCTCGCCAGTACCAAAATCCTGTGCGTTATTGGCTTGTTGGCTTTGGCTCTTAGACAATGAATTAACCCGTGGTAATTGACCATCAGACATGTCAGCTAATACGTTAAGGGGATCACTCAATGCATCGGAATAAAGAACAGGGTCTGCGGCTTGGTATATGTTGAGCAATTCGTTATACCGTGCTTGTGATGATTCAAACATCTGTGGTTGATTCTTAACCGTGTTAACTCGGTCTAATAACGCTTTGTACATAGGGCCATTAACGGTCGCATCTTTACGAAATTCATTAATTAATGGCGCTAAGTTACTTTTGCTTGCCATTACTCTATCGGCATATTGATTAATTAACGTAGCATTGCGAACTTGACCATTGTTAAGTGCTTGGCCTAGCTGAACAACGCGTTGCTCAGTTATAGGTAATTGTTGTTCTATTTGCTCTTTTACCGGATCACCACAGCCCGCTAGGGTTAGCGTAGTAATTATCAGCATGAACAATGAAAAGTGGGATTTTAGTAAGTGCATTTCTGCCATCATCTCCTTAAAAAGGCTAGGTTAACTTTCACACCCGTTAATATAAGCTAATTATGATTGTACATCGACAATTAATATTAGATACATATGTCTATTTGGGAAGTTAGATAGTTAAAGCTAATAGGGTTTACTCTTCAATAAGGTGCACTCTGTATCTAAGAATGAATGCGGAGCGCTCTCAATAACGACTACTGCACGTTGACGGTAACAGAAAAATATAGAGAGACCTGAATGAAAATGTCCCTCAACAGCTTTTGCCACTTGAAAAGTTGTTTTTAAAAGATCTTTTTCAATTCTAAACGGATCTTTAACGACATAATCTCGATTTAACCACCAAATTAACTCTATGCCTTCGTTTTCTGAATATTCAACGAGCTTTTGGTTTAAGGTTTCGCCTGTTCTAAAAGGTCTTGATTCTACACTTCCTTGCCAGCTTTTTTTGTAAGGGCGAACTATACGTTCTCTGGCTTGTAAAAGTTCTTCTAAACTACCTTGAGGATCAGATAAGTAAACAATATTATTGCGAATCTTAGGGCCTTTGCCATTCATATCGCCATGTAAATTAGCATAAAACTTTGATAATCCACGTGCTGCAGCGTTGTCAGATTCTCTGCCTTGCTGGTATTCTTCGATTTCTTTTTCGGTTTTTTTAGCTACAGTTGAATCTGAGCTAGCTTCGGTAACGGGGTTTTCAGCTGTATCTTCTGTTGACACTGAGGCGTCAAGCGAGAGTAATAAGTCTTGATTCGCAATGAAGCCCCAAGCTAAAACGGCAAGAAAAAGACCTAATATACTGTTACGTACCCAAAAACTCATTGTTTATCAATCCCATTTTTGTTATTAGTTTAATACCAGTTGAAATAATAAATCAATCACCTTCAAGTTGAATATTTATCCTCAATGATTTTGATCCATTCTTGGTTCCCATCACTTTACGCAAATAATTATTTTTATACAAATAACCTCAAGTATTATTGGTTAGAAATTATCAAATGATTATTTAATACAAAGAAGGATCACTTTCGTTTGGCCTAGTTTTAAAACGACGATGTAACCACATATATTGCTCTGGCTGAACCATTATCGCTTTTTCTAATTCTTGGTTGATTCTAGTTAAATCTTGCACTTCATTACCCGATGGAAAATTGTCTAAAGGAGCTGATACTTCCAGAGTATAACCACTGTCATCACTATTTCTGCGCGGAACCATCATTACCGTTTTAGTATTTTTCTTACTCGCAAAAATTAGTGTACCTGTTGTACTCGCTGTTTCTTTTACTGCAAAAAAAGGTACAAATAAGCTTTTATTGCGGCCATAATCTTGATCAGGTAAATAAATACAAGTTTCTTTATCATTTAACGCTCGTAATAACCCCTTAACATCGCGTTTTCCTAACATATATTTATTTGCGCGACCTCTGCCTCTATGTTGAAAAAACTCCATTAATGGATTGTTATGTGGGCGATAAAATATAACTAAAGGATTACTCATTCCTATTCCACGGGCGCCAAACTCTAAACATAAGTTATGCATGGCTAAAGCCAGTACACCATTTCCCGCAGCTTGTGCTTCTGTAAGATGATGAGCACCAACTACTTTTACTTTTCTTTTTACCCGCCAATTAGGCCACCACCAACCCATACCGGTTTCAAATAATGCAATGCCGGTATTTTCAAAGTTCTTGGCTAAAATATGTTGTATTTCTTGTTCACTTTTTTCAGGAAAGCATAATGTTAAGTTAGTTAATGCTACGTGTTTCCGCTTTGAGGCAAATTTTAGGAATAATCGACCTATAACTCGTCCCATCGCTAATTGAAATTTAAAGGGTAACCAGGAAATACAATAAAGAATAGTTACGCCTACCCAAGTTAACCAATATTTAGGTAATAAAAAAGACAACGTAAAGTTAGGCTGTAACATTTTATTTTTACTCAAGATATTTTCTCATTTGCATTTTATTCGAAGGATAAACAATTATACCCAAGATAGTTTGTTTTACACAATGAAGTTATTAACTGTAACGCTAATCAATAGATAGTTACCACTTTAGCGGTAATTTGCAGTAGAATAGCGCCTTAATAGATTAATAATTGGTATTTAGAGATTTTTTAATGGATGCAATGGTAAGCCATAAGATAAGTGATAATGAAATAGAGCTTATTATTGGAAATTCAAAAAGGAACTTTTCAGGTATTACTTCAACGATGTTGCAAGTGGTTAGTTATCAAAAAGAGATGATACCTTTACGTATTATGGGTAAGCATAATTTAACCGATCCTAGTTTGGCTATTAGTTTTTGGCAGGTTGCGAAAATGTGTAGGCGGCCCCTTAAAAACGGCAAGTATCGTATTTTTCATGCTAGGCGCGTAGATGAAATGATTCAAGGTGTGTTACTCAAATACCTTTTTAGCGCCAAAATAAAACTTGTATTTAGTTCTGCAGCACAACGTCGACGTGCTAAATTTACTTGTTGGTTAACGCGCCAAATGGATGCGGTTATTGCGATGTGTAATGCATCAGCTAATTATCTTGAAACGCCACCTAACGCGGTTATTTACCATGGTGTGAACATTAACACTTATAAAGCGAGTGCAGATAAACAAGCTGCCTGGCAATCGCTCGATGTACTTAAACCTACCCAGAAAAAAGGCAAATATGGTATAGCCATTTTAGGGCGAGTTAGAGAACAGAAAGGTGTTCATCTTTTTGTGCAAAGCTGTATTTCTTTATTAGCTAATTATCCTGATTATACTGCCGTTATTGTCGGTAGCACCGCAGCTAAACATAAAAAGTTTGAGCAAGAATTATGTGACAATATTAAAGCTGCAGGACTTTCTGAGCGCATTATCTTTGTTGGCGAACAGCACTTTTCTGATATTCCTAAAATATTTAGTAGTTTATCTTTAGTTGTTGCGTTAAGTAGAAATGAAGGTTTTGGTTTGACGGTACTTGAAGCAATGAGTAGTGGTGCAGCTGTGTTGGCTAGTGAAGCCGGGGCTTGGCCCGAAATTGTTCGCCAAGGTATAGATGGTTATGTTGTACCTATTAATGACTTAGCTGCTGTAAAAGAAAAAATGGCACTATTATTAAATGATGAAGCGAAATTAATTGAAATGGGTAAAGCAGGGAGGCAGCGTGTTGAAACACTTTACTCCGTTGAGCGAGAAGCTAAAGAGCTAACTGAATTTCTAAAAACATTAGTTTAACTTTACCAGTAATTTAATATCCACTAATAGCTAGTTATCATCTGCCAATTAAATAATAACTACTAATCTCGTCCTGAAATACATAAAAAGCCGTAAGCAACTAGTTGTTTACGGCTTTTTTTAATTCTAAAGAGCATAGTTCTTTAATTAACTAGAGCTCTAGAACATGAACTTTATAAATAAAAGCTAAACTTTATTTAGCTGGCATTAAGCCTGCATTTATCGCTGTAATATCTTCATCGGTAATTGTACCTGCAGCACGTTTTAATAATAAAACATTTTGAATATAAGCATAACGTGTTGATGACAAGTTACGCTTCACACCATATAAATTACGGGTACTGTCTAATACATCAACAATAGTACGTGTACCAACTTCAAAACCAGCTTCTGTTGCTTCAAGTGACTTAGTGGCACTTAATACTGATTGTTCATAAGCTTTGATTGCCGATATTGCTGTTATTACCGTGTTGTATGCGTTACGTGTAGTGCGAACAACTTCACGGTGCGTTAACGACAAGTCTTGACTGGCTATAACAAAATTATTTTGTGCTTGGCGTACTGAGCTCTGAATAGCGCCGCCAGAGTAAATTGGTACGTTTAAGTTTACGCCAAGGTAATAGCCATCAACGTTAGGAGCGTTAATTTCCGGTTGATTATTAAAAGTTGTGTCGGTATCCGCAGCATTGTAATTAGCAGCAAAATCTAACGTAGGATAATGACCTGCACGTGCAATATTGATTTGATCTTGAGCAATATCAATGCCGACTTTAGCGGTAATTAAGTCAAGATTTTTGGCTTCAGCAGTCGTTTGCCATTCATCAGCACTGCTTGGTACTGGAGTGCTAGTACTGAATCGCTCGGTGTTTAATACGCTAACACTTTTCGGGTAAACATTGGTTATTACTCTTACCGCTTCTTCTGCTTGTAAAATAGCATTTTCAGCACGAATTGCTTCGGTTACGGCGTTATCGTATTGAGCTTGTGCTTCATAAACATCGGTTATCGCTGTTAAACCTACAGAGAATCGTTGTTTGGTTTGTTCTAATTGTCGTGCAATAGCTTTTTTCTCAGCGTTTGCAAAAACAAGATCATCTTTTGAGCTGAGTAAATTAAAATAAACTTGCGTAACACGGGTAATCAAATCTTGTTTTGCTACTTGATATTGTAAATCGCTTTGATGTGCCGATTTTTTCGCATTATTTAAGCTTAACCAACTATCGTGGTGATAAATCTGCATATTCAGATTACCGCCGTAAGTTAAACTGCTATATTCACTATTACTGATTGAATTAGTCAGGGCTGTAAGCGGGGGGGTAGTTGGATAGGACTCTTGTTCGCCAACGGTATAACCACCCGTTAAATTGATTTGTGGTAATAAAGCAGAGCGTACTTGCTCTATATTTTCTTTAACGCCCATATACTGTGCTTGAGAAATTAGTATTACTGGATCATTTAATAATGCTTGTTGGTAAACCGTTAATAAATCATCTGCTTGAACTTGTGTACTGCTCATTGCAGTAGTAAGCGCTATGATGAGTGTACTGAATGTTTTTTTCATGAGTAAGGAATTCCTTAGCTGTATTACTCTTATTATCTAACTTTTGATAATATTTATTAATGTGTATCCTACATGGATTTTTCAATTAACCAAGTAGAATATCAATCATTTAGTATAACAAAGTTATTTTAAAAAAGGATGTACGATGAAAACCAATATAAATAAGCCGCTTTCTATGCTGAGATATACTCATGACCAAGTGTCGGTGCATTCGGTTGGCACAAAATATCAGGGCTTTTTTAAAATGAATGAGTACACATTACAGCATCAACTTTTTTCGGGCGAGCAAAGCAGCATTTTTACTCGTGAAATATTTGAGCGCGGTGATGCGGTTGTTGTTATTCCTTACGATGCTAAGCAAGATAAGGTATTACTCATCGAACAATTTAGACCAGGAGCAATTAGCATTGAAGCCATTCAAAAGAGCAGCGAAAGAGAAGCTGATAGTCCTTGGTTATTAGAATTTATTGCTGGCATGTTCGATGAAAATGAAAGCCCAATAGATGTTGCTATTAGAGAAGCAAAAGAAGAAACAAACCTAACGCTTAGTGAAAGTGATTTAGTACCTGTTATGCAATTTCTTCCGAGCCCCGGCGGTACGAGCGAAAGAATACATTTATATTTGGCGCATATTGACAGTGATCTCATTAATTCAGGCTCTGTTTACGGTTTACCTGAAGAAAATGAAGATATTCTCCTACACCTTGTTACGCGTACTCAAGCATTAGAGTTGCTAGCAAAAGGTAAAATCACTAACGCCGCCACTATTATCGGGTTACAATGGCTAGCATTAAATTATTCATCGTTATAAACGCCAAACGCAGAAATTAAACGCAGAAATTGATAGATGACATATTGATAGGGTATATAAGTTTTCATGAGTTTTTTTCCTAACAGGGCTTCAGTCAAAACAGCGAAAAAAAACTATCGACCTAACCTAGTTAGTTTGATGAGTTTGTGTGCCAATAATTACATGTTATTGCTAAAAGTATTAGCAAATAACAAAGCGGTTGGAGAGTCACGGCAATTTTTTATCAGTGATTTTCTTGCTTATACTGTTACCATCAAAGAAGTAACACGCTACACCGCGGTAATTAGTTTTGAACAAGACAGCTTAAGTCACTCTTTGAATAATATTCCAGATATTGTCGCCAATAGTTTACATCCACGGATGACTATTCGGTTATATCATGATGCTCGTATGGCAGAAGTACTGGCAACTCAGGATATAAGACAAGTAAAACCTCGTTATGACTATCCTAACCATAAAATGCACCAGCAAGATGAGAAACAGCAAACCAATCAATTTTTAAATGAATGGTTACATTTATGTTTGGACTTAGGACGAGTAAACATTGAGCTGTATTCGTAACGTGTATCACAGCATTTTCATTGTCATTTTTTTTACTAAGCATATAAAGCCAACGGTTGCTATGCGCGTGTTGGCATATTGCTTGATGTTTAATAAGGAATGTATATATGTACGCTAATGAAACTCAAGCATTTAAAGAGCTGCCAGTGGTTATAGCACAAATTACAGATTGTCATTTGTTTGCCGATAAAAGTGGCTTACATTTCGGCCAAAATGTTTACGCTAACCTAACAAAAGTGTTATTAGAGATAGCTGATAACTCAAGTATAAATTGTCTGTTTTTTACCGGTGACTTAAGCCAAGATCATAGCGAGAAGTCTTATCAAAACTTTGCTGATTGTGTCGATGAATGCGGTATCACTTTACCTGTTTATTATTTAGCCGGAAATCATGATGATCCTGTGTTAATGGCTAAGTATCTTTCAGGTACTCCTTTTCAAGCAAATAAAACAATTAATTTACAAAACTGGCAAATTCAACTTGTTGATAGTAAAACACAAACCCCATCAGGTTTGGTAAGTGAACAAGCGTTATCTACTTTGAAGAACGCAATAGCCGAAGATAAACACCAGTTATTGATGATGCACCATCACCCTATTGATGTGGGTTACTTTATCGATAAACATGGTTTACAAAATAAAGATGAGTTTTGGCAAGTCCTTGATCAATATTCAAATATAAAAGGTATAGCTTGCGGTCATGTACATAATGCTATGACACTAACTTCATCAACCAGGCAAGCTGTAACTCTACACACTTGCCCTGCAACATCAGTACAATTTGATCCAAACATAAAAGGTGTTGGTATTTTAGCACAAGGGCCCGCTTACCAACTTTTTACTTTGTATTTTGAAGGTAAATTAGTCAATGATGTTGTGCAGTTAGCATTTGTAGAAAATTAAATTAGGTGTTATCTCAGCGTTCATAATGAAAAAAAACATTCTACATATTCATGGCTTTAATTCTTCACCGTTATCTTTCAAAGCAGAGCAAACTCGACAGTTTTTAGCGAAAAACTTTCCTGATGTTGGCTTTTATTGCCCACAACTGGCTTCAAGTCCTGGTAAAGCGATAGCTCAATTAGAAAAAATTATCGAGGCGAATTCAGCAAACACGCAATGGTATTTTATTGGCTCTTCATTAGGTGGGTATTTTGCCAATTACTTAGCCGAAAAATATAATTGTTTAGCTGTGTTAGTCAATCCAGCGGTAAAACCCTATGAGCTACTGCATGATTATCTTGGTGAGCAAGTTAATCCGTATACCGAAGAAATATATCAAGTCACTGAAGAGCATATTCAACAATTGAAAATGCTTGAACAAAATACACCAACAATAGATAGTAAACAAAAAAATAATTACCTAGTTATGTTACAAACAGGTGATGAAGTGTTAAATTACCGACAAGCTGAAGAAAAGTATCAATATTGTCGATTAATAGTGCAAGACGGAGGCGATCATAGTTTTGTTGATTTTGATCATTACCTACCAATGATTAGCCTTTTTTTTCGATTGGCTATTGATTGAGCTAATCGCAAAACAAATAGCTCGCGAAATACGAACAATCGATAATTATTAAAACATAGCATTCAAAGTGTTAATTACGTTTTGATAAATAACTGTTAGCCTTAACTTATAATAACTATACATAGAGTTTCAAATGACCGAACAATACAACTCAGACTCCATTGAAGTACTTAGTGGTTTAGAGCCTGTGCGCCGCCGCCCTGGTATGTACACCGACACCACACGCCCAAACCACTTGGGTCAAGAAGTTATTGATAACTCAGTTGATGAAGCGCTTGCCGGTCATGCCCAGAATATTCAGGTTATTCTAGATAAAGATCAATCGCTTGAAGTTATCGATGATGGTCGCGGTATGCCAACAGATATTCATCCTGAAGAAGGAGTATCTGGCGTTGAACTTATTTTTTGTAAATTACATGCTGGCGGTAAGTTCTCAAATAAAAGTTACCAGTTTTCAGGTGGTTTGCACGGTGTTGGTATTTCTGTGGTTAACGCCTTATCTACCCGCGTTGATGTTGCCGTCAGACGTGATAGTAAAATCTACGAAATGGCCTTTGAAAATGGTGATAAAGTTGAAGAGTTACGTGAAACTGGAACAGTAGGTAAGCGTAATACCGGAACCAGTGTTAAGTTTTGGCCAGATGCTAACTATTTTGATACTCCTAAGTTTTCAGTACGACACCTAACCCATCTACTTAAAGCTAAAGCTGTTTTATGCCCAGGCTTAACTATTAAATTTCATGATAAGAATGAAGATAAAAAATATGAGTGGTGCTATGAAGATGGTTTAACCGACTATCTAATCGACTCAGTAAAAGACTATGTTTCTTTACCTGAAAAACCCTTTGTAGGTAGTTTTAGTTCGCAACTTGAAGCGGCAGATTGGGCGGTAACTTGGTTACCTGAAGGAGGGGATAGTATAGGTGAAAGTTATGTTAACTTAATTCCGACTATTGCTGGCGGTACTCATGTTAATGGTTTACGCCAAGGTTTACTCGAATCAATGCGTGAGTTTTGTGAATTTCGCAACTTATTACCGCGCGGCGTAAAGCTAACCCCTGATGATATCTGGGACAGATGTAGTTATATTTTATCTATTAAAATGCAAGACCCACAATTTGCAGGGCAAACCAAAGAGCGATTATCGTCTCGTCAATGTGCGGGATTTGTTACTGGTGTTGTTAAAGACGCCTTTAGTCTTTGGTTAAATGAACATACCGATAAAGCTGAAGCCTTAGCTGATTTTTGTATCAACAATGCGCAAAAACGAATGCGTGCCAGTAAAAAAGTTGTTCGTAAAAAAATCACTCAAGGTCCTGCTTTACCAGGGAAATTAACTGATTGTGGTAGCCAAGATTTAGCTAGAACAGAGCTGTTTTTAGTGGAAGGTGACTCTGCTGGCGGTAGTGCTAAACAAGCAAGAGATAGAGAGTTTCAAGCTATTATGCCACTGCGCGGTAAAATTCTTAATACGTGGGAAGTAGACTCAGGGCAAATCCTTGCTTCACAAGAAGTACATGATATTTCAGTCGCCTTGGGGATTGACCCCGACAGTGATGATTTATCAGAGCTGCGTTACGGTAAAATTTGTATTTTAGCGGATGCTGACTCGGATGGATTACATATTGCCACTTTACTGTGTGCATTATTTACTCAACACTTTTTACCATTAGTACAAGCGGGGCATATTTATGTTGCTATGCCTCCATTATATCGAATTGATATTGGCAAAGAAGTTTATTACGCCTTGGATGAAGCCGAAAAAGATGCCACTTTAGATCGTATTGAAGCAGAGAAAAAACGCGGTAAAGTTAACGTACAGCGTTTTAAAGGTTTGGGTGAAATGAACCCATTACAACTGCGTGAAACCACTATGGACCCTAATACACGTCGCCTAGTGCAACTAACCGTTGATGATCATAGTGAAACGATGGAATTAATGGATATGCTATTGTCGAAAAAGCGCAGCCCTGATAGAAAAATATGGCTACAGAGTAAAGGTGATGAAGCCAATATAGAGCTTTAATAGCCTCAATTTTCAAAGTCAGTTAATGTTAAGCATAGTAATATTTACTGAGAGTAAAGCCTAAGTAAGTTCGAGTTTAAAGGTAAACTTCAAATGAGTGCAGAAAGTATTCCTAGCTATTTAGCTGGGGCAAATAGCGATCCTTTAATGACTATAATGGCGTTTACGCTTGTAGGATTAATATTAATTGGTGGCGTATTATATTTTAAGTTACATGCGGCGCCAGAGCACATTGCTCACGGTAAAAATCATACCCAAATACAACTTATTACAGTATTAACATTGTTAGCTTTATTTACCCACAACAGTATTTTTTGGGTTGCAGCCTTAGTTATGGCTGTGGTTGAACTTCCAGATTTTTTAACGCCATTAAAGTCTATTGCTAAATCTTTAGCCACTATCGCTAATAACCAGAATAAAACGGCTTACTCAACTGAGCCCGAATTCACGTCATCAACACCAGCTCAGTCAACATCAATAAATAAAGTTACAACAACAGTTGAAGAGTCTGCTGTTAATGAGCAAACTCTGAATGTTAAAGTTGATACAAAATCTGATACTAAAGCTAATACAGCCGTTGATGTACCCGTAAAGGAGTACAATTAAATGTTTGAAGTACTGTTTTGCTCACTCATAACTATTCTACCTGACTATTTATTTCGTAAATATCGCCAAGGTAAAACTTGGGGAAAAGAAATAAATTTTTTCACGGTTTGGTATGAACTACGTTGGGGGATAACAGCTTGTGCCATTCTTTCAATTTCTCTAGTAACCTTGATTTTTTATTACCATCCATCAACAACTAGTGCAACGCCAATGTTTAGAGTGGTTTCTATTGTCCCAGAGGTAAGTGGTAGAGTTGAACATGTTTATGTTAAAAACCATGAAAAAGTAACTGCTGGCACACCACTATTTAGTATGTATGATGAGTCGCAACTTGCGATCATTGAACAAGCAAAATCGACAATTAAGCAAGTGGACTCTGAGTTTTCTAGTGCTTACTCTCAACTCGAAGTAGCAAAAAACAATGTTGAAAAGGCGAACAGTGCCTATTTAAGATCTAAACATGATTACGATCGAAAGAAAAATTTGTCACTTAAAGGTCAAAATATTATTAGTGACAGTGAAGTAGAAAAAGTAGCAGATACCGTGGCAATTCATAAAGCGGATTTATCGGCAGCAAAGTCTAATCAAAAATCTGCAGAAGCCTACATTAAAGAAGTTTTACCCGCTAAAAAAGAAAGTGCTATTAAAGCGTTACATCAAGCTGTTATTGATGAAGATAAACACACAGTTTATGCCCATATTGATGGAGAATTGCAGCAATTTGCCATACAGCCTGGTGATATTGTAAACCCAATGTTCCGCTCGGCGGGTATGATAGTGCCTACTTCAGGGGATGCATCTGGTAAAGAAGGTGTTCAAGCTGGTTTTAATCAATTAGCGGGTAATGTAATCAATATTGGCACCTTTGCAGAAATCACCTGTTTATCTAAACCTTTTACAGTTATAGCTATGAAAGTTGACAGGATACAAGGTGTTATTTCTACAGGTCAAATACGAACTGCGGAAACCTTAATAGATATACAAGAGCGAGCAATGCCAGGAACACTGTCTGTTAGGTTAGTTCCACTTTATGAAGGTGGTCTTGACGGGGTTTTACCTGGTACTAGTTGTATCGCTAATGCTTATAGCTACCATCATGATTTAATTAATAGTGGCACCTTAAGTACTACGGATGTAATTTATTATCATATAGTTGATACTGTAGGTATTGTTCATGCCATTATTTTACGTATGCAAGCATTATTATTACCGGTTAAGGTGTTAGTTTTTTCAGGACATTAGGCTCTGTTGAAGCGCTTAATTTTCACCGAAAGTAATAAAATAAAGGTCCTCGTTTATAGAGGACTTTTTTATATTCAGTTATTAGTAAAAGTAACACAGAGTTGGTTAGCTTTAACGAGTAATTAAAGTTAATATTTATGTTAAATATAACGGTTTAACTCTCTAGATAAATCGTTTTATACTGCACTATTCACTTGTGTGAAAAACAGTCATTTTTGCGGGTTATGTTGCGGGCCATGTTGTGGTGTAGTTAGGCCATAAGGAATTATTCTTTGTTGTGTATTTTAAAAAAATTTCAAGTCTTTATCATTAGGATAAGTGTGCTTTATTGCTTGATTTTTACTGCAGTGGCAGCTCAACAGCAAGATAATATTCAGTTATTTGATCAAATAATTGAACAAGTTAAAATACTGAAGAAAACAGATTTAACCTCATCGCTCAAGCAACTAACCGTTTTTGAAAATCAACTTAGTGCCCTGACCATAGAACAAAACCTACTCTATTTTAAGTTGCTTTGTGAAATTCAAATTGCACAAAATAAATATAGTGCTGCTAAAGAAACGGCTAATCAAGGGCTGAATATTACCAAGCAACTTGCTAGTCCAAGCTTAATTATTAGTGAATTATTATATCTAAAAGGTTTTGCGTTTGAGAGTTTGGGCGATCTTAACCAAGCGGCTAAAGAATATAAAAAAGGCTTAGAAGTTGCCGAATCATTACATAGTAAAGTACAAATTGCAGCAGGACTTATCAACTTAGGTACTATTGCCTACCTGAGAGATGATTTAAAGCGAGCATTAATACTACTTAATGATGCCTATAATATTGCTGGGAAAACTGATGATGAAAAAATAAAAGGTACAGCTAACTCTGTGCTTGGTATTTTGTATTCGCATTTGCAACAGGATGAGCAATCAATGGCTTATTACCAGCAATCTTACTTACATTTTAAAGCTGCGGGTATGTTACTGTCTGCACATAATAGTTTACATAATATTGCCTCCAAACATGCATCAAATAAAAACTACGCACAAGCAATTAATGTTTTTAAACAGTTAATTGCAGAATCAAACAAAGACACGACAAATGATAGTATGTTTGCCGTCTATTCTGGTTTGGCATGGGCTTATATAAAGCAAGATAAGAGTAATCCAGAAGCAGCATATCAATATTTATTAAAAGCTAAAGAGCATTTACAATTTACTGAAAAAATTGATGATAAGTTAAAGTTTTATATTGATGAAGCCTACATTCTCGCTGAATTAAAACGTTTTGATGAAGCGCTGGGGAGTATCGAAACGGTTATTAAAATATTAGCCCTTCGCCCTGACATGTCAAAAGCAAATAAAGAAGATTATTTGAGAATGATTGCACTCAATGCGAATGTTTTTTATCAGCAAAAAAAGTTTAAACAAGCTTATGATACTCAATCTCAATTGATTTTTTTGACCGATAAAGTATACGAAAATGAGGATAATAGTTCTATTACCCAGGTACGATTAAAACTTGAAGCAGAGCAAGCAGATAAACAAAATAAACTACTTTATAACGAGCAAGCACTTTACGAAGCGAGTTTAAATGAAGTTAATTTAGAAAATAAAATACAGCGTCATTATCTTATTATTAGTGCTTTGGTTGCCCTAGCTTTTGCTTGGGTTCTGGTTAAATTAATACAAAGTCAGCAACGACTTAAAATAGCCTCAAATATCGATGCTTTAACAGGCGTCGCCAACAGACGTAGCTTAATGAACAAATCTCAAGAGGCATTTGAACTTGCCAAAATGCAAGCCAATCCATTAAGTATACTGATGATAGATGTTGATCATTTCAAAAATATTAATGACAGTTTAGGGCATAACGTAGGTGATAAAGTATTAAAGCAACTTGCATTACTCAGTAGTAGTATGATGCGAAAAAGTGATATTTTTGGTCGTTTTGGTGGTGAAGAGTTTATGATCTGTTTGCCCAAAACTAATTTTAAGTCAGCCATGGATATTGGTGAACGTATACGCACTTGTATAAATGAATATTCATGGCAAATAAAAACTATTGATAAAGTAACTGTGAGTATTGGTGTAGCCTGTTTAGCCGATGAAAGTGATTTAGTTAGTTTAATAAAAAAAGCCGATGAACAGCTCTATAAAGCTAAAGAATCAGGCAGGGATAAGGTGTGTGGCGATGATTTATATTAGCCCAAATATGCTTAAAACTGTTTTTGCACTCTTTTTATTAATGTTAACAGTTAGCCCTTACTCTTTAGCAAGTGAGACACCTAGCGCAGAAGCCATTAAAAACAAAACAGTAGTAATAAAGTCGGTACAAACGCCTGTTACCCAGGTATTACCCATTAACCCAGATTTAACCGAGTTGTTAGTTCAGTTGAAACCTTCAACGGTAGATAGGCATAGGGTTGAAGGTTTGCTAGCAAAATTAACCTTATCAAAAGCCCCTCTTAATGCCGCAGAGCAATATTTGCTATTAGTTGTGCAAGCTTTGGTTAAAGAAAAGCTAGAATCAACGGCGATTGTTAATCAGGACATAAATAAAAGTAATGTTGTTGAACTTTTAGCGCAAGCAGAAAAATTATCTGGTCAAATAGCTGAGGAACAACTTGTTCAGCCTGATTTTTTACAACTACATTTAATATTAGCAGCTCACTTTGAGAATCAAGGTAATTATGAGTCCGCTTATTTAGAGAAAAAATATTACCTGAAAAAATATCATATTTACCGTAAAAATAAGCGTCTAGCCATGATCGCCAGTTTAGAAAAATCATTTGAAATGCAGGATAAAAAAGCAACTAATGCATTATTAAAAAGTCAGAATGAACTAAAATTTCGCAGGGTAGCTGAGGTTAAAGAAGAACAAGCAATACAACAATATAATTTTACGTTAATTATTGGCACTGCAATTGTTTTTATCTTGCTGTTCTTTAGACAATTAAGAGTACGTAATAAGCTCATTCGTCTGACATTGACAGATGCTTTAACGGGCGTCGCAAATCGCAATGCTCTATTTGAATCAGGTAATAGCATGGTTAAACGATTTTCTGATCAACCTGAGGAGTTATCTGTATTACTATTAGATTTAGATAACTTCAAAAATATTAACGATGCGTATGGTCACAATGTAGGTGATAAAGTGCTAATGATAGTTGCTAGATTGGTAAAAGAAACTATGCGATCTCGTGATCTGTTTGCACGCTTAGGCGGGGAAGAATTTGTTGCTTTATTACCTTATGCGGACATTCATAAAGCTAAAGCGATAGCTATGCATATCAATGAAAAAATAGCTCAATTCAACTTTTCACTTATTATGTCTCAACGCCAGCTAACCATGAGCATTGGCGTAGCAACCATGAATAATAAGGAAATGAAATTTGATGAGTTATTACACTGTGCAGATCTAGCTATGTATCAAGCGAAAGAGCAAGGTCGAAATAGTGTCGTTTGTTATCAACATATTGCAGAATCACAAGAAAGGCGAGCTGACACAAATACGGCTCCGTTAGACTCAGAATGGGAGTTCTAAAGTTTAACAACCTAACTTTTGATGTTAATAATAGAGAGAGGGTAATAACGACACAGATCGGTCAGTATATTAACCCATTTAGCATTTAACTATTTTGTCTAAGCTCATAATCAGCTAAGCTATAGAAGTAACAAAAAGTAACACAAGCTAATAATGATAAACTATTGGCATAACCGCAATTAATAGTCTCGTTGACAAAATTAGACTAACTTTAGCTACCATTAATTTAACTAAAAGTTATCACTTAAAAGTTATGACTTTAAAAAGTAGCTTATAATCTTTATCAAAATAATAATAATTAGCCCTCGAAATATCAGGAAAATAAATTCATGTCAGATGTTCTCGAATATAGTCTCGATGGAGTAGAACAAGTCCCATTAAGACGTTTTACTGAAGAAGCTTATTTAAACTATTCCATGTACGTAATTATGGACAGAGCATTGCCACATATTGGTGATGGTTTAAAGCCGGTACAAAGGCGAATAGTTTATGCAATGTCAGAGCTGGGTTTATCGGCGGCGGCTAAATATAAAAAATCTGCGCGTACAGTTGGTGATGTATTAGGTAAGTTTCATCCGCATGGTGATAGCGCTTGTTATGAAGCCATGGTATTGATGGCACAGCCTTTTTCTTATCGTTACCCTTTGGTTGATGGGCAGGGAAACTGGGGTGCTCCTGATGATCCTAAATCATTTGCAGCAATGCGTTATACCGAATCAAGATTATCAAAATTTAGTGAAGTTTTATTGGCCGAATTAGGCCAAGGTACGGTGGAATGGCAACCCAATTTCGATGGCACCATGAAAGAGCCAATGACTTTACCATCTCGCCTTCCTCATATCTTACTCAATGGAATAACCGGTATTGCAGTTGGTATGGCAACCGATATCCCGCCGCATAACGTGCGCGAAGTTGCTGATGCGTGTGTACATTTAATTGAAAATCCAAAAGCTGAGATAAGTGAACTGTTAGAGTTTGTTCAAGGCCCTGACTATCCAACTGATGCGGAAATTATCACCCCAAAAGCTGATATTGAAAAAATGTATCAAACAGGACGCGGTAGTATCAAAATGCGTGCTGTGTATGATATTGAACATGGTGATATTGTTATTACAGCTTTGCCGCATCAAGCCTCTGGCGGAAAAATATTAGAGCAAATAGCAGGGCAAATGACTGCGAAAAAACTGCCGATGGTGGCCGATCTTCGTGATGAATCTGATCATGAAAATCCGGTTCGACTTGTTATTATGCCACGTTCAAATCGTGTTGATGTTGAACAGTTAATGCAGCATTTATTTGCTAGTACAGATTTAGAAAAAAGCTATCGCGTTAATATCAACATGATAGGTTTAGATAACCTACCAGCAGTTAAAAACTTAGGTGTTATTTTATCTGAATGGCTTGAGTATCGCCGCGAAACAGTGCGTAGACGATTACAGTATCGTTTAGACAAGGTATTAGCTAGGTTACATATTCTCGATGGTTTATTAATTGCTTATTTAAATATTGATGAAGTTATTGAAATTATTCGTGGTTATGACGATCCAAAAGCCGAGCTGATGTCACGCTTTGCATTGTCTGATTTACAAGCACATTCAATTTTAGAAATTAAATTACGTCAGTTAGCTAAACTCGAAGAAATTAAAATTCGAGCTGAGCAAGATGAATTAGCGATTGAGCGTGATTATTTAGAGAAAATTCTTAATTCAAAAGCGCGCATGAACACGCTAATGAAAAAAGAAATCTTGGAAGCAGCTAAAGAATACGGTGATGATCGCCGCTCTAAATTAGTTGAGCGTACAGAATCAAAAGCATTAACAGAAAAAGATTTAGTACCAAGTGAGCCTGTAACTGTTGTTATCTCCGACAAAGGCTGGGCGCGTTGCGCTAAAGGGCATGATATTGACCCTGCAAGTTTAAGTTACAAAGCAGGTGATAATTACTTATGTTCAGCAAAAGGGCGTAGTAATAATCCTGTGGTATTTATCGACTCAGGCGGGCGTGCTTTCACTACAGACGCGCATACCTTACCGACCGCTCGTTCACAAGGCGAACCATTAACAGGGCGTTTTAACCTAACAGCAGGGAAAAACTTTGTACATACCATTATGGCTGACGACGAAACTAAGTACTTATTAGTTAGTGATGCAGGTTATGGTTTTGTTGGCAAATTTGCAGAGATGGTTAGCCGAAATAAAAATGGTAAAGCGTTAATCACCTTGCCGGAGTCAGCTAAAGTTATGAAGCCACAGCGTATAGACGATATTGAGAATGATCACTGCCTTACTATTACTAGTGAAGGGCGGATGTTAGTTTTTCCAGTTAAAAACTTGCCCGTACTCGCTAAGGGTAAAGGTAATAAGATCATTAATATACCTACTGCGCGAGCAAAAACGCGTGAAGAATATGTAAGCTTATTATGTATAGTACCTGATGGAGCTTCTATAACTTTACATGCCGGAAAACGTAAATTAACCCTTAAAGCACTAGATATAGAGCATTACAAAGGCGAACGTGGCCGACGTGGTAATAAACTCCCACGTGGCTTACAACGCGTTTCGGCAATAGACGTTGAATCTATGATTGAAGATGTACCAGAGGAAGAAAGTTCAGCAGAGTAATTAACTAACTTGAGTTCGGGGTAAGCAAAGTGTTAAAGCCTTAATTATCCCTATTTCTTCGTTATGAAAGCTCCCAAAAACCTTTATCGGCTTTACTTGCTAGACTTGAGATTTAATATTTATCTTCATTGAATTTCGATTAATACTTTAATACTGTTGGTTTAAGTTCTATAGGTGTCAACGCATTTTAGGACGGAGCAAGATCAAACAAAAAAGCCAATATCAAATGATATTGGCTTTTTTGTTTTTTATCGCGACAATCGCAACAAGTATAAAAGAGGAGTTATTGCTATTTTAACGCTGATCTTTTAGCTTTCTTCTTTTAATTCTGCATTATGATAAACGTTTTGTACATCATCACAATCATCTAACATGGCAATGAATTTTTCAAAGTTAGCTAAGTCTTCTTCACCTTCCACGGTAATATAATTTTGAGGGATCCAAGAAATCTCTTCAACTTCTAAATCATAATCAGGCATAGAGTTAGCAAACTCAGTTTTAATTTTGAAAAACTCAGTATGTGGTGCATATACGGTAATAATACCGTCTTCTAATTCAACATCAGTTACATCAATATCAGCCATCATTAATGTTTCCAACACGCTTTCATCATCATCGCCTTGAAAAGCGAATACAGCTTGTTGGTCGAACATGTGAGAAACTGAACCAGTGGTACCAATTTTAGAATTAGTTTTAGTAAAGCACTGACGAACATCTTTGATCGTACGGTTACCGTTATCGGTTAAACAATCGATAATAACCATACTATTACCAGGACCATAGCCTTCATAGCGTGCTTCTACAAAGTCTTCACCACCAGCACCTGATGCTTTTTTAAGTGCGTTCTCAATTACGTGGGTAGGAACTTGATCTTTTTTAGCACGATCAATTAAACCACGTAATGTAAGATTACCATCGGGATCAATACCACTATTTTTAGCACAAACGTAAATTGCTTTACCGTACTTAGAGTAAACTTTAGTTTTGGCACCTGCGGTTTTAGCCATAGATAATTTGCGGTTTTGGTAAGCTCTGCCCATCTCAATATCTTCTTTTGTAAGTTCAATAAATATAATGCCCTAGATTCTATCAGCCATACAGGGGCGTTGACTAGTGATCTGAGAATAATTTACTAATAAAATCGCATTTTATTCAAACAGAATACTCTATGTTTACCAAACTAAACCTTGTACTTCGCACAGAGCTTTTATACCTTATGGCAAATTAATTTTACGCTTAATTTAATATTTAGCTTTTATTAAATTTTGATTTAAGCACAGCAAATAAATGATGTACCAAGATTAGAGCCTATTTAAGAAAATTGTTAGTTATCTTGGATTCAGGTTAGTTGCTGAACTGTTGGTCTTTTTAGGCCGAACGTTGGCAATTAATATACTCTAATACTTTGTATTTATTATGGAAGATGTCTTTGGTTCTGTAAGGAATAACTATGAAAAAACTGATTTTTTGCTTTGACGGTACTTGTAATAATCCCGAAGATGTTGCCGACTTTTACGATGATAGTAGTATTAGTAATATTTTAAAATTACATATTTTATTCGGCGGTACACTAAATAATAAGGTGAATGATAAATCAAGTGCTGGGCTACTTAATAATACAAACATTACGAGTCAACATAGCTTTTATTACAGTGGTATTGGCAATCGTGGTAATTGGTTATTTAGAGCAGTAAATGCTGCATTTGCACCACCTTACGGGGAAATGAACGATATACTCAGTGAAGCGCAAACAGACTTTGCAAAACACTATTCACCCGGTGATAAAGTTTACATCTTCGGTTTTAGTCGAGGCGCTGCATTAGCCAGAATGTTTGCCGCACATTTATCAGCCCCAGTTACATTTTTAGGCGTATTTGATACCGTAGCGGCAACTAAAGGCTCATTAGATTTAAACCCTGACACGTTTCCTTCAAGTGGTATCGTTTTTGAAAATGATATTTTAGCGCCACATATTGAACGAGCATTGCATATTTTAGGGCTTGATGAGCGGCGTTTATGGTTTCAACCAACCTTATTTAACCATGACGAACGTGTTACTGAAGTTTGGTTTGCAGGAAGTCATAGCGACATTGGCGGCGGCTACTGGTTTGATGGTTTATCTGATGTTTGTTTACAGTTTATGCTCGATAATATTGCTGATGAACTGTTTATTTTATCAGTTAACGACATTGATTTTTCAAGGTTGCAAATATCGGGTTCAAAGGAGGTGATAACTTTCGATGATATTTACGTTAAACCATTATCTAACGGTAAGTTGCATGGTCAACTTTATACTTACGGCTATGCAATAACTCATGCTCCGCGTAGTGTCCGTATCAACCTGAATGAATTAGCGTCGAATTATACGCCAATAATTCATCATAGTGTTGTTGATCGCTTTAACCAGTTGGTTGATTATCGTCCTTATGCGTTACGTAATATTAATTATCAAATACTTGATGCTAACGGTAATTTAAGTGAACCGAGATTAGGGATATCAGGTTTATACTAATAATAGAAAACATTTATTAACATAAAGTTAGCTAGCATTAATTTATGTTCAAGTTATTATAGCAATTACTTACTTTTCATAATAATTACCCTTACTTGAGGGTAAATAAGGGACGCTCATGAGTAAACAGCTTTCTCCGCAAATTAGTGAACAAGAAATTATTAATAAAATAAAACAACGTCAATGCTTTACTGCAACAATAACAGGCGGTGCTTTCACCTTAAAAATTGAAAAGTATCTACCTATTTTAGCCGCGGCAATACATGATGGCGAAAATTTTAGAGCTGAGTTAGAAGATAACTGCTTACTTGAAAAGTCAGATCGTTATTATGAAGAAGACCCATACACGGGTAGCTTTATTAGCCAGCAACCCATCACCTTAATCGCCCATGATTCTCGTTATGAGTACGACTTAAACCGCATTAGCGATGAATGTGTTTATGAAACAGCATGGGGTAAAGAAATATGGAAAGTACCACTAAGCGATGAAATGATTGCTAGAAGTAAAGCAAAGCACGCTCAATTTTATCGAGTTGTTGCCGCTATTGTAGAAGCGTTACGTGAAGATTTTGGCGAATGTGTGGTGTACGATAATCACTCTTATAATTACAAGCGCCATGAACGTAAAGACTTACCGGTAATTAACCTAGGCACTAGCACAGTTAAAGGTGAGCACTGGCGTCCAATTATTGATAACTGGCTTAAGTCATTACAAAATATGAAAGTTGATGGTTTGAACATTACCGCCGCAGAAAATGATATTTTTTATGGTAAAGGATGCTTAGCAGGATTTTGTCACAGCCAATATGATAATGTTTTGGTACTTGCCACAGAAACTAAGAAAGTTTTTATGGACGAGTTAACAGGTCAGCCTGATGCCGTTGTTTTACCTTCATTACAACAAGTTTATAATGACACTATTGCCCAACATACGCAGTGGTATATTAATAACTACCATAAAAGCACCTAAATTTAAGGGCTAGGTACTAGGTAATAGAATACCTAGTCTCATAAATCTAGATTCTAAAACCTAGCCACTAAAGTCTAGTGGCTAGGGACTATTATTATCTAACCTGAGTTCGGGATAATGAAAGTGAGTAGAATAATAATATCAATCACTTAGGATTTTACCTTTACAATAGTTTTAATTATTCGTAGTACAAGGCAGGAAAGCGAAGACAATAACAGGTTAAAAGCGAAGACAATAACAGGTTATTGGGAGCTTTCATAACGAAGTAATACGGGTAATTAAGGCTGTTGTAGCA
>NZ_PJAI02000010.1 GCF_002843355.2 Colwellia echini
GCGCTAGCACCTGCATCGATATACTCAGAGCCAACGCCGTGTGTAATAGTGCTATCGCCATTTAGAGTAATAACCGGAGCTGTTGTATCTGGGGTTGGGGTTGGGGTTGGGGTTGGTGTAGGCTCTGCAGAATCACTACCACCACAAGCACTTAATACGAGTACTGATGATAATAATAATGGTGTTAGTAACTTTGAAGCAGGTGATTGTATTTTTGATGATGGTAAAGAGGATAACTTCATAAACCTTCCCTGTGTATTGTAAGTAAAACAAATTAGGTAATTTGTTTAATAAAAATAAATTAGTAAAGCGTTTTTAGACTTTGTCTTAAAAACCTCAGAGGTTATCAAGCTCTAAGCTGTAATTAAAACAGTCAAATGTAATGATACGTTTATCGATTAACATGCCCGTAAGCAGGCTAATCAACATTTTAGTAAGCTTTTCAGCAAACATGCCCGTAAACAAGATGTAAGCTTACCGTTAAGCAATTAACTTAGTATCTTAATCTCGCATCGATTACAGTGACTTAGACAAAGTCCTTTTCGTGCGCGAAATTAACATATTTTAAACTTAATTGACACCATAATAACTAAACTTGCTCATTATTGTGTAGTAAAAAAATGTACTCGTTTGTAACGCTACTTGTCATTAAATACAGATTAAGTAGCAGACACCGTTAATAAATTATATACGTGTTAATAGCTGCTAACGGTTAAGCATAATTTAAATGAGGATTTATTAGGTGAGTTAAAATTGAAGCGTGAGCCACGACCAATAATTTGATCGACAACGGTTAAATTTATACATTCCTTGTTAAACTTATCATCGAATAAATTATTTATATTTTTATAAAATAATTACTCATTAGTTGTTAATATATCAACTAAATATCGACTTTTCGTATGAGAAAAATAAGTTATTAAATCCATTTTTTACTCGCGTTATAATTATATTTATATTTTAACAAGCATATAAATTGATAATTTCTAGCGCGCTAAAAAATAGCATAAACTTCCCCAGCTGTATACTGCAGCCATTTAAAAAATTACGGGGTCTATTTGGTCGTATTACTTAGTCGTATAACATTGTATAACTATGCCTTACACTTGCTTTTCTTTGTATATAAACACCACTTACCTTGTTATATAATTGTAACAAAAAACCTAAAACCATAATAAATCATCTAATAAAATGATGTTGTTCAATACTTTTTGTTTAACAATGTTTGAATAAAACAACCGTTCACCCTTTAGTTTTTATCCGTTCAATTAACTAACAACACTTAAAAAATCAAAAAACAACGTGCATTTACCATTAAAGCCTAGTTATAATCCCTTGCAATAATATCATTGTATTCAACGGACTGTGGCGCAATAAAATGTTAACTTCACAAGGATTTAAAAGTAGAACTGGCCAACACTATACGTTACGCCTTTCTTGTAAAAGTAATCAGTTTACTGCATCAAAAGCTGAAGCTTTTACCAACCACAACTCTGCTTTACAATTTATTCACAACTTACAATTACCTCTGTTCTTTTTAGAGAGTCTTGCTCAAAGCAATAGTTTTTACAGCTACAGCAATTGGCGTAATGCTAACCCATGGGCAAAAATTGAAGACTATATCGCGCAAACATTACTGCAAGGCAGTATTAAAGCTTATAGTTGCGCATCACCAAATGCCCTTAACGAGTCACGTCAAATTAGAAGCTTTAAAGACGCTCAAGGTAAAAGTTTTGAGTTACAACCGGCCAGCGCTTTATTAATTGATATCGCTGCTGAAGTAAAACCCGTTACCGATACAAAAAGTGCCGAAAAAATACTACAAGAACTTGCTATTACAGCAGAATCTGCCGAAGTATTAACTAAATCTCTCAACATTCCAGCAAACAGCAGTAATAGCATTGACGCACTGAAAAACGCTTTAATCAATGGCGACATAGTCGTAAAAGAACAAGCACAAGCCCTAAAACCAAGTGGCGATGGCCAGTTTATTGAAGAAGTGGTTACACAAGCAACATCTCCTGCAAATTCAGCTCCCCCAGCAAAAGAAGAAAGCGCTGAAAAGAAGGAAAAAGAGGAAGAATGTGATTTTTATAATTTAAGACTTCATTGTCAGCATAAAGTCAACGGCGAAAGAAAGTTTGAATTAGATGTTATTAACAAGCAACCAAATCATAATGGCTCTCAATACGGTTTACAGGTAATTGCTCCACCTAAAACGCCAGATTACATTAGTGTATTGTTTAATGGTGTATGCCGACAAGGCTCTGATACCTGTGGTGGCATTAAAGTTTCAGGTCCAAATACGAGTAAGGTGATAACCGACAAAACGAGCTATTGCTTTAGCGTTGCACCTAAAAAACTAGGCACAAATGAGAGCTCAAATTCTTTTATTAACTTTCTCAAAACAAACCTTATTCCTAGCTTAGATGGCCTTCAATACGAAACCTATACCGTTGAAAGCCAAAGTTGTAATTCAGCACATTCACATAAAGCAATAATTCAAGCTTTCCCTTCATTTAAATGGGCAGGTGAAATAGCCATTGGTTATAAACAAGATGCAGATAAAACCTCTGAAAACACTTGGTATACCAAAGGGAAAATAGGCGGGAACATTGGTGAGCGCACCCTTTCTTACGACACTGAAACTAAAAATAAAGCTGAAGACTATTTCCCTGGTTTACAAGGCGTTTTAGGAAACACGCTATCACAATTAAGTAAGTTTTCAGAAGCTAAAGGAAACTTCGGCTCACTAGTTAAGTTTGATATTAACTCAGCTATTTCTCTAGGCGGTAGCCTTGATTTAGAAGAATCCACTAAAAACTATGATGTTGGCTTTGGTGGTGAAGTTGCTGTTAACCTTAACCCTTTATTTGGAGCAACAGTAAGCGTAGATATTTTTGATTGGTTAGCATTATCTACCGGAGGTCCAATTTTTCTAAAGTATAAAGAAATGGCGGCTAAAGGCGAAGATCATGCCGTAGTACTTAAAGCTGTAATTTCAGTTAAGGGCGATATCATTGCAAATTTAAAATGGAAAAAAGGCGTTGATGATAAATGGCTCAGTACCGAAGGCACCGTAAGCAGTCAAGCTGCTTTAGGTGTCACTATTGGGCTTGAAGCGGAAATTAGCGCTAAATCAAAAATATTCCTGACAGAAATAACCGTTTCGGTAGGTGCAAAAGCCGCGCTACAAGGTGCTAGAAGTAATGCTGAAGGCATAGGCATCATTAGTACCCTCACCGCAACTACAGCAGAAGATAAACCAGCCGTTTCGGGAAGCATTGCATTTACCGGCGCTACTCTTTATTACAGTTATTATGCTGAAGTTGGAGTGAGTGAAGCTAAGAGTGAAACTGTTCAAAGCACTAGTGATGATGAAACAGTTGAAAGGTCTAGAGGGGGTGATGACGATGCAGGTACTCCCGCAAGCTCAAGTGAATCAAAAGTTAGAGCAGGAAAAGAAAGTAAAATACCTATTTTCAAATACAGAGAGTGGCCTAAAATAAGTACCGTTAGCGAAGCAGTCATGATCGATCAAATCAAATTCTAATTATAGGTTAAAACAGGTTCGCAATGAAAAAAATTATAACTTTAATATTAACCGTAAACATAGTGTTTATAGCTTTTTACCTATCTGCTGCAGAGGATAACAGAATGACCATATTACAAAAACAACCCGTTTTCGACTTAAAAATCGAAGGTTTAGGGGCTATGTACTTTATAGAATTAAATGGAGTTAGAGTATTAAAACAGTATAATGCAGAAGGCAAAATTTCTACAAGAATCCCTGTAAATCATTATATGAGATCAGGTAGTAATACTTTAAAAATATTAACTTGGTCTGGTGATGAGTATCCAATTAACGAGCATGCTTATGTAAATTTAGAGCTTATTGTAAGTGAAAGTAGTCAACCAAATGTAGAGTACCCTATAAGTACGATTGTATTCGATAACACCCAAACAACAGAAGAAAAGTCGAGTAACAGTAGCCTATCAGGTAAATATAACTCTTTGAATGGGTTCTCCGCTTCTAGCTCTGGTGACGTAACTGTGGAAGATATCATGTATAAACAAGTTAAAAATGTATATACATATAGCCGCACGATAGATATACCTTCATCTTTACCTCTATGGGCATTTTTTTCTAGTGATAATTTACCTAATTACAATGGGATGGAAGATAATGAATATTATCAGAATGTAGATAACTTATTAGTTGAGTACATGAAAGTACAAGAAGCCATAAAAAATAATACCACTGATCAGATTATTTCTATGTTTGAAGAGCGAAATAAAGAGCTCGATGCCGCTTTTTATTACCCGCCTGGCACGTATGAAAATAAAATAAAAGTTGCGCTAAAAGATGCCGCAAATGATGATACCGCAGAATTGGTTTCTCTTAAGCCAAACGATATATTTTTTGACTTATCGAACAATAATAAATTAAATAGATTAGCTAGAAAAGGTAAAGGCCCTGCAATTGCCCTAAACTTCAAAGATATCGAAGGCTCCTATAGTTTCGACATGATCTTCCGCATGCAAGATGGAAAGTGGATTTTAACTAGATAAGTTAACCTCTATTTATTTCCACTAAAAACAAGCCATTTGCTAATTGATTCAGTAATTAACAAATGGCTTTTGTTTTTATGAGGTACAATTGATGCACTTACCATGTCGACACCCCGCATAGATTATGTGTTTTTATAACCTCACTAGGTTCTTTTATGCTTACTAAATACCCAAAATTACTAAAATTATTCAAACTGCTAGGTTCTATCATTCTAATCTTGGCATTTTTTGCGAATACCTTTGCTTTTTTCTTTATTTTTATTGTTGGCATTATAGTAGTTAATATTTTCAAGCCTTCTACCAAAAGTAACTTTTTAAAACTACAGGCTGTATTACCTACATCAAGTATTCGCTCGTTAGCTGTTGGTTTAGCTGAAATACAAGGTAAAACAAAATGTGCGGACTTAATACCAACTAAAATAGGTAATGGCAAGTGTATCGCCTACCTTTATACTGTGAAGCGAGAAACCAAAGACAGCGACGGAAAGTCTAGCTTTGAAGTTATCGATAACGAAAGTAAAACTTCTCCTTTTTTTATAGCTGATGACACCGGAAAAATAGAAATTAACACTGATGGTCTTGATTTTGTTTGGTTACCAGAGAAAGGCTCTTATCAGTCGGGTAATATGCATTACACACAGCGTGTACTTATGCCGAATGAAGAGGTGTTATTAATCGGCAACGTGAGCAGTAAAAACGGTAAACTTACCATGGAAAAAGATGAACACAATAATGTTTTTAATTTGACTCTTGCCTCTTCCGTTTCTCAATGGAACACTTACAAGCCTTTGCTAAATTCGCTGTATGTGTTTGGTGCGTTATGCTGTTTGGTTGCAATTGTGGTAATTAAGAGTGATGTATCCATCGAAGATGGGGTTGTTTTTTATAGTTTTAGTAATTTATTTGGGTGATTTATGACTGATATCGTAATTTTGGTAACACTAATAATATTAGGTATTTTTATCTTTAAATACTTAATGGACACATACAATCGATTAGTCATGCTTAACTTTAATACTGATAAAGCGTTCGCTAATATCGATGTGGTATTAATGCAGCGTGCAGAAGAGATACCAAACCTAGTCAAGCTTCTTAATAAACACATTGAATACGAAAAAAGCACTTTAGAAAAGCTCACACAACTTAGGGTAAGTTGCCAAACAGCTAAAAATCAAAATGATAAAGTTGCGGCTCATAACGAAATGACGTCTTTACTAGGAAATGTGCTTGCTGTTGCAGAGAACTACCCTGAACTTAGATCTAGCGAGTCTTTTTTAGGGCTGCAAAAAAGAGTATCAAAAATAGAAGATATTATTAGTGATCGCCGAGAGTTTTTTAACGAAAGTGTTAACTTATACAACATTGGTATTCATCAATTCCCCGATCTCTTTTTAGCCAAAATAATGAGTTATAAAGCGAAGTCTTTATTGATTATCAGTGAACAAGAGAAGCACTACGATGGAATTTAATTTTACGTTACCCCATTACCTTTTAAGTTTTATTAATTCTCAAGACGCAGAGATGTTACTCATTTTTATCTGTTGCTTTGGGATGTTATTTTTTATGCTTATTTTGGCATTATTAATGAAGCCGTTTCAACACTACATTAAATTATATACTGTGGTTTTGCTGCCAATATCCCTAACTTGGCCAATAAGCACCCTCTTTAGTGTTGTTTTATACCAGCTTGATGTTGAAGCCATTAAAGTAATAACGATGATAGTGTTAATTTATTTTTTAATGTTTGTATACTGCATGCTAAACCTAAAGCTCTTTGTAAAATACCAAC
This sequence comes from Colwellia echini, assembly GCF_002843355.2. GTDB lineage: Bacteria > Pseudomonadota > Gammaproteobacteria > Enterobacterales > Alteromonadaceae > Colwellia > Colwellia echini. The sequence goes on from NZ_PJAI02000010.1 coordinate 6,362, forward strand.
TAGATTATGCTAATAAACAAAATTGATAACCACAGCTTACTAACACTCAAAACTTAAAAATTCTCGCAAGGAAGATATATGAGTAAAGTATTCATCAATTACCCGTAATATTTTTTGAGTATTTAGCACTTCAAGTGTAATATTATTGTTAATTTATATCTTCAATAAAAACACAATATATTAACAACCCAAGTATAAAAACATACATTAAAATATTATGGAGAAATACAATGCCGGGAATTAAAAGTACTATTAAAGATACCAGAAATATTAATTGGACCTATCAAGAGATTAGTCAAAGTAGAAATAGAGGTTTACATATTTGGGGGAGTGGCGGTAACTTCAGTAGAATAGTACGTCCTGATCCACACTCGGCTGATTCAAAATATTACAATAAAAAGCAAGTTAAATGGTATCAAGAAGCTGCAGAGCAAACTATTAACTTTTTTGTTGAAAATGGTAACTGGCCTAGCAGCATTGAAGTTAATGGTTACACATACACTTACCAATAATCGGCAACCGGTTACTTATCAAAATATAATATAAATGGGTAATACCTCTTGGTACTACCCATTTATTTTTACAACGTTTTATATTAAGTATTTAAATGTATACATAAATATAATTAAGACGGTAAAAACTCTATCGGATAAGTCACAGTAACCGCTTTTACGTTTGCAGCACCAAAGTTAAATTGCTTAACTCGAGAAACAATACGTGCTTCAAGACTTTTATCATCAAGCTCACTCGAAGCAATATTTACAGCAAGCACGCTACCTTCAGGAGAAATAGTTATTTCTAATACTATTTTCCCTTTTAAACCTGGGTTACTTCTACGTGCTTTACGATATAAAGCATGCAGCTTGCTTTTGTTTTTATCCATAACATAAGCAATATCTTCTTCTGGTCGGTAATTACCCGTACGTACAAAAGCCTCCTCTTTAGCCTTACTAGCTTCTGGTTTACCTTTAACTAAAGTAGTATCGGCACGAGCTGCTAATAATTGTTGTTGCGCCGCGGCTACCTGGGCTTGGTCTAACTTAACACCACTGCCACCGCTATTAAGTACCTTAGTAGAGCTAACACCACCACTGCCCTTTGTTGCGTTAGCAGCTAACAAAGCATCACGTTGGGCTTTACCAGCTTGATTACTACCTGTGTTTTTAGCAACTTTATTGCCTACCATAGCATCAATGCTTGAGGTATCCATTAAATCAGATAACTCATTGCTCAACGCTAACAAACCGCTTTCGCTGGCCACCTCACGAGCTTTTTCTTGTTTTTTAGTCAATACTTGCTCTTTTTTAACCTGCTGTTTTTTAACTTTGGGTTTGTCTTTTTCTGGCTCTGGCTCTTTTTTAATAACCTTAGGTTTAGGCGGTTCTTTTGGAATAACCTTAGGCTTAGGTTGAGGTTTGGGCTTTTCTAATATAAATTTAGCTACGCGCTCTGGTACAACTACTTTTGCTCGCTTAGTTTCTTTAGGCAGCTCTATCGAGCCCATATAAAGTCCTAAACCAACAAACAGTAATACAAAAATTGTGGCAAAAATAACAAATGATTTATCACTTTTACTTTGTGGATGCCAATCAAGCGCTAACTGTTGATAACTAGCAATTGTCATTAATATTACCCTTTGCCTTTAGCTGTTTGTACTGCGGCAAAAGCTATTTTGGTGTAATTAGTTTGACGACAACTGGCCAGTATTTTACGCAATAGTTGATAAGGAATATTTTCATCACCCATGATAGTTATAGCCTGCCCTTCAGTTGGTTCGGCTTGTGCGTATAAGCGATTTTCGGTTCTGAAATTTAATTCTGTTACCAATTCGTCAATGAGAATTTCATCACTGTCTTGTATTGATGCTATATCAACAACTTTCTTGCCTTGTACTAACACTGCTGAATCAGTGATACTGATAATGAGCGTTTCTTGAGGAACCTTGTCGGCAACAGATGTCGGCAATGTAATATCTTTACTACTAGGTAACTGCTGTGAGCCAGAGCTAACCAATAAAAAGAATACTAGGATTGTAAAAATATCCATCAATGACACGAGGTTTAACCCGCCGTGTTTATGAAGACCTTCAAAACTCGACATACGTTTTGAACGGCCGGATAACTTAGCTTTGCTCATAATATTTACTCTTTAGCACTTTTATTACTTGTTTCACTATTGGTATCAATGGTGTCATCAACAGCTTCGGCAGTAACCGGTTGGGCGTCACCGATAGAAATATCAGGAAATAGCACGACGGTTTCTACTTCAAATCCTGAAACGACATCGCCACTACGCACTTTATCCATCACTTTGATCATGGTTTTGTAGTCAACATCAGGCTCAAGTAGCAATGAAATACTGGTCTCATCAGGAAAGCGAGTTTTAATAGCAACCATGGCTTCAGTAAATTGTTTCCACTGGTTAGGTTTTTGACTGCGCTCAATACTTTTTATCAATCCAATGTTAGCATCTTGAATATCAAAGCTATTTTCGCGTACCACCAACTCTAATTGCAGCTTTACCTTTTCAGAGGTATCACCTTTTGCATCAAGCGCAGGTAAATTTAACTCAAGTACAGTTAGTCTTGAAAAAACGGCTGTGATCAACAGAAATGGGACTAATATCACCATTAAATTTAAAAAGGCGGTGATATTCAGCTCTTCAGCTTGTTGTATACCTTTTAAGCCTCTTTTTTTCATTTAATCTCTAACCATTAAGTTAAGGGCTTTAAGCGCAGATTTTTCAATACTGTCAACTAAGTGTGCTGTTTTAGTAATTAAAAATGAATGAATTAATAACAACGGAATAGCGGCAATCAAACCAAATGCTGTAGTGTTCATTGCAACCGCGATACTTGCAGATAATAAATCTGCTTTCTCAGCTGGATCTGCCTGTGCAACAGCCGTAAATGCTTGGATTAAACCGATAATAGTACCTAATAAACCAAGTAGCGTGGCTATATTAGCTAATGTTGCTAAGTAATGGGTACGTTGCGTTAACTGCGGCATTTCATCCATAATGCCTTCTTCTAATGCCGCTTCAATTACTTCACGGCTTTTGTTGTCAATATGGCGTGAAAATCCATAATTAAGCACATGAGCTATAGGCGTTTTTACTTCTGAAGTTAGCTTTACAGCACGTTGAAAATCTAACGCTTTTAGCATAGGCACAAGCTCTGACCATAATGCGTTAGTAGCTTTTTCCGTTTTGAGTAAATAAATAAATCGCTCAATAGCGATCACTAAACCTAGTGCAAAAACCAATAAAATCGGGTACATAAAAGTGCCACCCGCTTGAAATAATTTAACGATTTCCATGAAAATACCTTTTTATTAAATGTTTAAGTTATGTGTTAAAAGTTATATGTTTAAAGTTTTATTTACTGTTTACGTTGTTTGTTACTGTACATCCGTTATAAGTTCAAAATATATACATTAACGGTTATTGCTTCCCTTAATAAAATTAAGGCATTTATCTATTTTTCCTGCAAAATAAGGTTGTGTTTTATCAACATCATTCTGATTTAACTCATTTTCGTCATCAACTTGTTGAAACTCAACATGCTTGCCATTCACCTCATTTGCTTCAACACCAGTACTTTCATGTTGGTTTTTATCAAAATGAGGTACCGTATTGTTATTGTCGCCATTATTCATTACTGTTGCTTCAGATAAATGCGATGTAACGTTAAAAGGGGTTACGCCATTAATGTTTAAATCAAGGTTGTCTAATAGCTGCTTACGCTCATAACGATAGGTATCCACCGAGATACTATAATTAGCATGAGCTTTGCTGATCTTTCGTAATTGCTTTGAGCATTCAGTAATATTCATTATCTTACCTGACTAGTTTACTAGTTCATTTTCAATTTATTGATTAATAAGTGGGTTAATTATCAACTTAGTAATCTAAGTTTCTTCTTTGTATTAATTGCCCACTAAATCTCTAACTAAGCGAAAGCCTGTTACCTTGTCCGCTTCACCGGTGTGACTTATAGTTTCTTCACTGGTACAAACATCCATCGCGGTTTGGTATGAGCCGCCTACCGCTGCCACTTTTTTAGCTGAAACATAAACAAGCTCTTGTGCATTACCCGCATAATTAACCACTCCCCAGCTATTTTGTTTACCTGTAGTGGTTTTAATTAATTCATCACCTTTTTGGATACCACGAGAACTAATTTGACAGTTACGATTAGAGTCAAGTTGATTATCGTTAGACTTAGCCGCATGTAACCATTCACGTTTATGAGGTAAACGATAGGTTTTACCTGTGGCTTTATTCAACCAATCTATATAGCCAGTAATATTTGCTAAGCTAATATTAGTAACGGGTAGACGAGAGTCTGCACTGGTTATTTCACTACACGCTTGAGATTTATTACAATAAACATTGTATTGATAAATAGATACTTCATATTTACCAATAGCAAAGGGCTGAATTTTATCATTACCAGGAATAACAAGCATTGTTGGGCCTGTACCACCGACTTTAAGCGTGTCTTTACACACAGCACGATTGCCTCGAGCACCTAACCCCGCAATAGACATTTGACAGCCATCTAACTCTTTAATTTCAACGGCGGCTAATTCAGCGCTATCAGCAAAGAGTAATAAAGCATATCGCTTAGCATCTTTTGCATAATCTGGGCTAATCTGCCCCATAGAAACAATACAGGAAGCTAGGCTTTTGGTTATATCATTTTCTGCTTTTTGATAGCGTGAAAAGTCCAAAGTACGCAGTTTTTCAATGGCAATTTTAAAGTCTCGCATGTTCAAGCGTTGCGAACATTGCAGTTGCTCTTTTACGTTGTCCATGGCTAAGTTATATAAATTAGTGGTAGTTTTTTTATCAACTGCTTGCTCTTTTTTAGCAATAGCTTTTTCGGCATTAATTGCTGCTTTACGTTGTTTCTCTATTTCAGCAAGTCGCTTCGCTTCCGCTGCTTTTTTATCTGAGGCTGCTTTTTCAGCAAGTTTGGTTGCTAAGTTAAGTTTATATTGATCGAGCTCTGTTTGGTCATCGGTATAAGCTATGGCATTCTTAATTAATTCATTCGCACGAGTGAAACTTGTCGCTGAAATCGCTTTACCTATTTGCACTGAATACAACTGATAAATCTCTTCACGCTTAGTGAAGTACCATGGCGTTGGTTTTTCAGGAAATAAATCGGCCATTGACTGAACTTCTTCACGTAGTGAGGCCTGCCACTCTCTTGAAAAACTAGGTGATGCAATAAAACGTTCAATGTTTTCTTGTAACACTTGATAACGAATTTTAAACTCCATTTTATTCATTAATTCAGCTTGAGATACTTTAGGTAATTCAACTTTTGTCACTTCGTGATAAGCAAAACCAGCTAAACCTAAGGTTAATGCGATGCCAAACCACATACCGCCCGTGGAGGTTTTATGCTCTGTTATTTGCTTGTAAAACGCAGCGACAGAAACAATGCGATCTTTTCGTTCAAAAGCTAATGCCGCTTCAATGGCTTTCCAATAACGTTTTTTAATACCTTGAATTCGTTTAGGTTTTAATTTTTTATCGTAAGCTTCATCGGCAGGTAACCGAGTAAATGGATGATCACCTGTTAAAATTTCATACGCGATACAACCTAACGCATAAATATCGTCTCGTACGTCAGGTACTTGCCCTAACAACATTTCTCTACTGGCATATGCAGGCGTTAACGCACCAAGGTTGCCCGCATCAAATACCGTGCGGTCTTTTTCGTTATGGCTACGATCAATTTTTTGTACGGCGCGCGCAATACCAAAATCAAATATTTTAGCGGTGCCATTGTCAGTAACAAAAACGTTTCCTGGCTTTAAATCAGAATGAACAATATCTTCTTTATGTGCGTGTATTAACGCTTCACACATACCATATAAAATATTCCACGCTTCATTTCTAGGTAAGCCGGTGGCGTGATATTGCTTTACCATTTGATCAAGTGGTTGTCCTACCATGTATTCCATGGTCATAAAAACCACGTCACCATCACGGTCAAAATCGTATACTTTTACAGTATTTTGATTAGCAATATGTTGAGCTTTTTTCGCTTCACGCTGTAATGAAATAAAGGCTTCAGGATGAGTTCTAAACTCTTCACTTAATACTTTAATGGCAATGTAGGGATCTCTATCTTGCGCTTCAACTTTAAGTAAGTCTTTAGCTTTATACACAACTCCCATGCCACCAATACCTAGAATATCTTCTAGCTGAAAACGTCCTTTAAGTAGCTTTAACTTACCGTTAGCATTACTTGTGGTATCAACTGATAAATTGGGGGCGGTATTGTCTGAGTTATTACCTGATATAGTATCAAAAGCTTGAGCGTTTTCTTTAAAATCACTGCTTCCATTAATTAAATCAACAGCACTACCACCATTAGTTTGAGTGGTGGGTTCACTTGCTCTAATGCGCGGGGAAAAAATAGTTTTGTCTGAATTAACATCATCCACGCTTTCACTTGGTAAACCATTGTTACTAGTTACAGCATTAGGCGAAAATCGCGTGGCATCCTCTTCAAAATTTTTAACAGTCGGTTGAGGTGCTACTCGAGGTGCGAAAACAGTTTTGTCTGAATTAACGTCATTAATTTTGTTTTCAGTAGCAAATTTTTCTTGAGTTTGAGCTGTGCTAGGTGCAAAACGCGTAACATCATTTTGACTATTGTCAGTTTCAATCGTCGGTTTTACAGGTGCTCTAGGCGCGAATACAGTTTTATCTGTGCTTAGTTGAGCAGCATCAGTCGCGCTTTTTTCTTTAGCTAATGCTACCGCTTTGGCTATCTCTTGTGCTTTACTTTTAGAAATAGGCTTTCTAAATACAGTTTTTCCCGTATTATCTTCCGTGTTATCTTCCGTGTTATTGCTTTTTATATGAGCAGATTCTATTAGATCATCCGAGTGGCTTTTATCAACATATTCGTTAGAACTATTATGCTGCTCACTTTTATTATTATTATTGTTTTTATTATCTTGATTCGACATAGCTACTTATCAGTTACCGCATCATTATCTATCGACTCACTCTTATAGCGACTCACTAAATTTTATGACTGGGTAAGTACTCCATTACGCTTATACACTGACATTTTGATGAATGCCTTTGACTAAAACTACCGACACATTATCAGAGGCTTTATTATTTAATGCTGTTTGTATTAATTGATTTACTGAGCTATCTAAAGCACTTTCACGCAGACACTGCATTATTTCATCGTCTGTTACTGCGTTATATAAACCATCACTGCAAAGTAAAAACAAATCCCCTACTCTAACGTCAAACACGTCAACATCTATATCAAGTCGCTCAGAGGTACCTACAGCGCGAGTGATCACATTGGCTTCGGGATGATTTTTTGCTTCCTCTTCAGAGATTAAACCTTCGCTAACTAACTCAGCAACATGGCTATGATCTCTACTTATCTGGCTTAGTTTATTTTGTCTGAATCGATAAAGCCTTGAATCACCAGCCCATAAACAAACCCCAATATTACCTTTAATTAATAGCGACACAAATGTGCTACCAATAATTCGACCGTTGAGCTCAACTTTTGAATATTCTAATAATCGATTATTCGCATCGGTAACTGTGTTTTCAATGTCAGTTACAAAATTATCTAAATTAGCTTTTGACTGTAAGCGACTCAAGTTTTCAACGATCATTTGACTTGCAACACTACCGCCATCATGTCCGCCCATACCATCAGCAACTGTCCATAAGCATATTTCTGGCTGGCAAAGAAATGAGTCTTCATTTAAAGGTCTTACAGTACCAACATCTGTTGCGCCTTCGCTAACCCAAGTTAAGGGACGCCTTACTGTTATGTCATTCATAATTAATTCTTTCTTGTTTTAATGTCGCTGAATTAAGATTTTATTCATTGCGAATAACACTAATTAGCTATATAAGTTTTTGGCCAACCCCAATGCGCCCAGTTACCATCCATCATCGCGGGTAACTGACTGGCAGGTGGTAAACCTTGCACATTAAAAAGGCAAGGTGAGATATTCTCAGAGCCACTAGTAGACCAAACACTGTAACTGTTTAAGCTAGAAGTAAGTACACTATCAAGTAAATGTGCGTAAACAGTCATCGGCAATTCTTCGGCAAATGACAAGTCTATATGCTGACTAGATGTTGTTAATTGTTGGCCAGTTTTTTTGTAAGCCATAGGTACCATTAAGTCTTGATGGTTTGCTTGTTCCAGTAATTCTTCAAGGGTAAATTGACCATCTAGTGCCTGTAATGCAAGCTCTTCAAGATGAGCAAACCAGCGACTATTTGTCGACATAAACTCTAGTGGATTAACATTATTAGGTAATGGTACAACAAGAGTAAACGGGTAATAACGTCCAACTTGATCAACACTTGGCAATACAATGCCGGCCCAGTTATTTTCGTCAATAACACCTGAAGATAAAACAAAACGCCAAATTGGACTGGTTAAATAAATATCTAGCCAATGTTCGCCTATTTGTTCTTTTGAACTAGCAACAAAAAGTTGTAACCATTCATCCCAAGTAGTAAGAAACTTTGTTGGTAAGTTACGGTGAATAAAGTCACCATAACTTGGTAATTTACCATATAAACCTAAAGGGATTTCAACCTTCATTAGATCCTCTCTGGGCATTTAAATAAGCTTAACAATTGTTTTTCAAAAGGATTGTTAATGCTATTGGCTTTAATTTTATAAGTAATTTTGTATTGCGCGTCAAAAGACTGTTTTTCATCATCTGTATTATTAGCAATCGCATAAGTAACTAAATAGGTACTCGATTCATTCGTTTTAGTTAATTTAGATTGTGCTAAAAGCCTAAACCAAGCCCAAGGTCCTTCAAATGTTTCACTGTGTTGTTGTTCATTTAAGTCTTCAAAAACAATACGAACACGACTTTGCTCGCTATCAGCCGACCACTTTAATGACTTCCAAAATTTAGGACCATGACTATAAGCTATTCTGGTACTGCCTACTTCAAGCATAAATCTCACGTTATTTTTAGGCATAGCGTCAGGCTTTAAACTAAAGCCTAAGCTTGGTGTTTCAGCACTATCTCTAAACAACACGCTTTTAATTTCTAAAGCTCGCTCTATTTGTGACAATGTTGCTTTAGATAAGCCAAGGTTATATTTATCAACCGTTTTGTTCTGCCAACCACCACGTGTGGTGATAAACGGCTTTACGTTTTCTTGATAAAAGGTATCAACAGTGCCATTAGGTTTAAAGAAAGCGACAAAATCAAATAAGGCTATGTCATTACTTGAGTTTTTAGCTACAGGGTAACGCCCTTCAATACTATCCATGTACGGCTGATAAACAGTATTTCGCCATTCATTATTAATGTGCTGATGCGCTGATTTTAGTATTACTCTCCATGTTTCATCACCTAAACTAGTTAACCAACGTTTAACTGGTTTAGGCATGTTTTTAGCATAAGAATGCAAAGCGGTAATAGCATTATCGGCGCCATTTTGATATCGAGCTTTAACTAACTGAAAGGCTTTTCGACTAGGATCTGGTGATAAACTAATACCATTTATCAGTTCTTGCATCTGCGATATTTTAAGTAATGCTGTGTTAATAGCTGCAGGTTGCTTTTGGCTTTCGCGCAATAATACATTCAAGCTTCTATAGCGTTTATCTACACTTGTCCAATTGGCTTTAGATGCGGCAAAGCTTGCTAGCTCACCAGTAATACCGGTTTCATTATCATCAGATAAATTAGCTGCTGTTTGGCTTGATAATTGAGTATTTGCTGAAGTAACGTTCAGTATTGCAACAATAGGCGAATAAATAGGATCTGAAAAACTCGCTAATAAGTTACTTGCTTGTTGTATATTTTGAACGGGTTTGATATTTAACGCGTCGTATATTTGTTGCCAATATTTATTGTAATCAGCCAAGTAAAGATCTTTTACTTTATTACTGATGTCATCAAGATCATCACTCACAAAAGCAATATCTTGTGTTCCTTCATCATGTAATAACCAGCGTTCATTAGCAATGTTTACAATAAGATCTGAATCAGCAGAGAAGTCAATTGCATCGAAACTCGTTTTAGTAAAGAGCATCGGAATAGTTAAGTTAGCTTCTATCGCTGGCGTTATTTGGTAACTGTCTTGTACTGCTCCGCCCATTTCGGCAAGTATATTTATAGGTTGAGTATACTCTGCTTTACTACGTATACGCTGATAAATACGCTGCGAAATAGGCATGCGTAATAAACGATTACGCGTAGCCGCAACTAATGATTTATTAACTTTTGCAGGTTCAATTGGCAAGGCAAGTAATGCATTTAAATGCGCTTCAAGGGCGAGTTTGTTATCTGTTTGTTGTGAGTACTCATTTTGCCATTGTGTTAAAAACCACTCTTTAACTAATGCTTTATCCATATATTCAAGTTTGTTGAACATAATGTAGCTTCTAAAAGCGCTATAAAGCTGTTCATTAGTTGAATTATTCTTTAAATTTATCTCTAAGTACTGAATTAACTTAGGATAAAAAACATGGATTAAATGACTTTGGTAAGCAGCATTAGCAGCTTCATCGACGCCACTGTCGTACATACCTAAATTACTTAACCAAGGGCTTTTTTCTTGATCATAAACAATACTGGCTTTTGCTAAGGCATTTAGCGTCGGTAGAGTATTGCGAAGATCTGAAGACCAACGACTTTGGCTCTTAGCATTTTCTTGGTATTCTGCCGTATAACCTTTAACCTCATTCATGTAAGTTTCATGTTGAGTAAAAGCGCCAGCCCAAAGTACGACTAAAGCAACAGATATACCTGCCATCGTAGTATAGGCAATACGTTGCCCCCATTTGATGAGTTTTTCATAAAAACGATTAGAGCCAACCAGTTCAGATTCAGTAAAAATAACTTCCTTAAATAACTTTCCTAAGAAATAACTTTTACCTTGTTGTAAAGCAGAGTTTCCGCCCGTATTAGCAAAACCAAAGTTAGAGGACACCGAGGCCATTAATCGGTCAATAGGTGTACCGTCTTGTGTTCCACTAGTAAAATATACACCGCGTAGGTATGGCTGTAATTTATACCTATTTTGTACAAATGTTTGTTGAACAAAACCATCTACTAGCTCTTGTAAGTTTTCCATTTGCTGTGGAAAGCCTTGAATAGCACTACGACGCTTAATATCACGTTCATTGTGTACTCTAAATAATACTCGTTGATATAAGCCTTTAATTATATTTCGATATTCTTGGCTGAGCTTAGCAAAGTCAGGTGCTAATGATGGCTCTGGAGAATCAGGTAATGAAATACCTAGTACTTGTTCACGCTCCTCTTTACCTAAGTCTTCAAAAAACTCAGTAAAACCTGATACTAGATCGCATTTAGTAAACATTAGATATACGGGAAAACGCACTTCGAGTTTTTCCATTAACTCATCAATACGGGTACGAATAATTTTGGCGTGTTTAGCTCTTTCTTCTTCGGTTTGTGTTAATAACTCTTGTAAGCTAATGGCTACAATTGCACCATTAATAGGTCGTCTGCGACGATGTTTTTTAAGTAAGTTTAAAAAACCTTCCCACGCAGAGCTGTCAACAACCTTATGACTGTCTTGTGTGGTATATCTACCTGCTGTATCAATTAACACGGCGTCGTTAGTAAACCACCAATCACAATTTCGAGTACCACCAACCCCTTGTAATGCACCTTTACCAAATTGCTCTGCCAAAGGGAAGTCTAAACTTGAATTGACTAATGCTGTTGTTTTACCAGATCCAGGAGGACCAATAATAATATACCAAGGTAATTCATATAACGCGGCTTTAGCACCACGGCCATTAAAGTTAAGTTTTTTAAGAGTCGCAAGCGCTTGCGTAAAACGCTCGCTCATTTGTGTCATTTCATCTGATGTTTGATCGGCAATAATATCGCCCGCCGATGCTTCTTGAGAACTTTGTAAATCATTAACAAGATTGTTATTACTCTGCTTTTCTTGATGCTGAATTCTAAGATTGTTAATACCCCATAAAAGTGAGATCACTAATATAGTTATCAAGCGTGCGCTTTCTGACAATAATGGCGCACTATTCTCTTCACCAAATTTTATAGCTGGGCCAATAAACCAAATAAGTAAGGCGACTATGACTAAACCAAAAACGGAGATGACAATTCTATTTTTAAAAAAAGCTATGATATTTTTCATTGAATACTCAGGTGTTTTAAACGACTGCTATACCAAGCCTAACGTTATTGCACGTTAGATTTTGGTATGTCCTTAGCTATAGGGCTATTTTCATTTTTTATTTCAATTAGCTGTTGGCTTGTTGATGCTGAAGATTGATCTAACCAATATCTAAAGCCGGAATAAGTTAAGGCCATTAGCCCTACGACAACACTGGCAACAACCCACATAGGTACATAGTTTAAAAGGGTATTTCTTGAATTAGCCAATCCTTGCCAACATGGAGATAACGAACGTTCGTATTCGCCTCGATAGCTGCGAATAATATAAAACAGATCATCTCGTAACTGCTCTAACTGATCTCTTCCACGTGCCACAACGCGGTATTTGCCCTCGTAACCTAAGCTTAAACAAATATAGATAAGTTCAAGTACATCGATGTTTTCAGAAGGGTTATTACGTAATCGATCTAAAATGGCAAAAAACTTTTCACCACCAGCAGTTTCTTTATGAAAGATACCGAGTAATGTTCGTTGATTCCAAGCGCTTTCTGCGCCCCATGGAGTATTTAACACCGCTTCATCTAAAATGGTACAAAGTAGGTAGCGGGCAACCATAACGGTATCTTCTTTAACTCCCGCATTACGTGCTTTGATATCAAATTCTTTAATTTCACGATCAAGTTGTTGATGTAAACCACCAACATTGGGATGACTAAGGGACTCTCGCGTTTTTGAAAACACTGCCAATAAAGTAGAAGCAGCATTAACCAAAGGGTTAAGACCATAAGTTGTTGAAAAATCTTCAGGTATATTATGTCTGGGCATGCTCATAGGTTGAGCTTGCTGAGGTTGATATGGCGGAGCCATTGGTGGTGGACTAGCTGCCTGGTTATTAGCTACTTGGTTACTTGGAGCGCGGCCACCTGGCATTGGACGAACAACCGTACCATCACCGCGGTTAATCGGTTGTCTAAATACCGTTTTATCTTGGTTATCAGCTGACATAGTTATTCCTTTAAAGTCATTAAATTATTGGCGGATTGACCAAAGTTCAAGCTCTAATTCAGGAAAATCAGCGCCAATATGAAAAGCAAATCCACCAGAGTGACTAAGCTCTTTCCAAAAATCATTGTTTCTTTCTAATTCAAAGTAGCAATAACCAGCATGATATGGAATTTGTCTTGGTGCAACAGGTAAGGCTTTTAGAGGAATACCTGGCATAGCGGCATTTACTAATTGACGAATACGTTCAACAGGTCCGACTTTAACGGTAGCTGGAAATTGATTACGTAGTGTATTTTCTGGCATTTGTGCGCGAACCGCTAAAACAAACACTCCCGAGCTAAGTAAACTTCTATCAGTAATTTGCGCAACGCGAATACCAAATTTCTTTTCAACTAATGGCATTGATACAGCAGTTTGTTCATAAACCATGCTTAAACATTGTCTAAGTGAGGCCATAACTGGCGTAAAAGTTTGTTGTAGATTACCGTGTAGGTAGGCTGCAAAATTTGGTGGCCTTTTGGTTTCCGTAACAAATGTTGAAAACTCGCCGACCATTTGCACTAATTCTGCATAGAGTTCTAATGGATGTAGTGTTTGCAGTTTTGATAAATGTGTTGCTAGTGGTTCAAGTCTGTTGATCATTTGCAGCATCATATAATCTGCAATTTCAGCAGTTCCGCCACGTTGAGTATCCGCTAAGCGACCTGCAATAGACTCACCACGGTGATGAAGTAAACCAACAAGCTCGGTTAAAAAACCTGATAATTTTGCGGTTGCTGAGCAATCAAGCACTGTAGGAATATAATTATCATCCAGTAAAATATTACGATCTTCTCTGGTTTCAACAATTTTAAATAATGGAATGGTGGCATAACCACTTAAATCATCTGAGGCAAGTAATAAACGTAATCGTGGTTTACCTACCGCTATATCTAACGATTCCCCACCTTCGAACGAGACATCTCTAATGGCTTGTTTAGCAGAATAATAACGTGCTAGCCCTTGCGAGTCATCATTAGATAATATTTCAAGCGCACCAGGGCGTTTAACAGGAATCGCTAAGTAAACAAGCTGATTCGTAGTGTTTTCAGGTACTTCAAACACGTCAGGTCGGTCATTATGATCAGGAAAACTAAAAGGGCTACCATCGGGGAAAATTCCAGAGGCTCTACTCAAGGAAATTTTCCCTAGCTTTAGAAGATCTTTATCTAGCTCAACTAGACTTATTCCCCATGCATATGCCCCCATGGCTGAACATTTACCTTGAATATATCGTTCTAGGTAACGCTCTTGCTGTTGGAAATGGTGAGGATTTAAAAACATTCCTTCTGACCAAACTACTTTACTATCTAGTGACATAAATTCCTGCTACTTTTATTATTATTCCATTTAAGGGGTTTAGACATAAACGTTATTTTAAAATAACCATTTGATTATTAGACAAGTACACTTTTGCAGTAGAGCTAACAACATTGGTTTCTGCAACCGGTATAATGACTTTATATTTAGCATCTTCATAGGCTAAAAATTCTGCATATAATCCAACAAATTTCGTTCCTTTGCTTAAAACAAATGTAGACGCTCTGTCTTCGCCTGGCTGAATTGGTTTTAATCTCAGCTGGCTGATCATGGTTTTACCTAAAACCTCTGTATCTCTTTCATATAAATCAATAAAGTTAGCATTTTCAAAAGCTTTGGTCGATTTCAGCTCGTACATACGAACAATCAAAGGTGATGATACTTGATTATCATCAGGGTTTAGTTGTTTACTCACTGAAAAATTTACTTTTAAATCGGTATCAAGATCGAGTAAACCACCAACTTTACTATTCATTGAGCTACATGATGAAAGTAAGAGCATTAATGCCGCCACTGAGAATAATACCGAAAATTTATGTTTTATTTTTTGTGTAAGCTGTTGTTGAATCATCTTTATCCCATTTTTAATTTAATAACTATCTTTATAAATTTTAAGCTTTTATTGAATATTTATGTTGAATAAAATTATCCTAGCTCAATATTCAAATTAGCTAAGTGGTTCATTTTTTTTCGTCATCCGTAACTGAAAGCCTAGCACTAATTAAATGCTGCATTTGTTCTTCATAAGCCTGAACAAAATCATAACCAAATAAATGTTGAAAAGAGTCGTCAATATTTTCCGTTAAGCCTTGATGATATTCTTTATATGCAGACCAACGTTTACCTTTTTGACCAATACTTAACAAACTTGATGTTTTATATTTTTCGAAGCGATTTTCTAAATTATTAGGGTCAAATCGGTCGATCATTCCTCTAAACGCAGCTTGCATACCTGCAATTACAGCAACTTGGTGCTCTGCAATGCCTTGAAACCCCTCTTTAACTGCATCAATAGGTTGCTTGTAAGCGTTATTCTCTTTAATAAACATATTTTCCATAGCGTCATCAATATTCGCTGAGAATTTTAAAGGGTTATTTTCAATAGATTGTATTGTCGTGACATTAATTCTAAATTCTTCTTTGATTTTCTTTCTAAACTTCAATACTCGCATCATACCTTGCATGGTTTCACGCATTAATAATCCGACGGTATTATTTATTTGTGCCACTTTGGCATCACTTAAATTCCACTTTTCTAGACCCATAGCGTTAACAACACTTTGTGTTTCTTTGCTCGTGGTATTGCTGGTTGGCTGTTGAGTAGCGGCCTGGCGGTTTGTAGCTATTTCAGCTTGAGATAATTGCAGTTTTAATTGTTCAACTTCAAGTTTTAACTGTTGATTTTGTAACTCTAGTTGCACATATTCAGCTTCAGTACGTTGTTTTACTTTTTGTTCTACCGCTGACGACGCTGCCTGATTAGCTATTGATATTGGTGCTTCAACTGATTGATTAGTTGTTTGTTGACCTGCTACGTCATAATTCTGAACAGCAGATTTTGCCATAGGCGCAGGATTAACCGGCATAGGCGGAGCAACTGGAGGCATAAAGTCTGACATTAAATCATCATCATCCCAATCATCAGGGATTAAACTTGTATCGTGATTTACAGAAGGCCAACTAATTGAATCTGTAGCTGCACTATTACTTTCAATTGACGTACTGGTACTTGCTGTAAAGCTATCAGGGATATTGTTTCGCTGAGAGATACTGTCTTTAGATAATGAGTCTTGAGAGAAGCTTTCAAGCCCCTTCACTGGTTGAGCAAAAGGATCGTTCGTCGCTTTTGCGTTATCTAGTAATTCAAGTGGGTCTATTTGCTCTGCATCATAGCTTGAAATAGAAGAATCAGCTGAGCTATTTTGTTTAACGCCAGAAGCAAAAGGGTCATTGCCTGAAGCGTTAGAGGACATAAAGTCATCTTGTTCAAAAGCTGGTGAATGTAGATCATCAAAATCAGCAAAGGGATCTGAGCCTACATTTGCACCATTAGGTGTTGAGAACTGTCCTGTTCCAGACATAGCATTGGCAATATTAGCTATAAACTCATAATCGCTAATTGTAAATTGATCACCATCATTTATAACAATTTGGTTTCCATTACCTAAAGGCTCTGAAGCGCCATTAATGAAAGTACCGTTAGTACTTAAATCAGTTATATAATATTGATTTGCCACAGAAGTAATTTTGGCATGAACCGATGACATGTATTTATTAGGATCATCTAAGACCCAAAAGTTGTTGTTTCCGCGTCCTAGCGTACCACCCTCAGCAGGAAATGTATGGCTAGTTTGACCTACATTAGCATTGCTGGGTGAGTTAATAATGGTTATTTCAATTGGCATAAGATCATTCCTTGATAAGGAACCTCATCATCATTAATCCAAGAACATCATGTTCTTATTTATGTCAGTCACTATCAATCTATAATTAAATATCTACTAATTAACAAAGCGATAACAGTCACTACTGCTTATTTTATATTTTATTTCTGTACGGCTAAGCATAATAATCAAGCAAATCTAACGTTATATAAATGTTAAACTTGTTAGCTTTTACTTAAGCTATAAATACCAAACAGCTAATATTTTAACGGTTAAAAACACATTGAGCATAATAAATTATAACGCTCCAAAAATGAGTCTATTACCTTTTAGCGCTATAGGTTAACTTGATTTTATAGTTTTATGTAGCCGTATTATTTTCCTAAACTTATTCAGAAACAACATAAAAATCGACTACTCATGTTACAGATGATTAAATGTAAAAGCTATCAAAATTAATATGCTAGCGTTAAGAATTTCGACCCCATGATTACTTACTCAATTCTATAAGCTTTAGTTTCACGTTTGCCCCCTTTAATTAAGTTTAAGAATTACGTTTAATTTTACTTGAGCCGCTTTACTTAACAGCAGTAAATATATTTGAATTTAAACTTTTTATCGAAAGCCCTAAACCTCGCTTACCTAGCGATGTAAGCAGACTGTTAATAATTATTTAGCGAGACTCTTGCAAATAAAGCCATTACATAATAATCTTCTCTGCCTGACGGACTAAAATTAATAAAATACGGAGTTCATAGTTTCAATGTCATCACCTGCATTAATCGATATTTCAGCTTTACTTGCTCCTATTGAAGGAGGATTGAACGTAGGTAATGATCTACGCGAAGATACCTCTCATTCATCAGATTATTCCAAAATAAAAGATGCTCGCCGCGCAGCACGTGATGCTGAACGTAATAATATGTTTGACGGTGATAACACCGAAGCACAAGAGCAATGGGGTAAAATATTTGCATTAGCCCCTAACGTTATTGCGACTCAAGCTAAAGATTTAGAAATAGCTTGTTGGCTTACCGAAGCTTTAGTGAGAAAAGCAGGCTTTAGTGGCCTTAAAGATGGCTTTACTCTAATTAGACAATTAATTGAAACCTACTGGGAACAAGGTTTATATCCTGTAGAAGATGAAGACGGCATAGAAACTCGTGTAGCTCCAATTGCAGGGCTAAATGGAGAAGGCGCTGATGGCGTTTTATTAAGTCCTATCCGTAACTCACTTATTACTGAAGATGCTTCTTGCGAACCCTATAGTTTATGGCAATATCAACAAGCGGTTGATGTAAGCCGTATGTCTGATGAACAAAAACAAGCCGACCAAATTGAAAGAAATGGCTTTTCTATGGAGCACATTGAAAAAGCCGTTAATCAATCTTCAAATGAATATTTTGCTGAACTGTACAGTGATATTGAAGTTTGTATCAGCGAGTACAAAGCCGTTGATGCCTTATTAACTGAATTTTGTGGAAGTTATGAAGCGCCACCAACCAGTAAAATAATCGAATTACTAGAAAGTGCTAAAGGCGCGATAAATCATATTGCTAAAGCTAAGTTACCTATCGTTGTTGAAGAGAACGATACTGAAGCTGATAATGAGCAAGCTACTGAGCAAGCAATAAATTCCGCCTCACCACAATCATATACGGTTAATACCGCACTCAATTCACGCGAAGATGCTTTTAAACAGTTAAATATTATCGCAGATTATTTTAAGAAAACAGAACCTCATTCACCTATATCGTTTATGTTAACTAAAACGGTACGATGGGGAAATATGCCACTTGAAGAACTGATGAAAGAACTCATTCCAGATTCATCTTCAAGAGAAACATATAGCTCTCTTACCGGAGTAAGTGTTGAAGACTGATCATTATCGCTTAATATAAGTTGATAAATAATCGTTAATAAACTAAATCAATTTTTTATACGGAGAAAACCATGGCTGAAAGTATTCATAGCAAACTAAAAAGAGTAAGGAAACCTCGTGTACACATTACTTATGATGTGGAAACAAATGGCACTGTAGCTAAAAAGGAATTACCTTTTGTTATGGGTGTTATGGGTGATTACTCTGGTGATAACACAAAAGATAAAAAAGCATTAAAAGACAGAAAATTTTCTCAAATTGATCGTGATAACTTCAATGACATCATGGCAAAAACAGCACCTAAGCTAAACTTACAAGTAGAAAATACTTTAGCAAATAATGGTACTCAGATGGAAGTTAACCTTGATTTTAATCATATGGAAGACTTCGAACCGCATAAAATTGTAGAGCAAGTTGAACCGCTTAAAAAATTACTTGAAACACGTGATAAATTACGTGATTTATTAAGTAAAGCAGATCGCTCTGAAGAGTTAGAAGATCTTTTAGAAAATATCCTAAATAACACTGAAGCGCTTTCTACTTTATCGGGCGAGCTTGGTGTTAATAAAAATGAGGGAGATAAATAATGTCTGCAGAAGAAACATTAAATCAAGCGGAAGCAAGTGCAGCGGAAGCGGTAGAGCTTAGCTTTTTAGAACAAGCCATCTCAGCAACCAAACAAACCCCTAAAGATGAAACCGAAGCGTTATTAAGAACACTTACCGAAGAAGCGATGAATGGTACTGTTTCTTGGGATAAAAGCTTAACCGTTACTATCAATTCAGCAATTGATGCAATTGACGCCGCTTTATCTAAACAGCTTTCAGTTATCATGCAAGACCAAAAGTTTAATAAACTTGAAGGCTCATGGCGTGGTCTTCATCACACAGTGATGAACTCTGAAACAAGCTCACAATTAAAAATCCGTGTGCTAAACATTAGCAAAAAAGAAATCTATAAAGATCTTGAAAAAGCAGTTGAGTTTGATCAAAGTCAAACCTTTAAAAAGATTTACGAAAGTGAGTTTGGTACTGCCGGTGGCGAACCTTATGCTGCACTAATTGGTGATTACGAATTCTCATCACATCCAAATGATGTTGATTTATTATCAAATATTTCTAACATTGCCGCAGCAGGTTTCTGTCCATTTATTGCAGCAACAGCCCCTGAAATGTTTGGTTTTGAATCATTTGCTGAGTTATCTAAACCGCGTGATTTAGAAAAAATCTTCGATTCTGCAGAATACATTAAATGGCGTAGTTTCCGTGACAGTGACGATTCTCGTTTTGTTACATTAACCATGCCACGCGTATTAGCACGTTTACCTTACGGTCAAGCCACAAAACCAATTGAAGCCTTTAATTTTGAAGAAGGTACACTTGATGAAAACGGCAACCAGCTGCAAGGTGCACACGACAGCTACTGTTGGATGAATGCGGCATACGCAATGGGCGCAACATTAGCTCGTTCATTTGCTGAGTATGGTTGGTGTACCAGTATTCGCGGTGCTGAAGGTGGTGGTAAAGTTGAAGGTTTACCAAGTCATACTTTTGTCAGTGATGATGGCGATATTGATCAACAATGTCCTACTGAAATTGGCATTACTGACCGTCGTGAAGCAGAATTAAGTAAATTAGGTTTCTTACCACTTTGTCACTATAAAAATACTGATTATGCAGTATTCTTTGGCGCACAAACAACGCAAAAACCTAAAAAGTTTGACGATCCAGATATCTCTGCTAACTATGAAATTTCTGCTCGTTTACCATATATTATGGCAACAGCGCGTATTGCACATTTCTTAAAAGTTATGGGCCGCGATAAAATTGGTTCTTTCGTTGAAGCATCTGAAGCAGAAGAATGGCTAAACAAATGGATCAACAGTTATGTGAATAACAGCTCTGATGCAAGTGCTGAAATGAAAGCACAATATCCATTACGCGAAGCAAAAGTTGAAGTTAAAGAAGTACCTGGTCAACCCGGTTCTTACAGTGCCATTGCGCATTTATGCCCATGGTTACAAATGGAAGAATTGAGCGCCTCACTTAGACTAGTTGCTAAAATACCAAAAGCTAGCTAATTGACTTATACAATGCAATACCTTGTGATTTAATGTCATAAGGTATTGCTTGTTATAGCCATAATTTAATTAAAGGATTAAATATGAAGCAGGCTGGGACGTCGAAAACATATTCTTCATCAATTAACGATGAGCGAGATATAGTGTTTTCATTAATACCAAGTGTTTTACACTCTTTTCTTCAATTAATTACTTCCTTGTTATTGCTAACTACTCCATCGATTAATACAGAACGTTGCACGTTTACTGCTTTATCTAACAAATCTTAACGTGGCCTACTTCCTATACTCATGAGCAATGAAAATTCTACCGCTATAGACCCTGAACCAATTGGCTCAGTTCCCTTTGATATAATATTAGAGCAGCCGTCTTACATCACGAATTTGACCCAACTAATCAATGAGAAAGATGACAGTAAAGCATTACAATATTGCATTGAAACCTTCGTTGATAAGCATAAATATAGTTGTACGAGTAAAGTACGCAATGCGTTACTGATGCTAATAGCAGATCTTGATCAACAAATTAATGAACAAGTAAATCATATTATTCATCATCCTAAACTGCAAAAACTAGAAGCCTCATGGCGTGGGTTATGGTTGCTTGTAAAGCAAGCTGAAGGTTACCGTAGCATCAAAATTAAAGTGCTTGATATACGCTGGACTGAAGTAGTTAAAGACATCAGTAAAGCTATGGAATTTGATCAAAGTCAGCTTTTCAAAAAAATATACAGTGATGAGTATGGCACGCCTGGCGGAGAGCCTTATGGTGCCATTATTGGTGATTATGAAATGAGTCATCGGGTTAGTAAAACTCATCCTACTGATGATATTTCTACACTCGCAGGTATTGCACAAATAGCTGCCGCTGCTTTCTCTCCTTTCATTACTTCGGCCTCAAGTGATTTATTTGGTATGGATGATTTTTCAGGACTCGGATTACCTATCGATTTTGATAAAGTGTTTAGCCAACCAGAATATATTAAATGGAATACCTTAAGAGCATCTCCAGATACTCGCTTTATTGGTTTAACTTTACCTAAGATTTTAATGCGCCGTCCTTATCAAACTAAAATAGGCAGCTATAAAGGCATTAATTTTAATGAGTTAAATGCTCAAAATGCTGAGAATAATTTGTGGGGTAATGCTTGTTATGCTTTTGGTTGTATTTTAATTAGAGAGTTTGCTGATATAGGCTGGTTTGGGCATATTCGTGGTGCACCACGTAACCAATTGTCTGGTGGTATTTTCAAAGAATTAGCAGTAGATAGCCACGACACCGACAGTAATGAAATGGCAATAAAACCAACAACTGATGTCATTATTACTGACGCAATAGAAAAAAACATTAGTGAGTTAGGTTTTATTCCCTTATGCCAAGGTTATTTATCGCCTTACACCACCTTTTATAATAATCAGTCAATCCATAAGCCTAAAAAGTACAATACATTAGATGCTAATACTAATGCTCAAATATCATCAATGTTACAGCATATACTCTGTGGCGCTAGAATATCGCACTTTATTAAATTAATGGTTCGCGACAAAATTGGCTCATTTATTAGCGCAGAAAAATGTGAAGATCACATTAGACAATGGTTAATGCAATATACTACTGGCAGTGAAGATCTTGACTGGGAAGAACAAGCAAAATACCCCCTCAAAGAGGGATATGTACGCGTTAAAGAACACCCAAATAAACCTGGTCACTTTTTATGTGTTATCCATATTCAGCCTCATTATCAACTCGACCAAATGGTTTCAGAGTTAGAACTAGTGACTGAATTAGCGTCTTTTAGAAAGTAGTTATGATGTTGAGAGTAAAATGGTCTTAGGAATTAACGATGGCACGTATTGAGAAAGATAAGAAATTAAAGCCTTCCATTTTAGATCGCCTTTTTGATGATGAACCGCATAATAAGGTTGAGCAAAAAATGGAACATCACCAAGTGTTAAAGCAATTACGTAGCAGTATTCGTAGAGATTTAGAGTACTTATTAAACACTAGGTTTCATTTAATACAACCTAGTAGCGACTTAATAGAAGTAGACAAGTCTATTTTCAATTATGGCCTGCCAGATCTTGCTACCGTAAATATTATGGATATTGAACGACGTAAAAAGTTTATAACTCACTTAGAAAATACGTTAAGAACTTATGAACCGCGATTTAAATCGGTGCGTGTATCATTTATTGAAAACTCGGATAGTATAGACCGTACTTTACGCTTTAGAATTGACACCGTTATTTATGCCGATCCATTACCCGAAGTTGTTGTTTACGACTCAATGCTTGATTCTGTTACCCGCTCGGTAAGCGTTAAGGAACTATAATTATGTCTGATGAACTACTCCCCTTTTATGAAAAAGAGTTGGTATATATTCGCCAACTTGGTGCTCAATTTTCGAAAGAACATCCTAAAATTGCTTCACGCTTAGGGATTAATAATGACAGCATTGAAGATCCGCATGTTTCACGGTTAATCGAAAGTTTTGCCTTTTTAAATGCC
The DNA here is from genome assembly GCF_002843355.2 of Colwellia echini. GTDB lineage: Bacteria > Pseudomonadota > Gammaproteobacteria > Enterobacterales > Alteromonadaceae > Colwellia > Colwellia echini. Next base: position 29,744 of record NZ_PJAI02000010.1, read on the forward strand.
CGTATTCAGCATAAGTTAGATGATGACTTTCCTGAAATAAGTGATGCACTATTAAGTACTTTATATCCACATTATCAGCGACCAATACCGTCCATGTCTATTGTGCAATTTGTTGCCGATAAAGATCAACTTGACTCAAATTACACTATTCCCAGTGGTACGTTGTTAGAAACAACTCACTTTAAAGGTGAAAATTGTCGATTTACGACTCGTTATGAAATTCCGCTATTACCCATAGAAGTAATATCGGCTACGTTAATGGCTAAGCCGTTTTTCACACCCGGTTCAGCAAATATTAGAGGCGCTGACAGCGTACTCAAAATTTCACTTAAAACATTCTCCAAAGACATTAACTTTGCCGATTTAGACATTAATAAATTACGCTTTTATCTTAAAGGTCAGGCGCAACATATTAACCCTTTATATCAAATGCTATTAAATGATTGTAATCGTACTTTTATAGCAACCTCTGAGCAAGATACTCAGCCTGCAGATATAGGTTTAAATGCAATTCAACCAGTAGGGTTTTCAACAGATGAAGGTATGCTGCCCTACCCGGCGTCTTCTTTTATTGGCTATCGACTACTTACAGAATACTTTGCTTTTCCCGAAAAATTCATGTTTATAGATATTGTCGGTTTAGGTAAAAAATTAATTGAACATCAAGGCGATACTTTAGATTTATATATCTACCTGAATGATACTAACGTTGAGCTTGAGCACAATATTTCTAAATCTACATTCAACTTAGGCTGTACCCCCATTGTAAATTTATTTAAACACAGTGCTGATCCAATAAAGCTTGATCATACTCAGCACGAATACAAAGTCACCCCTGATTCCCGTCGAACAACAGGCTTTGAAGTTTACAGTATTGATAAAGTTACTGCGGCGTCTTATTACGGTGATGATGTTGATTTTCTACCTTTTTATGGTATGAATCATGAGCAGCAAGAAAGTAATTCTCATGCGTTCTGGTTTGCAGCACGCCGTAACGCCAAACTTGATACCTATGATAGGGATGAAGGGACTGATGTATTTTTATCGTTAGTCGATTTAAACTTTAATCCTAACATACCTGAAGATCGCACCATCACCCTAGAAACAACCTGTAGTAACAGGGATTTACCACAAAAGTTACCTTACTCAGTTGGTGAGTCACACTTACAATGTACTGACAGTGCACCGCCTTGCTCTGCTATTCGTTATCTTATGCAGCCAACACAAGTAATTAGACCACCATTACGCGATCACGCAAGATGGCGATTAATATCGCATTTAAACTTAAACTTTTTATCCTTAACGGGCGGCAATGACGCTTGTTTAGCCCTAAAAGAAATATTACGTTTATACGACTTTAAAACCTCAGCGGTAACACGCACATTAATAGAGTCAATTACGCAAGTGCAAGCAAAGCCAATTAGTGCCCCCTTAACGATTGATGGACATACGGCCATGTGCCGAGGCATAGAAATCACCGTAAATATTGATGACTCACTACTAAGCGGTAGTAGTGTTTACTTATTTTCAAGCATGTTAGAGCATTTTTTTGGTTTATATTGCTCTATTAATTCATTTACTCGATTACTGATAAAAACAAAAAATAAAGAAGGTTACTTTAAAAAATGTCCACCACGAGCTGGCGAAAAAATACTGCTGTAATAGATAAATTAGCACAATACCCACATCAGTTTTCTTTTAAGCAAGCAGTGAGGGTTATTGAGCGCAGTAATAATTATAACGACGCTTTTACAATATCTGCCATTCAATCGGTGGGGCATTTTATGCCGCCACTATCTGAGTGTATTCGTTTTACGAGTAATCAATCATTATCATTTCCTTCTTCTGAAATATACTCGATTGAGCCCTTATACCCAAATCATCAAGATCTGGATGGTAACGACAATAATCAATGGAAAATGACATTAAACTTTATTGGCTTAACCGGCAGTAATGGCGTATTACCTTATCATTATACTGAAACAGTATTAAAACGACTTAAGGTAAAAGATAAAACAGTTAGTGAATTTTTTAATTTATTTAACCACCGAATCGCCTCATTGTTTTTTCAATCGTCTGTTAAATATTTTGCCCCATTAGAGTATGAGCGTTGCCGACTTAAGCAACGAGTCTCAAACACGACGAATACTACTGAGCAATACAACTCAGTATTAGGTAAAAGTGTCAATCAAAGTGCTAGTAAAGCAAAAACCGATAATTTTACCAAAATGTTGTTGTCGTTAGTTGGCTTAGGTACTGACAACCTGACTAACCGACTTTATACAAAAGATGAATCTTTGCTACACTATGCGGGTTTGTTCAGTAACTCTGTGCGAAGCGCATCTGGGCTTAAGCAAATTCTTGAGAGTCACTTTAGTTTACCCGTTGAAATAAAAGAATTTGTTGGACAATGGCAACCACTAATTGATGACGTTAGATCAAGGTTACCTATGACAGGAGGCCTTGGACAAAACAATCAACTGGGCCGAACAGTCATGCTAGGTAAGTCAGGCTTTTTCGCACAAGGAAAAGTCAATATTATTCTAGGCCCATTAACCGCTGCGCAATTAAAAAAGTTCAGCCCACATACACCTTATTTAAAGGCGTTAGATGAGTTAGTACGTCTCTATCTTGGGTTTGAACATGACTATAGTTTTACCTTACGTACCTTAAAAAAAGAATTACCCACTGATGTCAGTTTTGCCGCTAAAAACAAACCAATTTTGGGTTGGACAAGTTGGTTATCAAGCAGCAAAAATAAAACCGAACATGGCAATACTGTGGTTGATATTCCAATTTCGGCGAGATAACAAGATGATAAATATTCGTAATAATAACCTTATATTTAATACCATTGTAATGAGTGAAAAATCACGTTTTTTAATAAGAAACGTAATCAGTTTAAGCTTGTTTTTATTATTTCTAATGACTCTCAATGCTTGCTCAACAAATAATAATCCTAACGAGTTAACAGAAGTCAATGTGATTGCTCAAGGCCAAAGTATTGCAACAAGGCCGGAAATGGTTGACTCCTGTAAAGGTTTTTTTGTTAGCGCGGAAAAATTAAAAAGTTTCTATCATTACTCTTCTTCAACTAACGAGGAGAGTATAAGTGCTAAAGCGAAAAGCCTACCGTGTTTTGTCTCTGGTGAGGCCTATATTGGTGATCAAAAGTATCAATGGATATTACGCTCTGGTGGTATAGGTGAGTTTTATAATGAACACAATACGGTTACTAAAATTTGCGGCATCGCGTGTTGTAAAAATGTACCTGGCGTTTGTTAATTAATAGGGTCTGTTGATCTTTCAGGGTTAAAATTTATTCAATTTACAATGTATTTAATCGCGGTGCGAGCTTTGAATCATAGTCATTCTATTTTAAGAAGCGAGCAACAAAGCGTAAATTCGTTTTAAATGAACCTAAAGACAGTACTTGTAAAAGTAATATCGAAAGATCAACAGATCCTAATAAAAGTAAAAAAATAGAAAATAAGTGACAATACTTAACAACAAATCAGTAATAAATTAGGGAATAAATATGGTTACAATTGATTTAAAATCATTAGTGGGTAGATTAAACGAAACCTCACGTAATGCGCTAGAAGGCGCGGCAGGACTTTGTCTTGCTCGTACACATTATAATGTTGAAGTTGAACATTGGTTATTAAAGTTATTAGAAGTACCTGATAGCGATATATTAGCTATTTTTGATAAATTTGAAATTGATCTAGGTAAACTACACCAAGATCTAAACCGCGAGTTAGATCGTATTAAAGGTGGTAACACCAGAGCCCCTGCGTTATCTCCAACCATTGTTGAATTAAGTAAAAATGCATGGATGCTTGCCTCGGTTGAATATGGTCATAATGTTGCTACTTCAGCACATATTTTAACAGCCTTAATGTTAGATGACAGTATGCGTCAATCAACTGCCGCTTTATCGGGTGAATTAAAGAAAATTCAGCCTGAATCGTTACGCGAAGTAACCCGATCTATTGTTGGTACAACGGCAGAGTCACTGTCTAATGCTATGGGCGACACATCAAACACTTCAGCTGCAGCCACTGGCGCGCCAAGTAAAACGCCATCATTAGACAAGTTTACAGTCAACTTAACCGAAGATGCTAAAAATGGCAAAATTGATGCTATTTTAGGTCGTGATGAAGAAATTCGTCAAATCATCGATATCTTAATTCGTCGCCGTCAAAACAACCCTATATTAACCGGTGAAGCGGGTGTTGGTAAAACCGCTGTGGTTGAAGGATTTGCTCTGCGTATTGCTTCTGGTGATGTACCTGACGCCTTAAAAGGAGTTTGTGTTCGCTCACTCGATTTAGGATTATTACAAGCCGGCGCGAGTGTTAAAGGAGAGTTTGAAAACCGCTTAAAATCAGTAATCGCTGAAGTAAAAGCGTCACCTCAACCTATCATAATGTTTATTGATGAAGCGCACACCTTAATTGGGGCTGGTGGTAAAGAAGGTCAAGGCGATGCTGCAAATCTATTAAAGCCAGCCTTAGCTCGTGGTGAATTACGTACTATTGCAGCAACTACATGGGCAGAATACAAAAAATACTTTGAACGTGACCCTGCTTTAACACGTCGTTTCCAAGTAGTTAAAATTGAAGAGCCTAGTGAAGAAAAAGCCATCAACATGATGCGCGCAATCGCTCAAGTATTACAAAGTCATCATGGTGTTCGAATCATGGATGAAGCGATTGTTGATTCAGTTAAACTCTCAAGCCGTTATATAACGTCACGTCAGTTACCTGATAAATCAGTTAGTTTACTTGATACCGCCTGTGCTCGAGTTTCATTAAGCCAAAGTGCAACACCTGAAGCGATTGAAAACACTCGTCGTGGTATTACACAAGCGCAAACAACGATAAAGTCATTAACCCGTGAACAAGCAACTCTAGGCGATCATCAAGCAGCTATTGATGAATTAAATGCCGAACAAGTAAGGCTTACTGAGTTACTTATTGCACAAGAAGCACAATGGAAAGAAGAACTTGATATTGTTAGTAAAATACACGGTTTACAGAAAAAGATAGAGAAAAGTCTAACCCTTTCTGAACAACCTGATACTAACAATAAATCTGCAGATAAAGACATTTCTGGCGAAGATAAGCCAATTGAAGACGCTGGTTTACTTACTGAAGCAGAAATTACCGCCGCCAAAAATGAATTACATGCATTAATGGCAACATTAACGTCAATGCAGGGCGATGAGCCGATGATTCAAGTAAACGTGGGTAGCCAAGCCATTGCTGAAGTTGTCGCTAACTGGACAGGTATTCCTGTGGGTAAAATGGTGGCTAATGAAATTAAATCGATTATGGGTTTAAAAGACATTTTACAAGAGCGCATTATTGGTCAAGACCATGCGTTAGAAGCCATTGCAGAATGTATTAAAACGTCACGCGCTGGTTTAACCGATCCGCGTAAGCCTGTTGGCGTATTCTTTATGGTTGGTTCAAGTGGTATTGGTAAAACTGAAACCGCCCTTGCCCTTGCTGATGAATTATATGGCGGTGAACAAAACATTACCTGTATTAACATGTCTGAGTTTAAGGAAGAGCACAAAGTATCTATGCTACTTGGCTCACCTCCAGGCTATGTTGGTTATGGCGAAGGTGGTGTTTTAACTGAGGCTGCTCGTAGAAAACCACACAGTATTATTCTACTCGATGAAATGGAAAAAGCGCATCCGGGTGTGCAAGATATTTTCTATAACTTGTTCGACAAAGGCACCATTAAAGATGGTGAAGGCCGTGATATCGATTTTAGAAATACAGTTATCATTATGACCTCAAATGCGGGCGAAGAGCATATTCGTGCTATTTGCGCCCAAAGTGAAGAGTTGCCAGATCCAGAAGTATTACTTGATAACTTCAGACCGCAATTACTTAACTACTTTAAACCTGCATTTTTGGGAAGAACCACAGTTATTCCTTATTACCCGCTGGGTGATGATAACTTACTGAAAATATGTAAAATCAATATGAACCGAATTGCTAAACGCGTTAAAGAACATTACAACGCAGGCTTTAGTTATGATGAAGAAGTATTGTTACATATTCTTGCCAGAAGCCAAGAAGTTGATACTGGCGCGCGTAATATTGAAAATATATTAACCCGTACCTTGTTACCTGAAATGGCAGTAGAGTGTTTAACTAAGCTTTCAAATAACGAGCAGATATCGCACATTGAAGTCAATGTAACTGAAGATGGTTTATTTACTTACCAGTTAACTTAACTTATGTGAGCTTAACTTATGTGAGCTTAACTTATTTAAGTAGAACCTATCTTAACTAAGCATATCTATTGATAATATATAACACGATAAAGTATAACTTTATCGTGTTATATATCGTTAAACAAAGCATTCCCTGAAACTAACTATTTAATAAAATGATAAAAAAGATGAGTATTACTAACATTAGCATGAACACCATTTATAAAAGTTTACTATGCTTATTTTTACTCACTCAGCTCACCTGTTTTGCAACAGAAGTAAATAGCTTTGATAACCAGCGACAAGCTGTTGATCAAGCACATCAAAAATTTGCCAATATTTTTTATAAAAATATTATTCAAACACCTCAAATTCAAGCAACACGATTCAACTCGATTGCTGAATTATCAACTGCTGTTGAAAATGAAAATAATAATAACCAATCCGTAAAATCGGTTGCACTTATCCTAAGAAATGCCTTCTTACTTACTCGCGATTATGATAAACCTCAAGTTATCTCTTTGGTTAAAACTGTCCTGGATAACAACGCGTTAATTAATGCAAAAATACTCATTACCCAAATAAATGAACAAGGTGATGATAGAATTAATACGCAACTGAACTACCTACTTGCTGATTTTTACTTTCAACGGGAACAATGGGCACAAGCCGTAACTTACCTTGAAAATGATTTAGGACATTTACCACAAGAGCAATATAACCATGCTTTATTAATGCAAGGTATTGCTCTACAAAAACAAAGTAAGCATCGCCTCTCGATGACAACCTATGAAAAAATCCCTAATACCTCAACTTACTATACTGCGGCGCAGTTAAATATAGCTTTAGCGAACCTTCGCCAAGGTTGGTGGACAGAAGGTCACCAAATAATATCAGAATTACTTGAAGCACATAATGCATTACCACAAGTACCAGAGAAAACCTTAAATAGACTCTATATCACTTTAGGCTACTCATTACTCAATCAAGCCTATTACCGCAATGCTAGAAAAGCGTTTCAATCTGTTGGGGTTTCTAGTCGTTATAGCAATCAAGCATTACTGGGTATCGCTTTAACTGCAGCACATCAAGACGATTATATTGGTGCTTTAAATACAACACGCGTATTAAAAGCTAAAGAAGAGGATGACTTACCCGTCGATGAAGCTTACTTATTAATGCCCTTTTTCTATGAAAAATCTGAGCAATTTGATACCGCATCGCTAGGCTATTCACAAGCAGCCAGCTTTTATCAAACTAAAATATTCGTCTTAAATAGCTTAATTAAATCTCCAATAAACTTTAATCTTCATCCTATAGACTTAGCTAACGGGGCCAACTTACATATTGATGATACGCGTATCAATTTTTTATCTTTATATCCTAAATATACCTTTATTCAGCGTAATAATGCTGAACAATTCCAAGCCTTTATTGAAAATTCGAATGAGACATTACCCGACCGAAAAAAATTAATACAAGGTATTGATGAACTAAACAAACAGTACAATTTATTAGCCGATAAAATGGCATCACACCTTATTAGCATTAGAGTGAGCCACTTACAAAGCTATTTGAATCAATCAAGGTATGGCTTAGCTAGGCTGTTCGATAATAATACTGATAAAAATAATGCGGATACACAATAATGTTACGGAAAATATCTACACTACCACGACTAAATATCATTGTTTCGTTCGCCTTTTCATTTTTATTGATGGCTTGTAACGACAAAACTGTTGAAAGACAAACGCTACACAATATCGAAAGTACTAACGTCAATACAAACTCAAAAGCTGAGGCTAAACAAGATAACACAATCGCTAAATCTGAAAGTGATATTCGAGATGCCTACATTAACTATTTAAAAAATGCCTCAAAATCAGACTTATCGCGCGCCGATGCATTAAATAGATTAGCGAGTATAGAATTTAAACTGTCTGAAGAGTTACAGCAAAGCTCTGCAACTGAAACCGCAGAAGCAGTACTTGCAAGTGAAAAACTCAACCGAACTATTGAGCTATTAGAAACATCAATTAAAGACTACCCCAATGCTAAGCATAACGATGTAACTCTTTATCAATTGGCTAAAGCTTACGATCAACGCGGTGATTATGAAGAAACCCACAATGCATTAAGTTTGCTAGTCAAAGGTTATCCAAAATCAAAATACTATTTAGAGTCTCAATTTAGGCTAGCTGAGTATGCCTTTAGCGCTAAACAATATCGCCAAGCGGAAGATAAATATACCGATATAATTATTGCTAAAAATAATTCTGTTTTTTATGAAAAAGCCTTGTATAAACGCGGTTGGTCTCGTTTTAAGCAAGAGTTTTATATTGAAGCTGCAGACGATTTTGTACAAGTTATTAATTTCAATGACTTTCAAGAATATGATCAATTAACCGCTAGTCAACAAAATTTGTTTGATGAATACTTTCGGGCTATGGGCTTATCTTTTTCCTACTTAGGCGGTGCAGAGCCACTTAATTTGTACTTTCAACAAACCGATCATATAAATAACTTGTATCATGTTTATAGTAATTTAAGTGATACGTTTCTAAAACAGCAGCGCTATAACGATGCGGTAAACACCTTAGATAGTTACATTAAAGAATACCCTAACGCTGAGTTTTCAGCACAAGCCGCATTAAAGATAATAAACATTTGGAAAGAAGCTGGGTTTGTTGAACAGCGAAAAGCCGCTTTCGAACAATTTTATTCAAACTACCAACCAAGCAGTCGTTACTGGGTTAATAATAAATATCGTTATAAAAAACAATATGAACTGAGTAATAGCGCCCTTAAAGACCACATTTTAGTGGAAACAGCAACTTACCATAATGCTTATCAAAAAAGTAACAATTCTGCCGACTTTGCACGTGCTGAACGTTGGTATAAAAATTACTTAACGCATTTTTCTGCTTTTTCTCGTCAAGACAATATCAATCTTTTATTAGCATCTTTGTATTTACAGCATAACGATAAAGCGCTTGCCTATACTTATTATCAACTTGCTGGGTTTGACGAACAAACTATAACTAATAAAGATGCAGCCTATCAGGCTATTTTATTGGCTGGTGATTTATATCAAAGTGCTAATAGTGCAAGTAGCAGCAAAGCAAAAGACAAAGCTGATTGGCTTAATCATGTTATTGACTATTCAACCTTATATGCGCAGCAATACCCTACCGATAAACAAACCATTAACGTGATCGCCCATGCAACTGATTTTGCATATAGCAATGAAAGATACTCTGATACGCTTACCCTAGCTGAGATGATGGTAAGCGATAAAAACACCACTTTAGTTAATAATATAAACCGAGTTAAAGCCAATGCTTATTTTCAAACCAAGCAGTATTTAGCCGCCGAAAACACTTTTATGGCTTTAGTTGATAACCCTACACTCAGCAATAGAGCGCGAATTGATGCGCAAGAAGGACTGGCTTTAGCTATATTCTACCAAGGTAGCAGTGCAGCTGAGCAAAATGAAACCCAAATAGCGATTGAGCATTACGCAAGAGTTTCTCTACAAGTGCCACAATCAGACACCGCCTCTGCTGGTTTATACGATGCTATTGCTTTATCAATTCAAACTGAACAATGGTTACAAGCAATTGAATATATTAAACGCTATAGATTGTTATACCCTAACGATAAAAATGCCAACGATGTCACTAAAAAGTTATCCCTTGCTTACCTAAATTCAAAACAAGATATTGCTGCTGCGAATGAATTAGAGAAACTATCGAGTAATGAAAACAGTAAAGATTATAAAATGGCCTCATTACTCAAAGCGGCTGAATTATATCAAAGTAATGGTGATATAGCGTCAGCAATCAGAAGTTATGAAAAGTATGTTAATACCTACACTACGCCGTTTGTACCCTACTTTGAATCATTACACCAACTAGCAAAATTAAACACCGCGCGTAATCATCATAAAACCAGTATGACCTGGCAAAAGAAAATTTTAGCTGTTGATAAGAAGACGCCTAATTCACTCAAAAATGGGCACACTAAATTTATTGCTTCTCATGCTGCACTTTCAATAGCACGTGCTGAGCAACTTCGTTTCGCCAAAATAAAACTTATTGCCCCATTAAAAGTTAACCTTAAAAATAAAAAACAAGCCATGCAAAGTAGTGTTAATTATTACGCCAGAGCATCATCTTATGGTATTGCCGAAACCGCAACTGAAGCTACCTATGAAATTGCCAATATTTATAATGACTTTGGTCAGGCGTTATTAACCTCTGAGATACCTGAGCATTTAAACGAAGATGAAAAAGAACAATATTTATTTTTATTAGAAGATCAGGCTTTCCCATTTGAAGAAAAAGCTATCGAATTTTTTGAAGTTAACTTGTTATACACCAAAGATGATATATACGACCAATGGATAGAAAAAAGTTATCAAAAATTAGAGAAATTATTTCCGATAAGATATCAGCGTGAGCCAAAAATAGAGGAGTTCATCAATGTCTTACATTAATTATTTCAGCAGTATAAAGATGATAAAAACAAATGCAAAGCATATGACGTTTCAACTTACACAGTGCATTAAAGTACTCTTGTCACTAACTTGGAGCATTATTTTAGCTCTATCAATTATAACTCTAACATCTTGTAGTAATACTAGCAGCAATAACAACTCAACTCATGATGCACAATCAACAAACTCTTCAGCACAAGATCTACAACTTTATGAAGATGCAATTGTTGCTTTAAATAATAACGAGTTAGATAGAGCTAAAAAATTATTCATCACGATGAGTGAACGCCAACCTAATATGGCAGGATCTTGGACTAATTTAGCTCTGATCAGTATTAAACAAGGTAACTTAGCCCAAGCAAATACTTATATAAAAACAGCATTAAATAAAAATCCCAACATGCCACAAGCGTTGAACTTAGCCGGTTATTTAGCACAAAAAGCTGGAAAAATTAAACTAGCAGAATCATATTATTTACAGGCAATAAACGTAAAAGCTAATTACGGGTTGGCACATTATAATGTGGCATTACTTTATGATGTTTATCTGCAAAACATTCCATTAGCAGTTGAGCATTATCAACGTTATTTGACACTTAATGAACAAAAAGACGAAGCAACTGCCAACTGGTTAGAAGGTTTGAAAGCAACAATGGCGGCAAGTAATTAATGAAGTTATTTATAATTAAAAGGTTATTGATGTCGGTTAAGTTATTAGAAAAAATAATCTTAACGAAGCAAATATCTAAAAATATACCTATTATGGCTATCTTATTGTTACCACTTATAATATTAAGTGGAAACTCATCCGCAAACGATAATGATGTGATAGAAGTCACTGATAAAGTTGAGTTAAAAACAAGCTTCATTAAAGGTAATAAAGAGCTACCACAAGTACTCTATATCGTCCCTTGGCAAGAAATAAAGAAAGTTACTCAAAAACCTGACAACATGGTGTTACACAGTTTATATGGTGATGTTTTTAAACCAGTAACGCCAGAAGATCTCATTGAATAGTTATGAGTTATTTTACCTAGATGTTAGCCTAAATGGCAAAAATAGGTTAGTACAACAATTTATACGGCGTTCAAGGAGCATCCAAAAACATTATAAAACAAGCAAAATGTTCTTTAAAAACGCAGTTATTGATCACTAAAAAATCGCTAGTCGGTCACCAGAATATTATTTCCACAATAATATACATTACAGCTACTTTTTAACTTTAACAATAACTTCAACAATATTTTGAACACTTACCTGAACAGCTTACCCTTAAATTTCCGGCTGTTACGAGATCTGTTTAAGCTGTGGAAATACCTGTAATAACTCTGCATCAGTAAATCCCCAGTGTTGTGTTAATACCTTAGCTATCCAACTAAAACTATTAGTTGTTGGCATTAAATCACGCTGCTCAAATAATTCAGTATCAGTTAATCCTGGCCATTTACCTGCTATTTTACCGCCGATTAATACCTCTTTAGATGACGACGTATTAGCGACATTTCCTTTTGATGTTTCTTTTTCTGGCGACAATGCACCGCCCGCTAAAAATAATGCGCTAGCAGTACCATGATCGGTTCCACCTGTTCCATTTTCTTTTGCTGTTCGGCCAAATTCAGTACCAACAATAACAATGGTGTTTTGCCACTCCCCCCCTAAACCTGTTTTTAACGCAGCTAAACCGTCATCTAATTCTGTTAGATTTTTCTCCAATCGCTTTGCTTGGTTGTTATGCGTATCCCAACCGCCAAGCTCTAACATAGCACAGTCCACGCCTTCTTCTTTAATCATTAGTTTTGCACACGATTGGCTCAGTTCAACAAATTTGCCTTGTTTCATTTTATCTTTTTGCATTACAGCCTCTTTACCTATAACGCCCATCACTTCTAAGCCACTGATTAAGTTTGTTTTAAGTGATTCATCATCTTGGTAAAGGTTAATGAGTGATTGATATATATCATCATCGGCTGATTTTAATTTTGTTGGGTACCAGGTAAAAACATGTTCGCTACTACGTAAGCTAATAGGAATTGAGCGCGAAACGGCTAAGGCACGTTTATTTTTAACATCTATTGCTCGAGCAAGCCACCCAGTATTGTAATCAATACTGCCTGCACCACTTTCTAAATAGTCTTGCCCATCAAAATGAGAGCGTCGAGAATAGCCTGATGATACTGCAACGACAGGTGTTAATTGTTTTTGTTGGTACCATTGGTGTAAATTGACTAAAGAGGGATGTAGTGCAAAACCATTATCTAACGGTAATAAAGGCTTGTTAAAGCTTGTTGATAAATGAGGCCGTAATACCTGATATTGGGTATCAAAAGTTGGTACGACAGTATGTAATGAATCTAGCGCTCCGCGCAATAAAACCCAAACTATTTTAGGGCTTTTAGGAGAGTTTACTGCGCTATTCTTTACCGATAACGATGTTGCCAATCCTGGAAACGTCAATAACGCCAAGCTAGCGCCAGCCGCTTTAATAAACTTACGTCGTGATAGCTCAGATGAGATTTGATTATCAGTTTTGTGTTTAATATTCTTCATCATTACCTCCTTTGAAACTCAGGGCTCATTAACAATAAAGTTAACGCTTGCTCACGACTTTCGGCTCTAATTATTGATTGGTAAGTATGAGACGTTGGCGCTAATGCCAATGCTGTTTGCATTGTTTTTTCTACATTAATATTTTTTTGAAATGCAGACAGTTTAACCGACCAATCTATCCTAGCCATTAATGCGCTAGCCCCTAACCAGTCACTTTCATTATCGCTGTAACCTGCAGGAGATCCCGCTTGAAAAGGCATTTGTCCTAACGCTTTCATGCTACCTAAAATCAAGTTATCTTTTACCTTGCTGGCATCAAATGCTCGGCCGGTTGATATAATAAACTCTCTTGGTGTTTTAAATTTTTGCGGTGTATCAAGCCAGGCATCGTCATTATTAAACATAGCAATCATCACTTGTTTAATATCTCCATCGGTTTGTTGCCAAGTCATTTCCATTGAGGTGAGTAATGCTTTACTTGGTTTTTCGCTGACAAAGTGGTGGGCAAGTTTATAACACACATATTTTGCCGTAGCAGGGTTTGCTGCAATATCACGCAACATCTTTTCTCCCTGAGCAACACCATCATCAGGGTAATGTTTACCTAATAGATATCTTACGCCAGGCTCATGCCATTTAGCGTTAAAAGTAAAACCTGTGTCTTTTGTTTTACTTGGATTTAATACCGTCCAACCACTGATGCCTTTAGCAAGTTCAATTACATCAACTTGGCTGTAGCCGCCATTTACGCCTAAGGTATGTAATTCTAAAATTTCACGGGCAAGGTTCTCATTTATACCTTTGGGTTTATTTTGAGTATTCGTTTTATTAAGCTGATTTTTCTTAGATATGCTTTTTTTGCCAAAACGAGAATTAGGGCCAATTGATTTTTCGTTGTTAAGATAGATAAGCATCGCCGGATGTTGCTCTACAGCCAGTAATAAATCTGCAAACTTCCCGAGCATATTTGGCGCAATCGCTTCTCTTTCAAGAGTTGCTGACAAACCACTCATTAATCGTCCATTAGCGGTAACACTAAAGTGATTAGAAAATAAATCGAGCAAGCGCCAGCTAACACTGTTCGATGAGGAAATTGCTTGTTTAATGGTGTTTGCCGACATTGCGCGCATATTTTTACGTGCCATGCTTTTGAGATTTTGCATGTTATTGTCAACAGCTAAGTTTTTCGAACTTATTGCATTTTCAGCCATTGAACGCTCTTGCATAGACATACTTGTTGATTCGCCTGATTGGTTCATCTGCTCTAAGTTTTTTAGACGATTACGTTCTATTTTATATTGCTCATGCTGTAAAAATATCTGTTCTGAACTAGGAAAATCGTCATTAAACGTTATTGGCTGTAATTGCCCAATAATCCATTGTTTAGGATTACTTTCTGCTTGAAGCAACTCACCTTCTCGCGCGCCATAACCAAAACGATTCACCGCAATTTGGGCTTTATTAATTGTTAATGCTGTTGTGGTATTTTTAAGCATTGAGACTTTACCTTAATCGAAATTGAATAACGTATTAACTTTTTGAGGATTCACGTTTTAACTTAAATTTTAACCTTGTAACTTCACACTATAGAGCTAGTTAAGAATATAAAGTTAGTTGATTTACACAACTTTACTTTGTGTAATTTTAAGTAATAGCTTCAAGCGCTAAATTCATGCAATAACGTCAAGTGATGAGTTCAAGTGATGAATAAAACAAGGTTCTTGAACGAAATTGAATATTCGTTATTTAATATTATAACCAAAGGAATGGATAATAATGGTTGAGTAAAATAAAATTAAAGCAGTAACGTACATCGCCATTACTGCTTTAATCCCACTTATTTCAGAAAGAGACATTTATGTCATCATTCAAACTTCATAGGGTTCTCGGGTAAAGCGTACTAATTGCTCTTCTTGTTTAGTTTTTACGGCTAATGCATCAATCATTTCTTGAGTAACCAACACTATGCCTTTTTCAGATAAACGAAAGCCATTAAAGCTATCTTCTTTATTGTTATAACCGATTGTCATATTGTCAGGAATGATACAACCTCGATCAATAATCGCGCGGTTAATTTGACAGTTTTTACCCACCTCAACATTGGGCAGTAATACCGAGTCGCGTACTACACTGTACGAATGCACGTGTACACTGGAAAATAACAATGAATGCTCAATTTTTGCTCCTGAAACAATACAACCATTTGCCACTGTACTATCATGAGCTGAGCCTCTGCGAACCTCTTCATTAAAAACAAATTTAGCTGGTGCTAGTTGTTCTTGATAAGTCATTATTGGCCAATGCTTATCGTACATATTGAGTTTTGGTAGTGGTGCCAGCAAGCCCATATTAGCTTCCCAATAAGAGTCTATCGTCCCCACATCTCGCCAATAAGCATTCTCTTTGTTATCAGAATCAACAAAGGGAAAAGCTAAAACATGACAATCTTTGATAATTGAAGGAATAATATCGTGACCAAAATCACGACCAGAATGACTACACTGCGAATCTTTTTTTAATTGTTCAAATAAGAATTCACGGTTAAATATATAATTCCCCATTGAAGCCAACACTTTGCCTGGCTCTGAGGGTATTTCAGTTGGGATGGCTGGTTTTTCTTGAAAACCTTTAACACGGTTTTGAGCGTCCACATGTAGCACGCCTAACGAGCCAGCGGCTTCCTCCACGGATGTTTTTATACAGCACACTGTCATATCTGCTCCCGTTTCTACGTGTTTAGCGAGCATATCACCGTAATCCATTTTATAAACATGATCACCTGATAAAATCATCACGTATTTAGGCAATTCTTTTCTAATAATATCTATATTTTGATAAACAGCATCGGCAGTACCACAATACCAGTCTTCTCCTTTGCGTTGTGACGCAGGTAAAATTTCTACCGACTCCCCTAATTCCTTTTTAAAATGTCCCCATGCACGATTTACATGTCGAATAAGTGAGTGTGATTTATACTGAGTAGCTATACCAACATGGCGTATACCTGAATTAATACAGTTGGAAAGCGGAAAATCTATCAAGCGGAAGATGCCACCAAAATAAACTGCGGGTTTAGCCCGCCACTCAGTAAGTTCATGTAAACGGCTACCCTTTCCGCCAGCAAGGATCAAGGCGTAGGTGTCTTTGGTGAGTTCACTTATGTAACGGCGTTGCGATATTGTCATGTTAAATTCCATCTAACTTTAGCGATATTGCGAGCATAATTGCCCTAAATTAATTGTCTCTTTTTGTTTTATATATTTAGCTTTTAGCTAAGTTGACAGTAACAGTGGAAACCACACTATTTTCTGAACCAAAAACATTTGGTAAATAGTGATCAGCGGCATAGTCGTTTTCCCATTCTTTGCCATCAAGTAAATATTTAAAATGGAAGATATTGTCGTTAGGTAATCTAACTTTTGCAGTAAACCGGTTGTTCTTTCGATCAAACTTCATTGACGAAGGTTGCCATTGATTAAAATCAGCCACTAGTTCTACTTTTTTAACATCATCACGGCTGAAGATAAAAGTCACTTCGGTTTCATCTTTGGTTTTAAATGTACGTTTAGAGATCATATTTATAACATCCTGTTAATTAAAAAATCACCTTAGCTTACAACAGTACTTACAATAATGTAAACAGGAAGGTAAACAAAAAGCCCTTTAAATAAAGGCTTTTATTAAATATTTCATACAGCACTGAAATTAATAAAGAAAAATACAGACGTAAAAATGAATATAAATAAATTTTTTTCCTGATTTATTTATAGCGATCTAGAGTTGAATTAGAGTAATAAAAAACAATGCTGGCAAGTAATTGATTGTCAATTAAAAGTAATGATGATGTGAAAAATAATTATAGGAGGAATTGTATTTTCCACCTCAAAACCATAGCTATGATCTGAGGTGGTGAATTAAGGCGAAAGATAAAGTATTAAACTTATCTGTATGGTTAGTTTTAAATTTAATATTAAAGAAGTCGACGTAGATAAAGAGTCTGATTTACTCGGATTTAGTAATACCGCTCCAAATATCATCATTAATAGTCGGTTTTTTCTTTTTACGCTTTTTCTTACCTGTGCCTTCTGGTTTTGCCATTGGCTTATTTGCAGCCAGCTCTGCTGCTAATATTGAGTCACTTGCAATTTCAGACACTTCAAAGCCGACAACTTGCTCACGCTCAAGACGTATTTTATGCTTCTTTTCAATGACACTAAAATGGTGATAATCTTCATGGTCGATAAGTGATATCGCCAGCCCAACTTCACCGGCACGACCGCTTCGTCCAATTCTATGCATATAGTCTGCAGGACTTCTTGGTAAGTTAAAATTGATAACCACGGGCAGTTTATCAATATCTAAACCACGAGCTGCAATATCCGTAGCAATTAAAATATCAATCTCCCCTGCTTTAAAGCCATCAAGTACGCGATTACGTTCACTTTGACCTTTATCACCATGAAATACTGCAGCCGTTATACCACGCTTTGCTAACTTTTCGGCTAAGTGTTCACAGTGATGTTTAGCGTTTACAAAAATAAGTGCTTGTCGCCATTTATGCTGTTGAATTAAATGTGCAACTACTGCTGTTTTATCACCTTTATTAACGGTAAATACCCGCTGTACTAAGGTACTTGCATCGGCGCTTTGCACTTGTATTTCTATAGGGTTGTTGAGTAGCTCTTGCGTTAAAGATTGCACTTGCTCAGGAAAGGTGGCAGAAAATAATAAGGTTTGCTTATGCTTAGGCGTTAAAGCTAATAACGCAGTTAATTCATCAGTAAAGCCGAGGCTTAACATACGATCGGCTTCATCAAGTACTAAGCTTTTTACTTTATCAAGTTTAATAGCATTACTTGATATTAAATCAAGTAATCTACCTGGTGTTGCCACTAGAATGTCAGTTCCACCACGTAATGCTAACATTTGCGTATTCACGGATACGCCACCAAATACAGCCGTAACTTTAATATCACCATTAAAATGTACTGCGTAAGACTTAATGTTATCAGCAACTTGTTTCGCTAATTCTCGAGTTGGCACCAAAATAAGACGACTAACAAAATTACCTTTATCACTTGTTTTGCTACTACTCGTTTTACTACTGCCCACTGAGGATTTTTCACTGCGTAGTTGTTGCAATAGCGGTAAAGCAAAGGTTGCTGTTTTACCTGAACCGGTATTTGCGCCACCAATTAAATCTCGTCCTGCTAATACACTTGGAATTGCTTGCGCTTGAATTGGTGTTGGTTGCTTATAATCAAGCTCGGCTAATCTAGCCAATAATGGTGTAATTAAACCAAGCTCTGCAAAAGAGTTCGCGAAAGTATTTGCACTGGGAATATTTTTTTCAGAAAGATTTGTATCAAGGGTCATTAAGGTATTGGCTCAAACTAAAGTAAAGTGGAGTAAATTTATGTAACGGGCAATGTAACAAAGTAATTATTAGCTATTTTAGCGTATTTAGAGCTGAGTAAGGGAATTATATTTTTTAGCTCAACTAACCTCTCGGCATTACTATTTCGCTAATACTGCGACAATACTGCAATGATACAATGAATTGTTCGTCATAAGCTGTTAAGCTTGAATGTCCTTTTAAAAAGTAATAGTTAAACGTTTAAGCATTAATTTGCTCATTTATCAGTCTATTGGAATTCTTAGTAATAAAAGCTTATGGCCAACAACACTTTTACCCCTCAATTACTCGAAAAGCACTTTACCACCAATGAATGGAAAAAAGGCGTAAGAATTTTTAATGCAAAAGGCATTAAAACCTGTGCACTTGACGGTGATACAATTCGAGGAGTGGTGTTTAGTGAACGCTCTCGCCAAACCAGTTATTTAACGCGTTTAGTTTCTGACTCTAAAAACAATAATATTTCAAGTTATTGCGATTGCTATATCGGCCGAGACTGTAAACATGGCGCTGCATTGGCTAAATATTATATTGAACAGCACTTTGACTACAAAAGCATTGCTACCTCTGAAAAAATCATTGATAAATGGTTGAGTAATTTTCAAGCCCAACCTAGTCGTTACCCAACGAATAGCCAACAAAAATCGTTACTTTATTTTTTAAAACCCAATAGTTACAACGAAGATGACTTTTATACCTTATTAATCAAATCAACTCGCCCTAAAAAAAGTGGTGGTTGGAGCAGTACCCTTGGTGGTGAATATTCTACTAATGCGTTAATCAATAGCGCTTATGCTAACAATGATGACGTGGCGGTTATCACTGAGCTTATTCGTACTAATCAATTTGGTGATACGGTTAAATATTTTGATTTATTCGAGCGTATTATTAATACCAACCGTTGTTTTTGGCACAGTGACTACAACCTCGACGAGCCTTTACAATTAGGCGAGCCATTAGCAGCACAGTGGCAGTGGATAGCGCTTGATAATCAACTACATACTTTAAAACTCGTTTTTGACAAACCATCAAGCAGTATTCAAATTATTAAAGCTCAACCGCTTTGTTACTATGATTCTGACAATAATACTTTTGGTAAAATTAATACCAATACCCAATGTGAATTTGAGGCCGACTTACTTAACTCGCCTATTTTTGAAGAAGACAAATTGCCTTGGGTGTTAAATAAATTGTCAATGTCGTTAGGTGAAGCGGTACAACGTTTGCCAAAACCGAAAACTAAATTTTCACAAGAATTGTCAAAACCTGATGTGTATTTGCATTTTTCTACACCATCAAAAAGTAGCCCTAAAACAGGCTATGTGCATGTTAATTTTTCTTATCAAGGTACCTTAGTAAACCCACATAATGAGAATGCGACAATCACAATATCTACTCCAGCTAATACTTCAGGTAAAAATAGTGTTATTGAACATGAAGCAGACATAGCGACAAACAACGATGACCATGAAGTTGAAGAGTTGCAGGAAATAAAACTCTATCGTGATTTAGCTTTTGAGCAATCTGTTATTGATAAACTATCGGCGTTAAACTTTATTGCGCAGCCTAAAGCCAAGCAATTTACTTTTACCAACCAAGATTATCTAAATAAAAATAGAGTGCCTAAGTTTTCAATGTTAATGGAAGCTCCGTACTACTGGCATCCTTTTTTACATAAAGAATTACCTTTATTACAAGCGCTTAATTGGCACATTACATTCGCTGATAACTTTTACTATAAAGCACTTTCAACAGATAGCGTGTTTGATGCACAAGTGATTGAAACCGATGATCATGATTTTTTCTCGCTGGGTTTAAATTTAACCATTGATGGCAAAAAAATGCCTGCATTTCCTATTTTGTTGAGTGCGATTGAACAACTACCGCGCTCAGTATTAATTGATCGAGAAAAAGAAAAGTTAATTTCACCAGATGCACCTATTTATGTTGATTTAGACAATGGTGAATTTGTCGCTTTACGTTACCAAAGCGTACAACCTATATTAAAACAGTTTATTGAATTGTTTATGCCAAATCCGTTAAACGATGACGGCACTATGGAGTTATCTCGTTTTCAAGGTCATCAAACCTTGTCAATGCTAGACGATCAAGGTTTGATTGCCACAGGCACAGCTAAGTTACGCGCTTTAGCAGACAAATTAAAAGACTTTCAACAGGTAACCACTGTTGCAGTTCCTGATGGTTTAAACGCGACTTTGCGCTCGTATCAACAACAAGGTTTAAACTGGTTACAGTTTTTACGAGAATATCAATTAAATGGTATTTTGGCTGATGACATGGGCTTAGGTAAAACTATTCAAGCTTTGGCGCATTTACTCATTGAAAAGCAGGCAGGTCGTTTAACTAAACCGGTACTGATTGTAGCGCCTACCAGTGTTATTTTTAACTGGGCAAATGAAATTGAAAAATTCACCCCTGAGCTTTCTTATCAAGTATTACACGGTACTAAACGCCATCAAAACTTTGGTTGTCTTGAGTCAATTGACAACAGCGAGCAGAGCGATAATGCGGAGTCTACTCCAGCTGTAGATATCATTATCACCAGTTATGCGTTAATAACTAAAGATTTAGAGCTATATCAGGAGCAAAAGTTTTACTACCTTATTCTTGATGAAGCGCACTATATTAAAAATACTAAAACGAAGCTATACCAAGCCTTTATGTTACTTAAAGCTCAACATAAATTATGCCTAACGGGTACTCCTATGGAAAACCATTTAGGCGAGTTTTGGGCACAATTTAACTTTCTACTCCCCGGATTTTTAGGTGGACAACGACAGTTCACTAAACTGTTTAGAAACCCAATTGAAAAGCACGGCGAGTTAGAGCGCAAACAGTTATTGAACCAGCGTATTAAGCCGTTTATTTTACGTAGAACCAAAGACAAAATAGCCACCGAATTACCGCCAAAAACAGAGATTATTCAAACCCTACGTATTGAAGGTCAACAAGCTGAGCTTTACGAATCAGTGCGTTTAGCAATGGATGGACGTTTAAAAGATATCATTGCTGATAAAGGCTTAAAACGTAGTCAAATAGAAGTATTAGACGCCTTACTCAAGCTAAGACAAGTGTGTAATCACCCTAAGTTATTATCACTTGAAGGCGCTAAAAAAGTTAATCAGTCAGCTAAGCTTGATTACCTGATGGAAACTCTGCCTGAGCAAATTGAAGAAGGCCGCAAAATTCTTATCTTCTCACAATTTACCAGTATGCTTGCCTTAATAGAAGACGAGTTAGTAAATGCAGGTATTAATTTTGTTAAATTAACAGGCGCGACAACTAAACGACAAGAAGTGGTTGATCAATTTCAAAATGGTGATGTGCCGGTATTTTTAATCAGCCTACGTGCAGGTGGTGTTGGTTTGAACTTAACGGCCGCGGATACCGTTATTCACTTTGACCCTTGGTGGAACCCTGCAGTTGAAAACCAAGCCACTGACCGAGCTTATCGTATAGGTCAAGACAAGCCTGTATTTGTATATAAATATATTATTGAAAATTCAATCGAAGAGAAAATTCAAAAAATACAACAAAATAAAGCAGAGCTAGCTAAAGCGTTGTTGTCTGAAGAAGTGAGTGATAATAAGCTGAGTTTAACCGATGATATTTTAGAGTCGTTGTTGGCACCACTTGGCTAATATTTATGAGTGAGTCTTCTCTGAGTGAATATCTTTTAGGTAGTAATTATTTAAGCGAATACCTTTAAGATAAGACCTTTAAGATAAGACCTTTAAGATAAGACCTTTAATATATTAGATTAAACAGCTTACTAATAGTTAATTTAAGCATTAGTAAGCGCGGCGATTGAGAATACGCCTCTTAATCACAGCCCTTCTATTACCCCATTAATGAAATAGGATACTTGTGTTTTCTGAACTTCTTTCTACCGTTAACTTTGCCTTTTCAGTCACCGGACCAATTTTTACTATGGTTGTATTAGGTGGCATTCTTAAGTATTACCGATTAATTGGTGATGTGTTTATCTCACAAGCGTCCATTATTGTTTTTAAAGTGTCGCTGCCTGTTTTACTCGGTATGAGCATGATTAAAACCGACATTGCGACGGTATTTGATCCTGTTATTATCGCCAGCGCAGGATTAGCAACCTTACTCGTGTTTGTGTTGTTAACTTTAAGTGCTTCGCTTTTTGTTAAAAATCCGCGTGATAAAGGTGTTTATGTGCAAGGGGCTTTTCGTGGCAATTTGGCCATTGTTGGGTTAGCTTTTTGTGCAAACTTATATGGTGCAGAAGGTATTGCTAAAGCCTCTATTTTAATGTCTATTTTAGTATTGATGTATAACGTGTTGTGTATTTACACCCTAACTACAACATTAACCGATAAAAAACTCAACATTAGCTCTATTCTAGTTAGCATAGTTAAAAACCCGCTCATTATCGGTATTGTGCTGGGTATAAGTATTAATTTGCTGCACATCCCTATTCATCCGGTATTAATGAAAACGGGTGATTATTTAGCTCAGTTAACCTTACCTGTTGCTCTACTTTGTATTGGTGCAAGTTTATCGTTTAACGATATGAAAAGTACTAAAATGGTGGCCTCTGCCTCGGTAATTGCCAAGCTTATTGTTACTCCTATTATTATCACCTCAATTGGTTATGCTTGTGGCTATTCAAAAATGGAACTGGGTATTTTATTTTTAATGGCTAGTACACCCACCGCTGCAGCGAGTTTTGTCATGGTGAAAGCGATGAAGGGAAATGAGACCTTAGCGGCCAATATTATTGTAATGAGTACTGTGGGTTCACTATTTACGGTGAGTGTTGGTTTGGCTTTTCTTAAATCGTTTGATTTGATCTAAGTATTTTATCTAAGCTAATTTAAGCCCAGTTAAACTAAACGAAAAAAGGTAACCCAGAATATAAACTGAGTTACCTTTTTAATTTATTTATCGCGAATAAACTTTATAATTATTTAAGGTTATACAAGTTAACGTTACACAAGCTCTTTGAAAGTAACTGTGTAGCTACCAATACCTGCGTAGCTGATTTCGGTTTTCTTATCAAAATCTACTTCAACAATACCTTTATAAGAACCAGTAGTGAACGCTTCACCTTTTTTAAAGGTTGTACCACGTTTACTCATCATGTTAATTGCCCAATAAACTGGCAATTGTGGTAATGGATTAGGATGAACACCATCAAGGTTTTTCTCGGTTACTTCACCATTTGCGTCTGTTTGTTTAAACGAAAGTTGAATTTTACTTGCTGCGAAGGCTAAATCTCTATCAATTTCAGGGCCAATATATAAACCTTGGTTAAGTAAACAATCAGCTAAACGCTCTGCAAATTCTGCTGTACAGTCTTCAGCGAAACGACTTTGCATTAATTCTAACGCCATGTGACAGCTACCAATAGCGTCATTAATTTCAGCTTCAGAATAGTCTTCATCACGTGCTGGTAAATCTTTATTTAGTACAAATACAATTTCTGGCTCAACTCGCGCTACACCATTGTCTTTCATTAATGAACACTGCTCGCCATATTGAAAAGTATCACTAAAAATTGGCGCCATGATAATTTTGTCTTCAGCTAATGGTAATAAACATTTCCAACCCGCAACACCATCACTGCGAAGTTTAATCATTTCTTGGTGAACCATTAACGCATCTTCAATGCTAATAGGTCTAATTGCTTCAGGTAAGCTGTCTGCTTTAGTACCAGGTACACGACGTGCTAAAAACTGTTGTGCTGCTTCATTAAATTTTTGAGTTGTCATAAGTATTAACTTTTATAAGTGGGTGAATTTGTTTTACGTATTAATTGAATGCATTACTTAAACGCATTATTTAAACACATTAATTGAGCATATTAATTAAACATATTTGTTGAGCGAATAAGATAGATTAACTGAAAAATAAAATAACTTATTACTGGCTAAATATTTTGGTGGCTAAATATTACCGCGATATTTAAGGCTTTGCTAGTAGTGCTATGCTGTTAACATGATAATAGCGTAAAAATAACTCCCGAAAAACGAGGAAAGTAAACGTTATAGGTGGTTACAAATATTATAACTATTTTACTTATTTCTCAGAATAAGTTGGTTATTTTCTTGATCAAGATGAAAATCAAAAGCACTGAGAAAGTTCATGCCAAGTAAGCCATCATTATGCTCACTGATGTAAGGGCTAACAACAAAGTCGAAGTCATTAACAACATAGCCTTGAATAGAAAACTCCGCAACTTGATACATGCTTGCAATCACTTGTCCGCCAGCGGTATTAAGTTGTATGTCTTTTAGAAAAATAACATCCGTATAGCGTTTTAAACCATCAAAAGCGGCTTCAGACAATAATGAAATACTCGCACCTGTATCTAGCATTAAAGAAACTTGAAAACCACCATCAATAAAAGCAGGCACTATAAAGTGTTCTCCTTGACGGCTTAACGGAATACTTTCTGGTTTCCTTAAAGCTTCTTCAATTTTTTCTAAAAGCGCTTCTGCTTTTACTTTATAATTGGGGTTATGTAAAAAGGGTTGAATCGTGTTGCGCGCATATTCAAACTCACCTAATTGATATTGGGTGCGAACAAACAACCACTGCAAATTAAGATCATCAGGATCAAATATCATTACCTGCTCGACTAATTCTCTTAATTCAATCCATAGATTATTACCTATAAGCACATCAGCTTGTTGTTTGACTAAATCTCTAGAAAAACTAATAACATCATATTTTTGAACTTCACTAAAAACATGATATTGCAATTCATAAGCATACCTTATTGCCGGTATCGCTAGTTGCTGTTGCCAATATAAGTCGATTTGTTGATAAAGAAATTCAATATCATCTTGTTGAAACCCCAAATAAGCATTGATGGAGCTTTCAGCATGGCCAAACAAATCTTGTTGAATGAGAGTTTTCGTTGCTGCCAACCAGAATTGTTTAACGTCTGCTAATTCAGCCGTAGCTTGAGATTCATTAGCTAAAGTATTCATTAAAAAGCTAGCAACAAAATAGTCATTATCAGTAATTGCCTTTTTAATTTTTGATGCAACTTGCTGTGCAATGTTATCGGGAGTGTCATCACTGTTAATCGAAGTGTTTTTTTTGTTTACCGTAGCCACTGTCGGTTTAAGGTGATCATTATTAGCATTATTAACAATAATGTGTTTGTTAGTCAGTTGTTGTGGTGAGTTAACGGTGGATTCTTGGTGGAACTTTTCTTCTATTGCGTTCACATTTAATTGCATAAACAAATAAACATTAAGTGCAACCGAACAAAAGAAACTCACTGATAAAACAAACCGCCACATAATATGTCCAAAACTTACTGATTTAAAAAGTGAATTAAAAATAGTGATTTTAATGTAGTAATTAAAATCACTATTTTTATGATACCCAAAATAGCTACCGATAACACTGATTACTTAACCTGAGTACGGGATAATGAAAGTGAGTAAAATATTAATATCAATCACCTAGAAGTTTACCTATACAATAGTTTTAACTATTCGTAGTACAAGGCTGGAAAGCGAAGCCAATAACAGGTTATTGGGAGCTTTCAAAACACAGTAATACGGATAATTAAGGCTGTTGTAGCATTTTGCTTATTCCGAACTCAGGTTGCTTATATTACTTCAATGTTCTGTATCAGTTAAACCTATGTGCATAAAGCGCGTTGCATCTTTAACTCAAGAATATTATTAAATAAACTTGCATCGTCAATTTTCGCAAGCATATCGCTATCTGGCAAACAATCGTCATCAACGTAGTCAACAAAATCACCAGCAGGATCAAACACCAATATATCTAACGCTAAACGCTCTAATCCATATAAGCCTCGATGGATCATATCTGCCGAAAAAACTAATAAATCCCCCGCCGCCAATTGAATTTTTTTCCCTGTAGAAAGCTCGTCACTACTTAACTTTCCCTGCTCTTCTTGGCGAACCGCGAATTCTTCAGCATTGTCCCAGCGTTTATGACTCCCAGGTACTAACTCCATTCCTAGTTCGTCGAATAAAGGTACCCTAAAATGTACCACTTGTGTTTCTTGAATCGCAATTTTTTGATCTTCAACATCATGATCATATTGGCAGTCTCTATGCCAAAAGTTTTTAAGATCAGGATTAACCGGGTTGAAAAATAGCTGGGTATTCATAAAAGCAGGTTTATCAGGAATGACCGATTTGATGATCGCCATCATTTTATTTGAACTAATAAAGTTGAACAATTTTATTCTATCTGTAGAGGTTAAATACTCGCTTCCGGTAATAAGCGAAGAGTTAAACGCTTCTTCTTTATAGAATTTTTCGTTGTCTTTTTTCCATAATTGATGAAACTTTAACACTACCTTTCTTAGTGATTCTATCTCACCGTTATCAAAATAATTTCTGATAACAAAGTAGCCTTGCTCGGCATAATCGATATTTAATTTACGTTCATTGATTTTCATTGAGTACTACAAGGGTTAACTATTTTAGAGGGATTTTCGATAAGAAGTCGATACAAGACGATACAAGCTTATAAATTTTTAAGCAGGGTAATAACAAATTTAGCGCCACTATCACAAGGTACACATTTTATATCACCGCCCAATTTTCTGGCGATATTATAACAAATATGCATACCTAAGCCACTGCCACCATTATTACGCTTAGTGGTATAAAATGGTGTAAAAATTTGAGTGTATTTACCTTTCTCAATGCCAATACCATTATCTTGATAGGTGATAATCACGGTTTTATCGTCACTACTAACATTAAGCTGTATAGCGCCATCTTTATCCAATTTAAAGCCATGCAAAATTGAGTTAATCACTAAGTTCGTCATTATTTGCGCAATACCACCTGGGTATGAGTTCATTGTTAACTCTTCATCACAGATTATATCTATCTCACAATTATATTTTTTATATTCTGGGTATAAACTTGATAATACTTCATTTAAGTATTCCCCCAGTAAAAATTCGCGTTGCTCTTCTGATGATTGGTCAACAGCCACTAATTTAAACTGTCGGATAAGATCATTGGCGCGGATCAAATTATTGTTAATTAAACCAGTGGCTTGGTTTAATTTTTCTAAAAAAGTGTTCATGTCTGTTCGGCTAACTTTGTTAGCTTGCACTTTAGCCATAAAAATATCTAATAAATGCTGAGCCGTACTTACCGCTGTAACACTAGTGCCTAACGGGGTATTTATTTCATGAGCAACGCCTGCCACTAAATTACCCAAGGCAGCCATTTTTTCTGACTCAACCAATTGAAATTGTGTTTCTAGGAGTTGTCCGTTAGTTTGCGCAAGTTGATTATTTTTATCGCTGAGTGCTTCATAGGATTTCTTTTTGTTTTTGCTGCTTTTATACAATACAAACACTATACCTAACGCCAGCAGGATAAAAATAAGACTAAAAACCATCACCATATTCTGACGCTGTATAGTAGATGTTTTATTTAACAACTCTTTTTCTTGATTCAGTAATGACGCTTCCTGACTAGACAATGATACTTTTTGTTGCGCTATTTGTGCTGACTGCCCAACTAGCGTTAATTTATTCGCTGCAATGGCTTGCGATAGTTGTTCAATATCTCGCTCTTTTTCAATGAGTTTATTTTGTTTTTCAACTAAGGCTAAATTATTTTGCTTTAGCTCTTCGTTATTTTTTTTAAGTTCAGCTTGATTTTTCACAAGTTGCTGCTGATTTCTAACCAACTGTGCCTGACTATTTTTAACCGTGAGGAGCAATTGCTCCATGTCATTTTTTAACATCAAGTATTGTTGTTGTCTTGAATCAATATCTTGAGTTTGCTCTACTATTTGCTGTTGCAGTGACGCCATCTTGTGTTCTTTTTCACTAATTTCAGAGGCTAATGCAGTTAGTGTTCGTTCACGCTTATCAAGTTGTAATCGGCTTTTATCAAGCTTGCTATTCATTTCATTTAATACTTGAGCAATATCTATTTCGGTGCCACCAATAACCAATATATCTGACGATAATGCTAATTTTTCATAGATGATGTTATAACGATTAAGCTCAAATGAAATTGAATTAGGATCTGGATAAACAAAGTTAATCATAATATGTTGCTTATCGGTTACGTCATCAGAAATAACCAAGATGTTTTCGCCCTTCACTAAGCTTTGTAATTTAGCAAGATCGCCATTGTTATTTTTTCCTACCACAATAACCTGTACATCTTTTTGCGGTGAAATACTCCCTTGTCTGACAATGCTAATTTGGTTATCGCGTACCCTCTTACCGTTTAAGCCGAGCAGGTTGTCATAAAAAACACTGTCGCCTCCCCAATAGCTAATGGTTATATTGTTGGTATTTTCTTCATCGGGCCAAGTAATATAATTAAGAAATTTGTATACCCAAACGACTTTAAGTAATTCTACTGAGTTTGCCGTTTGCGCATAACTAGGCACAATAAGCATAATGCTCAAGAAGGTGACTTTAATGAACATTGCCAGTTTGCAAGTTATGGCGGGCGAAGCACTATGACTAAGAATCATAAAGTGTAATATCCTAGTATTTTTGATATTTGCAATGTTGAGTGCTTCAATACAAGTGTGCCTTAGATAATAAATTCAACCTGGTTATCAAATAAACATATAGCGGGGCGTTATTTGATTAAAGTAATTAATAAATGAACCGATAACCTAATATATGTTTGTAGATATAAGTTGTGAGTACAAGGCTTATAAATTAATTTATCTCATCTATACCACATATAAAACCACATAAAAAGTGCCTATTGTTGTAAATAAAGTATGTTTACAATTCCGTAACAAGAAACACATTACGACTATAATTAATACGTTAAAATATACAGTCAATATTCGTTTAAATTTATTTTAGTCTATTATTATGCACAAGATGATATTTGTATCACGACTTATATCAATACCCGTTCCATATCTACCTGCTTAGTAACTATTTTTGGTGTTAGCTTCGTATGAAAAAAACCACCTGCTTGATCATATTGATTAGCTCCCCTTTTTTGGGGCTATCTTTGGCGTGGTCTGCACCAAGTGAATCCATAGATGATTTATTAAATATCCCTTTAGAAGAGCTGAGAAATATTCGCGTAAAATCATCAACCTCTGCTTTAAAAATCACCCAAAAAGAAGAGCCCTCTGCCGTTACAATTATTACCCGTGAGATGTTAAGCAATAGTGGCGCACGACAACTAGAAGAAGCCTTAGAAATATTTGTCCCAAACTTTCAAATTTCCTCTCACAATGTAGGTCAAGACAAAGGCGGCATTCGCGGTATGACCACAGATAGAGATAACAAAATGTTAACTCTAGTCAATGGTAAAGTGATGAACCACGTGATGAGCATTGGCGGCTTTACTGAAAAAATATTTCCCATGCTTGATGATATTAAACAAGTCGAAGTAGTAAGGGGCTCTGGTGCCGCGGTATGGGGGCCAGGTGCAATTGCTGGGGTAATAAACATAATCACCTTTGATGGCGCTGATGCGCCCGGTACAAAAGCAACAGTGAAAGTAGGTACACTTGAAGAGTTTCAATCATTTGAAATAAGAAGTGGTCATACTTTTGGTCAAAATGAATCGCTATTATTATATATTGGCCTTGCCGATTACGATGGCGCTAATACTAACCACTCACCATTAATTTCCGGACAAAATGTTAATTTCGAAAACATTCAAGTTGAAGCTGGAGGCGAGGTAAATCCTGCATATAACAAAATCCCTAATTATAATGCCGCATTTGATGATCAATTATTAATTAAAGCCAATATTCGTTACCGTAATAATAACTTTGATTCATGGATACGATTTACCCAAGGCGGTGTACAATCAGCTCCCCGACGTGGTAAAGAAGAGGATTCTAATAACTGGAACAATGATACCGCGGGCAGTCATAGAGAAAACGGTTACGCGCAGTTAACTTGGTTTAATGAATATAAACCTGAGGTTGCTTTTTTAGAGAATACCACCTTCTCATTAAGTTATGACAGATCTGAGTTTGTGAAAACACAACAAGATGTAGACGGCAGTAGTATTACAAATACCAATAATGCTTTTGGTGAAGAAGAATTATTTTTTAAATCAATTACCACTTTTGAAACTGATCATAGCTACGTACTTGGCTTTGATTACAGTTATAACCGCTTAGGGTTAACCTCTAAATTTTTTGACGGACAAAGAACCAGTGATGAAATAGATGCCAGCGATGGCGACTCAGGTAATGGCTGGACCACCATAAATTATGCGTTATTTGGTGAAAGTTTATTTAGGTTCAATCCCCTCAGTTCATTACTTCTCGGCGCTCGTTTTGACTTTCATAGTGATACCGACTTATTGTTTTCACCACGCATTGCTTTCATTCAAAATGTAACACCAATCGACACCTTAAAATTAATGTTCAATATTTCACACAGACGGGCAAGTGAAAGTAACTTAAGACAAAGTGTAAATCGAAATAAAGAAGCAGAAAACGAGCAAATAGAAACCACTGAAATAATGTATTCAAGGGTTATTAATTCAGAGATTTTATTTGAGGCAAATATTTTTTACAACGAAGTAGAGTTATTGTCTTGGAATAATGCCGCGCCACCTCAATCTGGTAATGCTCCAGGGGCAATTCAAAATATTGGTACATACACCAATATTGGTGGCGAATTAAATATCAATTATAAAAAAGACAATGACTATTGGTCTATTTCACAGGCTTATACCAAGTTGCTTGATTTCAATATGACCGCTGAAGGAGTAGGACAAGATTTTTCAGCTTATCCGTATGGTGAAGGAAAGTATGTTACAGCATGGTCTGATTGGCAAACAAAGTTCACTTATAGAAAAGTACTCAATGACAGTATCAGCTTTGATACTTCATTAAGAGTATTTTGGAGTTTTCAAGGAGCACAAGATTGGGCGAATTATAACAATGAACAAGCAATGCTTGCACAAGATCTAGAAAGCCAACTAAATTACGCTAAGTTAAGTGCTGCAGATGATTATGACGGCATGAGTGGTACTAGTGCTTACTGGAATATTGGTTACAATCAATTATTTACAAAGGATTTGTTGTTTCGAATAGATTTGCAAAACGTTTTAGGTTGGTTCAATCAAGACTTGAATAAAAGAAATACGTTAAAACGAACAGCTGATTACCGTATTTTAGCCCCTGCCCTAACATTTACCATTGCTTATGATTTTTAAAACTAGAGGATTACCGATTAGATAATTACTGACTAACTAGTCGATAACTAATGCTTATGAGCTAGGCTAAAATCAAGTATTTTGACACTTGCTTATGGTTAACATTTACTTGAATTGCTTGCTTAGTTTACTTCGCTGATATTAATCGCTGCCCTTTATATAAAGGACAGCGTTCAATGTATTAATCAATTTAAACAAGATATCAAAAATAAGATATCAAACAAAAAAACTCAAACTGCTCCGTTAAATATGAGATGATTTTATTTGATAATTAACCAAAATTGAAACCTAGAACACAACCTAAACCTTGTTAGATCGTGTTACATCAAGCTAAATCAAATCTAAATCAAAGCGATCAGCATTCATTACTTTCGTCCATGCAGCAACAAAATCGTGAACAAATTTTTCCTTATTATCATCTTGAGCATACACTTCACTATAAGCACGAAGAATTGAATTAGAGCCAAAAATAAGATCAACCCGTGTTGCTGTCCACTTGACCTCGTTTGAACTACGATCTCGAATTTCATATAAATTGTTAGCAACAGGCTGCCACGTATAATTCATATCGGTTAGATTAATGAAATAGTCATTAGATAATACCCCTTCACGCTCAGTGAAAACACCGTGTTTTGTACCGCCGTAATTGGTATCTAGCATTCGCATTCCGCCAATTAATACCGTCATTTCATTAGCGGTCAATCCCATTAACTGTGTACGGTCGAGCATTAACTCTTCAGCGCTAACACTGTAATCATGCTTGAGCCAGTTACGGTAAGCATCATGCAGAGGCTCGAGTACATCGAATGAATCACAATCTGTCATCTCAGTGGTTGCATCACCCCGTCCAGATGAAAACGGAACAGTCACCTCAACGCCACCAATTTTTGCTGCTTGCTCAATACCAACGTTGCCTGCTAACACAATAACATCAGCAACACTTGCACCACTTTCAGCGGCAATATTCTCCAATATAGCCAATACTTTTGACAACCTTGAAGGCTCGTTGCCTTGCCAGTCTTTTTGCGGAGCAAGACGAATACGGGCGCCATTAGCACCGCCGCGTTTGTCAGAGTTACGGAAAGTTCTAGCGCTATCCCAAGCAGTACAAACCAACTCGCTGACGCTTAGCCCACTTGTCGCTATTCTTGCTTTCACTGACTCAATATCATAACCGGTATTACCTTGAGGCACAGGATCTTGCCAGATAAAGTCTTCTTGCGGCGCATCTGAACCAATGTAACGTGTTTTTGGTCCCATATCGCGATGTGTCAGTTTGAACCATGCGCGAGCGAAAACTTCGGAAAAATATTGTTGGTCATTATGAAAACGCTCCGAAATTTTACGATAGGCGGGATCCATTTTCATCGCCATATCAGCATCTGTCATAATTGGGTTATGACGTATAGAAGCATCTTCAACATCTACAGGTTTATGCTCTTCCTTAATGTTTATAGGCTCCCACTGCCAAGCGCCTGCTGGACTTTTTTTCAGTTCCCAGTCGTAGTTAAGTAACATGGAGAAATAACCGTTATCCCATTGGGTAGGGTTTGTTGTCCATGCACCTTCAATACCACTAGAGACAGTGTCGCGACCAATACCGCGTTTGCTTTTGTTGTTCCAACCCAAGCCCTGTTCTTCTATTTCGCCTGCGGCTGGCTCTTTACCAAGCACTGACGCATCGCCGTTACCGTGACATTTACCTACGGTGTGACCACCTGCCGTTAGGGCAACGGTTTCTTCATCGTTCATCGCCATACGTTCAAAGGTTACACGTATATCTTGAGCCGTTTTTAGGGGATCAGGATTACCATCAACACCTTCAGGGTTAACGTAAATCAATCCCATCATTACCGAAGCAAGCGGATTTTCTAAATCACGCTCTCCAGAATAACGACTTCCTTCACTGCCACTTGGAGCTAGCCATTCTTTTTCAGCTCCCCAATAAGTGTCTTTTTCTGGGTGCCAAATATCTTCACGACCAAAGGCAAAACCTTGGGTTTTCAATCCCATAGATTCATAAGCGATAGTGCCCGCATAAGTAATTAAATCTGCCCAGCTAAGCTTGTTACCGTATTTCTTTTTAATCGGCCAAAGTAAACGGCGAGCTTTGTCTAAGTTGACGTTATCAGGCCAAGAGTTAATCGGTGTAAAACGTTGATTTCCAGTAGCTGCACCGCCTCGACCATCTGCTATACGATACGTACCTGCAGCATGCCAAGACAAACGAATCATTAAACCGCCATAATGCCCCCAATCTGCAGGCCACCAATCTTGGCTATCAGTCATCAAGGCGTGCATATCTTTGTTTAGCGCTGCTATATCAAGACTTTTAACCGCTTCTCTATAGTTGAAGTCAGCAGCCATCGGATTGGTTTTATTATCATGTTGATGGAGGATGTCTAGGTTCAGAGCCTTTGGCCACCATTCCATATTTGTCGTTGCAGCTTCAGTTGCGCCACCGTGCATCACAGGGCATTTTCCAGTCGAGGATTTTTGCTTGTCATTCATAGTAAACTTTCCTTTTTTAAATGATTTTTTACCGCTTTTTTAAAGCGAAGATTTAAAAGCTTAGTCAGTGCAATGAGATGTTCTGATATTTGAACAAAACAAGACATACGATGAGTAATATAGTATGTGGTTGAACGAAATGTAAAACAACAATAGCCTAGTCATTTATATGTAAGCAAATTTATATCAACAAGCTAATATAAGCATAAGAAAACCAATATAAATTTGCTTTAAAAAATAATATTACTCAGTAGTTATATATTAAGCTTGCATGAAACCATTTCAGTTTAAGCAACACTAATTTGATTAAGTTTCTTCTCAACTTAGAACTAATAAATAGCAGCTTAATACTTCATGAATACAATCAACTAAGAAAAGCTAACGTCATGGTCTATACGCTATCTAATAGATGCGCTAGTATGTTTAGTGTCAATTTACAAGTTTAGCGTTATTCATAAGCGTTTCATAAATACACTTTTAATGGAGAACTACTAATGACCAAGTCGACACAATCAATTAATAGGGAAGCTTTGCAGAGCCTTGAAATAAATGGTGAAACTTGCCATTACTACAGCTTTGATGGTTTAGCAGATAACTACGATCTTTCCCGTTTACCTTTCGCCGCTAAAATCCTCTTAGAAAATTTATTACGCCATGCCGATACTGATTTTGTTCAAGATGAAGATATTGATGTATTAGCTAAATGGGACGTAAAAAACTGGCAAGATACAGAAATTGCCTTTGTTCCTTCCCGCGTTATTTTACAAGACTTTACCGGTGTACCCGCAGTAGTCGATTTAGCGGCAATGCGTGATGCAATTGTAAAAATGGGCGGAAAAGCAGAGAAAATTAATCCGTTAAACCCTGTAGAATTGGTAATTGACCATTCTGTCATGGTCGATGTATTTGGCAAAGCCGATGCGATGGAACAAAATACGGCCATTGAATTTCAACGTAACAATGAACGTTACCAGTTTTTACGCTGGGGTCAGCAAAGTTTTGATAATTTTAAAGTAGTGCCGCCAGGGCGTGGTATCGTGCATCAGGTGAACCTTGAGTACTTAGCACGCGTTGTATTTAAAAAAGCCGATGACAATAATCTACTTTATCCAGACACCTTAGTTGGCACTGATTCACACACCACCATGATTAATGGTTTAGGTATATTGGGTTGGGGTGTTGGTGGTATCGAAGCTGAAGCCGCAATGTTAGGTCAACCTGTTACCATGTTATTACCTGAAATTATTGGTTTTGAATTAACCGGTAAGTTACCTCCAGGTACAACGGCGACTGATCTAGTACTAACCGTTACCGAGCAATTACGTGCCGCTGGAGTGGTAGGTAAATTTGTCGAGTTTTTTGGCACAGGGGTAAATGAACTTACTTTAGCTGACAGAGCAACCATTGCCAATATGGCACCTGAATATGGCGCAACCTGTGGGATTTTCCCCATTGATGATCAAACCATTGATTATATGGAATTAACAGGGCGAGACAGTGAACATATAGCACGTATTAAAACATACCTTAAAGCCATGAATATGTGGGGCACTGAGTCCCAAAAAAATGCGGTTTATCATAACCGATTATCACTAAAACTCGATGATGTAGTGCCTTCTATAGCAGGACCTAAACGCCCACAAGATAGAATATCATTAGACACCGCAGGCACTGCTTACAGTGATTGGTTAACATTACAAAGCGGTGTAAAACAAACCGATTCAAACCAAAATTTAAATAAAAATTCAACCCCACCATCTATCTCGACCGAAAGTAGTTTTGAAGATGAAGGCGGTCAACCTTCTCCCGTATTACCTGCAAGTAATGGAGACGCGGGGGTTCCTTGCCAATATAAGAACGAAGATTTTTTATTAAAGCATGGCTCTGTGGTGATTGCCGCGATCACCAGTTGTACTAATACCTCGAATCCATCGGTATTAATTGCAGCAGGCTTATTAGCCCGAAATGCAAGACGTCGAGGCTTGAACGTTAAACCTTGGGTAAAAACCAGTTTTGCGCCTGGCTCACAAGTTGTTACTGATTATCTGCTTAAGTCTGGTTTAAATACCGATTTGGATGCTCTGGGTTTTCAACTGGTAGGATATGGCTGTACGACTTGTATTGGTAATTCTGGCCCTTTACCCAACGAAATCAGCGGTGCCATTCATCAAGGTGACTTATCTGTTACCTCGGTATTATCCGGTAATCGTAATTTTGAAGGCCGTATTCACCCTGAAATTCAAGCCAATTATTTAGCCTCTCCTCCACTAGTGGTTGCCTATGCATTAGCAGGTAATATGAAAATAGATATTACAACAGAGCCTTTAGGTGATGATGCCTCAGGCAAGCCTGTCTATTTACATGATATCTGGCCAGAAAGTGATGAAAT
This sequence comes from Colwellia echini, assembly GCF_002843355.2. Taxonomy (GTDB): domain Bacteria; phylum Pseudomonadota; class Gammaproteobacteria; order Enterobacterales; family Alteromonadaceae; genus Colwellia; species Colwellia echini. Next base: position 66,527 of record NZ_PJAI02000010.1, read on the forward strand.
TAAAGAGGTTATTGAAAGTGTTATCGATAGCTCAATGTTTACTTCTCGCTATGCCGATGTCTACAGTGGCAATAAAGACTGGCAAGCCTTAGACATAGTAGAAAGCCAAAAATATGACTGGCCAGATTCTACTTACGTTAAGTTACCGCCATTTTTTGACAACATTAGCGCTGAAATTCCTGTGATTAAGGATATTAAAAATGCACGATGTTTATTAAAGCTAGGGGATAGTGTCACCACCGATCACATTTCTCCTGCTGGTTCAATCGCATTAGATAGCCCTGCGGCGGAGTATTTACAAAGTGAAGGTGTTTCCCCTAAAGACTTTAACTCCTATGGTTCAAGACGTGGTAATCATGAAGTCATGATGCGCGGTACTTTTGCTAATGTGCGTTTGCGTAATTTATTAGCACCAGGCACTGAAGGTTGCTGGACTAGAATGATGCCATCGGGCGAGAAAATGAGTGTATTTGATGCCGCGATGCAATATCAAAAGCAAAATATTGCATCCATTGTGTTAGCGGGTAAAGAGTATGGTACGGGGAGCTCTCGCGATTGGGCGGCAAAAGGTCCAGCTTTATTAGGTGTTAAAGCGGTAATCGCGCAAAGTTATGAGCGTATTCATCGTTCAAATTTAGTTGGAATGGGCATTCTACCTTTACAGTTTATGCCAGATGAAAGTGCTGATACATTCAAATTAACTGGTGAAGAGCAATTTAGTATTCCTGCGATAAATGCTGATCAAAAAACGGCAACAGTCTCTGTCATCGCACAAGATGGTAGTGAAAAATCATTTGAAGTATTGATTAGAATTGATACGCCAAACGAATTTAGCTATTACCAGAACGGTGGTATTTTGCACTTCGTACTACGTAATTTGGCAACAACTGCTTAGCAAGTTGTTTATGTTTAACAACACAAGGTAGCAAAAATAAAGTGTTATAAATGTCATGACTTAACAATGATGCAGTCATGGCAAAGGCACTACAAAAAACAGGTCCTTTTTACGGCCTGTTTTTTCATTTATACGTAAATATTTTGGCAAGGTCCCACTTAATATCTCTACGTTATAACTTCTAAAGGACGACTTCCAAAAAAGATATTAAAATTAAAGGGACGTTCTTCACAGATTCCGAAGATATCTTACAAGCTCAGGTAATTTATCAAACAACCTGAAATCGGAATAATAAAATTTAGTAAGATAATTATATCAATATCTTAGTAACGTATACCTATAATAGTTATTCGTAGTTCAAGGCGAGAAAGCGAACCAAATAATTGGTTATTAGCTGCTTTCATAACGCAGCCAATATAAAAAACACCGATAAATAAGGCTATTTTTATTTGGCTGAGTACTTATTCGATAAGTACCCACGTATTTCAATTATATGTCTGAAAACCGATTAGCCGACTGTACCATTCGTTTTATCTCATCTTCCTCAACACCTTTTATCGTATCGAGTAATTCTTTAGCACTATCTATATCAACACGAGAATAAATATGAGTAATTAACTCAATTACTTGTTCATGATGGTTTACTATTTTTTCCATAATTTGCGGCATATCTAATTCTTCAAAGAATGACTCACAATCGACATGCTCAATAATCGAGTGTTTTTCGATATAATCATAACACCAAGTACTCAAGACCTTTTCGTTTGCGCTATTTTCGAGTTCTTGTATAATATTCTCTAAGCTTGCTTCATGATCTGCTAAATAATTAAGCATCATTCTTGCTCGCTCACCTTCATTTTGTGTAGCGCTTTGCTTTAAACTTTCTTTTAAATTTTTATGAAATAAAACAGTCCAATTAAGTACATCCCTAATGGTTTCAACTTGCATCTTGTTACTCCCAGTTAAATTAGCTTTAAGTTAAGTTAAGTTAAGTTAAGTTAAGTAATGTTAATTTAGTTAAATCGTATACAGTTCCACTTTACAAGAGCCATTAAAACATATGATAACGCCAAAGTTTATAGCGGGTAGTAATTAAAATATTATACTATTTAATGTTTTACTCGAGATTACTCGATAGAGTGACCATGTCGCAGCAAATACTCAGTAAATTGTTACTGTGTGCCACTAAAAATGAAAAGCTGTTAATAGGAAACGTTAGAATTAAGAGTTTATCTTAATGATCTTTAATTCCTATTTTCACAGTGAAGATCTTTAGCGAATAGTAAACGGGCTTTAATAAATTACTTTCAAATTATTCTTTTAAGGTAACATTTTCAAGTAGCATTAGAATAGTTCGATTGCCATGTAATTTAGCCAAGTCAATAAGATAACTTTTTTCGATATCTAGCATTGGCCCATTTGACACTAAATCTTTTACCAACACCTCTTCACCGTTCGCTATAGCGGTTTTTAAAGCCGCAAACTGAGCGATACCGTGTTTGTTCTGATCATTAGTTTCCATAGCTTGTGCTCCATTAATTGTTCATTAACTGCTCGAGTGATTAACCATGATAAGGACTACAATATTTTCTTTCAAGGGGTCGATCTTTTGTTATGTTTTTCCACGTTAATTTAACTCTTTTTTTTTACTCGGTACTTTACTAGAGAATAGTTTTCTATTGATTTACTTTTCAAAAGCTATTGTTAACATAGCTTATCATTGTTAGCCCAAGTTATCCGAACTGACGTGTAACAAACTTTGATAAGTACACATTAGAGTTAAGTAATGCTTGCCCCATACTGAAGTTAAAACCATATAACCTGAACTCGGGATAATGAATATGTATAACCTAATAATATCAATTAGTTATTGTTACACCTCTACAATAGTTTTAATTATTCGTAGTTCAAGGCGAGAAAACGAAGCCAATAACTGGTTATTGGGAGTTTTCACAACGCAGAAATACGCATAATTAGCGCTGTTGTAGCATTTTGCTTATCCCGTATTCAGGTCATATAGTTAATGCCATATTCTTTAAATTACAGTTCACTTGTACTGGTTAAAATGCGATGTGCGATGGCAAAGCTAATTGTTTAGTTAAAAATATGATACTTTGTTATTTACCACTACATATTATCGGTACATATCAATAACCGTAAATAGCGATGAAAATAGATTGGCTAGTTGTACGCTAACGTACCGATTCTAGATATTTTAAGTTTTATAATTTAGTAATAAAGATTTACTAATAATATTTTGTATTAATAATGAGTAAACATTATTGTCTGAAATGAGCTAAAGCTAATAATTAACACAAATAATTAACACAAATAATTAACACAAATAATTAACACCTATGGTTGAAACTAATGACTAAAGTAAGGAGAACTAGATGCAAGACAACAGACCCCAAAAATTCGATAACGAAACGTCAGAAAGTAGCTCACCATCAAACATTTTTTATGGTGTTGAAACTACAAAAGCATTGAACAATTTCACCTTGAGTGATCTTAAAATGCCTCGTCCATTTCTCTGGGCATTAGGTACACTGAAAAGTAGCTGTGCGCAAGCAAACCATGAATTACAGTTACTTAATGCAGATAAAGCAACTGCTATTACACTTGCCGCCGATGAAATCGCCACTGGCTCTCATGATGATCAATTTCTGGTTGATGTATTTCAAACTGGCTCTGGTACTAGCACTAACATGAACGCTAATGAGGTGATTGCCTCGTTGTCAAAACGCAACAGTAAAAACCCGCTTGATATTCACCCTAACGACGACGTGAATATGGGGCAAAGCTCTAACGATGTTATTCCTTCATGTATTCACTTAAGTGCAGCCAAACTGATTGCCGATGAATTATTGCCCGCATTACAGTATTTAGCAGATACATTAGATCAAAAGGCGAATGAATATCATGACACTATAAAAACAGGCCGTACCCATTTAATGGATGCAATGCCAATCAGTTTTGCGCAAGAGATAAGCGGTTGGAGTGAACAAGTTCGCTATGTTTATGCTCAGCTTGAGCAGCACTTAACTAATTTGTGTAAACTTGCGATAGGTGGAACCGCGGTGGGTACTGGTGTTAACACCCATCCTGAGTTTGCGAGTATTGTTACTCGCATATTAACCGATAAACTAAACTTAACTTTTACGCCCGCGGATAATCATTTTCGAGCTATTAGCGCTCAAGATACCGCGGTATCTGTTAGTGGAACGCTTAAAACAACTGCAGTCAGTTTAAGTAAAATAAGTAATGATATTCGCTGGTTAAGTAGTGGTCCGTTAAACGGTTTACATGAATTGCATCTACCAGAATTGCAAAAAGGCAGTAGCATTATGCCGGGTAAGGTGAACCCGGTGATCCCTGAAGCAGTATTGATGGCGTGCACTAAGGTGATCGGCAATGACACAACTATAACACTAGCTGGTCAATCAGGTAATTTTCAGCTAAATACTATGCTGCCGTTAATCGCACACACTTTAATAGAAAGCATTCAATTATTAAGTTCAAGTAGTATTGCGCTTGCCGACAAAGTGATCAAAGGCATGACAGTGAACAAAACAAAGATTGCACAAAGCGTCGCAAAAAATCCGATATTAGTCACCGCGTTAGTGCACTTAATTGGCTACGATAAAAGCGCAGAAATTGCGAAAAAGGCATATTCAGAAAATAAAACCGTGTTAGATGTTGCTAAGGAGCTTACTGAAATAAGCGAAACCGAGTTGATTAAACTGTTAGATCCTAAGCGGCTTACCAGTAATCGCTAAACTTTATTTAATTACATTTAATAATATCTGCCTGAGCATAAAACCGTAAATTAAAATATAAACCATAAAAACAAGACATAAAAAAACCGAAAGGCCTTATTTTTAAAGGCGTATCGGTTTTTATTGTACATTATAATAAGTGCTAGTGGTGCGGACGGGGGGACTTGAACCCCCACGACCTAAGTCACCAGCCCCTCAAGCTGGCGCGTCTACCAATTCCGCCACGTCCGCGCAAAACTAGTTACTTATTACTTTTATATTAACTAACTGAGGTGTTAGTTATATTTTCTAAAACTTGGAATTTAATGCTTTGAAAATATTACTCAGGTACGCTGCTATTTTCTTCTTTACGAGCAGTAGTATCTGCAGCAGGAACATCGCTATTTTGCGCCGCAGGAATAACAATTTCTTCAACAGTCTCAGCAGGAATAGCATCAACAGCTTGCTCTACTTCTAGGTTGTTCCACTCATCAACCGCTTTAGTGCGGTTAGCTGTTAGATTACCTAAGATTAAGCTAATAGCAAAGAATGCTACAGCTAAATATGTTGTAGTAGACGTTAGGAAGTTACCTGAACCACCTGAGCCAAAAACAGTTGCAGAAGAGCCTGCACCAAAAGATGCGCCCATATCTGCGCCTTTACCTTGTTGGATTAATACTAAACCAATTAGGGCTAAAGCAATTATTACGTAGGCGATAATTAATACTTGATACAACATTTCTATTTTCCTTTGGCTGCAGAACAAATAATTTTAAATTGTTCAGCTTGTAAACTAGCACCACCAACAAGACCACCGTCTATATCGGGTTGTGCAAATAATTCTTCACAGTTAGCTGCATTAACACTGCCACCGTAGAGTAATGATATATTAGCCGCCACTTGTTTACTTTGTTTAGCAATAAGTTGACGAATAAAATAATGTGTTTCTTGTGCCATAGCACTAGATGCTGCCTTACCTGTACCTATTGCCCAAACTGGCTCATAGGAGATAACAACATCACTAAATCTTTCTATACCAATTTCATCGATAACTGGCTGAATCTGGGATAATAACACAGATTCTATTTTTCCATCAGCACGTTCTGCTTCGGTTTCACCAATGCATAAGATTGGATTTAATCCGGCGTCTAATACTGCATGTACTTTACTAGCTACTTGCTCAGAAGTTTCATTATATACACTTCTGCGCTCTGAGTGACCAACAATAACGTATTTTATTGATAAGTCATTCAACATTGTTGTGGAAACTTCGCCCGTATGGGCACCACCTACAAATTTACTCACAGTTTGTGAGCCAACTTGAATAATATTATCTAAATCAGCTGCTTTTATTTTCTGATTAAGATCAGATAAATAAGGAAAACTCGGACAAATAATCACTTCAACGTTTGAAGATTCCATGTCGGACAAGCCTGAGATCATTGAGTCAACTAAGGCTGAATCTCCGTTCATTTTCCAATTTGCGGCGACAATTACTCGTCTCGTCATTTCGACTCCTAAGCCATCATACTTATATTACGACTTCAGTATTACGACTTCAGTAAAAATCAAATAGAGTCATTGCTAAAATGAAGCCGCGAGATAGTAACTAACCTGCGCAAAAGATACAAGTATTTAACACATTATCTTTGCTTGCTTGTATGTTTTTTATACTCACTTGTTGTTCAGGGTAATAATGAAGCTATTTACTTAATAAAAATTGCTCAAAAATTGTTATTTAACTGTCTTTATTCTCTGAAATAGTTAATTGAAAAAAAATCAACCTCTGTAAGCTGTTCGGTGTCACTCTCGTTCAGTTCAGTTCAAGCATAATCAATAGAAACGCTGTTCATAAGCAACAAGTCAATAATTGTTAATCTTTAAAATAAATAACGCCCCATAATTAATATTCTGGAAGCGTTATTCACTTGCTAATTTATTTAACCAGTTTAACTAAATCAGCTATTTTGTTTGCCAACATCGTCACTTCATCATCATCAGGGCCTTCAACCATTACACGAATAAGTGGTTCGGTGCCTGATTTACGCAATAATACGCGACCACGCCCAGAAAGAGTTTCATTAACTTCATCAACAGCATTAAGTACAGCTTCATCTTTTAATGGATCATTGTCACCAGAGAAACGTACATTAACCAATAGTTGCGGCAACATAGTTATGCCTTGGCGTAATTCAAATAGTGATTTGTTTTGCTTAGTTACAGCGGTAAGTACATTAAGCGCAGCAATGATACCGTCACCCGTAGAGGTGTGATTAAGGTTAATTACATGGCCTGAATTTTCAGCGCCTAACTGCCAATCTTTTTCTCTTAGCAGCTCCATCACGTAACGGTCACCAACATTACTGCGATCAAATTCGATATCTAATTCTTTTAAGGCTAACTCTAAGCCCATATTACTCATTAAAGTACCTACTACACCACCGCCTTTACGGCCAGACTTTAAGTCGTTACATGCAATGATATAAATAATTTCGTCACCATCAATAACATAACCCGTGTGATCGACCATCATGATTCTATCGCCGTCACCATCAAGGGCCACACCTAAGTCAGCTTCGTGCTCAACAACAGCTTTGCTAATTGCGCCCATTGAGGTTGCGCCGCAGCCATCATTGATGTTAGTACCATTTGGTGCTGTGCCAATTTCAATAACTGTAGCGCCAAGCTCACGAAATACATTCGGGGCTATGTGATAAGTTGCGCCATGTGCACAGTCAACGACAATTTTAAGTCCCTTAAGAGACATTTTGCTCGGGAAGTTACTTTTACAAAATTCAATGTAACGCCCTGCTGCATCATTAATACGACTTGCTTTACCTAGCTTTGCAGACTCTACACAGCCCATTGGTTTATCTAATTCAGCTTCAATGGCTAGCTCAACTTCATCAGGAAGTTTTTCACCTGATTGTGAGAAAAATTTAATACCATTGTCATAAAATGGATTATGCGATGCACTAATAACGATGCCGGCTTCGGCTCTGAATGTTTTAGTTAAATATGCAATACCAGGTGTTGGCATTGGTCCTAATAAACCAACATCAATACCTGCAGCAGAAAATCCTGCTTCAAGGGCTGATTCAAGCATGTAACCTGAAATACGGGTATCTTTACCAATCAGTACTTTTTTAGTACCTTGGCCGGCAAGTACCTTACCTGCGGCATAACCTAATTTCATCACGAATTTTGGCGTTATTGGGTATTGTCCAACTAAACCACGGATACCATCGGTACCAAAATATTTACGATCTGACATATTTATCCTTATTAACTTTTGTACCGACACTTACTTTTATCGGTATTTTTTGTGCTATATATTAACTCTGTTACTTACTAGTTTTGATATTACAAATACTTAGTGGTAGCGGATAATACTTTAAGCGCATCAACTGTTTCTTTAACATCGTGCACTCTAATAATTTTTGCATTTTTCTGTGCCGCTATTATAGCGGTAGTTAAACTCCCTGCAAGGCGTTCATCAACCTTACGGTTTAATAAATTACCGATCATCGATTTTCTTGAAGTACCGGATAACAGTGGTAAGCCCAAATCATTAAACTTATCTAGTTGAGCAAGGAGTTGATAATTTTGTTCTAAGGTTTTACCAAAACCAAAACCAGGATCTAAAATTATACGGCTTCGGCTTATCCCCGCTTCTTCACACACTTGAATACGCTCTTTAAAAAACGTCTTTATATCATCAATCAGATTGGTATATTGCGGGTTCTCCTGCATTGTGCGCGGTAAACCTTGCATATGCATTAAACACACAGCGACATTAGTGTTCGCTAATGCTGCTAAACAACCTTTATTTTGTAAAGCTCGCACATCATTAATTAAGTCAGCGCCATGTTCAATGGCTTGAGCCATCACTGCTGACTTACTGGTATCAATTGATACTTTAATGTCATAATTTTCTTTTATCGCTTTAAGTAACGGGATCACGCGCCCTAACTCATCTTCTTCACTGACGTCGACCGCACCTGGACGCGTTGATTCTCCGCCAATATCAATAATATCAACACCGTCATCAATCATTTGTTTAACTTGCGCTAAAGCATTTTCAAATGAGACAAACTTCCCACCATCAGAAAAAGAGTCGGGAGTTACATTTAAAATGCCCATTACCAACGGTTGCGCTATATCATTCAATATTTTATTGCTTTCAAACATTGTTATATCTTTAGTTAATAAGTCAGATAAGAAAAAGCCTCGGGATTTATTACTAAATGCCGAGGCTTTAATATACGTAACAAGAATTAGCTTGCTGGTGTATCACCACTTGGTTTACTTGTATCTGGTGTTACATCTTTTGTTGGCTCAGCATTTTTTTCAACTTTTGCCTCAGTTGTAGTTTCTTCAGCGTCTTTGCCCTTGCTATTGTCTGAGTTAGAGTTTGAACTGCCTTTATCATCCCAACCTGCAGGCGGACGAACCGTTGTTCTTGCCATTAAGTCATCAATTTGCAAAGCGTCGATTGTTTCATATTTCATTAAACAATCTTTCATGGCGTGTAATACATCCATGTTTGCTTTTATTAAATCTTCAGCTCGTTGATAGTTACGGTTAATAACGGCTTTAATTTCTTCATCAATAGCTTTTGCTGTTTCATCAGACATGTGTAACGATTTTGCCGATGTGCGACCTAAGAATACTTCACCTTCTTCTTCAGCGAACAACATAGGACCCATTTTTTCAGATAAACCCCATTGCGTTACCATTTTACGTGCAATGTTAGTAGCACGTTCAATATCATTTGAAGCACCAGTTGATACTTTATCACTACCGTAGATTAAGTCTTCAGCAACACGACCACCATATAAAGATGAGATATTACTTTCTAAATGTTGTTTAGAGTGACTAAATCTATCTTGCTCTGGTAAGTACATAGTTACACCAAGGGCTCGGCCACGAGGAATAATACTTACTTTGTATACAGGATCATGATCTGGAACTAAGCGACCAATAATGGCGTGACCAGCCTCATGGTATGCGGTCATTTCTCTTTCTGACTCACTCATCACCATAGTTTTGCGTTCTGAGCCCATCATGATTTTGTCTTTAGCTTCATCAAATTGCTTCATGCTAACTAAACGAAGTCCGCTACGAGCCGCACATAAAGCCGCTTCATTAACTAAGTTAGCTAAATCAGCACCTGAAAAACCAGGAGTACCACGAGCAATAACATGCGCTTTAACATCATCACCTAACGGCACTTTACGCATATGTACTTTAAGAATTTGTTCACGACCTTTGATGTCAGGTAAACCAACCGTTACTTGACGGTCAAAACGACCTGGACGAAGTAATGCTGGGTCTAATACGTCTGGACGGTTAGTTGCGGCAATAACAATAACGCCTTCGTTACCTTCAAAACCATCCATTTCTACTAACATTTGGTTAAGTGTTTGTTCACGTTCATCGTGTCCACCACCCATTCCAGCACCACGTTGGCGACCTACCGCATCGATTTCATCGATAAAGATAATACAAGGTGCCGCTTTTTTAGCTTGTTCGAACATGTCACGAACACGTGATGCACCGACACCGACAAACATCTCTACAAAATCAGAGCCTGAAATAGTAAAGAACGGTACTTTAGCTTCACCAGCAATAGCTTTTGCTAATAACGTTTTACCTGTACCAGGTTGACCCACAAGTAAAATACCTGATGGAATACGACCACCAAGTTTTTGAAAGCGTGTTGGTTCTTTTAAGTAATCAACTAATTCAGCAACGTCTTCTTTCGCCTCATCACAACCTGCAACATCAGCAAAGGTTGTTTTGATTTGTTCTTCGCTTAATTGGCGTGCTTTACTTTTACCAAATGACATAGCGCCTTTACCGCCACCACCTTGCATTTGACGCATGAAGAAAATCCATACACCAATAAGCAAAATCATTGGGAACCAAGAAACGAAAATAGTGGTTAAGAAACTCGTTTCTTCAGGTAATTTACCTTCAGCACGTACACCCTGTTTAACAAGGTCGTTAATTAAGTCACGATCATAGCCACCTGGAATAACGGTTTTATATGCTTCACCACTACTTTTTTCACCTGTAATAACGCCATTTCTATCGACACTTGCGTCTCGAATTTGTCCTTGACGTACGTCCTTAATAAAGCGGGTGTAATCCATTTGTTGATTTTTTGAAGTACTCGGAGTAAAACTCTGAAATACGCTCATTAAAACAACTGCAATAACTAACCATAAAATAAGATTTTTTGCCATATCGCTCAACTTGAAGACCTCTTGTGAGATTAAATTTTTTATAGAATATATTTATTGTGCTTAATTTACTACAATTCAAGGCGACTCGCCATTTAACTTTTGTTGTTGGTTACAACTAGTTACAACTTCAATAGTCACCCTGATTAAATTACCAATTAGCCTTTGTAGCCAGTACCTACCAAATACACTTCACGAGAGCGTGCTCTGGATGATTCTGGCTTGCGTGTTTTTACGGTTTTAAACACAGCACGTGTTGCCTTCATATACTCTTCAAAACCAGCACCTTGGAACACTTTAACCACAAAAGAACCATTAGGTTTTAAGACCTCGCTACACATATCAAGGGCTAATTCAACTAAGTACATACTACGTGCAGAGTCTGCACTTTCATTACCTGTCATGTTAGCTGCCATGTCAGACATAACAACATCAATATTTTTACCATTAATACGATTCAATAACGCATCAAGTACCACTTCCTCGCGAAAGTCACCTTCAAGGAAGTCAACGCCAACAATAGCGTCCATAGGTAAAATATCACAAGCAATAACCTGCCCTTTTTCACCAACTGCTTTTACTGCATATTCAGACCAACCACCAGGAGCGGCACCTAAATCTACGACCTTCATACCCGGTTTAATTAATTTATCTTTGTTGTTAATTTCTTCAATTTTAAAAACGGCACGAGAGCGTAAACCTAAACGCTGCGCTTTTTTCACATATTCATCTTCAAAATGTTCATCTAACCAACGTTGACTGCTGGCCTTGTGTTTTTTAGTTGCCATAATTCTTCTTACTCGGGATAACTTTCGGGTGATTTAAGCGGTATAATGATTCGATAATTATATAGGAATTGAAAATTAAACTCATTAAGCTATTCGCATTTATCCTCATCAATCGCTTTGAGAATATAGTGATAATAGAATGGGTGCAGTTACACAGGTTATTTACTCGTTACATTTAAAATGGGTATGCCATTGTATAAAAGGGTATATAAATTTATAAACTTAATGAAAATACTATAACTAATTAGTAATACTGATTAGATAAGGGTAAAATAGCGACAATTCAAGGCAACGGACAACAAAATTTAGTATGAGCTTAAACAACAAACAAATACAATACTTAAAAGGTGTAGCACACCCTTTAAAACCAGTAGTTTTATTAGGTAACAATGGATTAACTGAAGCGGTTGTAGCTGAAATAGATTACGCGCTAGGTCATCATGAATTGATCAAAGTAAAAATCCCAACAGATGATAGAGAAACTAAAGCATTAATTGTTGAAGCGATTTGTCGTGAAACAAATGCGATTAAAGTACAAGTTATTGGTAAAACTTTAGTTATTTACCGTGAGAGTGCAGAAAAGAAAATCCGCATTCCTAAAGTATAATTTATAGTCTAGCTCTATACCTTAGGTTCTAGGTTCTAGGTTCTAGGTTCTAGGTTCTAGTGTTAGTTTAAAGGTTATAATGAGATTGCAAGATAGATAATTATATAACTTTAAAAAAACACATAAAAAAAGCCAAGTGAATATCACTTGGCTTTTTTCGTTTTTGTATTATTTTACTTAACCTGAGTTCGCAATAATGAAAGTGAATAGAACAATAATATCAATATTTAGCGTTGTTACGCTCTACTATACCCATCATTTTATAGGTTAAAAAAGAAGCTGCGAAATCATAAGCATGGAAACCATTAATTGGTGCAAACTCCATAATATCAAAACCTATAATCTTTCGTTGTTTTGCAACACTTTCAAATAAATTCAACGTTTGATACCAACCTAAACCACCTGGCACTGGCGTACCTGTTGATGGAAATACTGAAGGGTCCATACCATCAATATCTAAGGTGAAAAATACATTCTTTGGGAAGTTTTCCGGTAACGTAATTTCATTAATATTGTTTGGTACTAAGTCATCAGCATCAATATAATGCACGTTATTTGCTTTACGTGTTTCAACTTCTTCTTCACAAAAAGCGCGAATACCTAATTGAAATAACGGAATATCTAAATCAACAATACGTTTCATTACGGAAGCATGACTTAATTTATCACCTTCATAAGCGTCACGTAAATCAGCATGCGCATCAATTTGCACTACACCAATATCTGTCATGCCACTCTCAAGTAACCCTTTGATAACACCATAAGTTACTGTGTGCTCGCCACCTAATACCACAGGAATCTTACCAAAGTCCCCTGCTATCTTAGTTGCTGCGGCAATGTTCTCAATAACAAGATCTGAAGCAACAGTACAATCGACCACAGGATGTGTATAAATACCCTGTTCACAAGGTTTTGACTTACCATCCCACTGCTCTAACTGCCAAGAAGCCTTCAAAATAGCTGATGGACCTAAATTAGTACCACCGCCATACGAAACACTTGCTTCGTAAGGCACAGGGATCACATGAAACATTGATTGTGCAGGATCGCCTTGCTCTATTTCAGAGCCAAGAAAAATTGGATATTCGCTTTCGAATTCATCCATGTCTATTCCTTAAAATTATAAATTCTTATATAAAAGTAAAAAAGGTAAAATAATTATGCTTAACTCTTTATTAATAGAAGTTTACGATAAGCGTTCTTTAAAATCGCTATAGCCAAACTCTTTAATAATGCTCAGTTCGTCTGTACTTGAGTTCCACAATGCCAATGCCGGTAAACCAATACCGTTAAAGGTACTCGTTTTTACCATGGTGTAATGTGCCATATCGTCAAACGCTACACGCTGACCTATAGTTAACGGCTTAGTAAAACTGTAATCTCCCATCACATCACCCGCTAAGCAAGTCATACCACCTAAGCGGTACGTATGTTCAAGCTCATTCGCTTCACCTGAATCAAGAATATGTGCGCGATATGGCATTTCAAGCGTGTCTGGCATGTGACAAGTAGCTGATGTATCAAGTATTGCTTGGGGCAGTGTATTCCAAGTAATATCGAGTACTTCGCTAACCAAAATACCACTATGAATAGCAACCGCTTCACCTGGCTCAATGTACACTTGCACGTCATATTTTTTAGCAAAGTTTTTGATTAAAGTAATTAAACCTTCAACATCGTAATCATCAGCAGTAATGTGATGACCTCCACCAAAATTAATCCATTGCATTTGACCTAAAAGGTGACCAAACTTTGCTTCTACTGCGGCTACGGTTCGTGCTAACGGTTCAAATTTTTGTTCGCAAAGGGTATGAAAATGTAAGCCTGAAATACCTTCCAGATTACTTTCATCTAGCTCACTTAACGGAATACCTAAACGAGAACCCGGCGCACAAGGATCGTAAATTGGCGTAGTACCTTCAGAGTGCTCAGGATTAATTCGCAAACCAAATTTAAGCTCTTGACGCTTTGCTTTTGCGGCTTTTATTTCAGGTTGAAAACGTTGCCATTGACCACATGAATTAAAAACTACGTGATCAGCTAACGATAATATCTCTTCCATTTCATTAGCTTTAAAAGCTGCTGAAAATACATGCGTTTCACCGCCATAAGCTTCTTTGCCTAATAACAGTTCATGCAAACCACTAGCACAAGTTCCACTTAGGTACTTACCAGTTAGTTTTCCTAATTGCCAAAAAGAAAAAGCTTTTAAGGCCGCTAATACTTTTGCACCACTTTGCTCTTGCACGTAATGTAATTTTTGTAAGTTTTTTTCAATTACTGCTTCATCAACTACAAAACAAGGTGATGGCACACGATTAAGGTCAAAATTTAAAAACGTTGTACTAGCGGTCATTCATTTATTCACTTATTGGCTATTTAGGTTCATTGCTAATTGTTAAAATTACGAGTTATTTTTCTAATGAAAACGAATCTAACTCGATAACTTTCCACGGTAAGCCGTGTTTGTTCATGTCTTCCATGAACGGGTCAGGATCAAGTTGCTCCATGTTCCATACGCCTGGTTTCATCCACTTGCCTTCTAACATCATTTTAGCGCCAATCATTGCTGGTACGCCTGTTGTGTAAGAAATAGCTTGTGATTCAACTTCGGCATAACACTCTTGATGATCACAAATGTTATAAAGGTAAACAATTTTCTCTTTACCGTCTTTAATACCGCGAACCACACAGCCGATACAGGTTTTGCCTTTAGTACGCGGCCCTAAGCTTGCAGGATCTGGTAATAATTGACGTAAAAATTGAATCGGAACAATAGATTGACCATTAAATTCAACTGGCTCAATGCCTGTCATACCTACATTACCTAATACTTCTAAGTGATTTAGGTAATTTTGAGAAAAACTCATCCAAAATTGAGCACGTTTTAAGGTTGGAAAATGTTTAGTTAACGACTCTAATTCTTCATGGTACATACGGTAAATATCAAATGTACCAACGCTATCAGGACAAGTGAATTTAGCTGATTTACTCATTGCATCAGTCGTTACAAACTCACCATTTTCCCAGTGACGACATTCCGCAGTCACTTCACGAATGTTAATTTCAGGGTTGAAGTTAGTTGCAAACGGGTAACCGTGATCGCCACCATTAACATCAATAATATCTAATTCATGAATTTCATCAAAGTAATGCTTAGCAATGTAAGCGGTAAACATGTTGGTTGCGCCTGGATCGAAACCCGAGCCTAATAATGCCATTAAACCTGCTTGTTCAAATTTGTCTTGGTAAGCCCATTGCCAGTGATATTCAAACTTAGCCGTATCTAGTGGCTCATAGTTTGCTGTATCTAAATAATGTACGCCCGCTTCTAAACAAGCGTCCATAATATGTAAATCTTGGTATGGTAAAGCAACGTTGATCACTAATTTAGGCGCTTCTTTTTTAAGTAACGCTACCATTTCAGGAACATTGTCGGCATCAACTTGTACTGTGCGCATTTTAACGCCAGTTTTTGCTTCAACTTGTTTAGCAATAGCATCACATTTTGCAACTGTACGGCTTGCTAATACTACTTCACTAAATACACTCGCAACTTGTGCGCATTTATGAGCAACAACACCGCCAACACCACCAGCGCCTACAATCATGACTTTAGTCATTATAAATTCCTTAAAAAACATTAAATTTGATATTTTTAATAATAGTTAAACATTACCTTGTAGAGCCAGTAACTTAACTATTTGCGTAAATTGAACGGTATAAACCTACTACTTATTTCGAACTGCTCGCTAAAGCTTACTTTTCAAAGTAGGTGTAACCGCCCAGACTTTCGCTGAAATTTCTCAGCATTGTTTGGCGCTCTGCAACATTAATACGCCCCGATTTCACCGCTTTTTCTGCACGTTGACGGAAACGTTCCGTTAACGCTTTAGGATAATATTCAACATAACTTAATACGTCTGAGATACTGTCCCCTTCCATTTCTTTTACATAATCATAACTACCGTCTGAGTTGATACGCACACTAACCACGTTGGTATCACCAAATAAGTTATGTAAATCACCAAGCGTTTCTTGATAAGCACCGACTAAAAACGCACCAAAGAAGTAATCTTCACCCTCTTTAACTTCATGTACTGGCAAGGTTTTACGATGTACGCCATCTACAGTGAAGCTATCAATTTTCCCATCACAATCACAGGTTAAATCCGCTAATATTGCATCACGCGTTGGCACTTCATCTAACCGATGAATTGGCATGATAGGGAATATTTGATCAATTGCCCATGAGTCTGGTAGTGATTGAAACACACTAAAGTTACCGTAATATATATCGGCTAAACTTTCAGGTAAGTTTTCTAATTCCGTCGACATACGTTTAACTTGTGGTAACAACAACACTATTTTTTGCAATATCGCTAAGTAAATATTTTCACCTAAGGCTTTAGAGCGAAGCGTTTCACGACCACGACGGAAATTCTCACGTATTTCATCACGGTAATGTGATGCATCATTAAAACACTCTTGTACGTTGCGAATAGTAATAATTTCTAACAACGCATGTAGGTTTTTAACCAACTCTGACGCATCTTCAGCTATCACTTTAGGAATAGGTGCCGGCTCAAAATGAGTCACATCCAGAATGTTAAATAACAAAACTGATGAATAAGCAACGGTTGCTCTACCTGATTCAGTCAAAATAACCGGATGCTTAATACCTAGTGGATCTAAAGTTTCGATGATCGCTTCAACGATATCAGCACAGTACTCATCAAGGTTATAATTCATACTATGTGTTGAGTTAGTATAAGCACCTTCGTAATCAACCGCTAAACCGCCACCTAAGTCTAAATAACCTAAAGGTACGCCTTCACTGCTCAATTCTGAATAATAGCGACACGCTTCGAGCACACCACTACGAATATTTTGAATGTTTGGTATTTGTGAGCCCAAATGGCAATGTAATAATTGTAAACAATCAATCATATCTGCAGCTCTTAACTGATCAACCGCTTCCATTAACTGAGACGTCGTTAAACCAAAAATACTGCGATCGCCACTGTCACTGCTCCAGTAACCATCAACTTTCGATGCAAGCTTTAAACGCACACCTATTAATGGTTTTACATTCATTTTTGTAGATGCGGCAATAATTAATGGAATTTCACTTAAGGTTTCCACAACAAAAAAACAGTTAATACCAAGCTGTATTGCATGTAAGCCTAATGAGATGAATTCATCATCTTTATAGCCATTACAAACAATACACGCGTCGTTATCCGTTAAACTTGCTAACGCAATTATAAGCTCAGCTTTACTACCTGCTTCAAGACCATGGTGGTAACGACTACCAAATTCAGATATCTCTTCAATAACTTGCGCTTGTTGATTCACTTTTATCGGGAAAACACCACGATAATAGTTTTGATAACTACTTTCTTTAATAGCATTAGCAAACGCTTCGTTTAATTTAGTTAAACGATCTTCAATCAAGTTTTCGAAACGTAGTAATACTGGCATATCCATACCACGCTCTTTCATACCTGAAATAATATCCATCAAAGATACATTAACTTTCGTCGAGATAGCGTCATCCGCAGTCACTATTGACTGAGCTTCTTTTGCTGATGTTTTTTTTGTTTGTTTTACTGGACTTGAGTTTACTTGCTCATCACCCGCAAAAGTTAAACTGCAAACTAATTCGCCTTTATCGTTGACATCGAAATAACCAGAGCTCCACTCACGAATGCCATAAAGCTCAGCCGAACGATCGATTGACCAATTTTTTGAAGAAATACTTTTCATTAACCAAACCTTGTTTATTGGTACGGGGTTTAAGCCGTAAATAAGCGCTAAAAATTTTGCGCAATTATGCACAGTTTTTTGAGAATACAAAGAAAAATTTTATTCAAAAGTGTAAAAAAGCAATAAAATTTTTAAACCCAATAATTATAAGCTAAACACTCTCATATATAGCAATAAAAGTTAAATAGTTTGTCTTAAATATAAATGAATAATGTTACAAAATAAGAACAAAAAAGCACGCTAATTAGCGTGCTTTATAATTTAACTTGTCAATAATTAAGACAACCATAAAATTAGCCAACAAAAAAGTTCGGCTTATTATTAATTAAATATGTTCTACCGAAATAATTTCGTACTCAACAATACCGCCTGGTGTTGTGATTTCAATTTCACTATCAACTTCTTTACCAATTAAGCCACGGGCAATTGGCGAGTTATATGAAATACGACCTGTTTTAAAATCAGCCTCATCATCACCAACTATTTGATAAGTTACTTCAACTTCAGTATCAATGTTTAACAAGGTTACTGTAGTACCAAAAATAACTTTACCGTGATTTGGGATACTTTTAATATCAATTACTTGCGCGTTACATAAGCGGCCTTCAATATCTTGAATGCGACCTTCACAAAAGCCCTGCTCTTCTTTAGCTGCATGGTATTCAGCATTTTCTTTTAAATCGCCATGCTCACGAGCATCTGCAATATCTTTTACGATACGCGGGCGCTTTTCAGTTTTTAATATTTTAAGCTCAGCTTGAAGTTGCTCAGCACCACGAAGTGTCATTGGGTATTTAGTCATTTCATTCTTCTTATTTAACAAATAAAGGCGGTCAACCTATTTAATAAACAGGATATAACCACCTTTAATATATTTAGCTTAAACTCTTCCAAGAGTAAAAGCTTTCTTGATTTTATTTACAACGTAGCATGTAACTCTTGAATTGACGTTACAGTGTTTCTATCGTCAGCTGAGTGAGCCTGACATGCAGCAAATGCAGCATTTAACGTTGTGGTATAAGCCACTTTATAGCGAAGTGCTCCGCCACGCAATACTTTTGAATCTTCAATCGCTTTACGACCTTCAGTAGTATTGATGATATAGCTGTATTCACTATTCTTAATTCTATCAAGAATATGCGGACGACCTTCATGTACTTTATTTACACGACGAACCGGAACACCTGCTTCACGTAAAATAATCTCAGTACCATGTGTTGCATCTAACTCGTAACCTAACGCAACCATTTGTTTAGCTAAGTCTACAACACGGCCTTTATCACTGTTACGCACAGAAATTAATGCACGGCCATCTTTAGGAACAGAAACACCAGCACCTAAGTTAGCTTTAGCAAAGGCTTCTTCAAATGTTGTACCAACACCCATTACTTCGCCTGTTGAGCGCATTTCTGGGCCAACAAGTGGGTCACTACCGTGGAATTTATTAAACGGAATAACCACTTCTTTAACTGAGAAGTAACTAGGGATAACTTCTTCAGTAACACCTAATTCTTTTAAGGTTTTACCAGCCATCACTTGTGCGCCAATTTTAGCAATAGCAACGCCTGTCGCTTTTGATACAAAAGGAACAGTACGAGCAGCACGAGGGTTAACTTCAATAAGGTAAACTTCGTTGCCTTTAACAGCCATTTGCGTATTCATTAAGCCAATTACACCTAACTCGAAAGCTAAGTCAGTCACTTGCTTACGCATAACGTCTTGTACTTCTTGACTTAAGCTATATGCTGGTAATGAACATGCTGAGTCACCTGAGTGAACACCCGCTTGTTCAATGTGCTGCATAATACCGCCAATAACTACATCAGTACCGTCACAAATAAGGTCAATATCTACTTCAATTGCATCATCAAGGAAGTGATCAAGTAATATTGGCGAGTCATTTGAAACACTAACCGCTTCTGTCATGTAACGACGTAAATCTTCTAAGTCGTATACGATTTCCATCGCACGACCACCTAATACATAAGAAGGACGAACAACTAATGGGAAACCGATAGACTCTGCTTTAGCCATTGCTTCATCAACAGAGGTTACGGTAGCATTTTCAGGTTGTAATAAACCTAAACGGTCAACAGCTTGTTGGAAACGCTCTCTATCTTCTGCACGGTCAATTGCATCTGGTGAGGTACCAATAATTGGTACACCAGCGGCTTCTAGAGCACGCGCTAGTTTAAGTGGTGTTTGGCCACCGTATTGAACAATAACGCCTTTTGGCTTTTCAATACGTACAATTTCAAGTACATCTTCAAAGGTAATAGATTCAAAGTATAAGCGATCAGATGTATCGTAATCGGTTGAAACCGTTTCAGGGTTACAGTTAACCATGATAGTTTCAAAACCGTCATCACGTAATGCTAATGCTGCGTGTACACAACAGTAATCAAATTCAATACCTTGACCAATTCTGTTTGGACCGCCACCTAAGATCATGATTTTGTCATTATCAGTAGGATTAGCTTCACATTCTTCATCGTAGGTTGAGTACATGTAAGCTGTGTCTGAACTAAACTCAGCAGCACAAGTATCTACACGTTTGTATACTGGGTGAATATTAGCTTTTTCACGCTTTTTACGAATTTCAGACTCGTTTACACCAATAACATTAGCTAAACGCGCATCAGCAAAACCTTTACGCTTAAGTTTACGTAAACGTGAAGCGGTTAGTGACTTCATGCCACCTTCAGCTACTTTTTGCTCTTCTTTAATTAAGTCTTCAATTTGTACTAAGAACCAACGGTCAATTTTAGTCGCGTTGAATACATCTTCAATTGTTAAACCTAGGCGGAATGCATCAGCAATATACCAAATTCTGTCTGCGCCAGCTTCTTGAAGCTCGTGCATGATTTTAGTTTTAGCGCCTTTTTTAGTTACATCAACAATTGGGTCAAAACCACTTACGCCAACTTCTAAGCCGCGTAATGCTTTTTGTAATGATTCTTGTTGGTTACGGCCAATAGCCATAACTTCACCAACTGATTTCATTTGTGTGGTTAAACGGTCTTCAGAGCCAGCAAATTTTTCGAAGTTAAAACGAGGAATCTTAGTAACTACGTAATCGATTGTTGGTTCAAATGATGCTGGTGTTTTACCGCCAGTAATATCATTAGATAATTCATCAAGGGTGTAACCTACCGCAAGTTTTGCTGCGATTTTAGCAATAGGGAAACCTGTTGCTTTAGAAGCTAATGCCGATGAACGAGAAACACGTGGGTTCATCTCGATAATAACCATACGGCCAGTATCAGGACAAATACCAAACTGTACGTTTGAACCACCAGTTTCAACACCAATTTCACGTAGTACCGCTAATGAAGCGTTACGCATGATTTGGTATTCTTTGTCTGTTAATGTTTGGGCTGGAGCAACAGTGATTGAGTCACCCGTATGAATACCCATAGGGTCAAAGTTTTCAATTGAACAAATAATGATACAGTTATCATTTTTGTCACGAACCACTTCCATTTCATACTCTTTCCAACCAATTAATGATTCATCAATCAATAATTCTGATGTTGGAGAAAGATCTAAACCGCGAGTACAAATTTCATCAAATTCTTCGATGTTATAAGCAATACCGCCGCCTGAGCCACCCATGGTAAATGATGGGCGAATAATACAAGGGAAACCTAAGCGTTTACTTGCTTCATGCGCTTCGTCAATAGTGTGTACTATTTCAGCACGTGGACATTCTAAGCCAATGTTTTTCATTGCCTTATCAAAGCGCTCGCGGTTTTCAGCTTTGTCGATTGCATCAGCGGTAGCGCCAATCATTTCAACGTTAAATTCTTTTAATACGCCTTTGGCTTCTAGCTCAAGTGCACAGTTTAATGCTGTTTGGCCACCCATTGTAGGTAATATCGCACAAGGACGTTCTTTTTCTATAATTTTACGTACAACTTCCCAATGAATTGGTTCAATGTACGTTGCATCTGCCATCTCTGGGTCTGTCATTATGGTCGCAGGGTTAGAGTTAACTAAAATAACTCGGTAACCTTCTTCACGTAATGCTTTACATGCTTGCGCACCAGAATAATCAAACTCACAGGCTTGGCCAATTACTATTGGGCCAGCGCCTAAGATCAAGATACTTTTTAAATCAGTTCTTTTTGCCATGGTTCTCTTTCTCTCTTGTCTTGTGAGTCTATTTGCTTTCTTTAAATACTTTTATTAAATCAATAAAATGATCAAATAACGGCGCTGCATCGTGTGGGCCTGGGCTTGCTTCAGGATGACCTTGGAAGCTAAACGCTGGTTTATCAGTACGATGTATACCTTGTAGTGAATCATCAAATAATGATTTATGAGTAATAGTCAAATTGCTTGGTAAGTTTGCTTCATCAACAGCAAAGCCGTGGTTTTGTGAAGTAATCATTACCACATCACGTGCAAAATCTTTTACCGGATGGTTAGCACCATGATGACCAAACTTCATTTTAACTGTAGTAGCACCACTTGCTAAGCCTAATAGTTGATGGCCTAAACAAATACCAAACACTGGAATTTCAGTTTCAAGGAATGTTTTAATCGCTTCAATAGCATAAGTACACGGTTCAGGGTCACCAGGTCCATTTGATAAGAAAATACCATCTGGGTTCATGGCAAGTACTTCACTTGCTGGCGTTTGTGCTGGTACTACTGTTAACTTACAACCACGGTCTACTAACATACGTAAGATGTTAGCTTTTGCGCCAAAGTCATAAGCAACAACATGAAACTCTAAGTTATCTGGTTTAGTGAAACCTTTACCAAGTTCCCAACTACCAGCTGTCCATTCATATTGTGTTTTGGTTGAAACAACTTTAGCTAAATCCATACCTTTAAGACCTGGAAATGCTTTTGCTTGAGTCAATGCATCAGCAAGTAGTGCTTCGTCATTTACATCTTCAAGCGTTAAGATACAGCCGTTTTGAGCACCTTTTTCACGTAAAATGCGCGTTAATTTACGGGTGTCAATATCAGCAATACCTAGAATATTGTTTGCGATTAAGTAATCGCTTAAGTTCTGCTCGTTGCGAAAGTTACTAGCCAGTAATGGCAAATCGCGAATAACAAGACCTTTAGCAACAATGCTATCAGATTCTTTATCTTCACTATTAGTACCTGTGTTACCAATATGCGGGTAAGTCAGGGTAATAATTTGCTCTGCATATGATGGATCGGTAAGAATTTCTTGATAACCTGTCATTGAAGTGTTGAATACCACCTCACCAACAGCCGATCCTTGTGCACCAATTGCGGTGCCTTTAAAAACAGTGCCGTCTTCAAGCACTAAAATAGCAGATGTAGCCAATGTAACCTCCCAAGAAGAAATAAACGTAAACGCGCATATAATAGCAGTTGCTCCATGCTTTTGCTTTGTACTGTACTTCCTGTACATTAAGTCTAAGCATATCTGACCCTAAATGTCAGACATATAATTTGTCTCAAAAATGACTTTTCAGCTAAATTTTTGACAAAATCCACTTATTTTACGCTTGTAGCGCTCTTTCGTCTAGTAATAAAGTGTAAAAACACCGTCTTTTCTGGTCTTTCCTAATATTTCAACGCCAAAGCCCTGAAAAGACGAGTTATCTATGTAATGCTGTATTCGTACTTATGCTGTACTAAAATAAAAAATTAATCTTTTAAACCAAGTACATCTTGCATATCATAAAAACCTGCGTCAGCATCTTTCAACCAAAATGCAGCGCGCATGGCACCTAATGCGAAAGTCATACGTGAGCTTGCTTTATGCGTAATTTCAAGACGTTCGCCTAAATCCGCAAAAAATGCAGTGTGTTCGCCAACAATATCACCGGCGCGCACGGTAGCAAAACCAATGGTTTCACGGTCACGCTCACCAGTAATACCTTCTCGACCGTATACCGCAACTTTATTTAAATCACGACCTAAAGTATCAGCGATCACTTGCCCCATTTTTACTGCAGTACCAGATGGCGCATCTTTTTTGAATCTATGATGTGCTTCAAAAATTTCTATATCAGTATATTCGCCAATAGCTTTTGCTGTTATTTGTAATAACTTAAACATTAAATTAACGCCTACGCTGGTATTAGGCGCTAAAATTACAGGCATAGTTTTACCTGCGTCTTCAATTATTTGTACTTGCTCATCAGTAAAGCCCGTAGTACCGATAACTAATGCTTTTTTATGTTCATTACACCAGATAATGTTATCAAGCGTTGTTTCTATTGAAGTAAAATCAATGAATACGTCAGCATCAGACATTTGTGATAGTTCGGTTGAGGTTTTAATCCCTATAGTGCCAATACCCGCTAACTCGCCTAAATCAAAATCGACGAATGATGAACTGCTACGCACGCTTCCACCCACTAGCTCTATACTTTCATGTTCATGAGCTGCTTGGATTAAATTACGTCCCATACGGCCACTACAACCTAAAATAGCTACTTTTACTTTCATATTTTTCTCTATTGTTTTTAAAATACTACACTTAACCTAATGACTTGTTACGGCTTATTACTCTATCCAGCTCGATATTAATAATATAAAACGCGTAAGATAAGCGCCAAATTGTAAAACTGGCAAATTTTCTTATTCGAAATCCAAGTTACTAAACCTGCTTATAATGTGGTTTAACATCAGTTTAGTGTGATTATTCTTACTTACCAGTTAAAAGTCTCATCTAAACTCAAAGAACATTCTAAATCGTGTGAGGTAACGTTAATAATTTCTAACTTTTCACCTTGTTGTACCACATGATAAATAGCGGTAAAATCGGCATAAACCTCACCGTCGGCATCGATAAAGTCCCAATCGACACACACTAGACTCAATGAGTCTGTTACTACACTAAAAGATGCCTTTTGTGCTACTATACGGCTAATATTACCTTCTTTAAGTTGTGAAAAAATGGTGCTAAATTCACTCTCACAATCTTCTTTGCTGTTAAGTAAGGTAATTTGCTCTGGGGTATTTAAGGTACATGGCAAATGATAACAACGACTGACCTTATCAATATCGTATTCAATAAAAGCTTCTTGGTAACTCTGAAAAAGTTGTTGTAATTTTAGTGTAATCGACATCGTATTTATTTCCTTTGAGTATTAAATAAGCAAATCAAATTTGGTGATTGGTTTTAGCTTAAAAAAAAGCCCTCATTGAGGGCTTAATCAGTATACGTTGTTAATTACTTGATGCTTAATAATTCAACATCAAATACTAACGTAGCATAAGGTGGAATAGCACCTTGTGAACCACGCTCACCGTAGGCTAAATCATAAGGGATAGTTAACTTCCACTTACTACCTTCTGTCATAAGTTGCAATGCTTCAGTCCAACCAGCGATAACGCCATTAACTGGGAACTCAGCTGGTTGACCGCGTTGAACAGAGCTATCAAACACATCGCCATTAGCGAATGTACCGTGATAGTGAACAGATACAACACTGTCTGCAGATGGCTTTTCGCCTTCACCCGTAGTAATTACTTCATACTGTAAGCCTGATTCAGTCACAGTAACTTCATCACGCTTAGCGTTTTCAGCTAAAAAAGCTTCGCCTTCAGCTGCGGCTTCTTTTGCTGCAGCTTGCTCTAGTTCTTGTAACTTTTGAGAAATAACAGAAAATGCTGCGTTTAGATCTTCATCTGAAACTTGGCTAGCTGCATCAACAAGAGCATCTGCAATACCTGCTTGAACAGCAGTAATGTCGAATTCTTTAAAAGGGTTGTTGCGTAGTTGATCGCCTAGTTGACGACCTACGCCATAGCTAACACGTTGCTCAATAGTATCAAAACTCATTGGTATATAAACTCCAGACTAAATGTCTTTTTTTAATGATAAATATTTACTCAAACCAACTAAAATAAGTAGTGGGTTTAAATTTAGCGAAATTCTAACATAAAATCGATAATACGAACAACGGCAAATAATTAAGAAGATCAAATAAAAAAGCGAGTTACTTAACGTAACTCGCTTTTTTATTTGACTCTAAGTTTAACTTTAGAGGTCTGTAAAAACTTACCTGTTATTTATGCTGAATTAGCATTTCATCAAATGTGTTCTCAATATCGTTTTCTACTTTAGCTGAAAGCTTACTACCAATATAAATCGCTAATGAACAGATTATAAAACCAGGGACGATCGAATACATTAAACTCGCTAATGTTTGCCCATTAATAGTAAATGGAGCATGAGTCCAAATTATAACAGTTAGAGCGCCACTAACCATACCAGCTAGTGCGCCATTTCTTGTCATACCTTTCCAATATAATGCGCCTAGAACAACCGGACCAAAAGCAGCACCAAAACCGGCCCAAGCATTACTGACTAAATTTAATATACTGCTATTACGATCGTATGCTAAGTAGATGGCAACCAAGGCAACAACAAAAACAGAAACTCTACCAACGAGTACTAATTTTTTCTCACTCGCTTCACGATGTAAAAAAGCTTTATAAAAATCTTCGGTAAGTGAACTAGAAGTAACTAATAATTGTGATGATATAGTACTCATTATTGCAGCTAATATGGCTGCTAATAAAAAACCAGCAATTAACGGGTTGAATAAGACTTGGGATAACACGATAAAAATGGTTTCTGGATCATCTAACTTTATACCCGTTTTGGCAACATACGCAAAACCTGCTAAGCCTGTTGTCATAGCACCAATTATAGCAACTATCATCCAACTCATACCTATACGGCGAGCTTTAGGCATTTCTTTTACGCTTCTAATCGCCATAAATCGAACAATAATATGTGGTTGCCCGAAATAACCTAAGCCCCAAGACATAGCTGAGATAATACCAATAGCGCCAACACCACTAAAAATGTTTAACATTTCAGGATTTATTGCCGCAATAGTCGTTTGCATTTCTGTAATACCGCCTACTTGATTAATTGCCACAATTGGCACCAAAACTAAGGCAATAAACATTATACAACCTTGCACAAAATCCGTTAGGCTGACCGCTAAAAAACCACCAAATAAAGTGTAAGCAACAACAACACTTGCTGTTACATATAAACCCACTTCATAATTTAAACCAAATGAACTTTCAAAAAGTTTACCGCCCGCAACAATGCCACTTGAAGTATAAAGGGTAAAGAAAACAACAATAACAATAGACGAAACGATTCTTAATAAACGGGATTTATCATTAAATCTATTTTCAAAAAAATCGGGCAAGGTAATCGAATCATTAGCGACTTCAGTATAAGTTCTCAGCCTAGGAGCGACAAATACATAATTAAAAAAAGCACCAAGCACTAAACCAACAGCAATCCAAAGGCTGCTTACCCCCGTTAAATACATAGCCCCAGGTAAGCCCATTAACATCCACCCACTCATATCTGACGCACCAGCAGAAAGTGCTGCAACACTTGGTGATAAACTGCGCCCACCAAGCATATAACCAGAAATATCACTGGTTGATTTTTTATAGGCATATAAGCCAATAAGAAGCATGACAATAAAATAGAGCGTTAAAGAAATTAGAGTGCCTATAGCCAAAATTGTTACCTTTTTATTAATTATTAAATTTAACGTGCTGATAAACTATCAAAATTAGCTAAACAATGGAACCTTAGCAACCAAAGTCAGAGAGTTAGTGGGGTGTATTTACCAGTAAATTAGATGTATGTAATTGAATAAACGCTAATCAACAACACGTTAATTGAAAAACAGTGTAAAAAAACAATGCAAAAAAAACAGCTATACCATATATTAAATAATAGTTAACTTTTAAATAATGAGCTAGTTACTTACCTATATGAATTTTTATGCTGCAAGACAACCCATTTTAGATAGAAGCAAAAAACTCTTTGCTTATGAATTACTTTTCCGTGACGGCATAGATAATGTGTTCCCCGATATTGATGGCGATGAAGCGACTAGTAAAATGATAGAAGCTAGTCAATTTAATATGGGCATCAGTGAATTTACGGGTAATAACCCTGCTTTTATTAACTTTACCCTTGAAACATTAATTCAAGGGTATCCTGAAATGCTTATGCCTGATGAACTAGTTGTTGAAATTCTCGAAACAATTAAGCCAGGTAAAAAGTTACTATCTTTATGTAAAGACCTACACAGTAAGGGCTATACCCTTGCTTTAGATGACTACGAACATCAAAGTGTTTGGTTACATTTTTTCCCTTATATCAAAATCATTAAAATTGATATACAAATAAGTAACTTAGAAGAAATAAAACAAGTATTAACAGCGGTGAAAGATTATCCTCATATTAAAATGCTTGCTGAAAAAGTAGAAACATATGAAGAGTATGATCAAATGCTGCAATTAGGGTTTGATTATTTCCAAGGCTATTTTTTCGCTAAACCTGAAATGATGAAAGCAAAAAGCTTATCTCCTTCACAAGTGGCCATGGCTGAGCTTCTTTATGAAACATCAAAAACCGAGTTAGATTTAAACGCTATCACCAGTGTGTTTGAACGTGACGTAACTCTTTCTTATAAATTGCTACGTTATGCCAACTCAGCTATTTTTAAACGCAGAACAGAAGTATCTACCATTAAGCAAGCCCTGGTTATCTTAGGGTTTGGAGAATTAAAACGTTTTATTGGTTTAATGTTTGCCGTAACAGCAAACCCTGACAAACCTTCTGAATTAATTAATTTAGCCATGACACGGGCAAAATTTTGTGAGTTAGTTGCAGAAGATATCCGTTCACAACTTGATGTTTCTATCGCTTTTTTAACTGGGTTACTGTCAATGATTAATGCCATATTGGATGAAGATATGGCGGTGATATTAGAGAAGCTACCTTTATCACAAGAGATTAAAGATCCTTTGTTAACAAATAAAGGCGTTATGGCGGCATTAATTAAACTAGTTGCTCTGATCGAGCAAGCCGAATGGGATAAAACGGTTATTGTCATGGATAAATTGAAACTAGATAAAGATAAAGTGGTAGCACATTATAATGAAGCACTTGCTTGGGCTGATGAACAAACACAAGCCTTGGCTTAAGTCTAAGTCTAAGTCTAAGTCTAAGTCTAAGTCTAAGTCTAATAAATACTAAACAAAGCCGTTGTTAAAAATATTTTAATTAACACTAATTGTGTATAAAACATTAATTAAAGAACTAAACAAAAGGTCAATTATTTTTATAATTGACCTTTTTTAGTACAAGTCCCCAATCAATAGCATGTTTAAGTTTAGTAAAAGGCCAATAAATCACGTAAAGTGTAAATACTCGCTAACAAGGCGTTGATGCATAAATTATTTTTAAAATTATGACTAATAAAATATCTTCAAAACAACAGTTTCTCTCTCTATTGCCGTTTGCACTTTTTTTGGGACTATTTCTTGGTACAGGAATCATATTAACCATTCAAAGTGTTGATTTTGCTTTTTACCAACTCCCTGCCAGTATAGCTATCATACCTGCGGTGGTTTTATCGATTATCTTAGGTAAATTGACAACACACAGCTCAATTGACAAGCAAATAGAACAATTTATACGTGGTGCAGGCCACAGTAATATAACCACCATGTGCATTATATATTTACTCGCAGGTGCTTTTGCCGTTGTAGCTAAATCAACGGGTAGTGTTGATGCAAGTGTGCAATTAGGCTTAGCTATATTTCCTGACTATTTGTTATTGCCAGGTTTATTCTTAGTCGCTGCTTGCTTGTCTACAGCAATGGGGTCGTCCATGGGTACAATCGCTGCTATTTCACCTGTCGCGCTCGGTTTTATTGATTCAGCGAATATAGATGCAGCATTGATCGCAGGTTGTTTGATATCCGGGGCTATTTTTGGTGATAACTTATCAATAATATCAGACACAACAATAGCCTCTACCCGCAGCCAAGGGGCTGAGATGAAAGACAAGTTTAAAGTGAATTTTAAGTTTGCTATACCCGCCGCACTTATATGCTTAATTATTTTTACACTGCTGGGTAGTGAAGTAAATAATCCCGTTAATAACGAAACTGCTATTACTGGATTAATTCCTTATATTGTTATTTTAGGTTTAGCCTTGATGGGAGTGAATGTTTTTGTAGTGCTAATTATAGGCATAATTTTAGCGGCAATTATTGGTATGTTTACTAACGGATATCAATTGTCACAATGGCTAACAGATATCAACGCTGGCTTCGCTAACATGCAGGACATATTTATATTATCATTATTTATTGGTGGTTTGAGTGAATTAGTACGTCAACAAGGTGGAGTAACAGCATTAACTCGCCTTATAAAAAATTTATCGAGCAAGTTAATACCTAATAATAATAAACGCGCCGCAGGATTAGGGATTGCGAGCCTAGCCTTTATCAGCAATTTTTTTACTGCAAACAATACGGTATCAATTATTGTGATTGGTGATACCGCGAAGAACCTTGCTGATGAGGGGAATTTATCACCCGCAGAATCGGCAAGTTTACTCGATATTTTTGCTTGTATTAACCAAGGTTTATTACCCTATGGAGCACAAATACTGCTACTTGGCGCAAGTTTACAAATATCCCCCTTAGCTATTGCTAGCCACGCTTTTTATCCTATGGTGTTGTTTTTTGTTGCAGGCTTTGCCTTTTGGAGATATACCACTAAGGGCTAACACGTACATATACAATTAGCTGTGTGGCTATTTCATAACTTGTTGAGATAAATAATCAGTTGTTACACGTAATAACTCTTCCGCGTTACTTTGGTCTTCAGCTAAACGACCATCTTTAGCTAATACATTGAACAAATGATTTGAATTCTTAATTAGATACATTGAAGCTTTAGCTTGTTTAGCGCCCTTAATTAACGATAGTGAACTTTCCCATGGTACAGTTTTATCTGCATCACCAGCAATAGCAAGCAATGCACCTTGATAACTAGCCATTTGAGTAAGGCTGGTATTATCTCTAACTTGCTCAAACCAATTTTTACTAAAGTTTAATGGATGAGGAAACCAAGGAAATTTTATTGCAGCAAAACCATTTTCTTTAGCTTCTGGCCAAAATTGCTCAAAAAAAGGTTTAAAATTAGTTACCCCATCTCCAGCAACACTTGACCATGTCACCATAGATAGAACAGGTATTTCGGTATTCATCGCTGTTAGTTGAGCAATTAATCCCCCTTGGCTAAAACCTATTAAATGTACATTTTTATTATCTATATGCTTTTGTGCTTTTATTTGATTATATACACTTACAGTATCCCTTACGGCACTCTCAAGATCATACAATTGATAATCAACAGTGCTTTCACCGGAGCCTGCAAAATCAAAACGAATAGATGCGATATTTTGTTTCGCTAATTTTTCTGCCATACGTGTAAATAAGCCACCTACTTCATTTTTTTGTGAAGCTGTACCATGTAGCATGATCACAATTGGATATTTTTTTTCTTGAGTTAGTTTTGGCAACGTGAGAATTGCAGGGATGGGGTAATTTTTCCCTGTTATTGATAGTTTTTTTTCAACAATTTCGGCATGAGCCCATGCGCTTTGAAAAAGTAAAACTATCGATAGGACTACAGATAATAATGGTATATTTTTGACTATTTTCATATAACTAAAACCTCATGTGAATGTGAATGTGAATAAATATAATAGATAATGCATGATTTGAGGGCAATTGCTCTAGTTTAATTGCTCGCATAACTCATATAAGCTGAGACAATTTTCATATGTACGCCATTCCAATGGGCTTCAACGACATACAAGGACGTTAAATTTAGACACTTAGCAGTGAACTTATCAGGCAAGCAAAAAACTTACCAGTTAACCTAAAAAATAAAAAAAGATATTAATTAACAATGGATTTATAAATAAACCTATTAATAAAAAATTTTCAACAAGAGTTATAGAAAGTAATAGATTAACCCTTTAATTTTTTAGATATTTAAATTTAAAAGCAAACAAAGCAGTGCTTGTTCGGTCATTAATCTGATGACAAATTGCAAACAAGACTTTATGTCATTACTAGGTAGTAATGATGATCTTTTTACACGCTTTTGACAAAGGTATAACTCTCTAGACAAGATTGATGAGGCTCTAGCGATTGAGGATGGGAAAAATCAACGCACCAGACAACTTGGCAAGATATTCGACAAGCGTATTAAAAAGAATAGTGATATGCCATCTCGACAAAGTTTGCTGCGATGAAGGCTTTATTACAACACGCACAGCATATGAAGTGCTACGCAACAACTACACTAAAGAATCTAAATTCAAGTTCACTAATTTAATGGACCTGGTATTAGGCACGTTTAATGTTGAAGTATTTATCACCTTAAGCATTTCATCAAGCAGCTATAATTTTTAAAAGCTATAGATCTGGTTATTTGTGTTTATATTGACTTAGCTAGTGCTTATGTATTTATATGATGACGTAATAACTTTAATCAGTCGTTAAATCGTTTTTAACTATATTTTTTTAACAGCACGACTAAATCATCTTCAGTTAATATTTCCACACCTAAATCTTGCGCTTTAGTTAGTTTAGAGCCTGCTTTATCTCCCGCTACAACAAAATGAGTATTTTTAGAAACACTGCCTGATACTTTAGCTCCTAACGTCTGCAGGGCTGACTTTGCTTCAGATCGTCCCATTTGAGTTAAAGTACCAGTTAATACAAAGGTTTGATCAACAAGTGGTAACTCACTCGCTGTTTTCATTTCAATTTCTGGCCAAGTCATTATTTCACTTAAACTTGTTACAACGATTAAGTTATGTTCTTCTTTAAAAAAGTTCACTATATTTTTAGCAACAATAACCCCAACATCAGGCACCTTTTGTAAATCTTCAAGGCTTGCTGTTTTAACTGCTTCTAAGGTAAAAAAATGATTAGCTAAATTAGCAGCCGTAGCTTCACCAACTTCACGTATACCCAAGCCGTAAATAAATTTAGGTAAAGTTGTTTTTTTAGCAGCTTCAAGACCAGCAATTAAATTAGTGGCCGATTTTTTACCCATACGCTCCATAGTACTGACTTGAATTTCAGTCAGTTTAAATAAATCAGCCGGGGTATTAATCAGTTTCTCATCAACAAGTTGCTCCGCTAACTTATCACCTAATCCGTCAACATCATGCGCTTTACGAGAAGCAAAGTGTTTTATTGCTTCTTTGCGTTGTGCCGCGCAAAACAACCCCGCGGTACAGCGCAAAACAGCCTCCCCCTCAGGTTTAGCAACAGCAGAGTCACACACTGGGCACGTACCAGGAAAGACAATATCAATCGCATTCAATGGTCGTTTATCAATAACGACACTAACAATTTGTGGAATAACATCCCCCGCGCGGCGAATAATTACGGTGTCATTTATTTTCAAACCTAAACGGTTAATCTCATCTTGATTATGAAGTGTTGCATTCGATACCGTTACCCCACCTACAAAAACAGGCTTTAATCTCGCTACTGGGGTTATTGCCCCAGTGCGCCCCACCTGAAATTCTACATCATCTACTGTGGTTAGCTCTTCTTCAGCTGGGAATTTATACGCAATAGCCCAGCGTGGCGCTCGCGCTACAAAACCTAAACGTTTTTGTAACGATATATCATCAACCTTTAATACCGTGCCGTCTATTTCATAACTTAAACCATTGCGCTTGGCTAAAATATCTTGATAAAAGGCATCACATGCTTGTTCGGTGTCTAGCAATCGAACTTCTGGGCACATAGGTAGACCAAGAGCCTTGATTTGACAAAGTCGTTGATGATGAGAGTTAGCAAAAAAAGTATCGGTTAAATCTAGATTGTCGATAGTTTCACTTCCACCAGCATCAGCAAACGTTACTTCGCCAACAAAACCTAAGCTGTAGGCATAAAACGCTAAATTACGCTTAGCTGTAATTTTCGAGTCAAGTTGTCGTAAACTTCCTGCGGCTGCATTACGCGGGTTAGCGAAGCCTTTTTCGCCACGTTTTTTAGCTAACTCATTTAAAGCATTAAAACTTGCCTTGGGCATAAATACTTCACCACGTACTTCGACGATGGCCGGAAAATCTTTACCTGGTACTCCCATTAGTTTCAAAGGAATCGATTTAATGGTACGAATATTAGTGGTAATATTTTCGCCGACACTACCATCACCTCGGGTCGCAGCTTGCACAAGTTGGCCCTGCTCATAACGTAAACTCACTGCCAAGCCATCAAGTTTAGGTTCAGCACAAAATGTTAATGCTTTAGTATTATTTAAGCGGTCTTTTACACGTTTAACAAAGGCATGGAAGTCTTCTAAAGAAAATACATTATCAAGTGAAAGCATTGGTAATTGATGCGTTACTTGACTGAATGATTTAAGTGCCTGCCCACCAACCTTCTGACTTGGTGAGTCTAGTGTTTTAAGCGAAGGGTTCGCCGTTTCTAATGCTATTAATTCATTCATTAATCTATCATATTCAACATCAGGTACGGTTGGCTGATCGAGAACATAATACTCATGATTATATTGATTGAGTTGTTGCTGTATTTGGCTAATTTTTTCTTGGGCATTTAACATAATAATTATTCACTAAAAGTTTCATTTCTGATTTTGTGTCACTTGGAAATTTAATGCGGATGTAACACAAGTTAAGTTAGGCTTGTAAACTAGTTACTAATACTGAGCTTCTAACGTAAAAAACGGACAAAAAGCCCGTTTATATTTACGTTTTATCACAAGGATAAAGTTTAATTGTTAGCGTTTATTCAGCACGAGCAATGCGACTTAAACGATCAAACTCTCGTATTTTACTCACATAATGCTGTTCGGTTTGTTTGGTCATCACGTTACGCTTATCATCGAGTAATTGACCATTAAATTCTTGTGCCAATTGTTTCGCCGCACTTAACATTTGCTCGAACACCGCAAAAGAATCTCCTGCATTAGGTAATGTCATAAATAAACTTACCCCTTGCGTTGCAAACGTCTCCATGGTGTCTAAATCAAACGAGCCTGGGTTCATAATATTGGCCAAGCTAAATGTCACTTTACCATTACCAGCGCTGTCTTGATGACGATGAAAAATATTCATTTCA
Organism: Colwellia echini; assembly: GCF_002843355.2. Classification (GTDB taxonomy): domain Bacteria; phylum Pseudomonadota; class Gammaproteobacteria; order Enterobacterales; family Alteromonadaceae; genus Colwellia; species Colwellia echini. Next base: position 101,557 of record NZ_PJAI02000010.1, read on the forward strand.
CCATATCTTAAGCCAAGGGTCAGTAAGCTAGGTAGTAAAGCAGCGCCTAACATTTGCTGATTAGGCGGCATAACCACTGATAAAATAATGACTTGTGGCTCTAACTTCTCTTTAGGTTCTGCCGCTTTAGGAGCTCTCGTTTTAGGTACGTTTTCTTTAGACGTTAATGGTTTAATCGGTTTTACATTTGGTTGATTTTCAAAATCAATTTCCATCTGCTCACGTTTCAACTCAGCTCTGGTTGGATTTTTAGTCTCTTTATTAATCGGTGCGCGCTCAGGTTTAGCACGTGACACTGGTTGCTCGTATAATGGTTTAGTGTTGATTGGCGCTTTCTTAATCGGCTTTTCTTGCTCTGGCTCTATCATATTTGCTTTTGGCGATTGAGAAGATGATGGATGAGTTGGGGTTAGCTCATCCCCTAATTCATCTTTAGTAAATTGGTTATGAGTAGACTTCTCAACAGGCTTGTCTATTGAGGCTGATTGATATTTTGGTTGAGATTGCTGTCGAGCGTCTGAATTTATTACAGGTGTTGGCGATTCAATATCAACACTGTTTAGCTCCTCGGTAAACCAATTATCTTCTATGCTACTGTCTAAAACAGACATAGGCTGATTGTCATGCATAGTTTGGTAAGCATTGATTTCCTGAGAATCATCAAATGCTTTATCCGTTGTTGGCGCAAGCATATCAGGTTGACGCAATATCTGGCTTTGTCCTAATTGATGTCGAGCGGTTTTGTGCCCTGAAAATTTAGTCTTGCTCAGACCTGGTGCCGGCATGTTCTCATTCTTACTGACCTTAACTTGGCTAACGCCATCTTGATCAAAACCTGTTCGATCAAAGTCCCGAGTGATAGGTTCGACTTTATGTTTCGATGTTTTTAATTTATAAGGATTTTTTTGCTTTCGAATTGTCCAAACACCATGAACAAATATTGCGGTAATGACAATAGCACTAATTATAATTAAAACGTTTCTAAAGTTATCTTCCATTTTCGAGCCTATCTACTCTCTTAATTACGATTATTCACGCGATTATTATCGCTATATATTAACAAGAAACTTTAGCAGATAATTACGTCATTTGTAACAAGTTAATGCTGTAAATGTGCGAAAGAAGCTTTTATACTCACTTGATGATTATCAGTCACTTAGGATTACTTTACTTACATGTCTTCAACTCCCCCTACAACTAAAAAAATAGTAATTGATCACAGTGGTGCCAGCTACTTTTTAAAAGGCTTTAGCTTAATAAGAGAAAAAGGTGTTCGTCGCTTTGTTTTCATCCCTTTATTAATCAATATACTTTTGTTTGGTTATGCTTTTTATTATGTTTATTTAGAGTTAAGTAATTATATTGGCAGCCTTATGTCATGGCTACCAAGTTGGTTAAATTGGTTAAGTGTCATTATTTGGCCTTTAGCCGTGCTTACAGTATTAGTAATTTTTTCTTTTATTTTTAGTACCGTTGCTAATTGGTTAGCGGCGCCGTTTAATGGCTTATTGTCAGAAAAAATGGAAGCTATTTTACACGGAAAACCAGTACCTGATGGTGAGATGCTCGACATTGTGAAAGACATTCCTCGAACATTGAGTAGAGAATTACAAAAGTTGATATATTATCTACCACGCGCTATCGGGTTTTTCATTCTATTGTGGGTATTACCTGTTGTAGGACAAATCATTTGGTTTCTATTTGTCGCTTGGATGATGGCTGTTCAATATAAAGATTATCCTTTTGATAACCACAAGATTCCCTTTGCTCAAATGAAACAACTATTAAAACAAAACCAAAGCTTGAGTTATAGTTTTGGAATAACGGTTGCTGTGTTTTCTATGATCCCCATTGTAAACTTACTTGTGATGCCCGTTGCCATTTGCGGTGCGACTGCATTATGGGTCGATTATTATCAAGAAAAGGTATAAATAAGGCTGTTGAATAACTTTGTTTACCCTGAGTACAGATTAAATAATAAAACAGCTTAACGATCTAGCTATAGAGTTTTTTATGTTAATTCTGATGCGGTTATCGCGTTAGTGTAAAAAATCGTATATATTTAAAAGATATAAAAAATATAAACTGAATGGAAGTAATTTAAATGAAAGTAAAACAAGCTATTAAGCATTTGACCTTACTTAGTATATTAACAATTGGTATAACGGCTTGTTCTACGACGCCAGAGCCCAAACCTGTTGTTGAAAAAGTAATTGTTGAAGAGCCTGTGATTGTTGAGGAAGAAGAAACTGTAGTTAACACGGTAATAAATAATGGGGTTATTAACATTCCAGTAATGAGGTATGCCCAAATATTTGCCGAGTATAGCGACAGTTTACCTGCTGTTTTAAATTATTTTACTAATGCGTCTAAAGAACAAATTATCGATTTTTATCAACAAGCTTTCGGTGAGCCATACTCACAAGAAGTTAAACGTGAACGATTAACTCTTAAATATAAACAAGGCGATGAATTAATGCGCGTGGTTATCTCACAACAAAATAATAAACGTCAAGTTGATGTTATTGTTGAAAGTAATAGCGGAAATAATACAACCGTAAATTAACTGTTACTAAGCTGCGTTATTATTTAATACTTAATATAAAAAGGGTTCAATGTAAAAACATTGAACCCTTTTTATATGTCTTGAGTTACCATGCCATAATTTATATGACGAAATAACGAGAAATTTTCAAGATCATATTTACAATTAATAGCCGTGCAATTAAATAACTAGGCTATTTTCGCTAGAAGAAATGACCAAAAAAAGCATTCCTTTTTATAACTAACATAATCTCGGTGTAATAAAATTGAGTTGGTTAATTAACCTGAACTCGGGTTGAGTAATATTTATAACCTAATAACATCAATTAGTTATTATCATACTTCTACAATAGTTTTAATTATTCGTTGTTCAAGGTGAGAAAACGAAGCCAATAACAGGTTATTTGGATTTTTCACAACGCAGCTAATATATGTGACTACGCATAATTAGAGCTGTTGTAGTATTATGCTTATCCCTAATTCAGATTAGTTACTTATTAATAAGTAACTAATAACTCCCTTGTTTTATGGCTTTTGCATTTGAATAACTACGCGGCGGTTTTTAGCTCGCCCTAGGGTACTATCATTAGATGATATATGGCGTTTTTCACCATGCCCCTTGGCTTCTATACGACTGACTTCAATACCATTTTGCACAAAGTAGTCTCTAATTTTTGCAGCACGACGCTCAGATAATTGTTGGTTGGACCAACGTCCGCCATAGCTGTCTGAGTAGGCATCCACTAAAACCAATTCCAATTCAGGATCTAAGCTTAAATACTCACGGATCATTTCCATTCGTCTTTGTGAGGCTTTGGTAAACTTATCACTACTAGATTGATAGTTAAGAACGGTATATGAAATATCTTCAAAGCTGTAATCTAGTAAATTACCCACACAGCTTACAAAGGCGATATAAGCTTTTTTAAAGCGAGCTGTTGATAATCCAACCGATATTTTATCGGTTTCACTATACCAGTCATTATAATAAAACGTTGGACTCATGCCCTGCTCTAATTCATTTAACATAGTCCAAGCCACTTTTTTAGGTAAGCTAGGGTTAAATTGTTTTTGTAATTTCATATTGGCTAATGTACGAGAGCCAACACCAGGTTGCCAACTTGGTGCAACGCTACGTACTTCAGCTAACGAATAGTTATCTGGTAAACGTAACATGTCTAATTCAAATTCCATATTCAGATCACGACTGGCTTTAGCAGAAAATCGCGCTTCTCCATAACGAGGAATTTGATGAGATAAAGTGCATTGTAAACGAGAAGCGTTAGATAATTGCCATTGCGATGTTTGGATGTCTGCACTGTATTGACGAATACCCGCGTGCGCGTTACCAATAAGCAAACTAAGGCTTATGCAAGTTACGGCAATAAAATAAGTACTTGTTGATACAATTATTTTTTTCATAATTTGACACATTATCAATGGCTGTAACAAAATAAAGTACTTATAACGGGTACTTTATTTGTTTAGGATATATAGGTTATCGCCCTAAACTAGATTAACTTTAGCATTTTATCTATGAAATATCGATTTAGATAGCAAATAAATAGACTTAATACGTTAATAATAACCTCCAGTATCGTTTTTAAATTCAGTTTCTGCGATAATCATTTTATTATTTAACACAGTAACTACTTAGTGACCAATGTCTGAATCAAGCCAAATTGTTAGCAAACCAAACTCACCATCCACTCAAGAATCAGTAAAAAGTTCATTCGCCCAACGTTTTCGAGGTTATTTCCCTGTTGTTATTGACGTTGAAACCGCAGGTTTTAATGCACAAACTGATGCCTTACTTGAATTAGCAGCTTCAGTATTACACCTAAATGAAGAAACGGGTGATTTTTCAATTGATGAAACAATACAATTTAACATTGAGCCTTTTGAAGGTGCTAACTTAGAGCCTAAAGCGTTAGAGTTTACAGGGATTGATCCAACTAACCCATTGCGTGGTGCAGTTGATGAAGATGAAGCACTGAAAGCACTTTTTAAACTAGTTAGAAAAAAAATGAAAGCCGCAGGTTGTCAACGCGCAATTATCGTTGCGCATAATGCTGCTTTTGATTTGGGTTTTTTAAATGCAGCAACACTGCGTTGTAATATTAAACGTAGTCCGTTTCATAGTTTTGTTAGCTTTGATACTACTACACTCTCTGGCCTTGCTTTAGGGCAAACAGTTTTAGCTAAAGCCTGTGTTGCCGCTAATATAGATTTTAACAACAGTGAGGCTCATACCGCATTGTATGACACTGAAAAAACTGCTGAGTTATTTTGTTATATTGTTAATAAGTGGCGTGCATTAGGTGGTTGGCCATTAGCTGATATCGATAATGAAGTTTAAAGTTATGGTTATGGTTTAAAGCTAAACATAATTTTAACTCAACGGTTTATGCGCACTAGATTACAGGCATAAAAAAACCGCGAAAGCGGTTTTTTGTTTATATAGCTCTTCACAATCTGAATAATTAACACCTCGGTTAATTATTCAATTCAGCAAAAATTATAATTTATCGGCATTATCAGAAAGGTAAGAAGCAACGCCTTCTGGAGAAGCAGTCATACCTTTATCGCCTTTATTCCAACCTGCTGGACAAACTTCGCCGTGGTCTTGGTGGAATTGTAATGCGTCAACCATACGTAACATTTCATCTACGTCACGACCTAATGGTAAATCGTTAATTACTTGGTGACGTACGTTACCTTCTTCATCAATTAAGAATGAACCACGAAATGCAACGCCAGCTTCTGGATGCTCAACATCGTATGCTTGACAAATAGTGTGCTTAGTATCAGCAACTAAAGTGTATTGTACTGGACCAATACCACCTTGGTTTACTGGAGTGTTACGCCATGCGTTATGTGAGAATTGTGAATCGATTGAAACACCGATAACTTCAACGCCACGGCTTTTGAATTCTTCCATGCGGTGATCAAAAGCTAAAAGCTCAGATGGACAAACAAATGTAAAATCTAATGGGTAGAAAAATACTACGGCTTTTTTACCTTTGATTGCTTCGCTTAATGTAAAGCTATCTACAATTTCACCGCTACCTAAAACTGCTGCTGCTGTGAAATCTGGTGCTGGACGACCTACTAATACGCTCATTTTATGCTCCGTTGTGTGTATAAAATTAATGCTCTAGGCCTTTAACAAAATTGTTCTTTATAAAGGCTTAGTGCTAAAAGTATTTAATAATAAATTAAATGTTCTGCCTACATACATAGTGACAGAACTATGAATATCAATTAATTAACTAAAATTTATTATTTGTTTGCTGAATTAACCTTCAGCTGCTGCGCTTTTTGCTGCTGCTTCTTTAATTAAGGTTTGTAACTCACCTTGTTGAAACATTTCCATGATAATGTCACAGCCACCTACTAATTCACCATCAACCCATAATTGCGGGAATGTCGGCCAGTCAGCGTATTTTGGTAATTCTGCACGAATATCTGGGTTTTGTAAAATATCAACATAAGCAAATTTTTCTTCACAAGAAATTAAGGCTTGCGATGCTTGTGATGAAAAACCACAACTAGGTAATTTAGGAGACCCTTTCATATATAGCAAGATTGTATTTTCGCTAATTTGTTCTTTAATGCGCTCAATTGTGTCCATAGTACCCTCTATTAATTTAATGCTTATTCTGTTCTTTATATATCGATACACTTACATATGGAGATGAAAAAAAATTTATCAACTCTTTTAAGTACTTTTCAGCTTGTTATCAGAAAAATATCAATATGGTTACCTATATAAGAAAAAGGAATAAGTATTATTATTTAAAATAGCCTACTCTAAAGTAGCTTAGCTATTGATTTTAAAATATATAGGCTTGATAATTAGCTGCGTAATACCAATATATAAATAATACTTGAGTATTTTACTCAAGTTTATATGAAAAAACATCAATTTTTGATTAAAAAATTACATCTAGGAGAGCATAATGTCCATTGAATTACCTGCATTACCGTACGCCCAAGACGCGTTAGAGCCACATATCTCAGCAGAAACATTGTCATTCCATTACGGCAAACATCACAACACTTACGTAGTAAAACTTAACGGTTTAATCGGCGGAACAGAATTTGAAAACAAAAGCTTAGAAGAAATTGTTAAAACGTCTTCTGCTGGCATTTTCAACAACGCGGCACAAATTTGGAATCATACTTTTTACTGGAACAGCTTAAGCCCTAACGGCGGCGGCGAGCCAACAGGTGATTTATTAGCCGCGATTAACGCTACATTTGGCTCTTTTGCTGAATTTAAAGCTAAATTTACTGACAGCGCAATCAACAACTTCGGCTCTAGCTGGACTTGGTTAGTTAAAAATGCTGATGGTAGCCTAGCTATTGTTAATACTTCAAATGCTGCTACACCATTAACTGATGAAGGTGTTACACCATTAATCACTGTTGATTTATGGGAACATGCTTACTACATTGATTACCGTAACCTACGTCCAGATTACCTTAACGGTTTTTGGGCATTAGCTAACTGGGATTTTGCTCAAGCAAACTTCAGCTAAGCTAAACGGCAGTTAAACTGCATTCATAAAAAAGCCGATTAATATACTAATGTGTTAATCGGCTTTTTTTATACTTTTTTATATTCTTTCTTAGAAAATACCATATAAAACAGGTATTATTTTATTGTTGACCAAGTACTTGTGCGGGATCAATTTTAGTTGCTCGCCATGCAGGATATAAGGTTGCAATAAAACTCATAATAAGTGCGGTAATAACCGTCGCGTAAACATCACTACTGTGTAAAACACTCGGTAGATAATTAACAAAATACACATCACCTGATAAAAAGGTAACTCCTAAAAAATCTTCTATCGTTCGCATTATATGGGTAAGATTTAATGCTAAATAAACACCACATCCAGCACCTAATAAACTACCCAGCACACCATTAACCAAACCTTGAGTAATAAACGCTAACATAATGGTGCTTGAACTAGCGCCCATGGTTTTTAAAATGGCTATATCGCCCTGCTTCTCATTAACCGCCATAATAAGTGTTGAAACAATATTAAAACTCGCGACACCGATAACTAGCACCAAAACAATAAACATCACCATTCTAACTAATTGAATATCATTAAATAAATGGCCTTGCTCACGAGTCCAGTTGTTAATGTACACATAATGATCAAAGCTATAAGCGACTTGCCGACCTATACTGGCGGCTGAAAAAACATCGTTAACCTTCAGTCGTATGGTTTGCGTTTGCTCAACGTTATATCCCATAACGTCATTCGCTAAGCTCAGAGGGATATACGCTAATGTTTCATCTATTGTACCGCCAAACTTAAAAATACCAGCTACTTCTACATGAGTAGTAATTGGCGAAGAAAAAACTTGTTTCACATCAACGCCACTTTGTGGTGGCGGTAGTAATAACTGTATTTTATCACCAAGACTAACATTAAGCTTTTTAGCTACACCACTACCGATAATGATACTATTTTGCAGCTTATTTCCTAAATTTAACGCTTGCCAGTCGCCGGCAACCATATAATCAGCAATACTCGATACTTTTTGTTCTAGCTTGGCATCTACGCCTCTAACTTCCACCGCTTTTAACTGCAAACCATGTTGTAACATACCCGTTAGTTTTACCACTGGCGCCGCAGCAATTACGTCATCATTAGCTTGAACTCTATCAAGTGCTTCCGGCCAATTTTGAATTGGTTCATTAACACTAACTAGTTCAACATGAGGTACAATCGACAACAATTTTTGTGATAGTTCACGCTCAAAGCCATTCATTGCGCTTAACACCACAATGAGCACCATAACCCCTAAGGCAATACCAAAGGTTGAAGAGGCTGAAATAAAAGCAGAAAAACCATTGCCGTGTCTACTGCGTACATAACGCCAACCTAAAAATAAACTAAGTGGTTTAAACATGTGCTTCACTATTTTTAATTGTAGGTAAATCAGTACTTGGCGAATGAGAAGTTAGCGTTTGTTCATCCTGGATATTCAATGGCACTAACTGTCCTTTTACTAATTTTACTTGTCTGTCCATACGATTCGCTAACACTAAATCATGAGTGACGATAACAAAACTAGTATTTACACTGTTATTTAAACTACGAATTAATTGATATATTTGCTCAGCAGTATCACTGTCTAAATTACCGGTTGGCTCATCAGCTAAAATAAGTGATGGCTTAGTTACTAGCGCACGAGCAATAGCTACTCGTTGTCGCTCGCCGCCAGATAATTGTGAAGGTCTATAGGTTACGCGATGTGACAAACCTACTTTTTCAAGCATCACTTTGGCTTCAGCTAAAGCAACTTTCGGTTTTTCACCTTTGATCATTAATGGCATCGCGACATTTTCTTGGGCGGTAAATTCCATCATTAAATGATGGAATTGATAAATAAAACCAATGTGTTGGTTTCTAAATTTGGCTCTTTCTTTATCGGATAATTGATGAATATCAATACCATTAATATGCACTTGACCTGATGTTGGTGTATCTAATGCTCCCGCCAAATGAAGAAAAGTACTTTTTCCACAACCAGAGCTGCCAACAACCGCAAGTAACTCCCCCTGCTCAACACTCAGTGCTAAGTTATTCAACACATGTGTTTCAATATCACCTTGTTTGTATGATTTTGACAACCCTGTGCATTCTAATACTTTACTCATTGATACTTTACTCATTAATTAAATACTTATTAATTTATCTATTAATTATTTTATCGGCTGTTATGGTCTTATTCATTTCGTAATACTTGTGCAGGTTCAGTTTTAGAGGCTTGATATGCAGGATAAAGCGTCGCTAAAAAGCTCATAGCAAGTGCTGAAACAATAATAGTAAGTACATCTGCCCACTGAAGGATTACCGGAAGTTTCTGTAAGCCCATGCCTAATAAGTGTATCCCTATCAACTGCATTATGTCGTTTAAATTGCTCGCCAATAACACGCCAATACCCCCGCCTAAACAAACACCCCATAAACCATTGATCATGCCTTGAGTAATAAATATTTTAACAATATCAACTCTGGCTAAACCTAAGGTTCGTAATATACCAATTTCAGCTTGTTTTTCGACCACTACCATAACTAATGCAGAAACAATATTAAAAGCAGCTACCGCTACAATTAAACTGAGCATTAACCACATCATGTTTTTTTCCATTTTTACCGCAGAGAACAACGCGCCTTGGCTTTCATCCCAAGTACTGAAAGTTATTGTAGAGGCGAGATTATTTTCCCCCTTGGCTGAATTACGAGTTGAAAACTGTTCTTCAAGTACTGATACTACAGGTTTAGCATTGAATGCATCATCAAGGTAAAGGCGTAACTTATCAATACCATCACCATTTCTTCTCAGTAACTTAGCAGCATAGTGGCTGTCGATATAAACCATCGCATCATCAACTTGTGAGCCAATATGAAAAACACCAACAATTGTGAAAACCCGCTGCACCGGAATTCGCCCCATTGGCGTAAATACACTTTTATTAGGAAGCACTAAGCGTACATCATCACCAAGCCGAACCTTTAACTTATTAGCTAGCGATTGGCCGATAACTAATGAATATGGCTGTACTTCTAGCGTATCTAAACGTCCTGAAACCATATGAGTATTGATGATATTTTCTTGCTCAAACTTAGGCATTATGCCCTGTACTAATACACCTTGCAGCGCGTTACTTGATTGGATCAAAGCTTCAGTTTCTAAAAAAGGAGATACATGCAATACATGTGGTTGATTTAGTAACGTCTCTCGCAACGCCGGCCAAGATTTAGTTACTGACTTATTATCTAAGTTGTTATCTAAGTTATTGTCTGAGTTAGTTACTAAGTTATGCTTTTGTTCTATGACGTTATTATTAGGTTGACTATTATACTGATTGCCAATGTCACTAACTATTACGTGAGGAATGATTCCTAAAATACGCTTTTTTAATTCGCCTTCAAAACCATTCATCACCGAAACGACAGTTATGAGTGATGCAACGCCCAGTAAAATTCCTACTGTGGAGAAGAATGTTATAAAAGAAACAAAGCCCGTTGAGCTTTTACTACGGCTATAGCGTAGCCCGATGAAGATACTAATAGGTTGAAACATTGAGGTATTATTATTTTATCTGGTACTATTTTAGAATGTTCTGTAGCATAACACAGTCATTAAAATTGTCTGAGGTAAATAGCATAGAGATATTTATAATGCCACTTCCCTGCAATGATTTAATAAATAGGTAACGCCATGAACGAACTTTCTCTTGCTCAAAAGACCGCTCAATTTGATGAGTTTTTTGCTATTACACATAATTTTTCAGTTAATATCACCCCTATTGATAATAGTGAGACAATTGATTTTGAAAAATTCATGGAAAGTATCCCAGCGCCATTTAAGTTAGCCACCGAAATGAGTAGTATTGATCAATCAGCGTTACGTTCAATCCAAAATTTAGGTAATAGTGCCGCACAACTGGTTAGTTTTTTAAATCAGCAATCTCAAAAAATTGATTTACTGATTAGTTATATACTAAGCCAACAAGATGACAAACAACACCGATTCAGTGGTTTACAATTTGGTGGTGGCGGTATTAAATTTATCGCCGAAAAAGCTTTTGATATTGGCCAGCTTGTTGAACTTAAAATTTTTCTACTAGAGCATAACTGTGCAATATATTGTTATGGTGAGATCATTGAAGTAGAGGCTGAAACGGTTAATGAAAAAACAACCCACAAAGTTACTTTTCATTTTATTCGAGAAGAAGATAGAGAAACGCTTGTAAGGGCAAGTCTGCATGAGCAATCTAAACAACTTCAAAAACTCGCTAAGCTGCGCAACCAAAAAAATGAATCTGAAGGATAATTCACTCACATGTCTTTAATCAGCATAATCATTATCATCCTCGTCATTGGCTCTATAATTGGTGGTATTTATTTATTAAAAAAGTCAGCCCAAAAATTTGATTTAAGCGCCGAACAATTAGCGCTTATTAAAAAACGTAATGAAGCATTAGATAAGGCACAACAAAAAGAAGATTAACACGTTGTCTTATTTCAGCCTCAAATTACTTAAGTTGCTATAATACAAATAATTACTTTTACTTAGCCGTTTTCATAACATAAAATACATGCAAATTTGACTAACCTGAGTGACTAAAACCTATGAATACAATTCAACACCTATTTGATAACAACCAACAATGGGCGGATAAAATCACTCAAGAAGATCCTAACTTTTTTCAAAATTTATCAGAGCAACAAACACCTAAATATTTATGGATAGGCTGTTCAGACTCTCGCGTACCTGCCAATGCTTTACTTAACTTAGATCCGGGTGAAGTTTTTGTTCACCGTAATATTGCTAATCAAGTAATACACACCGATTTAAACTGTTTATCAGTTATCCAGTATGCGGTAGATGTATTAAAAGTTGAACATATTATTGTTTGTGGTCATTACGGATGTGGTGGTATTGGTGCAGCCCTTGATGATAAAAGTTATGGCTTAATAGATAACTGGTTGCGTCACATCGAAGATGTTTATCGCTTAAACCAAGAACAAATGGATAAAGTTACCGATGAAAAAGATCGTATTAACTTGTTATGTGAGCTTAATGTTATAGAACAAGTTGCTAATATCTGTAACACCATGACACTAGTTAATGCTTGGCAAAGAGAACAAGATATTACCGTACACGGTGTTGTATATAATTTACAAGATGGTATTTTGAAGGATTTAAACGTTTCGGCTAATTGTCGTAAAAGTTACTTTAAAAAATCGACCACCTAATACCTCGCTAGCTAAACTTAAAAAATTGTCGTAAAAGTTATTTTAAAAAATCGACCACCTAATACCTCGCTAGCTAAACTTAAAATAAACTAATAAAAAAGCCAATAACTTTACTGTTTATTGGCTTTTTTATTATTTAACCTGAGTTCGGGATAATTAAGGTTGTTGTCGCATTTTGCTTATCCCGAACTCAGGTTATTTACCATAACTTATCTATTACTAAGCCAATTAATAACAAATGAATTAAAAAATTGGTCAAAATTCAAGGAAGTGAATACGTTAAAATGGAGTTATTGATCTTCCATTAACTCTTTAAGTACATCACTTTTTAATTCGGCCCATAATTTCGCTGATTCAATACCATGTCGGCGAACAGTCAAAATAGCTTCATCAAACTTATTTTCTTGCGCTAATTCAATAAGTGCTTGATAAAAATCTCGAGAGATTTCTCTACCTTTAGGATGAGCAAAGTATAAGTTACCAACACGTGAGTACAAGCCACTCAAACCATTTAAAATTAAAGAGTAAATAGGATTATCTGAAACTACAACCAGCGCTTTATTTAATTGGTAATCAAAGCGGCTAAATGCTTCGCCTGTATCTTCAATATCAAGATAAGCTTGTATTTCTTCAATCGCTTTTTGTGGGTCATTCTTTAATGCTGCGCGGATATAAATAGCACTAATATTTGTTCGTGCTGATAATAGATTATCTACTAAATCGGGAATACCTTCTTGATCTAACTGCACTAAGGTTTCTAGAATATTTAAACTAGAGGTTTCCCAGAAGTTATTAACCCGTGTTGGCTTGCCATGCTTAATAGTTAACCAACCGTCTCTCGCTAGCCGTTGTAATACTTCTCTAAGCGTTGTTCTGGTCACACCGATAAGCTCTGATAATTCACGCTCGGCTGGTAATATAGAACCAGGAGGAAAACCACCATTCCAAATGGACTCAACTATATATTGCTCTGCAAAACCGGCTGGGCTCTTCGCTTTTATGACCATCGAAAATAGTTACCTGATAATTATGTACATGAAAAGAATAATCTGAGTAACTGATTCTACCAGAAGTATAACGATGCACAAGCGAGATAATATTGCTTATCCAGTTTTCAGATTTAAAACAACAGAACCAGTTAACACCAAAATTACATATTTATAATAAAATAGCCCACTATTTATATTCACAACAATACACAAAATAGAGTTTTTACTTGATATAAATCATGCAGCAGGTGATTTACCTTAAAATTAGCGGTTATCAACGCCATTACTGTGCCATATTCGTTAAAAATTTGTTAGAATCACGCCGATTAATAATCATTCAAACAACACTATTAGTACCTTAATGAAGAGACGTAAGTCCACTTAGAGAACCCCCATGAAACCACTTGTATACATATTAATAGCGCTATTGGCTGTGCTTTTTCCAAGCCTAGCCTTTGCTTCTGAAGCCTCGCACCAAAGTATTGATTTAACCAGTCATTGGATTGGTTATACCGCCATTGCCATTTTTGTGCTTGCGTATTCATTGGTCATTTTAGAAGAGCAATTACATTTACGAAAATCAAAACCCGTGTTACTTGCTGCCGGTTTAATTTGGATTTTAATTGCCGCTTATTATGTAGCGAATGGGATGCCTCATGCCGCTGAAGTTGCTATTCGTCATAACTTTCTTGAATACGCTGAGCTGTTCTTCTTCTTGCTCGTTGCAATGACTTATATCAATGCCTTATTAGAGCGTGATGTATTTAACTCGTTACGTGATTGGTTGGTACAAAAAGGCTTTAGTTATCAAGCATTGTTTTGGATAACAGGTATTTTAGCTTTCTTCATTTCCCCTATTGCTGACAACTTAACAACGGCGTTAATTATGTGTGCTGTGGTATTAGCCGTTGGTAAAGACGAGCCTAAGTTTGTTGCTATGAGCTGCGTAAACATTGTTGTTGGCGCAAACGCTGGTGGGGCCTTTAGCCCATTTGGCGATATTACAACCCTAATGGTTTGGCAAAAAGGAATTGTTCAATTTACTGAGTTCTTCCAGTTGTTTTTACCTTCTGTAGTCAACTTTGTTATACCTGCATTTATCATGCAATTTTTCTTACCTAAAGGTAGCCCTAAATCTGAAAGTAATGAAATTACGTCGATAAAAAAAGGTGGCTTGATCATCGTTGGGTTATTCATGTTAACCATTTTAACCGCGGTATCTTTTCATAACTTCTTACACCTACCACCTGTATTTGGCATGATGTTAGGTTTAGGGTATTTAAAGTTTTTCGGTTATTACTTAAGAAAAGTGGGACATGCAACAATAGATCATTCAGATTTACCAACAGGTCATAACATTAAAGATAACTTTGATATTTTTGATAAAATAGCAAAAGCAGAATGGGACACTTTGTTTTTCTTCTACGGTGTTATTCTTGCCGTGGGCGGTTTAGGATTTATCGGCTACCTTGGTATGGCATCAGAGTTTATGTACGGTGAATTAGGCGCAACAAATGCAAATATACTAGTTGGTATTTTATCGGCAATAGTTGATAACATACCAGTAATGTTTGCGGTATTAACCATGCAGCCTGATATGTCGCAAACACAGTGGTTATTAGTAACCCTTACCGCAGGTGTCGGCGGTAGTTTATTATCGGTAGGCTCTGCTGCTGGTGTTGCCTTAATGGGACAAGCTCGCGGTTACTATACCTTCTTTAGCCATTTAAAATGGACTCCAGTAATTGCTTTAGGTTATGCCGCTAGTATTTATGTGCACTTATTAATAAACTAAGCTTGTGATTTAACAATGCTTGACTTAGCAATATAAAAACTTACACAATTAAAGTAAGTGAGGCATAAAGAAACGCTTAATTATACTTTTCTTCATGTTATTATTTAAAAGCTTCTACTTGGGTAGAAGCTTTTTTTATTGATTTTTTTCGAGGAAACTCTGTGACCTATTTAAGTAAAATAACTACCACACAAAAACCCTGGCTACTGCTAGGCTTGTCAGCATTAGGGCTAGAGTTAACGGCTTTATATTTTCAATATATTTTAGATTTACAGCCTTGTATTATGTGTGTTTATCAACGATTAGCAATAATCAGTATTGCTGTGGCAGGTATGATTGGCGCGATAGGTTATAAACATATTTTTGCGAGGTTAATAGGCTATTGTTTGTGGGGGACTGGCGCTATTTGGGGGACGCTTATTGCAATAGAGCATGTTGAAATGCAGCGTAATAGTGGCTCGATGTTTTTTAGTTGCGATATCATTCCTAACTTCCCAACATGGGCACCTTTGCATGAGTGGCTTCCATTTCTATTTGAAGCAACCGGTGATTGCGGCGAAATAAGTTGGCAATTTTTAAATTACAGTATGCCGCAGTGGATGATAGTTGTTTATGGTTTGTATAGTGCGGCTTTCGTTGTCGTGTTATTAAACCGTTTAATTATCGCCAGAAAGCCTTAACAACTGAAGTATTTACAGCTTATTTTTACAGGCTCGACTAATTAACTCATTTGCTATTACACATAAAAAAGCATACGTTAAATTCTATATGAAATTGAGTTTAACGTATGCTTTAAGTTCACCTTCTAACCAACTTAACTGTAGTTATTTACGATACTTTTCTAATCAAGATCATTTAACGGCCAACTCACAATAAAGTCTTCAAACCTCTCAATACTTACTTCATCATCTTTAACAATTTTACCGCGCACCGACATACCCGATTTATGCATCAATGACTTTTTACCTTTATTAAGTAACGGGTGCCACGATGGCATGCCACGCCCTTCTTTTAATCGACGATAAGTACAGCTTGGGGGCATAAAAAATACCGCATTAATATTTTCTTGTGAAAGTCTGACACAATCTGGGACTAAGTTGGTTCTTTCTTCGTATTTAGAACATTGACAAGTTTTTTCATTTAATAAATGACAAGCAATATTAGAGTAATAAATAGATTCACCTTCATCAATATAATTAGTAGGCAAAAGCTCCGTTTCTTCATCCGTTTGGTCATCATCAATAAATTTATTTAAGCAACATTTAGCACAGCCATCACACAGTGACTCCCATTCTGGACGAGTCATTTCGGTTAAGCTTTTGGTTTCCCAAAAAGGTTGTTCTGGTGTTTTTTTATCGTTCATTATTTACTACTTTTAACTTAAAAATTTAATGTGACTTTACTTTTTACTTTACTTTCTACGTTACTTTCTACGTTACTTTCTACGTTAGTATAGATGCTTTAAAAATTACTGAATAGGTGGGAATTTAATTCGATCTGATAAATGACCAACCGAGCTAACAAAATAATACGATAAGTTCCAATGCATCAAGCTTTTATAATTGTCATATGCTAGATAAGCTCGTCCATTTTCTCCATCAGGAAAAACTAACGCTGCTTTAATATTTACTTCTGGTAAGTTGGTACCATCAGCACGTCTTACTCCAAGAGCTTGCCATTGGGCTAACGTTTTCTCAGTTTTAGCCCATGCCTTTAACCAGTTCTTTCTGCCGCCAGTATTTTGCGGGATAGCCAAAGTGTAATCAAAGCCTTCAGGTAGTTTAACCTGACGCCCCCACGTAAAATTACCGTTCCAGCCTTCTTTTTGTAAATAATTAGCCATTGACGAAAAAATATCTGCCTGATTTTGCCAAATATCTTTTTTTCCATCGCCATCGCCATCTACCGCGTAGCCAAGAAATGAGGTTGGCATAAATTGGTTTTGCCCCATTGCCCCCGCCCAAGAGCCTTTCATGTCGGTACTACTGATATGACCTTCATCTAAAATAGTTAATGCTGCCATTAATTGTTTTTTAAAGAAAGCTTCTCGACGTCCCTCATAAGCTAATGTTGATAAAGCAGAAACCACATTATAACCACCGGTATAAGTGCCGAAATTAGTTTCCAGTCCCCATAAAGCAACAATAAATCGAGGTTGAACTTGATATTTATCACCTATTTTCGTTAACAAAGCTTCATGCTCTTTATACAATGCGCGTGCTTTATCAACTTTCCACTTTGGCACACGTTTAGGTAAATAGGTATCAAGGGTTTCTACTTTTTCAGGTTGACTTCTATCAGCGGAAACAGCACGTTTATGAAATTTAACTTCTGCAAAACTTTCATCAATTAACGCTTGGCTAAAACCTTGCGCTAACGCTTCTGCTTTGAGCTCTGTTACGTAACTTGCAAAACCTGCTTCGGTTAACTCTTTTTGAGCGGCTAAGGATTGTTGCATTGCTCCAATAAGAATTAACGTAGATAGCACTACACTTTTCATGCTCATTAAAGCTCTCCTTGCTCTTTTTTAGCTGCCATTTCAGCTTTAAACGCTTTTAATAAATCTTCTTGCGGTGGTGGTAATTGCAAATAAAAACCTTGCTCTGCTAAGTTTTCTCTTACTTTAACTACATCAGCCATCCCCAATTTTTCTTTAGTCGCTAAATTAATGATAGTTACTAGAATAGGCGTACCAAATGTTTTCATCAGCGCTTCTGGAACCGAAGAAAAATCGTCACGTTTATTAATAAAAAGATACGTTTGTGCTTTTTTAGGGCTTTTATAAATAGTACACAGCATAATGGAAACCTATTATGAATAATTATGAATAGATGGTAGGCAATTGAAAAATGCGCTTACGCTTAAATATATCATGAGCCAAGGGTTAACCCTATAGCGACTCAATCAATATTTGTTAACAAAGATGTAGATGAGCAAGAGAAATTACTAGGTTTTATTTAAAGTTTTTGTTAGCAAATGCCAATAACTCTTGACCGAATAACTCATTACGCCAGCTTGAAATTAAATCAATACTTTCATCACTTTTTCGTGCGCCATTTAAATCAAATTGCCACGTTAAAAATTGATTTATTTGTTTTTTAGACGCTACATTTTCAATAGTTAAATTATGACCTTTGGCAGCAGTTACCAAGAAAGCTTTTACATTTTTAAAAATTTGCTTATAACCAGGGTATTCATCAAGTCGACTAATTTTTTCTGGATAATCGCTAATACTTGTTTTATCCGCTTGTGCTAACACCGCCAGCATTGCTTTACCTTTATGACGAACATCAAGAGTTTCAACCCCTTCAAGTGCTTGCATTGCATTCAAACTTGTCGGATTACTTTGTGCAATGGCCATTAGGGTGTGATCTTTAGCGACAAAACCGATCGGTAAATCACGTATTTTAGCTTGTTGGTATCGCCAACTCGCTAAGTACTTGAGAATATTTAACTGTTTAGGGTTTAAGCGCCAATTCATCTTAATATTAAGATACATTTCATTATCGTTAATCGGGTTAAATTTTTTATCAATAATACTTTGGCTTTCAATCTGAGCATAACTTAGAAAGCCTGCCTCAGTTATCTCTGCGAGTAATTTAGGATAAATATCAAATAAGTGGTCAACATCAGCACTAGCATAAATCAATTGCTTTGTTGTTAATGGTCTTTTTAGCCAATCGGTACGTGACTCTGATTTATCTAATTCAATGCCAGTATAATGCTGTACCATTGCGGCATAACCGAGTGACAAACCATGTCCTAAAAATGACATCATAATTTGACTATCAATTAAATTTACCGGTTTACAGTTACCAGCGGTTAAGAAGACTTCTAAATCTTCTGAGCAAGCATGTAAAACTTTAGTAATATTTTCATCAGTTAATAGTTGCCAAAACGGAGATAAGTCTTCGACAGCAAGCGGGTCAATTAACGCTAGACTTTTCCCATCACATACTTGCAACAAGCCTAATTTAGCATAAAGGGTACGGGTACGTACAAACTCGGTATCTATCGCTAAAACTGTCGCCTTAGCCAGTTGTTCACATAAATCATTTAAACTTTGCTGATCTTCAATTAATTGATAATCCATAATTTTTCTTTTTTCTTCTTAGCTTTGTAAACAAGCGCTAAAATTAGTGTGCAAACTAATGGGTGAAATACACGATAACGACCGTGTTAAATAAACGGCAACGAGCAACATAGCTAATAAAACACGTAGCTAAAATAAGGTCGCTGGTGCTGTAATTAACCTTTTAAATAGAGGATAGCCACCGCCCCTCTTTAACTAAAGTTTTTACTTATGGCGTCTACGCGTACTTTGCTTATTACGCAATTGATGTTTTTTAACTGAGCGACGAATACGTCGGCTTTTGGCGTTATCCATCGTCTTTTCGTCCACTTTAACTTTACTGGCTATTTCTGGCGATAAGTTAACAAGTTGACGGTAATAATTTACTTCTTTTAAGCCTAATTCGCGCCAACCTCCCATAGGTAATTGACGTTGCATTTCCATATCGCCATAACGAACACGAATCAGTCGACTTACTTGTACATCTTGGCTTTCCCATAAACGACGAACTTCTCGGTTACGACCCTCAGATAATACAACATGGAACCAATGGTTACGCCCTTCACCGCCACGATAAGTGATCTTTTGAAAGCGTGCAGGGCCATCTTCTAATTTAACCCCTGTGCGAAGTGTTTGTAACATGGCTTCATTAATTTCACCAAAAACACGAACCGCATACTCACGTTCAACTTTTTGTGATGGATGCATTAAGCGGTTAGCGAGTTCACCATCAGTAGTGAACAACAACATACCAGAGGTGTTTATATCTAAACGACCTACCGCAACCCAACGGCCAGTTTCTAGTGGCGGCAGTCTATCAAATACAGTTGCTCTGCCTTCTGGATCTTTACGGGTACACATTTCGCCTTCTGGTTTGTTATAAACAAGCACGCGACAAATGTCTTCCTCTTGAGCGGTTAATTTAACAGTATGTCCGTCTAAGCGAATTTGTTCATTACCAGTAATTCTGTCACCTAAAAAAGCCACTTTACCGTCTATACTAACTCGACCTTCACTGATCATAGTTTCCATTTCACGACGAGAGCCTTTACCTGCTCTCGCTAATACTTTTTGTACTTTTTCTGAGTCTGTATGTTTTGCGGTAGTAAAATCTACTTTTTCAGCTTTCTCGGGAAGTTTTTTAGCCCCGCCTTTTTTAGCTAAACCTTTTTTCGCAATCGCGTCTTTAGACAAACCTTTTTTAACAACCTTTCTTTTCGCAGTAGCTTTTTCAGTACCACGAGTGCCATATTTTTTATCTGAGACTTCGTCTTTTCTTGCTTGTTTTTTCTTATCAACCGTCATCATTTTTTACTCTGTTACGTCAGTAGCAGCTCCCAAGTAGCTAACTTCTGGCTCATTTTCTGGTGCAATAACCTAGGATTAAAAACTAACTGATTGGTTACTTAGTTTTATGATAGGTTATTGATTTTTTAAATCGCTGATTTTAAATTGCGCTATATGCGCTTATACGAATATTTACTAACTACTCATTATTGGAAAGGTGTTGGATCACCTTCACCTACGCGTAATATTTCAATGTCGTCATTAGAAAAATCAATCACGGTAGTCGGATGTTCACCTAAATGACCGCCATTGATAATCAAATCAACTTGGTGTTCTAATAAGTCTCGAATTTCTTCGGGATCATGCTCAGCCATATCTTTACCTGGCATAATCAAACTAGTTGACATTATAGGCTCTGCTAGTTCAGTCAACAAGGCTTGTACAATAGTATTATCGGGTACTCTAATGCCTATGGTTTTCTTTTTCGGATTTAATAGGCGTTTAGGTACTTCTTTACTGCCTTTAAATATAAAGGTGTATGCTCCGGGTGTATGACTTTTCAACAACCGATAAGCACTATTATCAATTCTCGTATATTCTGATAACTGTGATAAATCTTTACAAACTAAAGTAAAGTTATGATCTTTATCGATATTTCTAATTCGACAGATACGTTCTAATGCTTTTTTATCCCCTAGGTGACAGCCCAAAGCATAGCCAGAATCGGTAGGGTAAACAATAACACCGCCTTCTTTAATAATGTCTGCCGCTTGTTTCATTAAACGACCTTGAGGGTTATCTGGGTGTACGTAAAAAAACTGACTCATGAGGCTTTCCTTTTTTGAAAACAGAAATTATGTAAACTGATATTTCTTAAAATGATCTTGCTTAAGTTAAAATAGGTAGCATTTAAAAATAAGTCTTATTTAAAAACTGCCACGATGAAATTAACGTTTTTAATATCCTACTTTAGAAATATACGCTATTAATATTTTTGTCGTTTGTCTATGGCCACTGTGCCCAAACAGGTATAGCACCAACAGGCATAGTTAAGTTACGCCCTAAGTCACTCCACCTGTTCGGATAATGAAAGTCAGAGCCCATAGAAGCAAGTAAATTGTATTCTTGACAATAGCCTAGCATTTTCTTTCTTTGTTCAGGATTCATTTGCGGTAATACAACTTCTAGACCATCACCACTTGCTTCTTTAAAATCAACAATTAACCGACGTAACCATTTAGAAGATAGGTCATAGCGAATAGGATGCGCCATTACGGCACTGCCGCCAGCTTGATGAATTGCGTCTATTGCTTGTTCAATGCTACACCAATTAGGCTTCACATATGCACGCTGACCTTTTGAACCTTTTTTACCTATGTATTTATCAAAAGCTTGTTGCATAGTACTAACATGTCCTTGTTGATGCAGAACTTTCGCAAAATGTGCGCGAGTAATAGAGCCCTCACCAGCCATTTCTTTGGCATCTTCGTAGATAGTTGGAAAACCACATTTTGCCAGTTTTTCGCCCATTGATGTAGCACGATCTTCTCTAGCTTGCTGTTGTTGAGTAATTAATTTGGCTAGTGCTGGATGGTTTTGTTCAATATTTAAACCAACAATATGAATTTCAAAACCTTGCCATGCAGTAGATATTTCAATGCCTTTAATCAGTGTGAGTGAAATATTTTTTTCGTCTATATGCTTTTGTGCTATATCAAGCCCTGCAACTGTGTCATGGTCGGTGATGGCTAAAACATCAAGTTGAAAATTAACAGCCCGATCTATCAGTGTTTGCGGCGACAAAGTTCCATCAGAACAATTAGTGTGACTATGTAAGTCGATACGTTTATGAGCAAAACCTTCGGTTTCTACTATCTTATGAGGGAAATCAAGGGTTGACAGCAACGCCATAATAAGGTCTTCTATAAGGGTAAATCATTATCTGTTGATAAGTTTACTGATAATGAGTAAGTAATGATACTTTTTCCGTAAAGTAAACGGATATTTCATACATATTAAGACAAAAACAACTTAAAATATTAAAGGTAAAAAAATGTATATCGCAAACACTAACCTAACTGTAAATTGGTGGCATAACTCGACATAATTGGGTTGTGATATTTGCGTGTATCTTCAAATTTTTTAAGAAAGTTTACTAGATAACAAAATTCTAAAAAACCCGCTCATCTTAGCGGGTTTTTCTCGTTAAAATGTTGCCCTAACTTTAACGATATTGTTAATGTAATCATTAACAAAGGAGTAAGAAATGATTAAAGCAAAAACATGGTTTATATGGTGGCTGTTGCCAATTTATGCAGGCTGACAATTACTTATTAAATAAACTAAATAGAAGAACTAACATGACTCAAATAAACTCTAGTACAAGCCGTTGTGGTGTTACTACAATAAAAGATAATACCAACTATCAAAACGATCCCTTAAGCGTTTATCAATTACTGTGCCACGAAAAACAGAATAATATTCTGTTGGAGTCTGCCGAAATTGATAAAAAACATTTATTAAAAAGCTTATTATTAACCGACTCTGCTTTAAAAATAGTATGTAACGCAAATGCCGTAACTTTTACCGCATTAACGTTAAATGGTGAAACGGCCCTACAATTTGCAGCAACCGAATTAGCCGCTCATGCACATATCCAGTTTGATGATGATAAAAAATCATTTGTCGCAACTTTTGCAGCCGTTGAGACGGATCTTGATGAGAAAGCCCGTTTAAGTGCCATTAATCCATTTCATAGTTTACGAATATTCAACCAACTCATTGATGATCAAAACCACCCTTTCGCGATATTTTTAGGTGGTGCTTTTGCCTTTGATTTAATGGCTATTGCTGAAGAGTTACCAGTAGTAGTTGACGGTGAAAATACTTGTCCTGATTTTGTTTATTACCTAGCCGAAACTCTAGTGGTTATAGATCATGAATTAAAAACTACTGAGATTATTGGTAATATTTTCACCGACCAAGGTATCGACCAAATACAGGCAACAGAACGTCAGTTAGCCATTAATGAGCGTGTTGCACAAATAAAGCAAACCCTAAGTAGCGCTATTAACACCGATCACGTTGCTAACTTAACTACTGAGTTAAATACTGACATTAATAGCGATTTAAATACCGCAACCAATATTGATATAAATGCTGAGTTACGTGTTGATATCAGCGATGAAAAATTTTGTGATATTGTAGAGCAATTAAAAGAAAACATCAGAGCAGGCGATATTTTTCAAGTTGTACCTTCTCGTACTTTTACGCTTCCTTGTGCTGATTCAATTGCTGCTTATAAAGCGTTAAAAATCAGTAATCCTAGTCCATACATGTTTTACTTAAATGACAGTGATTTTTGTATGTTTGGCGCTTCCCCTGAGTCGGCAATTAAATATCAATCAAGTAATCGCCAAGTAGAAATTTACCCTATTGCAGGTACGCGTCCACGCGGTCGTGATAAGCAAGGTAATATTTCGTTAGATTTAGACAGTCGCATAGAGTTAGAACTTCGCCAAGATAAAAAAGAGTCTGCTGAGCATATTATGCTTGTCGATTTAGCGCGTAATGATATTGCAAGAGTTTCACAACCTGGCACTCGTTATGTTGCTGATTTATTAAAAGTAGACCGATATTCACACGTAATGCATTTAGTTTCTCGGGTTTGCGGTACTTTACAAACCGATCTTGATGCTTTGCACGCTTATCAAGCTTGTATGAATATGGGCACACTTTCTGGCGCACCTAAAGTAAAAGCGACTTCACTGATTCGTGAAGTAGAAGGTAAGCGCCGTGGTAGTTACGGTGGTGCTGTTGGTTATGTTACCGGTACTGGCGAAATGGATACCTGTATCGTTATCCGCTCTGCGTTTGTAAAAGACAATATTGCACAAGTACAAGCAGGTGCAGGTGTTGTTTATGACTCAGACCCACAAAGCGAAGCAAATGAGACCAGACAAAAAGCTCAAGCGGTGATCAGTGCGATCAATGAAGCTAACAAAACGTTTACCAATCCCCTACCAAGCACTTCAATAAAGGAGCAGGCAAATGACTAAATTATTTATGCTAGATAACCTAGATTCATTTACCTATAACCTAGTCGATGAATTTCAATGTTTAGGCTTTGAACCCAGCGTTTACCGTAATACCTTAAACGCAGATTTTATTTTTAATAAAATGTTAGAGCACACTGAAAAAACATCAGAGCCAGTATTACTAGTATTATCACCAGGTCCTGGTGAACCAAGTAAAGCGGGTTGTTTAATGGCGCTTATTGAAAAGTGTTCAGGACGAATTCCTATGTTAGGTATTTGTTTAGGACACCAAGCGTTAATTGAACATTATGGTGGTAAGGTTGATAGAGCCGAAGAAATTATTCACGGTAAATCTTCAAATATTACCCACAGTGGCGTAGGGGCATTTAAAGGTATTCAAAACCCATTACCAGTGGCACGTTACCACTCATTAATAGGTAAAGATATCCCACAAGGTGTTGATGTTATTGCTGATTATAATGGTATGTGTATGGCGATAAGTAAAGATGACGATGCAGTATTAGCATTTCAGTTTCATCCTGAATCTATTCTAACCACTTTTGGTACGCCGCTTTTAGCACAAGGAATTGAGTACTTACTCTCAATGGCACAGTCACTTAAGCACAGTAGTGACGACAGCAAAAACGACCGTAACAGCAATACTTCAGGAGTATAAAATGACGGACGCGAAACCAATTAACAACACAGATGCAGCATTAGCTGACATCAAAGCGACATTATCTTCATTAGTTGATGGTGTTGATTTAACGCAATGCCAAAGCCACGATTTTTTCCAGCAAGTATTACAAGGTAATATCGACCCTGCTTTAATGGCAAGTGTATTAACTGCGCTAAAAATTAAAGGCGAAACGCCACAAGAAATTGCTGGAGCCGCTATTGCAATACGTAATGCGGCAACCGCCTTCCCTGCGCGTGCAGATGATGCAAGCGTTGCTGATTGTGTAGGTACAGGAGGCGATGGCGCTAATACTATTAATATATCAACTACAGCTGCAATTCTTGCTGCTGCTTGTGGTTTAAAAATGGCAAAACATGGTAATAGAAGTGTTTCAAGCATGTCTGGCTCAGCCGATTTACTTGAAGCATTTGGCGTTAATTTATCAATGTCACCAGAAACCGCTAATAATTGTTTAGCCCAAGCGAACTTATGCTTTTTATACGCGCCTGCTTATCATACCGGTTTTAAATATGCAGGACCTGTTCGTCAAGCCATGGGCATTCGCACTATATTTAATATTTTAGGTCCGTTAGTTAATCCATCAAAGCCAAACATTATGTTACTTGGTGTATATATCCCTGAGCTATTATTGCCTATAGCAAAGGCATTACAGCTAACAGGCGTTAAACGCGCTTTTGTTGTTCACGGCAGTGGCTTGGATGAAATAGCTTTACATGGTGACACCCAAGTAATCGAAATTAAAAACGATGAATTGATTGAACGAACCATTAACCCTCAAGACTTTAGTTTACAAAGCTATTCATTAAAAGATATTGAAGGCGGAACACCTACTGAAAATGCTGAGATAATTAAAGCTATTTTATCAGGCAATGGTAAGGAAGCTCATAACGCTGCGGTTATCATTAACTGTGCGGCGCTACTTTATTTACATGATAAGGCGAGTTCACTGTCACAAGCAGCAGAGATGGCAAGCGACGTACTAGCTTCTGGTAAAGGTTTTACCACATTAACCAAATTAGTTGAGCTTTCAAATCAAGAAATCACCTCTTCAAGTACTGCAACTACAGCAACCAAGGTTTAAAAATGACAACTACCACTAATGAACCGACAGCTAACACATCGGAAAAAAGAAACATTTTAGAGCGCATTGTTGACGATAAACGTGTTGAAATTGACGCATTAAAAATAAGTAAACCATTAGCTAGTTTTATTGATGATTTAGTGCCTACCACTAAAGACATGTACGCGGCATTAACTCGTACCAAAGATAAACCTTACGCTGGTTTTATTCTTGAATGTAAAAAAGCATCACCGTCTAAAGGCTTAATTCGCCCTGACTTTGATGTAAAAAGTATTTGTCAAACCTATGATAAATACGCAGCCGCTATTTCAGTATTAACCGACAAAAAATATTTTCAAGGTGACTTTGACTATTTAAGAACTGTTACTGAATCGGTTAAATGTCCGGTACTTAACAAAGACTTTTTTATAGATACTTACCAAATTCATTTAGCTAGACACTACGGTGCTGATGCTGTTTTATTAATGTTAAGTGTTTTATCTGATGAAGAATATAAAGAGTTAGCTGCGGTTGCTGAGCAATATAATTTAGCCATTTTAACTGAAATATCAACAGAAGATGAACGCGACCGAGCAATTGCATTAAATGCCAAAATGATTGGCATAAATAATCGTAACTTACGTGATCTAAGTACTGATTTAATACGTACCTTTGAATACGCGCCTACCTTACCAGATGATAGAATTATTATTTCTGAGTCAGGTATTTATAACAATGCGCAAGTGAGAGAGTTAGCTCCTGCGGTTGATGGATTCTTAGTAGGTAGTTCATTAATGGACCCTAATAATAATGTTTATCAAGATATTGATTTAGCTTGTCGAAAACTGATTTATGGCAATAATAAAGTGTGCGGCTTAACCGATGCAAAATACGCTAATGCAGCAGCTGATGCTGGAGCTCGTTTTGGCGGATTGATTTTTGCAGAAAAGTCCCCACGTTATGTAACGAAAAGCCAAGCTCAAGCAATTATTCAAGCCGACTTAAAATTAGAGTATGTGGGGGTTTTCGTTAATGAAAATAGAGACACTATTATCGATTTAGTTAAAAGCTTAAAACTTAGCGCTGTGCAACTGCACGGTAGTGAAGATGAGCACTATATTGACGCATTAACGAAAGAGCTTAAAGAAAGTGGCTGTGATTATTGTCAAGTATGGCAAGCAAGCCCTGTAGTACAAACTGTACCTTTACTTAATTCGTCAGTTAAACATCATGTACTTGACGGGCAAAGCCCTGGTAGTGGTCAGTCATTTGATTGGCAAGTACTCAGTGAAAGTGAACAAGATTTATCACAAAGCTTTTTAGCCGGTGGTTTAAACAATGACAATATTGAGCAAGCCATCGAGCAGTTAACTCATGTCGATTTATTTGGCTTAGATCTCAACTCAGGTGTTGAAGAGAGCCCAGGTATTAAATCAAGCGAAAAACTTAACCAAGTGTTTTCGCAAATTAGGAATTACTAAAATGTCAGATATCAATCAAGAAGATAACGGAAAAAAGATTTCCGAAAAAAGCTACTTGCCCGCCTACTTTGGTGAATTTGGTGGTATGTATGTAGGTGAACTTTTAGTCCCTGCATTAGAACAATTAGAACAAGCATTTATTGAATCTCAAACAGATGAAGCATTTTTAAAAGAGTTCAACGACTTATTAACCAAGTATGCAGGTCGCCCAACGCCACTTACTCGTTGTCGTAACATTGTTAAAAACCCGCTAGCTAAAATTTATTTAAAGCGTGAAGATCTTTTACACGGCGGCGCGCACAAAACTAACCAAGTGTTAGGGCAAGCTCTTTTAGCAAAACGTATGGGTAAAACCGAAATCATCGCTGAAACAGGTGCAGGCCAACATGGTGTTGCCACCGCAATTGCCTGTTCGTTGCTTGGTTTAAAATGTAAAATTTATATGGGGGCAGTTGATTGTCAACGCCAACAACCTAACGTATTTCGTATGGAATTAATGGGAGCAGAAGTAATTCCTGTAACCGCTGGCTCTGGTACATTAAAAGATGCGGTAAACGAAGCATTGCGTGACTGGTCAGCAAATTATGAAAAAGCACATTACTTATTAGGTACTGCTGCAGGCCCCCACCCATTCCCAACTATTGTTCGTGAATTTCAAAAAATGATTGGCGAAGAAGCTAAAGTTCAATTTCTTGAAGAAGAAGGTCGCTTACCTGATTATGTTATTGCTGCTGTTGGCGGTGGTTCAAATGCTATTGGTATGTTCACCGATTTTATCAAAGAAGAAGGCGTAAAACTTATTGGCGTTGAGGCTGGCGGTAAAGGTATAGATACCGATCACCACGGCGCCACACTTGTTGCTGGAACTAAAGGTATGTTGCACGGTAATTACACCTACATAATGCAAGATAAATTTGGCCAAATAGAAGAGTCATACTCGGTATCAGCAGGTCTTGATTATCCCGCTGTTGGCCCACAACACGCATTTTTAAAAGATACTGGTCGTGCGCAATATGTACCGATTAATGATGACGAAGCTTTAGCCGCTTTTCAAGCGTTAGCTAAGAGTGAAGGTATTATTCCTGCACTTGAATCATCACATGCCTTAGCACAAGCCTTGAAAATGGCTGAAGCTGCAACAGAAGAAACTATTTATTTAGTAAATCTTTCTGGTCGTGGTGATAAAGATTTAGCCCACGTACACGCAATTCTTTCACCTGAAGCTGTAGCATCAGAAACACGAGTTAAATACAGAGGAGAAGCATAATGTCAGAATCATTTACTCCTGCAGCAAATATTCAGCAAGCTGGTGCTCGCTACCAAGCATCATTCGCGGCCTTAAAAGAAAAAAACGAGAAAGCCTTCATTCCGTTTGTGATGATTGGTGATCCTAACGCAGAACAATCTTTTGCAGTTATCAAGAGTCTAATTGACGCAGGTGCTGATGCACTAGAGTTAGGTATTCCTTTTTCAGATCCAAGTGCCGATGGTTTAACTATTCAGCATGCTGCCCTACGCGCTCTAGGTGAAGGTATGACCCCTGATACTTGTATCGATATCTTAAAACAAGTACGTGAATATGCTCCGCAAATTCCTATTGGTTTATTACTTTACGGTAACTTAGTGTTTGCACGCGGCATAGATAAATTCTATAAAGATATGAGCGAAGCAGGTGTTGATTCTGTATTAATTGCTGATGTGCCAATTAGAGAAAGTGAGCCGTTTAAGGCTGCTGCTTTAAAATATGGTGTTGCACCAATTTTTATTGCGCCACCAAACGCCAGTGATGATACCTTACGCGCAGTATCGTCTTTATCTCGTGGCTACACTTATGTATTAAGTCGTGCAGGAGTTACTGGTGTAGATACGCCTGAAACACCTAAAAATACAGTTACTAGCACAGCAAACCAACTTATTGAAACATTAAATAAGTATAATGCAGCGCCACCAGTTATTGGTTTTGGTATATCAACGCCTCAGCAAGTTAAAGAAGCACTTAACGCAGGTGCTTTAGGTGCTATAAGTGGATCAGCGGTTGTTAAAGTAATTGAGAATAACCTAAATGATCATGAAAAAATGCTTACTGAAATGTCACATTTTATTAGTGAAATGAAAGCAGCAACACGCTAAACCCTTGTTAACATTTTACAACTGAAAAAAGCAATAATACTAATCGGATTCATTGGATTAGTCATATTGTTTTTTTTTGCCTGTAATTTAACCAGAATTCAGGAAAAGAAAAATGCTATAACAGCCTTATTTATCCGTATTATTAATGAAACTGGTAATGGAACTGATATTACACAACGAAGCTATTTTAATGTTCATTACCTGAAAATACTGGCGATAACCTTAATGAGATGCTCCTCTTTAAGGATTAGTATATGAAATAACAAATAAAATCCGCACAAATAAAAAATGCGACTCGGTGAGTCGCATCTCTATTACTAGCTTATATGGTGCATCCCGCACACATATTTTAAAAATCTCAAATCTTCCCTGCAACACTTTCCCTAGTTTGTCCTAATGAGTCCTCTCATTTCCCTGGTGGTAAAATGTATATCATTAATAAATAATGAAAAATAATACCTTTAATCATCCTTAATTAGTGTCGTCCTGACGCTATTTCCTTTTTATAATCCGTTATTACTTATCCTTAATAATAGTTTTCCATAACTACTGTCTTCCTGACCTTAGTGTTCCTCACCAAGTCACATCCTTATTCATTATTCCACAGCGGTATCCTACCACTTAACTTCGTCCTTAAAGTCTCCTATCTAACCCTATTATCACTTCAAATAAGTAAAAAACTTAATGAAGTTAAATTAAAGCATCCTGCTTTAGGTTATCCTTAATATTTTAAGTTAACAGTACAAGCATCCTTACTTGATCTTCCGTGACTTACGTCCTTTGCATCCTGTTTCTCAACTCATCCTTAAGTAATTAACCATCCTCGGTATATCCTAAAGTTACTTGAATCCGTCTAAGTAACTGTTATCCTCCGTGATTGCACTACAAGTAATGCTAAAGCCCCCTGCTCCTTGTCTTCCTGACAGAACCAATGTTACACCTAAAGACTGTTTATAAAATTACTTAAATAATAAAAACTTTAAGTGTAACTTTATTGTAACATTACAATATTTTTACCGACTCTTATTTATCAACAACTTAAGATTAAAACATGAAAAAAAGTTGTTAATTTTGCCATTATATCTCACAACAATGTAAGACATGTCTTACAAACATAATGGCAATTATCTACAATGCTTTTTGCAAAATGTTGTATTAAATAACGCCCAAATAAGCCACATTAATTCGCTTAATTTGAAATAGTATATTTTATAGGCTTTATACCAACCCAATTAAATAGATGAGCATTAATACGGGTTAATATACCCAACTACTTCGTTACTTATTTAAACAATGAGTATTAAAGTAAATGCCTTGTATTTGACCATTTTCCCTTAATATGAAATAGATCGCCTAATTAATAGAATGAGTATTATTTAATTATTAGCCATAAAAAATGCGACCCAATGAGTCGCATTTTGATTACTAGCTTATAACAATTTACATAGTTAACGATCTCATATCTCCTTTAAAATTAAGTCTTAGAGATAACCTTTTAATTACCACTCAATCATCCATAACGAGAGTGCTTTAAACATGCCTTTATTTCAATTCCCTTTAATAACTTCCTTTTTAGTAATTTCCTAATTACTGTCTTCCTGACCTTGGTGATCCATACCAAGTCACATCCTTGTTCATAGCTTCCAAAGTAGCGTCCTACCACTAGACTTCGTCCTTAAAGCCTCCCTGTTAAACCATTTTATAAATAGTGCTTCATTTATCCTAACTTAGTACTCATTTAGAAAAATTAAATTATTTATAAGTAAAGCATCCTGCTTTAGGTTCCCTTATTTTTAGCGTTAAGCATCCTTGCTTATATCTTCCTTGAATTGCATCCGGTGCATCCAATTAACTCATTCCTTAAGCTAGCTTGCCATCCTCGGCAAATCCTTAAACTACTTGTTCCGTCGAGTAATTTACTTTTCCTTAATTACATTACATCTAGTACGCTAATATTCTAGTCTGCTAATATAATGCTGAAACATCCTGTCTCTTGTCTTCCTGACAAGATTAATAGTACACCTAAATTATGATTTTCTAAGTGACTTAACAAAAAAATATTATATGTAAAAACAATGTAACGTTTATAAACATAGATTAATCAATTAAAAATCAACAACTTAAAATAATCACTTACCGAAATGCAACATTGATTGCCAACATATCTCACATAAATGTGAGACATGTATTACAAAAAAAGCAGTACCTTTCAGTACTGCTTTAATTAGAAAGCTTAATCATAATTTAATGTTAATTTCGATAATGAACCATAACTGCACCACAAACATTACCTACGCTCACCTCTTTAACAGTTTTATAATCTACATCTTGGAAAAATGCTTTAAACTTCCCTGACGTAGCATAAACAGCAACACCTTCACTATCAGGATGTTCGTCAAGTACGGTATTTACCGCGGCCATTAAGTAATGTCCAAAACCGTGCTGTTGATGTAATGGGTGAACGGCAATAAATGAGAGGAAATGGAATGTTTTTAGTGGCACCGCATTAATCACAGTTTGCTCTTTTTGCATCATTTGCTTGGTACTAAAGTATCCAGCATTTAATAGCATTTTAAGACGCCAATGCCAAAAGCGATCGCTTGTTAGTGTTTCATCTGGGCTATTTATACAAGCAACACCAACCATAGTTTCGCCCAAATATAAGCCAATCATAGGTTGTTTAGCTTGCCAAAAAGCATTTAATTCTTCTCTAATAGCGCCGCGAAGGCGTTGCTCATAATCATCTTTATCGCTATTAAATATTTCTAAAAATACCGGATCATCATGATAGGCTTGATATAAAAGTGATGCCGCTAACTTTAACTCATGAGCGCTTAAGTAAGTTGCTTGAACTTTAACATTTTGATTTATAGTGCTATCGATACTAGTTTCTGCTGATACTTGATCACTCATTATTATCTCCTACTCTGATGGTCGGTTACGAAAAGCTAACAATACACAATAACAGTATATTTTCAAAAAGGTCAAATATAATAGTTTAGCGTAGTTATTGTTTGTTATAATTGTAAGGGTCTGTTTATAAGTTAAAATCAATTAATTTATAACAACTTAGGCGTTAATTGCTCAATAAAATCAGTTAATGAATCACTCAGTTTTTTATGCGGTTTACAGCCCACTTGTTCAACCCAAACCTCACCACTGCTATTATTAACCGAGATGATCATATCTTCTTCATCAGTAACCGCGAAAAATACAGTTTCAGCTTGCTTTAAGCGTTGCTTCATTAAAATATGCCCAATAATATTTTCTTGCAAGCGAGCAAAGTCCTCCGAATTCCAAGCAAAAAGTAGTGATAATTCACCTTCAGCACATACTGCATTAATGTCGCTACTAAAAATAGTAGTAAAATACGTTTTAATATCTGGGTGTAATTCAAGCTTTAAAGCCGACTCCACATTCGAAAAAGTTAATTCATCACCTTCAGTACTACTTTCCATCAAAGCTGGTTGCCAATAATGATGGCTAACATCGTGCGGTCCTTGTTCACAGCATGATAACCATTGTTCATCATGCTCTACCGTTGGAAGATGCCCTAATTTTGTTTTATATAGTTCAACATAAGCAGAACTAAAGTTTAAAAGTGCTTGTGTTAAAGTTTTATTTGTAGATGTCATATCAATAAAATTTCCTTTAAAATAGTAATATATGAGATAACTATTGAAGAATTTATGGCCAATTATCAAAACTCAAAAGAATTAAGTCAATTAACACTAGGTAAAAGTACACAATATTGCAGTGAATATAACGCAGATCTGTTGCAAGGAGTACCTAGAAGTTTAAATAGAGATGATTTAGGACTTAATCAACAAGACAATCAAGGTGATAGCCTCCCTAGTTTACCCTTTACTGGTGAAGACGTTTGGTATGGTTATGAATTGTCTTGGCTCAATGAAAAGGGGAAGCCAATTGTTGCTGTAGCTGAGTTTCGCTTTGCTTGTACTAGTGAAAATATCGTTGAGTCAAAGTCATTTAAACTGTATCTCAATAGCTTTAATCAAACACGTTTTGCAAGTATCAAAGATGTGCAATTATTATTAATAAAAGATTTATCTAAAATATCCGGCGCGCCAGCTAAAGTTAGTTTATTTGGCGTAGATTATTGTCCTGCCTTAGAAATTGCCAAAAGTAATGATAAAAACGTATGTATTGATGGCGCTGATATCAGCATTGACGATTATCAATATAATGCTCAGCTATTAGCTAGTGCGCATAAATCTGAATCAAGCCCCGATGAAGATAACAATGATTTGGTAGAAGAACATTTAGTTAGCCACTTATTGAAATCTAATTGTTTGATCACAAATCAACCAGACTGGGCAAGCGTTTATATTCATTATCGCGGTAAAGCAATTGATCATAGTGTTTTATTGCAATATTTAATTTCATTTCGCCAACACAATGAGTTTCACGAGCAATGTGTGGAAAGAATTTATTGTGATTTACAAAAATTTTGTCAATTACAAGAATTAACCGTTTTCGCTCGATATACTCGCCGAGGTGGACTAGACATCAATCCGTTTAGAAGCAGTCATATCGCAACAGCACCTTTTGCAAGAACCTTGCGTCAATAACTATTTACTTAAGCTGGCCTGTGGACTATATTATTTTTAAGATACTGAAAATTAATAAGTAAATATGAATTTATCACTATCATGCTTATCCAGTTTTCAGTTTAGTTAGTCTCTAAATACAACAAAGCGTATATTTATCGAGCAAAAAAAATACTGATTGCTATTATTAATTAATAAATCTTATTAACGACATGAGAAATAAACTATTATTTTTTAACACAATACTGATTAATAAAGTATTTAACTTTAAAATTGGCTTATACTCAGCTAAATTAAAGAACGATGAACAATGTTAAAAAGAATCGGCTATAACATTGTATTCCACTTAGTAGCTTCTCAATAAGTTAAGCCTTCAAGGATATATTGGTTTTATGAATGACACTTCTATCGCTCAAAAGCAGCTAATAGCACTAAAAAAGAAGCTTGATACTGCTATTGAGTCTCGTAGTTTATTAGAAGATGACTTTAACCTGCAATCAAATTTGCTTATTCAGTTCATTAGCAAATTAACGTTAATCTCTAAAGGTATTGACCTTGAGTTAGATAACCGTTTAGCTGAGTTAAGAACTTTATTTACCAAGTCTGCGCCTATTGGTGATATTTCTGACAAAATCTCTGCTATTTCTAAACTATTACAACAACACAGTATTACTAATGAAAAAAACATTAGACAGATGCATGAGCAATTTAATCAAGCAGGACAAAGCTTACAAAAAATTAATGGCTTACCCGATAACCTACGTAGAGATTTACGAGCATTATTAGCTAAAACAAAAGATAATAAAGATGCGTTAATACAATATATTCCTTTATTAAGTCAGTTATTAACACTTTATGATCATGCCTTAAATACCAAAACATCGTTACCTACAAAGGGTTTATTACAGCCTCCTGCACTAAAACCTGCAGTACAAAAGCCGTTATCTGAAATAGAGTTAACTCCTTTTGATACTAGTTTGCTTGAAAAAATATCAATATCGCTTAGTTCATTACCTTTATCAAAGGAACACACTAATGACTTATTAGCGATAAAGAAAAAGTTAATGACAGATCAGTCAAGCGATGAAGTATTACATCACTTGATCGAAATATTTGATGTTATCGTTGCTGATTTCAAAGATGAACAAAGCAGCGCTAAAAACTTTTTAACCCATTTAAGTGCTACATTAACAACAGTGCAGAGTGCAGTTAGAGAAACGATTGATTCACACCATAGCACTCAGTTAACTCATGATAAAATCAATAAAAAGCTGCAACTACAATTAACCGAAATGACTGGCAGTGTTGAAAAAGCTTTATCTTTAAATCAGGTAAAAGAAGACATTAATGAAAAGTTGCTATTTATTTCTAAAACATTAGAGCAGAAGTCTAAGTTTGAACAATACAGCCATAAACAATTAGCAGAAAAATTAGATGAAATGTCGGCAAAAGTAGAGCTACTTGAAAAGCAAAGTAAAATATTTGACGAAAAACTAGCAATACAACAACAAAAAAGTATGCAAGATGCACTTACCAAATTAGCGAACAGAGCTGCATTTGATGATTATTTCGCTAAATCTATGGTTCGCTTTCATCACAAGCCTTTTGGTCTTGCCTTAGTAGTGATGGATATAGATGACTTTAAAAGTATTAACGATACTTATGGCCATACCGCAGGAGATAAAACCTTACAAGTTATTGCTAACACCATAGTTAAAAACGTTAGTAAAGGGGTGTTTGTTGGTAGATATGGCGGCGAAGAGTTTGTGTTAATCTATTCTAATGTAAAACAAGAAGCACTATTAACCGAGCTTAATAACTTAAACAAGTGTATCGCTAGCCTACCATTTAAATTTAAAGATACAAAAGTAAGTATTACACTTTCAATTGGCGCAGCGCATGTAGGCTCAGAGGATAATATTCATACCGTGTTTGAACGTGCAGATCAAGCAATGTACAAAGCTAAAAAACAAGGTAAAAATCAAGTTATTTATTCTACATAATCAGCAACCTATCAATTATTTGATAAAGCATATTTTATAGTTCATATTAATAATATGCTTTGTTAATAAAATTTATCAAATCTTTACAGCATAAAATTCAACACTTCATCAATCAACGATATTTCACCTTAATATTTTTCGTAACTAGCATAAAAGGAACTACTTATGCATACACAGATTAACCCTGTTGGAAATATGAACTTGTTATCACAATCTGAAGTAAATCAACTTCAGAAGTCATCTACTAGTACTTTATATCAGCTATATCGAAACTGTTCACTTGCAGTGCTAAATTCTGGCTCTACAACAGATGATGCCGAAGAGATTTATCAAAAACATCTGGATTTTGAAATTCAAGTATTAAGACGAGAGCGCGGTGTTAAAATTGATTTAGAAAATGCCCCAAGCCACGCTTTTGTTGATGATAAAATAATTAGAGGGATCCGTGAGCACCTATCAGCGGTAATGCGAGATATATTATTTTTACATAGCCGATATAGAAATATTCCTGTGTCATCACAAGAAATTACAGATGCCACCTTTGATATTTTACGTAATGCTAATGCCATATTACCCGAAACAGAGCCAAACTTAGTCACTTGCTGGGGTGGCCACTCAATTAAACACCACGAATACAAATATACCAAAGATGTTGGCTATCAACTTGGTTTACGCGGTTTTAATATTTGTACCGGTTGTGGTCCTGGGGCAATGAAAGGACCAATGAAAGGTGCAACTATAGGTCATGCCAAGCAACGCATCAAAACAGGCCGTTATATTGGTTTAACTGAGCCTAGTATTATTGCTGCTGAGCCGCCTAACGCGATAGTCAATGAATTAGTTATTATGCCTGATATTGAAAAACGTTTAGAGGCCTTTGTTAGAATGTCGCATGGTATTATCATTTTTCCAGGCGGTGCAGGTACCGCAGAAGAGTTGCTTTATGTATTAGGTATTATGCTTAACGAGAATAATGCGCAACAACAATTACCTATTATTCTTACAGGACCGGAAGGTTCTAAAGAGTATTTTACTGAAATTGACGCCTTTATTGGCGCAACACTTGGTGAACAAGCACAGTCTTTATACCAAATAGTAGTTGATGATGCGGCTAAAGTTGCACAATTACTAAAACACGGGCAAGATAAAGTGATAGCACACCGAAAAGAAACAGGAGATGCCTTTCATTTCAACTGGTCTCTAATCATAGCTGAAAATTTTCAATATCCTTTTGAACCAAACCACGAAAACATGGCGAATTTAAGTATTAGTCATGATCTGCCAACTGCAGAGCTCGCGGCAAATTTACGACGAGCATTTTCAGGTATTGTTGCCGGTAATGTTAAGGCTGGTGGTATTAAAGCAATTAAAGAATTTGGCCCTTTTGAAATATCTGGCGATAAAAAAATTATGGCATTAATGGATAAATTACTTACTTCATTTGTTAACCAAGGACGTATGAAGCTACCTGGTAGCAAATATATTCCATGTTACAAAGTTATTGAGGGTTAACTTTGGGGGCTCATTTAATTCTTATTGATGCACTTAATCTGATTCGTCGTGTGTACGCGGTACAAGAGCGCCCGTTTATCCAACTTAAACAGCAAAATAACGACCAATTATCCCCGAGTACACAAAAACAAGTACTGTTTAATACTCAAAATACCTGTGTCAATGCACTGCAGAAAATAATTAATCAACTAACGCCAACTCATGCACTTGCTGTATTTGATTCTCAACAACCTTGTTGGCGTTATCAGATTTTTGACGGGTATAAAAAGGGTCGCAAGAAAATGCCTGACTCACTCGCTGCAAAACTACCTGATATCCAAGATGCATTTATGGAGTATGGTGTCGATTCATTAACCTCGGTGGAAGATGAAGCGGATGATCTCATTGCCACTTTAGCAGTAAAAATGGCATTGCATGGGCAACGTGTCACTATCATCTCAACCGACAAAGGTTATTTATCTTTATTAAGTCCTAACATACATTTATATGATTATTTTAATCGTCGATATTTAGATGAAGAGCACGTACAAAGCAAGTTTAATGTTAAGTCTTCTCAACTAATTGACTTTTGGACATTAACGGGTGATAGCACTAATAAAATAGAAGGTGTGGAAGGCGTTGGTCAAGTTACTGCAGCCAAGTTAATTAATCAATATGGCTCATTAAAGGCCATCATTAACGCTGATGACTTACCTAGTGCACTCGAAAAAAAATTAACAGATAGCATTGATAAAATGGAGTTAGCGCGCAAACTGTTAACACTCAAGCAAGATATTCCTCTAGGCTTTAATTTAAAAGATATTCGCTTAGCATCGGCAACTGAATTTGAGCCTAATAATGTGGTGGGTATAAATACCAAACGTGATTAAATTAGATTAATTACGTTTTAGTTTTAGTTTTAGTTTTAGTTTTAGTTTTAGTTTTAGCGGCGATAATGATTCAGAAGCTTAGGATTGTGAAATATTTTACCCATTAAAAAAGCTATCAAGTTTATCCCTTGATAGCTTTTTAATAGTTCAGAACGCGGCTAATTTATTATATATATTTAACCTAGCTCAGTTAAGCTAGTACGCTTAAACTACTACAGTTAAAATAAATAAACTACGCCTCTTTATTGCTTAATGGTGCAGGAGATAATAAACGCGCATGCACAGTAACTTCTTCACGATCATAATAAAGATGTTTAGCATAAAGTTCATATTTCACATTATGCTCGCTAAACGCATCTTTAATTGCTTGTAAGTCATTGGTTACTTGTTGGTATCTACCTTTCATCGGCAGTTTTAAGTTAAACATCGCCTCTTTACAATAGCCGTGCAATAACCAATCGCTCATCAACTTGGCAACACGTTGTGGCTTTTCAATCATATCACATACTAACCAATAAACATTTTGCTTCATTGGCACATATTTAAAGCCATCCATCATTTTATGCTTAACCTGGCCAGTCTCCATCAAAGACTCAGCCATAGGGCCATTATCTATTGCGGTAACCATCATGCCACGGCGAACTAATTGATAAGTCCAACCACCTGGCGCAGAGCCTAAATCTACTGCATTCATACCAGAGGTTAAGCGCTCGTCCCATTCATCTCGCGGAATAAAATGCAAAAAGGCTTCATCTAGCTTTAACGTAGAGCGACTTGGCGAGGCACTGGGGAATTTTAATCGTGGAATACCCATCACATGCGGCGAGCTATTTCGTACTAATGAAAAGCCTAAAATCACTTCTTGACCATTGAGAAATAACGCATGTAATATTGCGCCATCCGGATCAGCCGCTGAATTATTGCTTTTTTGCGTTAATATATTTTCTTTACGCAATGCTTGGCGAAGTGGTACTGAAAGCTTACGGCAAAACTTGCTTAATGCTTTACCATCATTGTCGTCAGGCATTTCCATACGCAGGTCGGTATATTGCCATTCATTACCTAACACATCGATAATAGCTTCAACACGATTATAATCAGGTAATTCGATTTTATCTGCAACCGTAACAAACCACTGACGAGCAAAAATAAGTCGATTTAACGGCAACTTATTCATTAAAGCTTCACCATGCTCACTGACGTGCAAGTGGAAAAAAACAATACCTTGGTTTTTCTTAAGCTCTAAATAGCCATACATTTCATTCCAAGCGGCTTTCTCTTGGATTTCTGCGCCACACTCTTTCTCGAAGCCCGGTCGACAAAACAATACGATAGAAGTCATATTTTATTTTTACCTTGTATACCTCTTGATTATTTATTGATTATCCTTGAATTAAGATTTCAATAAAGTAACCGCAAGATTAATAATGCAACAATTACTTAAGCTTACATAAAGCTACATAAATAAATGCTACAGTTAAAATTTATTTTTACTTTCAAATGCTAGCATTAACCAAGCGAATGCAAATGAAATACCGCCAAACGGGGTTAACTTTCCGAGTGTTATTGGTAGTGCGGATAATGATTCGGAAAATTCAAACAATGTTTTGATGTAAATTATGCCACAAAAGCACACAATACCTACCACAAACGCAATACTAGCGCTTATCAATATCTTAGAGTGTTTATTTACATTACTAGTTTTGAGCCAAACTAAGCTAGCAAATAACGCAAGCGTATGAATAAACTGATATTGTAGCGCTGTAGCTAAACTAGATTGTGCACTTAGTGATAATGCTTGACCACCGTGTGCTAGCCAAGCGCCGAATAGTACAGAAAAACAGCCACTGATACCAACAAAAACCATCAAAGCGCGAAGTAAATTATTTCCTCGGCGATAAATAATTTGTTCACTTTTATTATTACGCATGATTTATCACCATTTTAGATTTACCACCATTTTATAATGCTAGCTATTGAGAAGTTAAATGTTCAATAAATGCAGTAACTTCTTTGGCGGCACCCTTCATGTGCTCTGCATAAGTAAAGCCTGATTTAACCCGTGGTTTTAAACTATGATCACCATCGTCTAAAAAAACGCACTGGCAATGTTCAGGCAGCTGATAGTCAATTATTTCAGCTTTGTCACCTAAGGTATCACGTTCACCTTGCACTATTAATATTGGTTTAGCTGAGCTTTGTAGTGGTTCTAGCCGTAATTTATCAGGCTTTTTCGTTGGGTGAAATGGATAGCCAAAACAAAATACACCGGAAATAGAATTTAGTTCATTATCGGTTAAATCGTCAGGCTCAATTACATTGCCTTTTTTAGCAACTAAGGTTGCGGCAACGCGAGAGCCCATAGACTTTCCGCCAATAAATAAAGGTAAGTGTTTACTTAGTCCTTGTTGTGTTTGTTTAGTATTCTCAGCGTTTAAATAGTGAATGACCGCTTTGTAACAAGCAAGTAATTTAGGCATTCTATCAGGTGGGTATCGTTTACCTGTTAAGGCACGTTTATCCATAAACGGAAAGTTAAAACGTAATACATTAATACCTAAATTATTAAACAATGCTGACATTTCATTCATGAACTCGTGATTCATGTTAGCGCCAGCACCGTGGGCAAAAATCACTTGTGCTTTAGCATTATTAACAGTGTTCCATAAGATACTTATTTCACTGTCATCAGCTAGTTGAATGGTTTCTTTTTTATTCATTAATTACCTTAACTATTTTCAGTTGATGCTTATAGCATTTACAAATGAATTATTTATTCCTTCAAATGGTATTATCTCGCAACTTTTAAATGCTCGGATTCAGTGAGTTCTAAAATTGCTCAATAGCTCTAAACATACTTACGAATGCTCGCCTATATATAACGAAAAAGGTGCACTTGGCACCTTTTTATTAACGACTCATAAGTTAGACATTAATAACTATTCTGTAATCAATGGACTAAAGCTTTTAACTAAATCATCTATTGCTTTCATTTGCGTTAAGTACGGCGCTAATTTATCAAGCGGTAATGCACAAGGCCCATCGCATTTAGCAACAGTAGGATCTGGATGAGCTTCAATAAATAAGCCCGCAATACCAATGGCCATACCACTGCGTGCTAACTGAGCAGCTTGAGCACGACGACCATCAGCACTATCACTGCGTCCGCCAGGCTTTTGTAAGGCATGCGTGGCATCAAAAATTACTGGCGCGTAACCTTTCATTTCGTCCATTGCTAACATATCAACCACTAAATTGTTATAGCCGTAACAGCTACCACGTTCACACAAAATAATGTTTTCATTACCTGCTTCACCAAACTTGGTAATAATGTGTTTCATCTCATGGGCTGCAAGAAACTGTGGTTTTTTAACATTAATAATTGCGCCGGTTTTAGCCATTGCTACGACTAAATCTGTTTGGCGGGCTAAAAAAGCAGGTAGTTGAATTACATCTACAACTTCACTTACCGGTTGCGCTTGGTAAGGTTCGTGCACATCGGTAATAATTGGTACATTAAAGGTTGATTTAATTTCTTCAAATATTTTCAAACCTTCATCTAAACCGGGGCCACGGTAAGAGTTTACTGAAGAGCGATTCGCTTTATCAAATGATGCTTTAAATACATACGGGATACCTAGCTTTTGCGTTACTTCCACATATTCTTCTGCGATTTTCATCGCTAAATCACGCGACTCAAGTACGTTCATACCACCAAATAATACGAACGGTTTATCGTTCGCTACTTCAATATTTTTAATTGAAACTGATTTAATTGTCATCATTCTTCCTAATAATGTGTTTGCATAGTTTATTTATTATATAAAACAAATTCTACATGGCTTTTTTATATGCGTTAGTGTTCTTCATATTTTTTATATGTTTTAGTGTTTTTCATAAAGTGTTGTGATACATAATTTAGACACTACCATTACATTTCTAATGCAGTACATTATTAGCGATATCAATTTTATCTAATTGAATTTTTAATATTTGTGCTGCGGGATCTTTAGGACACTGTTCAACAAAGTAACGATAATCATCAACTGCAACTTTAAAGCAATCAAGTTGATGTAATAAAAATCCGCGATCTCTTCGTTGTAATGGATCATCAGGGTTTAATGATAACAAAACATCGACACACATTAAGGCCTTATCAAAAACTTGTGATTGTATTAAAGTATTTTTTAAGGCAGATAAGTGCTCTACTAAAGCGACATTATCATCTATTGTTTTTAACTCGTCTTGTCCGGGATCCCCTACCAACTCATCTAAACGCTTATCAAGCTCTGTCCAGTCGAGTGATTCACCAGTTACCGCATCAAATATTATCGCGTATTGTTCATCGCAACATAAACGCAACATAATTTTATTCGGAATAAACACTAAATCAGTATCAAAACCACAAGCGGTTATAATTTCTTTCACCAAGGCAGCTTTAACAATTGGCGACATAGCGCGTTGATTCAAACCTTTAGCAACGCTATAAGCTGATATTGGCCATTGAGTATGTGGACGGTCAATAAACAAGTGCTGAAAATACAACTCATTAAGTAAACTCTCGGCTTGTTCTAAAGGAGATTCTATCTCACTAATTACCGCTATACATTGGCTGATAATTGTTTCTAAGCTGTCTAACGATTCATCTGCGACTAAAGTGTCTGTTGCGCTATCAGCAAAGATAAACTCCTCAACTAACACGAGTTTTTGCAGTAAATCTTTATCGCTAGATTTTAACTCTGATAAAAGTAATTCATTCATACTAGTTTGTTTTATATACTCTATTCGTTAACTGGTTGTGATGATTGGTTAAAGTTTTAGTACAACCTTAACCAAAATCAGGGGACTAAAACCGTGACTTATCGCTGCGATTAGCTGTAGGCTTTATTTTCAAAGTGAAGTTTACAAAATGCACTTGTAAGTATTGTGCTTAGCCCAAAAACATAACTTCGCGCGTCATTGCTAACCGCACCATTAACATTACCCAACCCATAGCACCTAAATATCCAAGAATTTGCATTGGTCTATTGCGTGCTAATTTCAAGGTATAATAACCAGTAAAAATATATGCGAATAACGCGATGATTTTTTCACCCAGCCATAATTGTTCCATAGGGTTGATATGTAGTTTTACAGCAAGCGAAATACCTACAATAATTAAAAAAGTATCAATAACATGAGGACTGATTTTTAACCATTTACTATCCAATTTTTTTGATGCCATCAAGGTTAAAATAAAACGATAAGTAAACAAGCTGATGCTAAGTACAACAAGAGTGATATGTAGATGTTTCATAATTTTAACTTATATTCCTTTAGTATTTTTTAGGTGTTTTTAATTGACTATATTGTTAGTTGTTAATTAAAGCGGTTAATTAAGCTGTTTTGAATTCCTTAAACCTCAACCGCTTTACAAGTAAGTGCCCAAGTGATTCTGTCATGCCCATTAAAGTCTTTTTGTGTTTGTGGGCTTTCAAACCCTAAATTGGTTAGAATATCACGCACCGCTTTTGCTTGTTCAAAACCATGTTCAAAATATAATGCACCTTGAGGCTTTAAAAATCCTAACGCTTGCTGCGCTATATGTTTTATATCGCCAAGCCCTTGCTCTGGTGCAATCAAAGCAGAATTAGGTTCAAAACGCACATCCCCTTGGCTAAGGTGTTCATCTAACGCATCAATATAAGGTG
Source organism: Colwellia echini (assembly GCF_002843355.2). Classification (GTDB taxonomy): domain Bacteria; phylum Pseudomonadota; class Gammaproteobacteria; order Enterobacterales; family Alteromonadaceae; genus Colwellia; species Colwellia echini. Next base: position 146,091 of record NZ_PJAI02000010.1, read on the forward strand.
GATTAGATACAATAACATCATATTTATGTGCTTCAACAGCACTAAACCAATTACTTTGATAAATATTGACGTGACCCAGTTGCAAATTTTTAGCGTTTTGTTTAGCAAGCGCTACCGCATCAATATTAAAATCAATCGCATCAATTTGCCAATCAGCTTGCTCTGATGCTAACGCTAATGCTATTGCTCCAGTACCAGTACCAAGATCTAAGCAAGTTAACTGTTTAACATCACTAAAATGTTCAAGTACAAGTTCAACCAAAACTTCGGTATCAGGACGCGGAATAAGGGTTGCAGGCGAAACAAAAAAAGGCAGTGACCAGAACTCTTGAACACCGGTAATATAAGCAATGGGTTCGCCTTGAATTCGCCTTTGTAATAAAGCGAGATAGGCTTGTTCAACGGGAGGAGTTAACACGTGTTCAGGCCAACTAAGCAAATAACTATGCGCTTTATCAAGTACAAAAGCTAATAGGATTTGAGCATCAAGTTTCGCGCTGTCTGAGCAAGACAATAATTTGCCTTGCCCATAGGCTATAGCATTGGCTATGGTAAAATTATGCATTTTGGTTGCTAACAAAATTAATTAACTTAGTTTTGTTCAGCTAATTCGGCTAATAAATCAGCTTGGTTTTCTTGCATAATTGGTTCTAATATTAGCTGTAAATTACCTTCCATAATTTCGTTTAAACGATATAAAGTAAGATTGATACGATGATCACTCATACGACCTTGCGGAAAGTTGTAGGTTCGAATTCGTTCGGAGCGATCGCCACTAGCGACTAAATTACGACGTGATGATTCTTCTTCACTACGACGCTTTTCATCCTCTGCTTGTTGCAAGCGTGCTTGAAGTACTGACATCGCTTGCGCACGGTTTTTATGTTGTGAACGTTGATCTTGACATTCAACCACTACGCCTGATGGAATATGGGTAATACGAATAGCAGAGTCAGTTTTGTTAACATGCTGACCACCTGCACCTGATGCGCGGAAGGTATCAACTTTTAAATCGGCTTTATTAATTTCAATCGCTTGCGATTCAGGAATCTCAGGCATAACCACAACAGTACAAGCCGAAGTATGCACTCGTCCTTGTGATTCTGTTTCAGGGACACGTTGTACACGATGTCCGCCCGACTCAAACTTCATTTGGCCGTAAACCCCCTCACCATTAATTTTCATGATAAGTTCTTTATAACCGCCCTGCTCACTTTCATTGGTGTTCATTACTTCAATTTTCCAGCCTTTCTTTTCTGCATATCGGCTGTACATTCTGTATAAATCACCCGCAAAAATAGCGGCTTCATCACCACCAGCACCGGCGCGAATTTCAACAAAGCAGTTATTATCATCTTTAGGATCACGTGGCAGTAATAAGATCTGTAATTCATCTGCAATTTCAGCAACGGCTTTTTTCGCGTCTTTGTACTCTTCTTGCGCCATTTCACGCATATCCGGATCATCATCTTTTAACATCAGTTCTGCTGTAGCAAAGTCATCTTCTGCACTTTGATACTGATTAAACACGGAAGTTACTGCATCAAGCTGTTTGAATTCTTGCGATAAAGCACGAAATTTTTCTTGATCTGAAATGGTTGCAGGATCAGATAATAATGCCTGAACTTCTTCGAAGCGCTCAACTAGCACTTCAAGCTTTTGATAAACTGATGATTTCATTAAAAATGTTCTTATATTTTAGATGAGGGAAACAATATGGGCGCTATTCTAACACAGTAATAAGGTTATCGACTATGCTATAAATGAAATGTCATCGCGGTAAATATTATAGAGGCGGTTAGTTCTGGCTTAGTTCTGGATAAGTTTAGGATTAGTAATACAATTATATTGCTCAACAACGGTGTTCAGATGTAAGTAACCTGAGTTCTGGATAAACAAAACTTTAATATAATTAATAATATAGCTAATAAGATAATTAATCTTTTGCATCAATATCAAAAATATCACGCAAGTAAAATAACTTATCAAGCTCTCCCCCTTGAGCTGCTGTTTGCAATGCGTTAGTTGGAGCATGCATAAATTTATTAGTAAGCTTGGTTGCTAACTCAGCAACAACCGCCTCAGCATCGTTACCATTTTTTAGTTGCGCTAAGGCCTTTTCGAGTAATATATCACGCTCACTTAAACACTGTTTACGATAACTAATAACGGTATCTTGAGTGTTTAAGCCACGTAACCAAGCCATAAAGTCGTCAGACTGATTATTAACAATACTCTCAGCTTGTACCGCAGCTTTACGACGGTTTTCCATATTTTTAGCGATAATACCTTGCAGGTCATCAACGGTATATAAAAATACATCTTCAAGTTCAGCTACTTGTTCTTCAATATCGCGCGGCACAGCAAGGTCAACCATAAATATAGGTTGGTGTTTTCGTTTATTTAATGCTTGTTCAACCATGCCTTTACCAATAATAGGTAAGGTAGATGCAGTGGAAGTGATCACGATATCGGCATTACACATGTGCTCAGGTATTTGCGCCAGCGTAATAACGTCAGCACCAATTTTTTTAGCCATGGTTTCTGCGCGCGCTAACGTTCTGTTAGCTACAGTAATTTTACCTACTTTGTTTTCATACAAATGTTTGGCTACTAATTCAATGGTTTCACCTGCGCCAACCAATAATACTTTGGTTTTTTCAAGGCTACCGAAAATATGCTTAGCTAAATTAACTGAAGCAAAAGCAACGGATACTGCGCTTGCTCCAATATCGGTTTCAGTGCGTACTTGTTTTGCAACACCAAAAGTACGTTGAAAAAGCCTATCCATAATCAGTGACATAGAGCCCGCAGCTTTGGCTTGACTATAAGCTTGCTTCATTTGACCTAAAATTTGCGGCTCGCCTAACACAAGTGAATCTAAACCACAGGCAACACGCATCATGTGATTAACAGCTTGTTGGTCTTGATGCCAATATAGACTGGGTAAAATAGTAGAGGCAGGTACGTTATGAAAGTTTTCTAACCAGTTGATAAGACGCTGTTGAGTAACATCAAAGTCACCATCTTGCACGAGATACAATTCGGTGCGATTACAGGTTGATAGAATAGCAACTTCACGGCACTGTACGGCATCTAACATTTCTTGCAAGGCAGCAGAAAGCTTATCTGGATTAAAAGATATCTTTTCTCGCACCGCAACAGGGGCAGTTTTATGATTAATTCCAACAGCAACGATAGACAAAGTAACAACCTATTTTTTATACATATTCACAAGTTTTAGCTAACTTGCTTTAACAGATAGTGGGCAGTATAACCTATGCGCCGCTATTAAAATATGATCTGAGATAAAAGTCCCTAAAAACACATCGCTATTTACAACAGCTAAAAAGCTATGTTCCAATAGCAATTATACTCAATTTAACGACTTAACTTCAATGTTCTCATTTTATAAAGGCAAGCTTCATTTATCTTATTATTTTGCCTTAGCGAGCGTTTTTTTATCCGGATGTAGTCTGATACCTACTCAAGAACCTCAAGCATTAGTTGAACAAACACAACAACAACGTATCAACCAACTATCACAATTACGTCAATGGCAAATAAAGGGGAAAATAGCATTCATTGACAAAAATGCACGTAATAGCGCTTCTTTATCCTGGAAAGTAAATGAAAATCTCCCCAGCCAACAACTTAATTTAACCACTTATTTAGGCATTAATGTATTACAACTTGATTCAAATGCTAATTCACATGAAATTCAAGTAGACGGTAAAACTTACCATGGCACTAATTTAGAAGCCTTAGTGTATTCAATTACCGGATTAACCTTGCCAACCCAAGCGCTAACTTATTGGTTAAAAGGCATACCGTATCAAAAAACAGATCATATAATTTATCAAGAAGTTAGCCAGTTACCTACAAGCTTAACTAGCCAATACAATAATGAATTATGGCAAGTCAATTATGCTAAATACCAACAAATTAATGGTTATAACTTGGCAACACAATTTTCGATTAAAAAAGATGATCTACTGATTAAGATTATCGTAAATGACTGGTCAACAAGTAACTAATTTAAGTTATGGATAAGTAATATTCCCAATAGCGCTACGTTAACAGTTATACCGAAAACGAGTAAACTATAGGCATTATGACGATCGCTGAAATATTAATTTAAAGTTCATGCGCTTAAAAACCCATTATCCAGAACTTAGGTTAACTAAAAAACATCACTTAATAAGTTGAAACAACAGATGACATATTCTTCTCATACGACCTCGCCTACTTCTATTAACCACTTTATTAACAAAGCCATTGAATTTCCATCGCCGGCTAAGATCAACTTATTTTTACATATTGTTGGACAGCGCCCTGACGGATATCACAATTTAGAAACTCTGTTTCAGTTTTTAAATTACAGTGACACAATTACGTTAACAGTAACTGAACAACCTTCAATATCGCTTTTAACCCCTATTGAAGGAGTTAATAATGAAGATAACTTAATTGTTAAAGCGGCAAAGTTACTTAAAAGCAAATGCAACACCTCACTTGGCGTTAACATTAGTATTAATAAAGTATTACCGATGGGCGGCGGTTTAGGTGGCGGCTCCTCTAATGCAGCAACCATATTAGTTGCGCTTAATAAATTATGGCAATGTGACTTATCATTAAATGAGTTAGCAATATTAGGCTTAGGTCTTGGCGCCGACGTACCTATTTTTGTACATGGATTTTCCGCCTTTGCACAAGGTGTGGGTGAAGAACTTACACCAATTGAACCGCTTGAATCATGGTATTTAATCACCAAACCTAAATGTAGCATTTCCACCCAACAAGTTTTTACTGCCACTGAACTACCACGAAATACCCCGACACTATCGTCACAATCCCTTACAGTTAAAGACTTTATCACCGAAAACTTTCATAATGATTGTCAAACCTTAGTAATAAAAAACTATCCCGAGGTTGCCAAGTTACTGGCTTGGTTGGTAGAATACGCGCCATCAAGAATGACAGGAACGGGTGCATGCGTATTTACCCGCTTTTCTAGTCAAGATGAAGCACAAGCATTACAAGCGAAACTCCCACCAGGAATAAGTTCGTTTGTTGCTCAGGGCCTTAACAAGTCTCCACTGTGTTCTCTAATCGCATGTATGTAATCACACGATTATAAGAACGAATGGATATTACAAATTTGCTAGTTTAACTATCTCAGCTATATTAATAAGCACACTTCTTTGTACTTATTAAGTAAACACTGCTGTAATAATTGAGTGAGCGTTATACTGCCTTTTGATTACTATCAATCAAAGGGTCTACTTTTAATGTCAAATATTTCTGAGGAATCGAAAGTGCCTGACATGAAGATTTTTGCGGGTAATGCCACCCCTGAACTGGCCAAAAAAATTGCTAACCGTCTGTATATGCCGCTTGGTGATGCTAAAGTCAGTTGTTTTAGTGATGGGGAAATCAGCGTTGAAATAAACGAAAACGTTCGTGGTGCGGATGTTTTTATTATTCAATCAACCTGTGCTCCAACCAACAATAACTTAATGGAATTAATTGTAATGATAGACGCCTTGCGTCGTGCCTCAGCTGGCCGTATCACTGCTGTAATCCCTTATTTTGGTTATGCTCGTCAAGACAGACGTGTACGTAGTGCTCGTGTACCAATTACGGCAAAAGTAGTTGCTGATTTCTTATCAAGTGTTGGTGTTGACCGTGTTTTAACGGTTGATTTACATGCAGAGCAAATTCAAGGTTTCTTCGATGTACCTGTTGATAATGCCTTTGGTACGCCTATTTTATTAGATGACATGCAAAACCGTGAGTTAGACAACCCTGTTGTTGTTTCTCCTGATATCGGTGGTGTTGTTCGTGCTCGTGCAGTAGCTAAGTTACTTGATGATGCGGATTTAGCAATTATCGATAAACGTCGCCCTAAAGCGAATGTTGCGCAAGTTATGCATATTATTGGTGAAGTTGAAGGTCGTGATTGTATTATTGTTGATGACATGATCGATACTGGTGGCACTTTAGCAAAAGCGGCTGAAGCATTAAAAGAGCATGGCGCAAAACGTGTTATTGCTTATGCTACGCACGCGGTATTATCTGGTAATGCGGCTAACAACTTAAGAGAGTCTGTTATTGATGAGTTGGTAGTAACTGATTCAATTCCACTTTCTGATGAAATCAAAGAACTTAAAATGGTACGTCAATTAACGTTAAGTGGTATGTTAAGTGAAGCTATTCGTCGTGTAAGTAACGAAGAATCCATTTCCGCGATGTTTGATTAATCCTCTTATATCAATACTTGATTAAGTGATGTTGAATGAATCAATGAAATTAATATTCCATTGATTTTAATTAGAAAAAACATCTGAACTTATTCATCTAGCTCTAAAAAGCAGCCTCTTTTACGGCTGCTTTTTTATTACCTGCTCTCCAAGGTAGATATCTATAATTGCCTCAACAAATAATACTTATATTTAATAGCATTACTGCATCCTAAATGTTATTATGCCGCGCCTTTTTTATCTAAAGAGTAGGTTTAATAACCGAACTCTCAATATGTACTTAAAAATTAAGCGCATAGATTTAATTTGGCATCACCTTGTTTTTGGTCGCAAAAAACAAGATTTAATTTTTAAGTTTTTTAACTTATATAACAGAAGAGTATTAACATGACTGATTTTTTAACACTAGAAGCTGAAGTACGTACAGATTTAGGGAAAGGTGCGAGCCGCCGCCTACGTCACGCGAACAAAGTTCCTGCAATCCTTTACGGTGAAGGCCAAGAGCCTGTATCTTTAACGTTAGAGCACAAAAATGTTTTCCGTGCACAACAAGAAGAAGCGTTCTACTCGCAAGTTTTAACTTTAAACATCGCTGGCAAGCCAGTTGAATGTTTAATCAAAGACATGCAACGTCACCCGTTCAAACAAGTTGTAATGCACTTAGATTTCTTACGCATTGATGCAAAACATGCTGTTCAAGCAAATGCTCCTATTCACTTCATTAACGAAGATATAGCTGCTAAAACTGGTGCTAACATTTCTCACCACGTGAACGAAATTGCTATTACTTGTTTACCAAAAGACTTACCTGAGTTCATTGAACTTGACCTAGCAGGTTTAGAGCTTGGTCAAACGTTACATTTATCTGACGTAACATTCCCTAAAGGTGTTACTTCTGATGAATTAGCAAAAGGCGAAGATCACGATTTAGCTGTTGTTTCTGCTAACGCTCCTAAAGCTGCTAAAGCTGCTGATGAAGACGAAGCTGCTGAAGAAGCTCCAGCTGCTGAATAATAGCATCATTCATTTATAACATTATAAATAATGACTATTAAACTAATCGCGGGGCTGGGTAATCCTGGCCCCGAATATAGCAGAACACGCCACAATGCCGGTGTTTGGTTCGTCGAAGAACTAGCACGTATTCACAATATATCTCTTCAACCCGACAAAAAATACTCTGGCCTTTATGGTAAAGGGTTAATCGCCGGTAACCTCGTCCACTTATTAATTCCAACAACTTTTATGAACCGTAGCGGTCAGGCAGTTGCCCCCTTAGCTAACTTTTATAAAATAACTGTTGATGAAATTCTTATCGCTCATGATGAGCTTGATATGTTACCTGGTATTTGTAAAATCAAAAAAGGTGGCGGACACGGCGGACACAATGGCTTGCGTGATATCATCGCATGCATGGCTAACAACAAAGATTTTTATCGGTTACGTATTGGTATTGACCATCCAGGTCATCGCGATAAGGTAACGGGTCATGTTTTGGGTAAAGCGCCCAAAATTGAACAAGAAAAAATAGATCAAGCAATTGACGAAGCAAGTCGATGTGTTGAACTTTGGCTCAAAGACGATTTAAAAAAAGCGCAACACCGCTTACATTCGTTTAAAGCTGATTAAATAAAAATTATAAGTATACGCAAGCAAGTTTACGCAATAAGCTTAAGCAACTATGCACTAACAAATAAATGTTAGTTCTGCATAATCATAAATAATCAATAGGTAAAAATTATGGGTTTTAAATGTGGAATCGTTGGCTTGCCTAACGTAGGTAAATCAACTCTATTCAATGCACTTACTAAAGCAGGTATTGAGGCGGCAAATTTCCCGTTTTGTACTATTGAGCCAAATACAGGTGTAGTACCTGTACCGGATCCTCGTTTAGATGCCTTAACTAAAATAGTAAACCCTGAGCGCGTAATACCTACCACGATGGAGTTTGTAGATATTGCAGGTTTAGTAGCCGGTGCCTCAAAAGGTGAAGGTTTAGGTAATAAATTTTTAGCAAACATTCGTGAAACCGATGCTATTGGTCATGTTGTACGCTGTTTTGAAAATGATAATATCATTCACGTTGCCAATAAAGTAAGTCCTAGTGATGATATTGACGTAATCAATACAGAGTTAGCATTATCTGATATGGACACGGCAGAGCGCGCTATTTTCCGTTTAGCTAAAAAAGCTAAAGGCGGTGATAAAGACGCTAAATTTGAAATGCCTATTTTAGAAAAAATATTAAAGCACGTAGAAGATGGTCACATGGTTCGCTCTTTAGAATTAACTAAAGAAGAAAAAGCGGCAGTTGCTTACTTAAACTTTTTAACCATTAAACCAACCATGTACATTGCTAACGTAAATGACGATGGTTTTGAGAATAACCCTTACTTAGATGAAGTACGAAAGATTGCAGATACAGAAGGCGCTATTGTAGTTGCCGTATGTGCTGAAATTGAAAGTGAATTATCTGAAATGGATGATGAAGACCGTGCTGAGTTTATGGCTGACTTAGGCATAGAAGAACCAGGTTTAAACCGCGTGATCAATGCTGGTTATTCTTTACTACATTTACAAACCTATTTTACAGCAGGCGTAAAAGAAGTACGTGCGTGGACGGTTAAACAAAATGCAACAGCGCCACAAGCAGCAGGTGTTATACACACTGACTTTGAAAAAGGCTTTATTCGCGCTGAAATAATTGGTTATGAAGACTTCATTGAATTCAATGGTGAAGCTGGTGCTAAAACAGCAGGGAAATGGCGTTTAGAAGGTAAAGAATACCGTGTTAAAGATGGTGACGTAATTCACTTCCGCTTTAACGTTTAATTACAAGTACACAGATTAGTTACTGACTGTTGTATTACTAATTGTCGTATAATGTAACACCAAAACAATTCTTAAAGGCTCATTTTATATGAGCCTTTTTTGTATCTATTAGTTAATAAAACAGACAAATAACATGATGATTTTGTTAAATTTAAGTGACATTTCAAAAGTTTAAAATAAGCAGCGCAATCCCTTCAAAATAGGCTACACTTTAGCTGTTTAAAACACTCAACAACATAAAGCACTTATTTAACTCAAGTACTGGATAACCAATTTTAATTGGTTATAACATGCTATCTAAGACTCAGGTTATTAAAAATGCTTATTAAAACAGAATAATTTCAAAACAAAAGGCATAACTATGAAAAAACTTCTTATTTTACCACTTCTAATAACAACAAGCTTAATGACAGCAACCTCCGCGTATGCTGATAATTTATCATTACGTATTTGTGAATATGTACAGGCTAATGATAAAAGTCGCTTAAGATCTTTTTTAAAACAAAATAACTTAAAAATACGCAATATCTATGATGAACTGAGATGTAATGGCGATAATCTTTTAATTTTCTCTGCTAAGTCAAATGCTCTCGAGGTTGGAGAATATATTATCGGTAAATTACCTGCTGATAAAGTCAAGGCAGAAATCGATAATTTATCGCAATACTCTGCACATTTAACAGAAGAAGCTAAAGCGAGATAACTTTAATTTTATAATCTGCATTTATTATTTAAAACATAATTCAAATTCAGATGATGTGATAGTCACCATGAACGCATTAGCTTCAATCAAAGTAATGCGTTTTTCCTTTTTTCTGCATACATAACGGCCAAATTGCACAAGCAATAAGCAAACAAATAAAAAATGCAACTTTTTATAAAAAAACGGTTGACGGATGGCATGCAGGTTAGCATAATACGCCGCACTTGCTACCGAGCAGGTTGGTAAGGCTACATAGCTCAGTTGGTTAGAGCACATCACTCATAATGATGGGGTCCCAGGTTCGAGTCCCGGTGTAGCCACCATTTTTACTTTGATTTATATCTCAGTAAAAAGAGTTTAAACCTCTTTAAAAGTTTAAATATTTAAATGTTATGCGGGTTTGGCGGAATTGGTAGACGCGCTGGATTTAGGTTCCAGTATCGCAAG
>NZ_PJAI02000100.1 GCF_002843355.2 Colwellia echini
AATGCTGCAGTGCAAGCACTACCGGCAGGCCAAACCTTAGTTGATACCATCACTTTCACCAGTGACGATGGCACCACTGAGACACAAACCATCACCATCACGGGTAGCAATGATGCGGCGGATATCACAGTTACTGCAAGTGACACAAGCGTGACTGAAGATGATGCCAGCAATAACACAGCGACAGGTACTATTTCAGTATTTGACGTAGATACCGGCGAAGGTACGTTAGTGAGCAGCACTGCGAGCTACGGCACGGTTGTGGTTGATGGCACAGGTGTATGGGAATACAGCTTAGATGACAGCAATGCTGCGGTACAAGCGTTACCAGACGGTGAAACCTTAACCGACACGATCACCTTTACTAGTGACGATGGCACCACTGAGACACAAACCATCACCATCACGGGTAGCAATGATGCGGCGGATATCACAGTTACTGCAACAGACACAAGCGTGACTGAAGATGATGCGAGCAATAACACAGCGACAGGTACTATTT
>NZ_PJAI02000101.1 GCF_002843355.2 Colwellia echini
AGCATCACGTTGCCAACGTGAATGTCACGAGTTCGAGTCTCGTTAGCCGCTCCAAATTTCACTGTAAAGTAGGTTACCAATACCTACTATAAAAAACTCCCTTTATCTTATAGATAATAATGCCCGGGTGGTGGAATTGGTAGACACAAGGGATTTAAAATCCCTCGCCGAAACGCGTGCCGGTTCAAGTCCGGCTCCGGGTACCATTTATACAAAGTTAAAGTAAAAAGCTCTAATGAAGCGGCTGTAGCTCAGCTGGTAGAGCATCACGTTGCCAACGTGAATGTCACGAGTTCGAGTCTCGTTAGCCGCTCCAATTTATTTTTTATTAGTTATCTAATAAAAGAGTAGGTACCAACCTACTATAAAAATACCCCTTATCTTAGGTTTAAGCTGAAAGATACAATGCCCGGGTGGTGGAATTGGTAGACACAAGGGATTTAAAATCCCTCGCCGAAACGCGTGCCGGTTCAAGTCCGGCTCCGGGTACCATTT
>NZ_PJAI02000102.1 GCF_002843355.2 Colwellia echini
GTTCAAACACCTAACAAGGCATTAAAGCAGGACAAAAAACAGTTTGCTGTTTCGTGCCTCAACATTTTAGCAAACAATTTTTTGCCTCTTAATGAGGCGTTATAAGTACAAGGAGGTACGGTGAATAAATTCAGATGTCCACATTGCAACGCTGAGTCAGTTAGCTTTATTAGGAAGTTAATGATCAGTCCAATAGTTAACCATAAATGTTCTAGTTGTGATAAACAGATCACTGTTCCATTTAAATCTATGTTATTAACATTACCGTCATTGTTAATTATTATATTTGGTTCCAATTTTTTTAGCGTTAATATTGTTATTACTTTGTTTATATTAAGTTTGGTTTTGACTTCATATTTCTACAACAAATACGTACCCTTAGAAAAGTTAAAGCTATAGGTGCAAGGTACTTATAACAAGTCATTAAAGCAGGACAAAAAACAGTTGGTTTTTGCTTATATGGACTCCTCGTATTGTACAAGAAAAAACTTTTA
>NZ_PJAI02000103.1 GCF_002843355.2 Colwellia echini
TTTAATGTGGCTCCCCAAACTGGGCTCGAACCAGTGACACATGGATTAACAGTCCATCGCTCTACCAACTGAGCTATTGGGGAATAAACTTTTTTAACTTCTGTTTATTATGAAGTTTAATGTGGCTCCCCAAACTGGGCTCGAACCAGTGACACATGGATTAACAGTCCATCGCTCTACCAACTGAGCTATTGGGGAATTATTCGTTTTGTTTATTAATTGGTGTTAATAAACGCATAATTGATACTTGGTTATTAAATGATGATATGCGTTACCATATTATATTTAATTATCAATCACGCTGTAATGTGGCTCCCCAAACTGGGTTCGGAAAACCAATCAGTGACACATGCTATTTATTATAGACAGTACAGTTCATCGCTCTACTACTCTAGCATCTATCGCTATTTAATGTGGCTCCCCAAACTGGGCTCGAACCAGTGACACATGGATTAACAGTCCATCGCTCTACCAACTGAGCTATTGGGGAAT
>NZ_PJAI02000104.1 GCF_002843355.2 Colwellia echini
CAATAGTTCCGATAGACACACCGCTATTGACCGTAAAGCTATCTGTGCCAACACCTCCAACTAGGTGGTCAACTCCTGTGAAGGTATAGCCTTCTACACTACCTTTATTGTTCGCATCAACTAGCCAAGTGCGATTGAAGTCACCCGTTGTACTTACGGTATTACTACCTGTACCCGCACCTTGTAGTTCGATACTACCGTCAGCCTCATGCGTAATAACAAAGCTATTATCTCCAGTTCCAGCTCCACCAACTAAAGTAGTAAAACCAATAAAATTGATCGTACTAGTACTGTCAGATAAATTGCCTTTATCAACATCAGAAAGCGTAAAGGTATTGTCTACACCCTCGCTACCTTTCAATGAATTTCCTGAGCCACCATCTTTTAGTAGCTCAAAAGAGGTAGGCAAAGAACTAACAGTGAAGGTTTGCCCCGTCCCAGTAAATTCAAAAATATCTTTATTCGTACCACCTGAACCAGCATCAATTG
>NZ_PJAI02000105.1 GCF_002843355.2 Colwellia echini
TCACCTCAAAAGTACTATCAACTCCTGAAGCGATATATTCTTCTATATTACTCGCGTCGGTAATATTCACCGTTTGTGAATCTGCGGAAATGGTTAATGTATCGCCATTCGTTTCGGCGCCCGTACCACCATCAATTGTACCGCTAATTTGACCACGTGTGACAAGCGTAAAGTCATCATCGCCGCTACCACCTTGCAAGTTAGCAAAATTGGTGAAACTAACCCCTGCAACCGTACCATCACCGTTGTCAGTAATATTCCACGCGTTATCACCAGTGCTCACCTCAAAAGTACTATCAGCGCCTGAAGCGATATATTCTTCTATATTACTTGCATCGGTAATATTCACCGTTTGTGAAGCTGCCGTTATAATTAATGTATCGCCATTTGTTTCTGCACCCGTTCCACCATCAATTGTGCCACTAATTTGACCACGTGTGACAAGCGTAAAGTCATCATCGCCGCTACCACCTTGCAA
>NZ_PJAI02000106.1 GCF_002843355.2 Colwellia echini
CTGGTAACGCTTGTACCGCAGCATTGCTGTCATCTAAGCTGTATTCCCATACACCTGTGCCATCAACCACAACCGTGCCGTAGCTCGCAGTACTGCTCACTAAAGTCCCTTCACCGGTATCAATATCACTAACAGACACTGTGCCTGTTGCGGTGTTGTTGCTGGCATCATCTTCAGTCACGCTTGTGTCTGTTGCAGTAACTGTGATATCCGCCGCATCATTGCTACCCGTGATGGTGATGGTTTGTGTCTCAGTGGTGCCATCGTCACTGGTGAAAGTGATGGTATCAACTAAGGTTTGGCCTGCCGGTAGTGCTTGCACTGCAGCATTGCTGTCATCTAAGCTGTATTCCCATACACCTGTGCCATCAACCACAACCGTGCCGTAGCTCGCAGTGCTGCTCACTAACGTACCTTCGCCGGTATCTACGTCAAATACTGAAATAGTACCTGTCGCTGTGTTATTGCTCGCAT
>NZ_PJAI02000107.1 GCF_002843355.2 Colwellia echini
GACACAAGCGTGACTGAAGATGATGCGAGCAATAACACAGCGACAGGTACTATTTCAGTATTTGACGTAGATACCGGTGAAGGGACTTTAGCGAGCAGCACGGCAACATATGGCACCGTTGTGGTGGATGCAGCAGGTCAATGGACGTATTCACTGGATAACAATAATGCTGCAGTGCAAGCACTACCGGCAGGTCAAACCTTGGTTGATACCATCACGTTCACCAGTGATGATGGCACCACTGAGACCCAAACCATCACCATCACGGGTAGCAATGATGCGGCGGATATCACAGTTACCGCAAGTGACACAAGCGTGACTGAAGATGATGCCAGCAACAACACCGCAACAGGCACAGTGTCTGTTAGTGATATTGATACCGGTGAAGGGACTTTAGTGAGCAGTACTGCGAGCTACGGCACGGTTGTGGTTGATGGCAC
>NZ_PJAI02000108.1 GCF_002843355.2 Colwellia echini
GTAATTATTTCTTGTACTGCACCTAGGATTTCAACACGTTTAATTGAATCAATACCTAAGTCTGCTTCCATATCCATGCCAAGCTCAAGCATTTCAGTTGGATAACCTGTTTTATCGGCCACCACTTCCATCATCACTGTTTGAATATGATCTAAATCGATAGTTACTTCAGAAACGGTTTTCACTTGTATATCTGGCGTTTGTGAAACAACATTTGAAACAGCTGTTACCTTGCCTTGCATATAAGAAACTATCTCCCCAAGGGTTCTGAGCTCTGCTAAATCTTCTGGATTAAGCTCAGGTAAGTCAGTAATTATTTCTTGTACTGCACCTAGGATTTCAACACGTTTAATTGAATCAATACCTAAGTCTGCTTCCATATCCATGCCAAGCTCAAGCATTTCAGTTGGATAACCTGTTTTATCGGC
>NZ_PJAI02000109.1 GCF_002843355.2 Colwellia echini
GCAAACTGTTTTTTGTCCTGCTTTAATGCCTTGTTAGGTGTTTGAACTGATTAGAATTTATGCCACCTAAACTTACCAAACCACAATAAAGTAATTGGCAAAGTCTTGCACGAAATATTCCAGTAATAACTGAGAAATTAGCGCACCAAAAAGTTAAATAAACTGCTTTGCTCAATTTTACGCAACACCGCGAAACAATAATATACGCGCGATAAATACAAAGCTAAATTACGTTTTAGAATACTTAATAGATGCACTAAACGTGAATCAAAAAATATACCTTACGCAAGTAACCCAATACACCTAACGCCTCGTTAAGAGGCAATAAAATTGTTGGCTATAATTAGCGACGAAGGAGATGTATGGACTCCTCCCCCTCGCGGGAGTTTTGCGGTATAAAGTAAAAAG
>NZ_PJAI02000011.1 GCF_002843355.2 Colwellia echini
CGAACAAATATTTCTAAAACCTGTTCGCTTGCAAGGCAACCTCCTACAAAACACATCAAACCCACCCGTAGGAGGCTGCCCTGCAGGCGAACCAAAAACACACCAACCTCACCCGTAGGAGCCTGCCCTGTAAGTGACCTACAAAACACATCACCTCACCCGTAGGAGGCTGCCCTGCAGGCGCCCTAATGAAACCTACCCTACCGACGAACCAATATTTCGCAAACCTGTTCGCTTGCAAGGCAACCTCCTACATCAACAACAAAAAAGGCATAACCATTATTAATGATTATGCCTTTATTAACTCTACTTAAACGATAAAACGAAACTGAAAACTAACTACTTACTCGCTTCTGCTACCACTTTCTTAATCACATCAACCGTTTTATCTATTTCTGCTTGCATTAACGTGGGATGCACTAAAAACATTAAACTGGTTTCACCTAACTCGACAGCATTTGACAAACGCTGTTCTGGTCTAAAACCGGTATTATCAAACGCTTTTTCTAAATATACTTCCGAACAACTGCCTTGAAAACAAGGAACACCTGCCGCAACAATTTCATTAACGATACGATCACGATCCCAACCGTCAGCTAACAATTCTGGCTTGATAAACATGTAATGCTTATATTCTGCGTGTTCACTGTATTCTGGTACTTCAACAAAATGAATATTACCAAGCTTTATCCGCTGCAGATAAAGCTAGTGATTCAACACCGTTTATACTATTCATGCTTAAAGCATTGCATTGTGCAGTTAACGAAGCGATCACAACACAAAGCGATTAAGTAACAGTACAAGTAAGCGATCAAGTAAAAACATTATTGTTCTGGCTTAATAATAAAGCCCCACAAAAGCTTACTAACATCATGGCAGGTTTGGCATTAAAGCATCGTCCAACATTCAAAAAGAACTATATCACGCCTGCATTAAACGCAAATCTAATCGTAATGACAGAGCCGGACTCACCGAGAAGCCCGCAACAAAAGTACTATATAAGTAAAAAGGGTGAACAACTTATAAATACAAAATAGTTCAAACATACGGTAGGAGGCTGCCCTGCAGGCGACCCAAAAACACATCAACCCCACCCGTAGGAGCCTGCCCTGCAGGCGACCTAATGAAACCTGCCTTCAGTCGCCCCCAATATTTCGCAAAACTGTTCGCTTGCAAGGCAACCTCCCACAAAAACACACCAACTCCACCCGTAGGAGTCTGCCCTGCAGGCGAACCAAAAACACATCAAACCCACCCGTAGGAGGCTGCCCTGCAGGCAACCTAATGAAACCTGCCTCAGACGAATCAATATTTTCAAACCTGTTCGCTTGCAAGGCAACCTCCTACAAAACACATCAATCCCACCCGTAGGATCCTGCCCTGCAGGCGACCTACAAAACACACCAACCTCACCCGTAGGAGGCTGCCCTGCAGGCGACCTAATGAAGGTAGCCTACAGGCGACCTAATGAAACCTACCTGCAGACGACCCCAATATTTCTAAAACCTGTTCGCTTGCAAGGCAACCTCCTACATCAACAACAAAAAAGGCATAACCATTATTAATGATTATGCCTTTATTAACTCTACTTAAACGATAAAACGAAACTGAAAACTAACTACTTACTCGCTTCTGCTACCACTTTCTTAATCACATAAACCGTTTTATCTATTTCTACTTGCGTTAACGTAGGATGCACTAAAAACATTAAACTGGTTTCACCTAACTCGACAGCATTTGGCAAACGCTGTTCTGGTCTAAAACCGGTATTATCAAACGCTTTTTCTAAATACACCTCTGAACAACTTCCTTGAAAACAAGGTACACCGTCAGCAACAATTTCATTAACGATACGATCACGATCCCAACCGTCAGCTAACAATTCTGGCTTGATAAACATGTAATGCTTATATTCTGCGTGTTCACTGTATTCTGGTACTTCAACCAAACGAATCAAATCAAACGCCTTAGCGGCTAAATCAAATTGTTGTGCATATTCTTGACGTTTTGCAGTCCACTCTTGCATACGTTTAATTTGAATACGACCAATCGCTGACTGCATTTCAGTTAAGCGCCAATTAGTACCAAACGATTCATGTAACCATCTAAAACCTGGAGGGTGCTCTTTATGATAAATAGCATCGTAAGATTTACCATGATCTTTATAACTCCACATGGTTTTCCATAATGTTTCATCATTAGTGGTAACCATACCGCCTTCACCGCCAGTGGTCATAATTTTGTCTTGGCAAAAACTCCAAGCACCAACATGGCCAATAGAGCCAACACTTCTGCCTTTATATTTAGCGCCATGGGCTTGGGCGCAATCTTCAATAACATAAAAGCCATGTTTTTTACTAAGCGCCATAATGGCATCCATTTCAGCAGGCATACCTGCCAAATGAACAACAATTACCGCTTTAGTGTTTTCTGTTAATACGGCTGCAATACTATCTGCCGTAATATTTTGACTATTTAAATCAACATCAGCGAATACAGGTTTTGCGCCTGCAGTAACAATACTAGAAGCAGAAGCTAAAAAAGTACGAGGTGTGGTAATAACTTCATCACCTGCGCCTATATTCATCGCTTTTAAAGCAATATCAAGGGCAAGTGTGCCGTTACCTAATGCAACGGCGTATTTACAATCTGTATAAGCAGCAAATTCTTTCTCAAATTCGCGCCCTTCTTGACCTGTCCAGTAATTAACTTTATTAGACAATAAAACGGTTTGTACGGCATCAGCTTCTTCTTGTGTAAAGCTAGGCCATGGAGAAAATGGAGTGTTAAGCATGAGTAAGTCCTGAAAACACCGACAACATTACTGTAAAAGTGTCAGCGTTAGTGTGTATTAAAATCGAAAGGATTGATCAAATCGAGTTGGCAATCAGTAAAATCTTTAATATTACGTGTCGCAATAGCGCAGCTATGTAAGCGAGCTATAGCAGCAATTTGACCATCAAAGCAACTCATAGGCTGCCCTATGTTACGTTTCTCAGCCATTAAATCGCCATATATTACCGCTGCATTTTCATCAAAGTTTAAAATACGTTGCTTAAATGCAGAGTCTACAAATAATTTAAAACGTTCTTCAAGTAATTTTTTACGCTTACCATTAGGCATAATACCTAACCCGTAATTAATTTCTGCAATGGTGATGCTCGTTAAATATAAAGATGAAGCATCTTGATCGTTCAACCAATTAAGTACGGCACTTGCAGGTGGAGAGGTCATAAATTCAGAAACGATATTAGTGTCAAGTATTATCATAGTTGAGGCTTAGTTAAAACTTAATAGGCTCGTGTACCTGTCTCGGCTCAATAGATAGTTCATCACCATAAGCAGGACTAAATAAACGTATAGCTAAATCACCAAGTTTTTCAGGTGTTGTAACCGAACGTTTAATGATTTGCCTAACTTCTTCTTCCATTGAAACCCCATGTTCCGCAGCTTGCTGTCTTAATAGTTTTAACGTTTCCACTTCTATTTTTCGTATGCTTAAACTGGGCATATTAAACACCTTTTCTTATAAATCACAAATTAATGATACCAAGAGCAATCAATGATGGCAACATACAAAAAATGATAGCACACCAGTTCAATTTCTTAATTATGCCTAATGTTGAATGTTGAATGTTGAATGTTGAATGTTGAATAATCATTCAAAAAAGCTCGATAATGATTTTAATTATTTTTGATTACCATAGCAGGAGAGCCAAACGCAGTAACGTTATCTGGTATATTTTTAATTACTGTACTACCAGCACCGATCAAAGAATTTTCACCAATAGAAATTAATTGCTTTACTTGGCTACCAATACCAACCCAGCTTTTACTGCCAACACTTACACCGCCAGCTAACGCTGAATTAGGGCAAATATGAACAAAATCACCAAGTTGACAGTCGTGTTCTACCACAGCATTAGAGTTAATAATACAGCTTTCACCAATAGAAGAAAAAGCATTAACCACAGCTCCAGCCATAACAACACAACCACTATTTATTTCGGCGTATTTACTAACACTTGCCGTGGGATGGATTAAAGTAGGAGTTAATATCTCTGCTTGTTGCAATTTAGCGGTAATAGTTTGCCGAATATTGGCATTACCTATTGCAACCACAGCGCCACAAAAATCGGTTTTATGCGTAAGTAACGCATTGAAATCACCTGCAATTGGCCAATGCTCTACTTGCACAATATTTGGATAAGCATCATCGAAAAATGTTACTTGATAACCCAGTATTTCAGCAAGTTCTGCAATAACTTTACCATGACCACTAGCACCTATAACCGCAAGTTTTTTATTCACTTGGCGTACCTTTAAAAGGTTCAATAGTTACATGACCATCAGCGCTTATACCTTCGCGTACAAACACTTTTTTAACCGTAAGCAATAATATTTTAATATCTAACCAAAAACTTTGATTATCTACATACCAAACATCAAATGAGAATTTATCTTCCCAACTAATCGCATTACGGCCATTAACTTGTGCCCAACCCGTAATACCTGGGCGCACATTGTGGCGACGAGATTGTTCTTCATTGTAAAGCGGTAAGTACTGAACTAATAACGGTCGAGGTCCAACTAAGCTCATATCGCCTTTAATAACATTAAATAACCCGGGTAATTCATCTAAGCTTGCTGAGCGTAAAAAACCACCAAAAGGAGTCATTCGTTGCTCATCCGGTAATTGCACGCCATTTTTATCAACCGAATCAAGCATGGTACGAAATTTCATCATTTTGAATACGTTACCGTGTAAACCTGGGCGGTCTTGGGTAAATAAAATAGGTGATCCTAATTTTACACGAACTAATATCGCAGTAATAATAATTACAGGTAATAATATTATTAACGCCAATAGGCTGACGATAAGGTCAAAAACACGTTTCATTATTTATCTAGTTCCATTATTTTTACTAAAGTTTTATTAACTTTATGTACATCAAACTTATCTTCAACCATTTCCCTACTTTCTTTGGCCATTCGTTGCCAGTCAGCTTGGTTTTCAATAAACCAAGTCATTTTCTCTGCAAGTTGTTCAACATTTGACTTTTCAACTAACCAACCATTTTCACCGTTAATAACCGTTTCTCTACAGCCTGGTACATCTGTTGTTAATATTGGTCGCCCTGTTGCCATAGCTTCTAACACGGTTCTTGGCAACCCCTCGTGGTAAGAAGGTAGAACAAAAATACTACACCCTTCAATATAAGGACGTACGTCATCCGTACCACCTAAATAATCAACTGAGTTATTTTTATTCAAGATTGTTAACTCTTCTAGCGAGATACCATCTGGTGAAGGATCTTCTGGGCCAACTAATTGAAATATTGCTTCAGGATATTTTTGTTTAACAATATTAGCCGCTTTTACATATTCTCTAATTCCTTTATCACCTAATAACCGAGCAATAAGTAAAAATGTAGGAGTAGATGGTAAAGGTTTAACTTCAAAATGCGTTATATCAACACCAGAACCATTAACAACAGCAGTTTTATATTCGTGAACTATACCTAAATCAATAAACACTTGTCTGTTATCTGGGTTTTGGAAAATAACTTTATCTGCTCTTTTTAATGCTGTTTTATACAAAAATATAACCAACTTCATTAAAAGGTTTTTTTTCCAATTCCCTTTTTGAAAAGCAAACCCCAAACCAGTAACTAACGCATAAAACCGACAATTAGGTAAACAACGTGCTGCAAAGGCACCCCAAATAATTGGTTTAATGGTATATGCTAAAATAACATTAGGCTGCTGCTCTTTAAAAATATCACGTAAAGATTTAAAGGTTTTGAAGTCTTCTTTAGGGTCTAAGCCACTTCTGCTAACTGGGTAATCAATATAATCTGCGCCTAGTTTCTCAACAGCATTAACATCTGAAGTTGAAGCTCCAGAAGCCAAGCCTTTAACTTGAATGCCCAATCTATTAAGACATTGGAGTAACTGCCCTCTAAAGTTATATAAAGACGAAGGAAGGGTACCTATAACGAAAATTTTCATAAATCACTTCTTTTCAGGATTATATACTACTTTGTAAATAACATAGTTCCTGTATTCGTTTTCATTTGAATATTAGATCACAGCTAATATTAAAAGTATTTCACTTATCAACAACTCTCGTAGCTAATAAATGTTTGTGATGGAGTTTTTGAAAAACCTGTTTCATCATATCCTGTGAGCTCTAAAAATAGTTCCATTTTACTTTTCAACTTCTTTATTTGATCTGTACTATACGACAATACTTCAGATTTCTTAGAAACATTACTTCTACGCCTATCGCGTAATTTTATGTTTTTTATTGAGGATAATTCATCAATAAAATCATCTAAAAATTCATTATATACCAATAAAATACTCTCATCTATTACCCCGTTAAGTTGCCCTATCTGACTTTTATGGAGTGGGGGTACGTGCCAAGCGAAATCACGTTCAATATAAGCATCAATAAACTCTGAAAAACTGCTGAATTTATGAAAATCATTACACCCATGCCAACCCGAATGCTTTATTAACCCTTTAAAACTGCTTCCTTCATGTAAATAATATGATTTTAACCAATCAAATGGGTTTCTAATTACAGCAATAAGTTGCATATCATTAGTAAAGCCTTTTTCTGCAAAATTTTTCCATTGTTTTCCATCAGCGGTTCGCTTTCCACGAAAAGGAAAATTTACTTCATAAAAACTATGCTCGCCATTAATATACCAATCACACATTTTAAAGGCAGAATTTAAGCTAGTCCCTCCCGTTTTTGGAATGTGGACATGAAAGACTTTTGTTGATGGATCTATGAATTCATTTAACATGAATACCTCTCGCGGTTTTTAAACTTTTGAATGAAAAAATAATAATTAATAATATTTTGAACCATAATAGAAAGCCCCATAATTAAGGTTAAAATAAAGATATCTAAGCTTTCTTTGAAGATGAGTAAACCTATAACTAGGATAAAAATTGAAATAGTTAGTGATTTATTATATAGCTTACTAGAATTAGACATCAGAAGAACATTTCCGACTGGACCACACAACACGCTTACTAGCTGAGTAAGTAGTAATATATATAATATAGACTCAAACCCTATGTAGGCCTCTCCAAAGTATTTTAATATTATCCCAGCTCCAATTGATATAATACCGATAACAGGGGTTGAAAATAGTAAATTCAAAAGTGTTATTTTTCTAACGAATTGAACTAAGGCATCAAATTTACCTTCAGAATATAACGAAGCTATTTTGGGGGTAGAAACTAAGTTAGAAACCCCTAAAAAAAAGGAAACGCTACTAGATATTTTTATTGCTATGTATAATACAGATACAGCGGCATTACCTAGCCAATATGTAGCCGCTGCTATAGGCATATAGTTTCTAGCTGCGGGTAAAATACATGCTATAAAATATGACCACCACTCATTGAAATACTCAAACTTAATATGTTTAATTATTTTATTAGCATTAAACGAGAAGTTAGTTATATTTAATATTTTAACATGAAGAATCATCATAACAGATGTTAAAACGCAGCTAATTAAGTATGAATTAATGAAATATTCGACTTCTAAAGGAATTAAAATACAAAATAAAAGAAATACTACTGGTTGCAATACCCCTTGATAAACTAACCCTATTGAGAATAGCCTTACAGACTGAAAAAAGAAGACAAGGCTATTAATTAAAAATAATGGTATTACACTTACAGATATAAAAATCAGTTTATCAAAAGAAGTAAATCCAACTAAATATAATAAGGAAGATATAATTACTACTAATAACGAAAAAGCGATAGTTACTAACAATAAGCTACTTAAATTAAGTCCTAAATCAGAATATTTTTTCTCTGAAAAATTAATACTCATTTTTTTAAGGCATAGATTTCCCAAACCTAAATGACTAAATTGAGTTAGAAAAAATGTAATAGCTAATAAACTAAAAAAGAATCCACTCTCATCGGCTGTAAGTACTTTAGCTATATAAGCATTGAAAAAGAATGCGATAAGGACTGATAATGTCCTTGCTGCAAATGTGATAATTACATGAAACATAAAATTTACTAAACCTAATAGTGGGATCTATAGTTATTTACAGCTGGCATTATAAATAGAAAAAAATTTTAGTTCTGTAAATTTACAATAATATTTTTTGTAGTTTTATAAAGAAAATCAGAACGATACTTATCAGAGAAGTCCTTTATAGCACATTGATTTAAATAAAGTTTATTTTCGATGATAAAAGTAAGTTTAGCTAATAGTGATTCAGCAGTGTTATTAAAAAACCAAGCATTAACGCCTTCTTCCATATTCAAAGACTTCCCTACACTTTCTTCAATAAATATCTCACAACCGCACGACATAGCTTCATAAACACCAAGAGCAGCAATACCAAGATGCTCAGAGCCAATAAATGCAAACCGGTAAGAATTATATAGGCTTGGTAAATCGCCTCCCATATAAGCACGTTGAGACTGGTATAAATTAATATTGTCGGTAATTACAGAAAAGTTTTTTTCAATCCTAAGATCGTCTGATTCTAGTAAGCTACACCGACTAGGGTGCATTGTATAAAAGTCATTGTATGCAACAGAACCTAAAAATTTATTCTTATACATATGTACTGTTCCCATACAAAGAACACGCTGTTGCCTTTTATTAAATTCTCTATCAAACACTTTGAATCTAGAGCTAACCACGGGAGGTGATATTATTGTATTTCCTCGGAGTTCAATATTCTCGGAGAGCTTATTATCAAGACAAACTGTGTCTTGGTTGTTAATATAATCTTTATTGTTATAGCTCAAATGAAAGTGACTGGTTAACCAAACAATTTTAACCCCTCGATTTCTTAGCATAGATATATAAACATCAACTTTATCGGTATGATTTCTAAGGTAAACAACCGCGATATCATTTTGTTCGGGCATTATTCTATTAATTTTAACTTCATTAAAAAATTTCCAAAATAAGGTTTCTAAACAATTAACGAAGCTTCTAACTACTTTAGGTAAATTACTAAATAGATTAGCCGGTATAACGCCTGATAACGCACAACTTTGAGCTATATTAACTTTGGTTTCACCACTACAAATCTCCTTAAAGTATGAGTATTTTTTAAGTCCTCTTCTTTTTCTAATGAAAAAACGTAAAGGTGTGAACACCTCATCTGTCATATGAGGATCAACGAGAAATACGCGAGGAGATTGCATAATAACAAGCCTTAAGAAAGTAAATTGATGATAATTTGATTTTACAAAGAGAAAAAAGTCGTTTGGCTACTTTAAAATGTCCAAGAGAAATAAGATGACTTCTTTCTTTAGATAGCCGCATTTGGCTAAGTGAAAATTCATTAGATTGATTATACTCTCTCAATAAAATAGGAGACCAACCTAATTTTGAATTATTTTTTAATGTAAAGAAAAATAGCCCCGCGAGTTCATGCCCTCTCAGCTTTCCAATAAAAGGTTTACCGA
Source organism: Colwellia echini (assembly GCF_002843355.2). Classification (GTDB taxonomy): domain Bacteria; phylum Pseudomonadota; class Gammaproteobacteria; order Enterobacterales; family Alteromonadaceae; genus Colwellia; species Colwellia echini. The sequence goes on from NZ_PJAI02000011.1 coordinate 9,475, forward strand.
TTATTTTTCTAATAACAAGTAATCTTTCTCCTGAATTAGCCATTTTAAATAACTGCGCCCAATTACCTTCGACAGAATGTTCTATAGTTGAATTTTCTCTACCATTAGTGCATGTATTAAAAAAAGCACAATCGATATTGTTTTTTTCTAAATAATCTACAGCCAAAAGCAAGTTACTCTTTATAAGTGTATCATCACTATCTAAAAATATAATATAGGGTTGACTACTCATAAAATACCCTCTATTACGCGAAAAGGTTACCCCTCTATTTCGAGTATTGCGAACGATAGTAATCGCGGCATCACTATCAGGAAGTTTTATCTCTCCCTGCTCTTCTGAAGGAGTGTCGTCAACAATGATAATTTCTTTAATTAATGGGTGTGAACAACTTTCCACTGCCATCAATAAATCTGGATAATTTTTATACGTAGGTATTACAATGCTGAACATTTTTTTCTCAAAATTGGATGTTTTTAAAATAAAAATTAAAACTTAAACTATATATTGTTATCTATTTTAGAATCATGTTTGTAACACACATACAAAAACAAGTTAACAACAAAACTCATAAAATATAACAATACATACTTACTAGTAAATATACCTTTTTGAAGTTAGGGTCCATGGTGTTTCTTTACGTTTTAAATCTTTATCTCCCCAATCAAACCATGCAATATAAATAACATCATGATGGCTAATAGTGCGAATTGATTTAATTAATGAGTTTTTATTAGCCATGAACAAAACAATAGCTGATACAAAGAGGAAGAGCATGAGATTGGAGTACGTCTTAGATATTCTTATTTGTTGGAGAATATTTATTTTTTGAATTAAAACACCTTTAGACAACACAAACAAAAGTGTAACAACACCTACCCCTATGATTTCCTTACCCTTTTTATTGATTGCAAAATCGAACAATGCTACAACGTTATCTAAACTAATTTCAAAACGAGGACTTTGAACTATAGAACTAGTAAAAAGTGAAAAATACGTACATACATAAAAAAAACTCATGACTAAGAATAATAAAATAACAAACCGAATAAAAATTTTATAGTTTAATATGAGTGAGCCAATACCAAACAAAATAATTCCTATCGGATGCAGTAAGCCTCCAACTAAAAAAACAGTTTTTTTAGTTTTCAAAAGTGCTAAAAACCATAATGAAGCTAATGAAGCACCTGAGTAGAAGAACGAAATAATAATTAATAATAAAAAGCTAAATAACTCTACTAATGAGTAACTTTCAAGCCCATTATCATTTTCCGTATTCTCATAACTAGAAACAATAGAATAGACAGGAAACACAATTAAGAATAATGACACAAAGCCTATAGGAATACCTATTCGAGAAGTTATTTCATATAAATAACTAAGTAACCAATATCTTGGTAATACAATTTCACCCAAAAGTAAATCCGCATTGTATAGCAACATATCATAAAAATAGTATGCGACTGCATGCGAATAAAAATCAAATCCTGTAGAAGTTGACATAAATACTATAACTGCAAGGACTGAAATATATACAGGTTGTTTTTTTAAAGTTAACCTTGGCAGGTACAGTTTCATTTAATAATTCTTTAAATATTGTTTTAACATTAATGATATCAAAGGTGGTTGACCTAATTTAATCACTTATGATTCTTTAGCTATAAAGTCTAAATATTCGGTTGGTATACCACAAAATATAACCTCGTCCCTTGAGATTTTACTGTAATGAATGTTACTGCCTTTTTCTATCAATAAATTATATAAAGGGGCGATATATAATTCACCTTTTGCCCATTTACTTTTAGGAAGTTTAGTATATTCATTGAAAGCTATTAAAAAATCCTTGCTGTTCGAAAAGTAATATAACCCTGTACAACATAGATCGGATATAGCCTCTTTCTCTGCTGTTTTAATAACTTTAGTATCTTTATCATTAAAAGGTTGTGCAAAAGACCAATTATCACCCTCCCCCTGAAAGACTTCTAAGTACCCATCTACATGATCAATAAATTTAGGGAATTTAAAGTTAGGTCTGAACGTATCGATATTAAAAATAGTAATAGGACCTTCATATGGACAATCATTTAATCCAAGTGCGACTGTCTCTGCCTGCCCTCTTGTTTCTTCATCGATAATAGTGATGTGAAATTTAACTATTCCAAGTGCTTTTGCTCTTGCAGTAATGAATTTAGCTGTACAACAAACATCTCTTGCAATAAAAAGAAATGGAGTATCTTTAAAGTAACCTTTAAAACTTTTTACGGCATGATCAAATAATGTTTCACCGTGGGCTTCAAGCATATATTTAGGCACTTTATAACCAGCTTTTGTAAATCTAGAGCTTAAACCTGCCATTGGTATAACGATCATTTTTCGTACCTTTTTAATATTTGATATATTCTAAATGCATTAGCAAATAATGCATCTTGACGATGTCTATCATCCGCATGTAGAGGTAGCATTGATAGGAATAGTTGTAACTGCATTGCATGTAAATTAATGGCGCTTAAACCATATCTACTACTTACCATTTTAATAAACATGGTTTGTGTATCTTTATGTTTAACTTCACCCGATATTGAAAACGATATTTCTTTATCTTTCCAATTAATATTAGTGTGATGATAGCCAGCTAAAATCCAATCGTACATACCCAATATTGAGTGGCTCAACTTGGCTAAATCATAATTAGTATTACCATAAATTGTCATTTCCCCTGAGGTTGTAATTCCTCGTGGGTCAATTGTCTTTATTCTATTAGATCTAAAATCATAAAGAATATTACTAAAACAAAAATCTCCATGCATTAAACTTGGACATTGTTTAAGGATGGGTAAATACTTATGACTTTCCTTGAGCATACTTGCTATTGAAACTGAAAATTCTTTATTAAAATTCCATTCATCTGATTCATTAATTCCCCGCTCATTACAAAAGTCAAGGAGACGTTCAGATGTTTTAGAGCCAAATAAATCATTTATATTTTGATAAACTGCATTTTCAGGAGCGAGTTCTTTTTTACAGTCATCGATAAAGTTTAAACAATGTTCCAGAATGTTCTTCCAAATTACATTCGGCATCTCTGAAAATACAAAGAGTTCATTCAGAGCAGTATTATGGAGGTATTCTAATCGATAACTGAATCTTTTATTTTTAAGCTCCTGACTACCTAAATATTGAGGTATATAGCTTCTTAACATAGGCGGAAGACAGTCAAACCAATTAGCTTCAGCCTTGATTTTTTTATTTTTAATACTAGATTTTTCAATAAATCTAGTATTAATAGTCAATTCATTAAATGCTCTTTGTGTAGTAAAAGCGGCTTTAGAATGGTAGTAAGTATTTACATGTCCAAAATCATACCAATCATTAGCTACAATCTGAGATAAACCAATCTCTTTTTTATACCTATTTATGCCTTTAATGAAATCCCAACTTTCTTGGGTAATATTTCGAATAAGATTACGTGGCTGACTAAATTTAAAATAACCACAAACCACATTAGTAGATTCGTCCGTTCTTGCCATCCAGTCAATCGCATTATTATTTACACTCGACCAACGATAATTACTTTTTACTTCGGATACAGCGAGAATATCTTCCCCTTCAGGTAACTTACTGAATAGGGTGTCTCCAAATAATAAATGCAAAGATGAAGATGGTGGTACTTCGAGTAAATTTAAGCAAGCTACTAACGCTTGCCCCAAGTTTAAATTACTTGGCGTTTTAAGTATTGAAATATCCTGAGAACTCAACCAACTAAGATCAATGTCATTTAACTCATAATCTTCAGGTACAGATAAATAAATACTAGAACCTTTCGGTGCTAGTTCTACCTGATGTTGAAAAAGACGGCGATTACCTAAAGGGAGAAAACTTGGTGGTATTAATCCAAACTCAGCATTAAGCTCAGATTGCACATATGAACCAGACATGATTAAAAACATATTTTTTCTTTATTAATTAGCTGTGTAATTTCATCAAAGGTAAGTGAATTAAATTCAGATGGCCTAATAGCTCGGTCATCTATATAAAACCCATCATGGCCACACCATGGTTTACCTACGATAATTTCATCATACGGGACATTATGCTTATCTAACCAAGCTGTTATAACAGGTAGTGTATGTATATTTATTTTTCCAACATTACCTTGGTAGGTTCTCATGTTACGAGCTGTGGCTATAACGATAGAAAAACCGTCATTTTTGTAATTTCTTAACTGCTCAATAAGAGCAATATTAGGCAATACATTTATATAATCGGATGTATTACCTAAAGTAATAGTACCATCTAAATCAACAATTAATTTCTTCATTATTAAACCTATCTCTGTTCTAATTTGTTTTATAACTACTTATATAACTCTTATACCAGGGCATAGCTTTACTAATACCATCTAATATTTTATATTCTGGGGCATAGCCTAGATTAGTCGTAGCTTTATTAATGTCCGCTTGAGAATGCCGGACATCGCCCGCTCTAAAGTCACGATATATTGGTTGCTGGTTAGCTTCAATACCATTTTCTTGTAGTGCTAGTTGAATTGATTGATATAACTCGTTTAATGTTGTTCTATCACCTACTGCTACGTTATAGACTTCATCTTTTGCTTCATCGGGTGCAGTAGCCGCTAAAATATTCATTTGTACGGTATTTTCAATAAAACAAAAATCTCGGCTAGTTTCGCCATCACCATTAATAAATACTTCTTCATCTTTGATCATAGAAGCAGTCCACCTAGGGATTACTGCGGCATATGCACCATCGGGATCTTGTCGCTGTCCAAATACATTAAAGTAACGTAAACCAATTGTTTTAAAACCATAAGTACGGGCATAAACACTGGCGTATAATTCATTAACGTATTTAGTTACTGCATATGGTGAAAGTGGATTACCAATGTTTTCTTCTACCTTTGGCAATGCAGGGTGATCACCATAAGTAGAGCTACTTGCAGCATAAGTAAAACTTTTAACTTCAGCTTGTTTAGCTGATTCCAACATGGTTAGAAAGCCAGTTATGTTAGCTGCATTTGTTGTTAATGGGTCTGCTATTGAACGTGGTACTGAACCTAAAGCAGCTTGATGTAAAACATAATCAACAGTGGTGTTTTCAGGGGTTAATGCCTTTTGGCAATCTTCAGCGTTACGAATATCACCTTCTATAAAGGTAAATTTCTGCCACTGCTCTTCTGTTACTAAGGTTTGCACTTCATCTAAATTACGCTGATGACCAGTGGCAAAGTTATCTAAACCTACTACTTTTTGGTTAAGTTTTAATAAGTGTTCTAAAAGATTTGAACCGATAAAGCCTGCAACACCTGTGATTAACCAGGTTTTAGGAGATGAAAGTAATTCATATTTGATCTTTTCGTAACGAGTCATGGTTTTCCTTTAAATAATAGGGTTTAGGTTCTAGGTTCTAGGTTCTAAGTTCTAAGTTCTAGGTTCTAGGTTCTAGGTTCTACAGTGTATTGTTCACTTTCTTCTCTAACAAAACCTTTTCTAATTTTTATTAATGCAGCAATCATGGCTGATATTTCCTTACATTCAGTTATGATTTTTGTTCCTTCACTTTTATCTATATAGCCAATATCTACCCCAATGTAAGTTTGGGTTAGTAATTCTCCTGATGAGCCTTTTGCATAATACAAAAAACGAGCTTCTTCTTTGCTTGTTTCTCGCTCCATACCTTCGGCTATATTTGAAGGTATTGATAAAGCAGAGCGAGTAATTTGATCTTTAAATCCATAATCTTTGCAGGTAGCCATTAGCTTGTATATATTGCTTGCTAACCGTGCTGAACGTTTCCATACGTCTAATTTTTCAAATTGCATTAAAATTCTTTTTTTAAGTTATAGGGTTCTAGGAACTAGGCGATAGGTTTTAAGGACTAGGGCCTTATCTTCCTAGGAGCCTAGAACCTTTACCTTCCCAGTACCTTTAACTTCCTGGTTCCTAGAACCTTTTTCTTCCTAGCACCTTTTGTCTTTATAACCTCATATCTACTGATGATTTATCAAGAATGTATTTTAGATCATATAACACATGTTTTTCTTTACCGTATGCACGAATTTTTTCTGCACCAAGTGCTTTAAACTCATTATGACCAACAGCTAAAACAATGGCATCGTAAGTATTAAGCTCTACTTCTTTGATTACTGACAAGCCGTATTCGTGCTCTGCCTCTTCGTTTGAACACCAAGGGTCAACAATATCTACATTAATGTTGTAGTCTTTTAATTCACTAACAATATCTACCACTTTGGTGTTACGTAAATCAGGGCAATTTTCTTTAAAAGTTAATCCCATGACTAATACTTTAGCGCCGTCTACTTGAATGCGTTTTTTAAGCATATTTTTAACTAACTCAGCAACTACGTGTTTGCCCATGCCATCGTTTAAACGGCGACCCGCTAAAATCATTTCAGGGTGGTAACCAACACTTTGTGCTTTGTGGGTTAAGTAATATGGATCAACACCAATACAGTGACCACCAACCAGGCCAGGACGGAATGGTAAGAAATTCCATTTGGTGCCAGCAGCCTCTAGAACTTCTAAGGTATCTATATCAAGTTTATTGAAGATAATAGATAACTCATTAATTAAAGCAATGTTGACATCACGTTGGGTATTTTCAATGACTTTTGCCGCTTCTGCTACTTTAATGCTAGATGCTTTATGTGTACCTGCAGTAATTACTGATTTATAAATTTGATCGACAATTTCAGCAATTTCAGGAGTTGAACCAGAAGTTACTTTTAAGATATTAGTTACGCGGTGTTCTTTATCACCTGGGTTAATACGTTCAGGAGAATAACCTGCGAAGAAATCTTGGTTAAAGACTAAACCTGAAACACGCTCTACTTCTGGTATACATGTTTCTTCAGTAGCACCTGGGTAAACGGTAGATTCATAAATAATTATGTCATCTTTATTAACCACTTTACCTAACATTTGGCTTGCTTTAACTAGTGGAGTTAAATCAGGTTGTTTATGTGCATCAATAGGTGTCGGCACAGTAACTATATATACGTTACAGTCTTTTAAATCATCTACTGTGTATGAATATGACATGTGAGGCGAGTCTTTTAACTCTTCATCGCTAACTTCAAGCGTAGAGTCGTGACCAGCTAATAGATCATTTACGCGGCTTTGATTAATATCAAACCCTAGGGTTGGATATTTTTTGCCAAATTCAACTGCTAGCGGTAGGCCTACGTAACCTAAACCGATAACACCTATTTTTAAACCTTTTAATGATAAATCCATTATTTGTTCACTTCTTAATATTTAATAATTTATGAAAACTGTTTGTTAGGGAATTCCCGCTTACAAATATTTGTTACACATATATCTCGCCTGCAGGGCAGCCTCCTACAAAACCTGGTATATCGCCTGCAAGGCAGCCTCTACAAAACCGTTATTTCGCCTGCAGGGCAGCCTCCTACAAAAACCCGATATATCGCCTGCACAAAGCCATGGTAAAGCCGCCTACAGTATATTTTACTGTTCTAATGCCTTTATGGCTAAGTGACAAAACAACAATATTGATTGATACTTTTCTTCTTTTATAATTAACTTAATAATAGATTTATCTACATTGAGGTAGTCATGTACTAAAGAATTACGTAAACCTATAATTTTTCGCCACTCTGTTAGCTCTTTATCACAGATAACATTTAGGTTCTCTAGCGCTGCAAAAGTTTGGTAAGCACTAGTACCCGACTCTTTCTTAATGGACTTTAACCAGTGTTTGGCTAAGCCTATTGATACTTCTGTTAATAATTGTAATAAACGCTCAGACGCTCGATAATCTCTACTATTTAAAACATTTAATTCACTTAACTCTTTTAGTTCAAGTTCATATTCGTTTATGTGAATACGCACTTCTTTTAAATAAAGTTTTAGTCCTTGATCTACCATTATCGTTACCTGCTACTCTTGTTGCTCAATCGTTTCAAATTCAAATTGGCTATAAATACGTTGTATTTCTTTAAATTCTCTACTTTTATTTTTTGAGTATATAACGCTTCCGTATTCGACTACATTAAACGCTAAGTAAACTGGTATTGTATTAATATCAACAATTGATAATTTACCCTCAGGTAAGTTCAATTGTTCAGACCATATTAGCGACAATTCATGTGGTCTTAATTTTCGATCTAAATCGCTTAATTTAAAATTATTAAATGCTATACCAATGTCGATATCACTATGTTCGTGTGCTGTACCTTTAGCTTGTGAACCGTATAGCCATATTACTTCTATGTCTTTATTGCTTTTGGCATGTTTAACAATGCTGTCGAGTATATCATTAATGTTTTGCATTGATTGCCCACCTTTGAATAACCATTGGCGAAGACTCTTTATTAGCAAAGCCGTCTACAAATATTTGTTGCACATATTTCGCCTGCAGGGCAGTCTCCTACAAAACTCGGTATATCGCCTGCAGGGCAGTCTTCTACAAAACCGTTATTTCGCCTGCAAGGCAACCTCCTACAAAACCATGGTATATCGCCTGCAGGGCATCATCATACAAAATTCGGTATCTCGCTTGCAGGGCAGTCTCCTACAAAACCTGGTATATCGCCTGCAGGGCAGTCTTCTACAAAACCGTTATTTCGCCTGCAAGGCAGCCTCCTACAAAACCATGGTATATCGCCTGCAGGGCAGCCTGTTACAAACTCGGTATCTCGCCTGCAGGGCAGCCTCCTACGATCATTGTGATTAGAGGTGGATGAATTCGCCTCTACACATTTATATTATTTGTCTGATTTATATTCGTAGTTGTAGTAGCCGTAATAGCCGTAGGCGTTGCTGGCTTTTTTCAGTACGCCGTTAAATACTACACCTTTTACATCTATGCCATTTTGTTCAAAACGTTGACGGGCATAGTCGATTTCTTTCAAAGCATTTTGTCCAAATCGCGTTACCATTAACATACTGCCTGCATGGCCACCTACAATGGCAGGATCGGTTACCGCTAAAATAGGCGGTGTATCAATAATAACAATATCGTATTTGCTTTTTACTTCTTCAATTAATTTACTGAAGTTACTGTGCATCAATAATTCTGACGGATTTGGTGGCACTTGGCCGCGGGTAATAACGTCTAATCCGTTTACATTTGTTGATTTAGTTACTTGTTCAAGGTTTTGTTGGCCTGACAAGTAGTCAGATAAGCCATTTTCAGCGTCAAAACCAAAGTGCTTTTGTAAATAACCTTTACGCATATCAGCATCTACTACTAATACTTTTTGGCCACTTTGCGCGAGTACTGCACCTAAGTTGGCTGAAATAAATGATTTACCTACACTCGGAGATGGGCCTGATATTGCTATAACATTGTTCTTAGCTTCCATCATGGCAAAGTGCAAACTAGTTCGTAAGCTTCGTAATGCTTCTATTGATAAGTCAGCCGGGTTTTCTACTGCTAATAAGTTTTTATGTAATAAACCTTTACGTTTACTACTTCGAGATAAACTTTTACTAATGCCTTTACCAAGTCCTTTACTTAGCCCTTTAGCAAAAGTGGTTAATTTGTCTTGGTGTACTGAAAATGGCACGCTAGCATATACTGGTAAACCAATTGCTTCTATTTCACTCGGATCTTCAACACCTTTATGTAATGCTTTTTGCACTAATACAATAGCGATAGCTAACATGCCACCTAGCATGGTTGCCATTACTACAATTAATGCTTTTTTAGGTTTAACAGGTTTAGTAGTATTAACTTCAGCTACATCAATAATACGTACATTACCAACCGTGCCTGCACGTACAATATCTAACTCTTGCACTTTACCTAATAACATCATGTAAATTTCGTTACCCACTTCAACATCTCGTGTTAAACCAAGTAATTTTTGTTGCATTTCTGGTAAATCAGAAATCTTTTGTGCTAAAGCATCACGTTGATCTTGCACAGCAGAAATTTGCTCAACAATACCTTGGTAATTAGGATGATTACGTTTGAATTTTCGCGACATGGCTAAGCGTTCAAGATCTAGCTCTTGTAATTTAGTATCAAGGTCAACAATTTGCTCTAATACGCCTTGCGTTTCGAGAGTAATATTTACAGATTGTTGATTTTTTTGATAATCGTTAAATAAGCTTTCAGATTGTTCTAACTCTTTTTTAATTTCGGGTAATTGAACTTCTAAAAAGTCGAGTGATTTTTTTGCTTCTGCTGAATTTCTATCAACATTTCGGCGTACATATATTTGTGAAATTTCATTAAGCACTTTTTCACTGTATTCTGGATTCGCATTTTCAAAATTTAAGTTTACTATTCCCGAGTCTTTACCTTTTTCACTGGCGCCAATGGCAGCTTGTAAATCTAAAATAGTATTTAAGCGATCTTTTCTCGTTAAAGTAAACTCTGTGTTTGGCCTGGCGACAAGTGATTTGATAATCAGCATGAAACTACCATTACTAACTTCTTCACCTACTTTTCCTGAAAGAACTTTATCACCATCTTCAGTTAATAAAGTAAAATTGTTATTTTCGTTCGCTTGTACTATGTAATTTTTATCTATTGCATATTTAGGTACATCAAATCTGAACACATTAATACTCTCACCACCCCAAGCATAAGTTTCAGCGCCAAAACTAGGTTGTGCAACATCACCTGGTTTTACTGGCGTAAATTTTCTAAAACTACGGCCACCAATAATGGGATATAACTTAGGTTGCGCTACTATATCTAAATGTAAATTATCTACCGCTTCACCAATAACAGAGCGAGATTTTAATAATTCAATTTCGGTAATTGATTTAGAGCTGCTTTCAAACATGCCAGCCATGTCATCTAAGCCAGGTACTGAACCACCGCTTTCTTCAACTTGAATCATGGCCGTAGCTTGGTAGATAGGTGTTGAAAATATAGCTACAGCAACACCAACTACCATAAAAACAGTTGTTAAAATGATAATAAAATACTTACGATCGAGTAAGGCGCCAAACAGGGCCATTAAATCTATTTCGTTAGCAGGTGCATTGTTTTGTTGGTTACGACCTGTTGATTGGTTATTACTTACAGGTTGAGTTGAATTTACATTAGTTGACATAATTGGTGTAACTTCTAATAAGTGTGCCTAATTTAAACTGCGATATTTATGTTGTTTATAATATTTTAATTATTAACTACAGCTTAAAGTTTTAAAACTTGTATTTGGCTATCGCTTTAAATATATTTTGTCCAAGCAGTACATGCTTTGTCGATTAACTGATAAACATGTTCAAACGCTTCATGGCTTTGCCTATATGGATCAGGTACTTCTATATCATCAAGCCATTTACCTAACAAAAAGGTTTTTCCGCGGGCTTGTGGATATTGACCTAATAAGTCACTGAGATGTCTATCTTCCATCACTAAAATCAAATCATTTTCAGCAACTAATGCTGAGCTTAATTGACGCGCTTTGTGCGCGTCCATATTAATGTCATAGGTTAAAGCAATGCTACTAGCGGTTGATTCTGCACCTTTATCTACTAAAGCGGTTAATCCTGCTGATGAAACTTTGATGTTGTTATTAGCAGACTTTTTATCTAGCTTATCTTTAAGTAAATATTCAGCCGTAGGGCTGCGACAAATATTACCCGCACAAACAACTAAAATAGAGTTAAACATACCCATTAAAATATAACTCCTTGCGATTTGATTTGTGAAACACTATATACGGCCTGTACTGTAGGTATTAGCTGACTAATTAAACGATTCCAACGAGCTACAGGGGCAGTGGTTACATACACAATATCACGAGGTTGTAATTTAAATTGATCGGCTAAAACTAAAGCAACGGCATTTTGTGCATGTAATTGATAAACGTCAGCAATAATACCTTCTTCATTTGCATCACGTTTACGCATAACAAAAATACCACTAGCATCGGCGGTCGCTTCGTTTATACCACCTACATCACTTAAGGCTTCGGCTAAACTTAAACCGTAACGACTTATGTTCATGCTTCCTGCTTTAGTTACATCGCCTAATACAAATACTTTTTGGTTGTCGCTACGACTAACATGAATGATATCACCGTCACGCATTAAACGGTTTTGTGAAATATCACCTTTAGTATAAAAATCATCTAAACGAATATTTTCTGTTTTGCCTTTGCTGGTGAAAGTAACTACTCGCCAATCTGCCATTTCAGTTAAGCCGCCGGCAAGGTTGAGTGCATCAATAATAGTTAATGGTAATTCCGTAATAGGTAACACACCAGGGCTTTTAACTTCGCCTGTTACATAAGATCTTTGGCTTTTAAAGGCAACAACTTTAAGATCCACTTGTGGTTTTTCAATCACTTTACTGAGTTTTTCAACCAGTAAATCATGTAGTTGTCGAATTGTTTTACCTGCAGCAGGTAAATTAGGGGCATAAGCATATGTTATTGTACCGTCTGCTTGAATTCTAAAACCATCAAATTCAGCGGTTCTTTGTACTGCTGCTGGAATAGTTAGTTCAGGATGGTCCCAAACACCAATTGATAATACGTCACCCACGCCAAGAATATAATCATAACCATCACTGATCATAGGGTTACGAGTTTTAGGTTGGGTATGTGCTTGTTGGGGTTGGTTTAATTGCGATATAAGTCTAGAGTCAATAACTTCAATATTAACGTTGGATAAGTCTTGTTCGAGGGTGGAGTTATTATGGTCAGCATCAACGCCATCCATATGACTACCAGGAATAACAGTACAACCACTTAAGATTAATAATGAAAATGAGATAACTAAATTTTTAGAGTATTTTAACATTCTGTAACTTATCCAATCCTTCGCTAAGTTAATTTTGTGTGCTTTTGCTTACTATTAATAAAACCTGAACAACACTTCAATTAACTTTTAGCATTACTTTTATAATTGTTTTAATAGTAAGTTTTTGTACTGAGCTATTTTCAAGGAAAGATACATTATATTTTTCACAAGGTTCGCATTAAAAAGTACTAACTTTTAACAACATATTATTTCGAAATATATTTGGGCTAGATGATACGTAACTTGCCCAAAATTGTCTAGCTATTAAAGGAGCTAGTCGATATTCTTTTTATGTTAGCTTGTGCATCTTACAATATTTATTTTAGCTCGTTTTCTTAGCCTGTTGATGACCGTTTTAACTCAGCTATAATCTCTTTATTCGCTTCTGGAAACTCTAACGAGTCAAACTGCTTTAATGTAAACCAGCCTTCGCCCTGGCCTTCTTGTGCACTTGGTTCACCAAGAAAGTTATCAACAAGGTAAACATCTAAACATACGTGCTTATCTTGCTTGCTTTTATCTTTCGCTAAGTAAGTATGCTCAATTTTTATTAATGCCTGACAAGATAATATGTCAATGCCAACTTCTTCTTTTAACTCGCGAGCCAGCGCTTGTGCTACGGTTTCATCTGCCTCTACTTTACCGCCTGGAAATTCCCACTTACCACCTTGATGAGCATTTTCTAATCGTTTGGTTAAAAAGTAATGCGGGAAACCTTCTGCGTTTTCGCTTTTAATTACGCCTACTGCTACGTGAACAACTTTATTCATTATTTTCTCGACTAAATTTAAAACAAAAATAAAAATGCCAGTCGGTTGACTGGCATTTATGCATCATAACTTCTGTAAACTAGCAGTTATGCTAACTTGCCATGACATTGTTTGAATTTTTTACCTGAGCCACAAGGACACGGATCATTACGACCAACGCGTGGACCTTGTTGTTGCTCTACAGTCGGGTTTGAAGCCGATTGATGTTGAAAGTCTTTTGGAACGGCTTCTGCTTTTCTTCGCTGCTCTTCAACCGCTTCAACATCAGATTCTGCACGAATTTGCACTTTAGATAAAATACCTACAACATCATATTTTAGGTTTTCCAGCATTTCAGTAAACAGTTGGAAAGATTCACGTTTAAACTCTTGCTTAGGATTTTTCTGTGCATGAGCGCGTAAGCCAATACCTTGACGAAGATGATCCATCGCTGATAAATGTTCTTTCCAATGTGAATCTAAGCTTTGTAACATAACTGCTTTTTCAAAATGACGTAAAACGTCTGCGCCAACCGCTTCTTCTTTATTTTTATAAGCTTGGTTAAACTCTACAATAATTTTTTCACGTAAGCTTTCTTCGTGCAATTTACTGTCATCGGCAAGCCATTGAGCAATAGGTAATTCTGTTGCATATTCACCTTTTAGCTGCTCTTCAAGACCTTGAATATCCCACATTTCATCCATAGATTGACGAGGAATGTGCATGTCAATGATGCCATTAATTACATCATTACGAATAGCGCTCACCACATCACCAATTTCTTCATTATCAAGTAGTTCATTACGTTGTTCGTAAATAACACCACGTTGATCGTTGGCAACATCATCATATTCTAATAACTGTTTACGCATATCAAAGTTACGACCTTCAACTTTACGTTGCGCGTTTTCAATACTACGTGTAACCCACGGATGTTCAATTGCTTCGCCGTGCTCCATGCCTAGTTTACGCATCATGTTTGAAATACGTTCAGAGGCAAAAATACGCATCAATGAATCTTCCATTGATAAGTAAAAACGGGTTGAACCTTCATCACCTTGGCGACCAGAGCGGCCACGAAGTTGGTTGTCTATTCGACGAGATTCATGACGTTCAGTAGCTACAATGTGTAAACCACCTAATTCAAGTACACGGTCATGATCTATTTTCCATTGCGCTTTAGCTTTGGCAATATCGTCTTCTGTTGGATTTTTTAACTTAGCAATAATAGCGTCTAAATTACCACCTAAAACAATATCGGTACCACGACCGGCCATGTTAGTTGCAATAGTTACTGCGCCTTCTTTACCCGCGTCGGCTACAATTTCAGCTTCTTGTTCATGGAATTTAGCGTTAAGTACTTTGTGCTTAATTTTTGCTTTCTTTAAGAAGTTAGATAAAAATTCTGATGTTTCAATAGCAATTGTACCAACAAGTACCGGTTGACCACGTTTAACACAGTCTTGAATATCTTCTAAAATCGCTTCAAACTTTTCTTCAGCCGTTAAGAAAATCAAATCAGATAAATCTTTACGCACCATAGGCTGGTTAGTTGGGATAATAACGGTTTCTAAGCCGTAAATATGACTAAATTCAAATGCTTCAGTATCAGCAGTACCTGTCATACCTGATAGTTTTTCATAGATTCTGAAGTAATTTTGGAACGTAATAGAAGCTAGGGTTTGGTTTTCATTTTGAATGTTAACCCCTTCTTTAGCTTCAACTGCTTGATGTAAACCTTCTGACCAACGACGGCCGTCCATTGTACGACCAGTATGTTCATCAACAATCACTATTTCGCCGTCTTTTACGATGTAATCAACGTTCTTTTGAAACAGTTTATGTGCACGTAATGCTGCCATAACATGGTGTAATAAGGTGATGTTAGCGGCAGAAAATAAAGTATCGCCCTCGGTTAATAATTCTTTTTCAACCATGATCTCTTCGATACGAATTTGACCACGTTCGGTTAAATAAATTTGTTTGGCTTTTTCATCAATAGTGAAATCGCCGGTACTTTCTTCGCCTTCTTTGTCTTCTTCATCTTGTTGTTCAAGCGTTGGTACTAGAGTGTTGATAATTTTGTACAAAGCTGAGCTGTCTTCAGCTTGGCCTGAAATAATTAGCGGTGTTCTGGCTTCATCAATAAGAATTGAGTCAACTTCATCGATAATAGCGAAGTGCAGTGGTTTTTGCGCACGTTCTTTGGCTGAAAAGACCATATTGTCACGTAGGTAATCGAAACCAAATTCGTTATTAGTACCGTAAGTAATATCTGCTTGGTATGCGGCTTGTTTTGCTTGTGGTGCCATGCCCGCAATATTACAGCCAACCGTTAAACCAAGAAATTCAAATAACGGGCGACTCCAATCAGCATCACGTGATGCAAGATAATCGTTAACGGTAATAACATGCACGCCTTTACCCGTTAGAGCGTTTAAGTATGACGGTAAGGTTGCAGTAAGCGTTTTACCTTCACCTGTTCTCATTTCAGCAATTTTGCCGTCATTAAGAACCATGCCGCCAATCATTTGTACGTCAAAATGACGCATACCAAATACGCGTTTACCGGCTTCTCTTACTACAGCAAAGGCTTCTACTAATAATTGTTCAACCGTTTCGCCTTGCGTATAACGCTCTTTAAACTCAGCGGTTTTAGCTTTTAATTCTGCATCAGTTAATGCTTCGAAAACGGGCTCAAGTGCATTGATTTTAGTAACTTCTTTGCCCATTTTTTTCAATAATCTATCATTGCGACTACCGAATACTTTTGTTAACAAACTTCCAAACATCTTATTTAAACCATCTATTGAGAATTATCAGCGACTAACTATTAGCGTCACCTTATTTGTGGATTATTATGATAACCGCCTAACGCGTATATGTAACGTGAAACCTACGCGTTAAGTGATTACTTCCCTTTTCGATAAACAAACTTAATTGGATTGATTTGTTTATTATTTTTTAAAATTTCATAGTGAACATGTGGGCCTGTCGAGCGCCCTGTGCTCCCCATAAGTGCAATATGTTGCCCTTTATTAACAACATCACCGACTTTTACCAGTAAATCTTTGTTATGACCATAGCGTGTAGATAAACCATTGCCATGATTAATTTCAATTAAGTTTCCGTACCCGTAACGCTTACCCGACCATGTTACAATGCCCGAAGCAGTTGTAATCACAGGGGTATTTTCTTTACCGGCAAAATCTACACCTTTATGCATAGTTGCGCGGCCGTTAAACGGATCTTTACGAACGCCGTAATAAGACGAAAGCCAACCTTTGGTTATGGGTCTGCCTGATAAATAACCATCATTTTGTATATGGTGACCAAAAGTTACAGATTCAAGCATTTCTAACTGTTTTTCTTCATGATTTATTGTATTTTCAAATTCTTCAATTTCTAAAAACAATTCTTCAAAGGTTTTATTAGTTAAAGGAAAGGTATCTGAGGCTGGGCCGCCACTGGCTGGTAGGTGGCTAAAATTAAATTCTTTTTCTGGGATGTTGGCGTCATCAGCTAAGCGATCACCCAAAGCATTTAATCGTAAAACTTGGCTTTGTAATTCAGCAAGTTTGACGGTTAGCGCAGTAATAGTTTGTTCTTTCATTTGCTCAGGGGCTAAACTTACCTGTGATGAAATTTGATACAGGTCGCTGTTGGGTTGAAATTTATTACTCAGTAATAGGTGCACAACTAAGCCAGAAACAAGCGCAAAAGCACATAACGCTGATAGCCAATGCAATTTAGTGAGTTGCATTGAAAATCGGACGTTCTTTCCGCGGTATAGTAGTGTTAAACTCATAAGTATATTTTCGGTTTCATTATTCAGTTTGCTCTGTGCTATCTCTTAACACTCTTTGACTTAACATGTGCTGAGCGTAAGTTGAACATAATAACTGAGTTTTGTTAATTTTAATAACTTTGGTAACTTTTGGTGGTTTAAGTAATGGTAAGTAATGGCTAGAAAATCGAAAGTCCCTATTAATATGGCTGCCCTATTACAAAAAACAACGGGCACTTTGTCACATATTCAGTCAAAAACCAACTCTTTGACAGCCCTAGCTGACATTGTACGGCAAATATGTCCTGATTTACCAGCAGATGCTTTCAATATTGCCAATTGTCGCGAAGATTCCTTAATTATTGAGGTGAAATCTCCTGTTTGGGGTCAACGCCTACAGTTTGAACGTAACAATATTTGTAATGCGTTAATGAATAATACCGAGGGAAATTTTAACCGTATTGAGATTAAAGTAAACCCACAAGGGTTTCGAAAAGAACGCCATGATATTACCGAAAAAACACGCGCTGAATTATTGCAGTCTCATGCCATTAATAGCGCTGAAATAGCAAATCGTTACAATGCTGGAATAAATGCAGGTATAAACGGCGTTGGTGTTGTAAATGAAAAAACCTCTAAACAGTTTTTAGAAATAGCTAAAAACGCACCAAAAGGTTTGAAAGAAAAATTAGAAAAGCTGGCATTGGTTGCCGGGAAAAGACAATAATATTGGCATGCGCAAACAAATTCCCGACTACGAAAATACAGGTAACGCACTTTGAGGGAGAGAAGGTACTATGTGTTAGGGACTAAGTATTAAGTGCTATGCGGTAGGTACTGGGTATTAAATACTAGGCGGTAGGTATTGGTGCTAAAAACTAGTCCCTAGAACTTAATGCCTAGCTCCTAGAACCTAATTTCTAAAACCTAAATTCTAATTCTTAAAACGCTGTAGCGTTGATCTCTTGGTATTCAATTGGTGAAGATGCTTTGTCATCTTCATAAGTTACCCATTCCCAAGAATCAGTACGTTTAAACACTTCTCTAAGTAACATGTTGTTTAAACCATGCCCTGATTTAAAAGCATTAAACTCACCTAAAATACTAGCACTGCCCATATAAAGATCGCCAATAGCATCAAGTATTTTATGTTTAACGAATTCATCATCATAACGTAATTCGTTTTTGTTCAACATACGGAAATTATCAAGTACGATAGCATTTTCTAAACTGCCACCTAATGCTAAATTATGTGAACGTAAAAAATCTATATCTCGCATGAAACCAAAAGTTCTGGCACGGCTGATCTCTTTAATAAAAGAACAGCTAGAAAAATCCATGCTCATGGTTTGACAGGTTTTTTCGATAACAGGGTGTTCAAATTCAATCGCAAAATTTACTCTAAACCCTTCATAAGGAAGTAATTCTGCCCATTTGTCACCTTCTTCAACACGAATTGGTTTTTTGATGCGCAAAAAGCGTTTAGGTGCATTTTGCGTTTCAATACCAACTGATTGGATCAAGTAAACGAAAGGCAAAGCACTGCCATCCATAATAGGAATTTCAGGTGCGTCAACATCGACAATAAGATTGTCGATGCCTAAACCTGCAACAGCTGAAAGTAAATGTTCAACCGTTGAAACTTTAACTTGCTGAGCGTCAACTAAACAAGTACATAACGTTGTTTCACCCACAGCTTCAGGTGCCGCTTTAATTTCAACTATTGGGTTGAGATCTATACGACGAAATACAATACCGGTGTTTATTGGCGCAGGACGGAGAGTAACCTGCACTTTTTCACCTTTATGTAAACCAACACCTACTGTTGAAACTTCTGTTTTTAATGTACGTTGCTTAATCATATCAGCCTCGTTTCTTTTCTCTTCTAGGTTATTATTTCGTTTATAAGCAACTAACTATCGCCCACTAGCCTACCATCTAAAGTATATTCCACTTATTCATTCAAATTACACACTTGAATGGGAATATAGTATTAGTATAGCTAACAAGTCGAACCAGTTGTTTTAACGGGCGCGTAATATATCAAATAAAGCAGCTAAAATCAAAAATGCTTAGCATTCAGCATACTTTCACTCGCTAACACCTAATGATAGTCAAGCTATCATCAAGCGACCAGACGGACGCGCTACCAAGCTAATTCGGTATGCTTGATACCCGATTAGCAATATATTTGATACCCGAAAAAGTACTTATTAGTCAGCTTGTTTACGTAAAAATGCCGGGATATCAAGATAATTATCTAAATCCGCAGCTGTTACTTTTTGCGCATTACTGTCAGTCATTGATACTGGTTCGGCAGCTACACTCGCTTGTGGTGCTGCTGATGTATAATCGCTACCCACTACTTTTTGCTCTGGTACTGGCATAGGATTAACTAATGTTATGTCAGGCTTACTTTCTGCGCCAATACCTGTTGCAACAACAGTAACGCGAAGCTCGTCTTTCATGTCCATATCAATTACTGCACCAACAACAACCGTAGCATTTTCAGAAGCAAAGGCTTTAACAGCGTTACCAACAGTTTCAAATTCATCGATACTAATATCCATACCGGCAGTAATATTAACAAGAATACCACGTGCACCTGCTAAATCTACGTCTTCTAATAGTGGGCTTGAAATAGCGGCATCTGCTGCTTCTTGCGCTCTATCATCACCTGAAGCTGTACCTGAGCCCATCATGGCAGTACCCATTTCAGACATTACGGTGCGAACATCGGCGAAATCGACATTGATTAAACCAGGGCGAGTAATTAACTCGGCAATACCTTGTACCGCGCCAAGTAATACGTTATTTGCTGCTTTAAAAGCATCTAATAAGCTGGTGCCTGGGCCAAGTACTTTAAGTAGTTTTTCATTTGGAATAGTAATTAATGAATCAACGTTTTTAGATAAAAACTCAATGCCTTGATCGGCATAGTTCATTCGCTTTTTACCTTCAAATGGAAACGGTTTAGTTACAACGGCAACCGTTAATATACCCATTTCTTTGGCGATCTCAGCTACTACTGGCGCTGCACCAGTACCTGTACCACCCCCCATGCCAGCTGCGATGAAAATCATATCGGCACCTTGCAAGGCTTGTTTAATGGTTTCACGATCTTCTTCTGCAGCACAACGCCCTATTTCAGGGTTTGCGCCAGCACCTAACCCCTTGGTTACATCAGCACCAAGTTGTAAAGTAACATCTGCAGATGAATTACGTAACGCTTGAGAGTCTGTGTTTGCGGTAATAAACTCAACACCCTCAATTGTTTGTGAAACCATGTGTTCGACAGCATTACCACCACCGCCGCCAACACCGATAACTTTAATTATCGCTTCTTCGTTATGGTCTTCCATTAATTCAAACATTTTTCTCTCTCCGTTTTACTTACAATCACTTAAAATACTTAATAAACTGCTGTTAATAGATGATATTTACTTTAATTATCTACGCCCAACAACTCGAAATAACTGTTATTCCGTTCAACAGCCAAAACTTCATTTTTCAAATCTTTACAAACCGGTTATATTGCTTTGTTAATTGGTTTGTTAATCTATTTTTAAACCAATTTTATTACCGCCTCGTTTTTAAAACTCACCTTTAAACCAAGCGTGAATTTTTGACCAAAAATCGCCAACACTTTCACGTTTGTTTATGGCATTTTCAGCGCCACTATTTGCTTGCATACCATAATGTAATAGACCAACTACAGTCGCATAAATTGGGTCATTAACATATTCTTTCAAGCCTTGTACTGACAAAGGATTAGCAATGCGCACTGGCATTTGAAAAATCTCTTCGGCAAATTCAAGTACGCCTTCCATTTTTGCCGTACCGCCTGTTAATACATAGCCTGCGGCAATTTGATCTTCCAAACCTGATTCTCTGATCTCATCTTGAATCAGTTCAAATAATTCTTGATATCTGGGCTCAACCACTTCAGACAAAGTGTGACGAGACATTGAACGAGCCGGACGTCCGCCTACACTTGGTACATCAATACTTTCTTCCATACTTACTAATTGTTTTAAGGCACAAGCGTATTGCACTTTAATATCTTCGGCATGACTTAATGGCGTTCTAAATATTTTAGAAATGTCGCTTGTTACTTGATTACCGGCAACAGGGATCACTGCGGTATGGCGTAATGTGCCACCAGTAAACACTGAAATATCCATAGTGCCTGCGCCCATATCAACCACGCATACACCTAATTCTTTTTCGTCATCGGTTAATACCGCGTAACTTGAAGCTAAGGCCGAAAAAATTAATTGGTCGGCGGTTAAGTCACAACGCTCAACACACTTCACTAAGTTTTTAGCCATGTCATTAGCACAGGTAATGATATGGACTTTTGCTTCCATACGTACGCCAGACATGCCTATTGGACTTTTAATGCCATCTTGACAATCAATACTAAACTCTTGTGGTAGTACATGTAACATACGACGTTCAGCGGCAATTGGCACAGAGCGCGCGGTATGAATAACATTGTCTACGTCTTCTTGAATCACTTCTTTGTCGTTAATTGGCACCATGCCATTTTCATTTTGACAACTAATATGTTTACCAGAAATACCTAAATAAATTGAGCTTATTTGGCAATCAGCCATCAATTCAGCTTCATTGATAGCGCGTTGAATAGCTTGAATAACTAAATTCAAGTCGTTCACTCCGCCTTTATCCATGCCGCGTGAAGGTTGATTACCAACACCAATTATACTTAATTGGTTGTCTGGTGTTATCTCTCCTACGGCGACAGATATTTTGGAGGTACCTATATCAAGACCAACCACTAATTTTCTTTCTGCTGCTTTTGACATTTAACTTAAACTCTTTACTAATGATGCTGATTTTAGATGATTACTATTGCGACTATGACGACTGTTTAGTAATGTATTTTTTACGCTATGCCGTGTTTCATTTTTTACTGTGTTTACTTTAATTTCTGTTGAATTAGTTGTGCTATTTGTTAGTATTTTATGGTCTTTTTTACGGGTAATATTATCGACAGTTTTCCAACCTACAGCCAATCCTGTATCATACCGCAAATCTATGTAATCAACCGCCTGATTTTGCTGTTTTTCGGTAATTATTTTCACTTTCAGCTGCTCTTTAATTATTGGATAGATATCCATAAAGCGCTGAATACGTTCAACACGCTCTTCGCGGCCTAAATTTAACGTTACACCGTCGTTCAATGTTAACAACCAAGAGAAGCGTTCACTTAACACTAACTCATCAATTTTCAATGCCTTATACTCAAGTAACTCATTCAGATTAATATAATTTTCAAGCGCTAACAGCTCGCTACCTTCAGGTCCAAAAAAGTGCGGCAAATAGTGTTTAATTCGCGCTATGTTCGCCTGAAATACATGCCCAAGTTGATTAATAATAAAATCACCATTCCAAATGGCTACAGGGGTTTGATCAACCACATATATTTTCAACTCATTAGGCCATTGTTTTCTAACCGCTACCGAGTAAACCCATGGCAATGTCATTACTCTATTTTGTACTTCATTTACATCTACTTGAAAGAAGTTACCCATATCAATTTGATCAATGGCCTCAATAATGTCATTACGTTGGCTATAAGGCATTTCACCGGTAACAATAATTGATGTTACTGGCGCATTCTCTTGACCTGTGAAGTGTTGTGTTAACCACCAACTGATCGAGATTAAACTCACTATCACAGCAATAAAAAACACTAAACCTAAACTAAAAGATAAGGTAGTAACGTGCGGTTGCTCCTCAATACTTTGTTTGGTTTTGTTAACTACACGGTTAGCGACTTTTTTCGCTATATTTTGTGTAGCCATTAGCTGTTTTTTAGCCATAACTAATTATGCTTTCACGCTGAGTAATAAAACTTTAGTCACAAGTTCATTAAAACTTAAACCGTACACATTTGCCGCTTTAGGTACTAATGATGTTTCTGTCATACCTGGCACTGTATTTACTTCTAATACTTGCCAATCGCCAGCACTGTTGCGCATTACATCAACACGCCCCCAACCTTTTGCGCCTGTTGCTTTAAATGCTTTGAGTGATAACGCTCTAATATCATTTTCATCTTCTGCATTTAAACCACACGGACAGTGATATTGCGTACTGGTTGATTGATATTTAGCTTCATAATCATAAAATTCACGCGGTGTTTCCATGTGAATTGCTGGTAAGGCTTCATCACCTAAGATAGCAACTGTGTATTCAGGGCCATCAATCCAAGCTTCAAGCAATACTTGGTTATCAAAACCAAAGGCTTCGATTAAAGCATTATTTAATTCATCAACCGTTTTAGCTTGCGCCATGCCAATACTTGAGCCTTCATTAGCTGGCTTGACCATAACTCTGCCGCCTAACTCGCTAAGCAAGCTTGCTAGATCTAATTGTTCAAAATCGACTTTATCAACCACTGAAAATGGTGCTGTTGGTAAATCACACGCTTTAAAAATTTGTTTACTACGCACCTTGTCCATAGACAATGAAGAGCCTAAAACATTTGATCCTGTGTACGGAATATTCAAATATTCAAGCGCCCCTTGCAAACAACCGTCTTCACCACCTCGGCCGTGAAGCGCAATAAATACACGGTCTATTTTTTTGCTAACTAAATCACTTAATGGTGTGGTTTTGGTGTCAATTAATTCAACCGTAAACCCAGCTTGGGTTAACCCCTTCGCTACCGCTTGACCTGATTTAAGAGAAACGTCACGTTCGGCTGAGTTACCACCAAAAAGTACCGCTATTTTTTCTTTTTTTAGCTGTGCTAATAATTGATTTTCAGCTTGAGTCATTATTTGTCTCCACTTGAAACAGCGTGTGCATCAGCCATTTTATCAAGGTGTAACAAGTTATCGTCCACTAAACTTCGGGCAATAACGCCAATGCTACCCGCGCCTTGGGTGATAACCATGTCATTGTCTTGTAATTGAGTAGCTAGCAGCTCGGCTAATTTGTCTACATCACCAACATAAATAGGCTCAATTTGACCGCGTTGACGAATTGAACGAGCTAAGCTTTTACTGTCTGCTGAAGGAATAGGTGCTTCGCCTGCCCCGTAAACATCTAATAAAAACAAACAATCAACTTCCGACAGTACTTCAACAAAATCTTCATATAAATCACGTGTGCGTGAAAAACGGTGCGGTTGAAACACCATTACTAATCGTTTATCTGGCCAGCCTGCGCGCATTGCTAAAATAGTCGCTTTCACTTCACTTGGATGATGACCATAATCATCAACAAGTACCATACTGCCTGCGTCAGTAGTAAAATTATCTAATTGCTCAAAACGTCTACCTATACCTTCAAACTCTTGTAAAGCTTGGCAAATATCTTGATCACTTACGCCTTCGTCTTTAGCAACAGCAACACCTGCCAAGGCATTTAATACGTTATGCTCGCCAGGTAAATTAACATTCATGTTTACTGGCTCTTGCCCTTCAACCACAACGGTGAAGTGACTTACGCTACCGTTTTGCTTAAAGTTAATGGCTCTAACATCAGCATCTGCAGAGAAGCCATAGGTAATTACCTGACGACTAATACGTGGTAATAATTCTCTTACCACTGGGTTGTCGATACAAACCACAGCTAAACCATAAAATGGTAAGTTATGTAAAAAATCTATGTAGGTGTCTTTTAGTTTTTCAAAATCACCTTGGTAAGTTTCCATGTGATCTTCATCAATATTGGTAACTACCGCAACCATTGGCTGTAAGTGTAAAAATGATGCATCACTTTCATCAGCTTCTGCTACTAAATAACGGCTATGCCCTAATCTAGCATTAGTGCCAGCGCTGTTAAGTAAACCGCCAATCACAAATGTTGGATCTAATTGACCTTGCGCAAAAATACTGGCAATTAAACTCGTTGTTGTGGTTTTACCGTGTGTGCCCGCAATAGCAATACCATGTCTAAAGCGCATTAGCTCGGCTAACATTTCTGCGCGGCGCACCACTGGAATACGTAAATTTTTGGCCGCAACTAGCTCTGGGTTGTCGCGGTTAATCGCCGTTGAAACAACAATAACACTCGCTTGTGCAACATTATCGGCGCTGTGACCAATAACAATTTCAGCGCCAAGTGCAGTTAAACGTTTAACTACTTGGTTTTCACCAATATCTGAGCCTGAAATTTGATAACCTTCATTAAGCAATACTTCGGCAATACCACCCATACCCGCACCACCAATACCAACAAAATGGATACGCTTTACTCGACGCATTTCAGGCATACGTACAGAATTTGAATTATTATCTAAGTTACTGTGCTTAATCATATTTTCTCTTCATTATTGCTAATTACTTAACGCGATTACTTAACACCATTACTAGGCGCTAACTTCCTCAGTGTTACTGAGCTGTATTTATTACTTACCACTAATTTTATTAATTACTACCAACTAGCTGTTGGCATAATATGGCTACCTGCTTACTTGCCTGACTATTTGCAGCCCCCAATGAAGCTTTAGCCATTTTTGCTAACGTTTCAGGCTGGCCAAATAATTCAGTAATCAACGTGGTAATACTTTCTTTATTGAATTCGGTTTGTGGCAATAATTTTGCAGCACCTCTTTCAACCAGGTATAAAGCATTTTTTGTTTGGTGATCATCAACCGCATGTGGCAAAGGCACAAAAATAGCGGGTGTGCCAGCCATAGCTAATTCAGAAACGGTTAACGCGCCAGCACGACAAATTACAATGTCTGCCCATTCATAAGCCGCTGCCATATCTGCTATAAACTCACTCACCTTAACTTTACCTTGAGTTATATCCACTTCTTGATATGAGGCGATTACTTCTTCTTGGTTACCAGCGCCTGTTTGATGCCAAATGCAGTAACTTTTATTCTGAACCTGCAAAGCATTAAAACTTTGCGGTATAATTGTATTTAAAACTTGTGCGCCTAAACTACCGCCCACAACAAGTATGTTTTTAGTAGTTGGTAAGTTTAAGGATTCCACACTTTGTTCAACCTTAAGCTTTTTACCAATACTGGCACGTAAAGGATTACCAACCACTTGCGCATCAACATTAGCTGTAAAAGCGTTTGGAAAAGCACAGCACACTTTATTGGCTATTCGCGCCAATAAACGATTACTTAGTCCTGCGGCGGCATTTTGCTCATGTACTATTAACGGCACGCCCGCTAACCATGCAGCTAAACCACCGGGAGCACTTGCATAACCTCCCATACCTAACACCACATCTGGTTTTACGGTTTTAATTACGCGCCTTGCTTGTAACACTGAACGTAACAATTTAAATGGCGTAGTTAACATGGTGAGCAATTTTTTTCCGCGTAAGCCACTGATATTAAGAAATGAAATATCATAACCATGAGCAGGGACAATTTTAGCTTCCATTCGATCTGCAGTGCCAAGCCAGTGTATTTTCCAACCTTGTGCTTTTAACTCATCTGCTACCGCAATACCTGGAAATATATGACCTCCAGTACCACCGGCCATAACCAGTAAAGTAGGTGACTTAGTGGCAGTGTTATTAATGCTTGAAGTAGTGTTAGAAGTGATGGTCATTATTTAGCCTCACTTTTGCTAGCTTTTTTGCTGGAACTTTTATCTGTTCTTTTCGAGCTAGTTGCTTGAATACTTTGTAAACGAATTTCATGGTCTATACGTATTAAAATAACCAAAGCCAAAGTCATCACTATCATTGAACTACCGCCATAACTGATCAATGGCATTGTTAACCCTTTAGTTGGTACCATGCCCGCGCTAGCGCCAATATTTACAGCAGCCTGGAAACACATCCAAATACCAATAGCGTAAGCTAAGAAACCTTCAAAGTATTTTTCTTTTGCTAGTGCATAACGCCCCAAAATCAGTGCTTTATAAACTAAAGTCATACTCAGTAACAACACTACACTAATGCCAACAAAGCCAAACTCTTCGGCTAATACTGCCATTACAAAATCGGTATGCGCTTCAGGTAAATATTCAAGTTTTTGTATGCTATTACCTAAGCCTTGCCCTAATACTTCACCACGACCGTAAGCCATTAATGATTGCGTTAATTGATAACCACTGCCAAAAGGGTCTTGCCACGGATCTAAAAAGCTTGTTACCCGACGCCAGCGATATGGTTCAAAGTAGGCAAGTGCTGCTAAAGATGCTCCGCCAACTAACGATATAGCTATGAATTGCCATAACTTAGCGCCCGCTAAAAATAACAAGCCAAAAGTAGTAACAAACATAACAATAACAGTACCTAAATCAGGCTGTAGCAGTAATAACAAAGCCATAACACCGAACACAATCAGCGGTTTAATAAAGCCTTTTAGATTTTCCATCACTTGCTCGCGTCTACGAACGAGGTAAGCGGATAAGTAACAAAAGAAAAATAATTTTGCGGGCTCGGCGGCTTGCAAAGTTATCGGTCCTAATACAATCCAACGAGTAGAGCCATTTACCGAGCGCCCAATGAGCAGCACAGTGATCAAGAGCACTAACGCGAAACCTAACAAGTAACTACTATTTTTATGCCACCACGACATAGGGACTTGCAAAGCAACTCCCGCGATAGCAAGGCTTAAACCAATATAAATACCGTGGCGAATAACAAAATGAAAAGGATTATTAAATAATCGTTCAGCGACAGGAATAGAAGAAGATGCAACCATAACTAACCCGAGCATATACATGGTCAGCCCTAAGACAACGAAGCTACGATCAAAGGCGGTTGTGCCATATTGATTTGAGCTTGTCATAATACGGTTTATCCATTCTGGTAATGGCGGTACCGGTACTTGAGCAATAGTTTTACTGATCGCTTGTGTTGTTTCTAACGACACTGTTTTTGCCAAAGTTAAACTCTTGGCGAAGGTCATGGTTTTATCTAACGACATGAAGCCTCCTTAGTATCTTTCTTAGCACTAAAACCTTTATGAGCACTAGAGTCTGTCTGAGCATTAGCATCTTTATGAACATTAGCCGCAGTTTGTAACTGGGTAACACTCGTCATAAATTGCTCGCCTCTAACCATGTAATTTTTAAACATGTCGATACTGGCACAAGCAGGTGAAAGTAGAACCATATCACCGTGGCAAGCTAATGCATTGGCTTGTTCAACAGCTTCAGCGAGGGTATTTACTTGAATAGGCGAATTACTTGAAGCATTAACTAAAGAAGCTATTTCGCCGCCGTCTTTACCTAAGGTAATTAACTGGTTTACTTCAGCATTTAACATTGTTGTTAATGGCGAGAAATCAGCACCTTTACCATCACCACCAGCAATCAAAATTAATTTATTATTAAGATGAATTGTTGGCGATAAACCACTGATAGCCGCGAGTGTTGCTCCGACATTGGTGGCTTTTGAATCGTTTATCCATTGAATACCATCATTACTTGCTACACGTTGGCAACGATGTGCTAAACCAATGAATCCTGGAAGGTTATTGGTCATAGCTTCTAACGACCAACCCGCGGCATAACCCAAAGCTAAAGCGGCCATATAATTTAAGGCATTATGCATACCCGCTAATGGTAATTCATCTAATGCGATAAGTACTTGTTCACCAAATACTAAGGTTGGTTTAGCATCAACTATGCTTAAGCCAAATTGATCGGTATCTGGTTTATTTAAACCGAAAGAGATAACCGTTTGATCTTTTACTAAGGTTTTTGTAGCACTGTCTTCTCTATTAACTACAGCAATATTTGCTTGTGAGTAAATAGCTTGTTTTAACCCTTGATAAACCGCCATGGTTTTATGGCGATCTAAATGATCATCACTTAAATTGAGTACACTTGCGGCAATAGCGCGCATGCTTGTTAAGGTTTCTAATTGAAAACTAGATAATTCAACAACCACGATGTCTACTTGTTCATTTTGAGTGCCACTACTATCATTATCCAATAGCAAATCAAGAATAGGCTCACCAATATTGCCCGCTAACGCAACATTAAAACCAAGGCTGTTGGCTAAATAAGCAAGTAATGATACTACGGTAGACTTACCGTTTGAGCCTGTTACGGCCAACATTTTCATAGGGTTAGCCAAGGTATTATTCACAAGGCAAAATAATTCAATGTCGCCAATAACTCGGCAATTTTCGCCGACCAAGGTACTAATACCTTCTTTGACTAAATCAATGCCTGGGCTAGCAATAATAATATCGGCATTTGCGATAAGCGCTTGCTGCCATTGCCCGAAAACGAAAGTGGCGTTGGGAAAGTCGATTTGATATTGAACGAGTTCAGACTCAGAAGCGAATGGCATAGCGCGAGAGTCGTTAACAGCAAATGATAAATTTTGCGCATGCAAAAAACGTAGGCATGACAAACCCGTCACCCCTACTCCTAGCACGACAATTTTTTTATCTGTAAACGCTGTTAACCAAGACATCTGTTATATT
Organism: Colwellia echini; assembly: GCF_002843355.2. Lineage (GTDB taxonomy): Bacteria > Pseudomonadota > Gammaproteobacteria > Enterobacterales > Alteromonadaceae > Colwellia > Colwellia echini. Next base: position 39,173 of record NZ_PJAI02000011.1, read on the forward strand.
CGTTCCCTTTTCTTTTAACTTTTCTTTTAACTTTAATACGGCTTTAACGTAACTTTAGCGAAGTTTTAATGTTGCTAAACCAACCAGGACAAGCATCAATGAAATAATCCAAAAACGTACAATGACTCGCGGCTCTGGCCAACCTTTCAATTCATAATGATGATGAATAGGTGCCATACGGAAAATACGCTGACCACGCATTTTATATGAGCCTACTTGTAAAATAACTGACAGAGTTTCTATTACAAAAACACCGCCCATAATAAATAATACCAACTCTTGACGAACCAATACCGCAATAACGCCAAGTGCAGCCCCTAACGCTAACGAACCTACATCGCCCATAAATACTTGTGCTGGGTAAGTGTTAAACCATAAAAAGCCTAAACCAGCACCCACAATAGCAGTACAAACAATCACTAATTCACTGGCCAAAGCAATATGCGGAATATGTAAATAAGCTGAAAAGTTAACGTGCCCTGTAACGTAAGCAAATAATGCAAAAGCCCCTGCAACCATAATGGTTGGCACAATAGCTAAACCATCAAGACCATCAGTTAGGTTAACCGCATTAGAAGTACCCACAATAACGAAGTAAGTCATCACCACATAAAAAATGCCTAATTGCGGCAAGACTTCTTTAACAAACGGAATTAATAACGCAGTTTCATTTGGATCTTTTGAGATATAAAACAAAAACAATGCGGTACTGAATCCAATAATGGTTTGCCAAAAGTATTTCCAACGGGCAATTAGACCGTTAGAGTCTTTACGAATAACTTTGCGATAATCATCAACAAAACCAATAATGCCAAAGCTAACTACGACAAACAGCACTACCCAAACATAGATATTATTTAAATCAGCCCAGAGTAAAACACTCATCACAATTGAGCCCAGTATCAGTATGCCGCCCATTGTCGGCGTACCTGATTTTGATAAATGACTTTCTGGGCCGTCGTCTCGTACTGTTTGACCAATTTGCATTTTTTGCAAATAACGGATTAATTTAGGACCAAAATATAGAGCGAGAAATAGCGCTGTTAAAGTGCTAATAATGGCGCGAAATGTTAAATATGAAAAAACATTAAAGCCCGAATAAAATTGAGTTAAATACTCACCTAACCAAAGTAACATTACGCCATACCTTCTTTATTTTTAGTGTTACTGGTTTTGTTTTCACCAGCACTTTGTTGAGTATTATTTTGTTTTGCTTCTTGCTTAAGTGTTTGCTTCACTAATTGCGTAAAGCACTGGTTTTTATCTGCTAACCAGTTAACTATGTCGGCGACTACATGTTCCATATGAGCACTACGAGAGCCTTTGACTAAAATGGCGATATCTTTTTGTCCTGCTAATAATTGTTTATTGAGTAAATTAACGAGATGATTAAACAACTCAACTCTTTGATTAAAATGTTGGCTTTGTTCATTTTTTTCATTGTCTTTGGCAAAAGCGTCGCTAGTACTTTGGCTTAACACACCTTTTGACAATAAAGTACTTATCTCAAGCTGTTTAGCAAACTCACCCAACTCTTGATGATAACTTCTTGCCTCACTACCTAATTCACCCATATCACCTAAGATAAGAATGTTTTTACCCGGATAGGAAGCTAATAATGACGCAGCAGCTTTAGCCGACTCAAGGTTGGCGTTATAAGTGTCATCAATAAGTTTAATAGAGCAACCACTTTCATCATCACGTAATTGATGTAAATTAAGTCGGCCTTTTACCGGTTGCATTTGCGCAAGTCCTAAACGAATATCGTCAAGGCTAGCACCAAACTCTAAAGCAATACTGGCCGCAGCAACTGCGTTACAAACATTGTGTTTTCCGGGTACTGTAAGGTTAACTTCACAATTGCCACGTTCACTATGTAAAGTAAAACTTGCACAACCATTAACATCTAAAACAACATTTTCACTGTAACAATCCGCTTTCTTGCTACTTGAATCAGGTTTAATATCAACAGAGCCATCACAAGGACTGGCACATGAAAAAGTGCGCACGATTTTATCCGTTAAGCGCCACTGCCATTGACTGGTGTATTTAGTGTCTTGGTTATAAAGCGCTACACCGTTTTCGCCAAGTCCTGAAAATATTTCACCTTTAGCGCGTGCTACACCACATAAATCACCAAAGCCTTCTAAATGTGCTGCGGCAATATTATTAATAACGGCAACATCGGGTTTAGCCAATGCCGTGGTATAAGCAATTTCACCCATGTGATTTGCACCCATTTCAATTACAGCAAAATCATGTACAGGCTTTAAACGCAGTAAGGTTAGCGGTACGCCAATATCATTATTGAAATTTCCGTTGGTTGCTAATACGTTACCTAAACGAGATAAAATTGCGGCAACCATTTCTTTAACGGTAGTTTTACCGCTACTACCAGTTATACCAACAGTTTTTGGTGCTACTTGCTGTTTAACAAACGCGGCAATTTGCCCTAATGCAATACGCGTATCGTTAACTATTAATTGTGGCGTATTTGCTAAGCTATTTGTTATTGCTAAAGAGTGTGTAACTATTAATAATTTACAGCCCTGTTCAACCACTTGCTCAGCAAAACGATGACCATCAAAATTAGGGCCTTTAAGAGCAAGAAATGCAGTACTCTTATTAGATTTTTCGTCGATAGCGCGACTATCAATAACAAGTTCGTCAATGGTATGTGAATTATCCGCACAGGCGATCAATTCACCGCCAGTAATTTTCGCTAAAGTAGAGAGAGTTAAGGAGATCATACTTTAGCCTCATGTATTGTTTCTGAATTAAATGGTGTAGCTGCACTTGCTTGTTGCTGATAAAAATCGCGTACCACTAATCGTTCGTTATAAGATAATTTTTCTGTGCCTACCACTTCACCTTTAGCATTATACTTAGGCATTACCACGTAATCTTCATGCCCCTTACCAGCTAACAAGACAATATCACCCGCTTTTGCTATGTTTAATGTTTGTAATACGGCTTGCTTTCTATCTAAAACAATGCTGATTTTTTTAGCTTTAGGTTCAACAAAGCCAGCAACAAAACCTGTAACAAAACCAGCAACAATATCATCAGCAATTGACTGTTCATTTTCAGTTCGAGGGTTGTCATTAGTGACCACAATTACGTCTGCATATTGCTCTGCAGCTTTTGCCATTAATGGACGTTTACCTTTATCTCGATCACCGCCACAACCAAACACTACGTAAAGCTGACCTTGACAATGTTGACGACAAGCTTGTAATGCTTTTTCTAAAGCATCAGGTGTATGAGCATAATCAACCACTGCAGTGGCAAAACCTGTCGCACTTGTTGCTTCCATTCGACCGGCAATAGCAGTTACCTTAGCTACTAAATTAGGAATATTATCTAAAGGGAAACCTTGAATGAGTAATACGCTAATTGCCGCTAATAAGTTATCGATATTAAAATCGCCCAATAATGGACTGGTGATTTTCACCTCGCCCAAATGAGTTACTAAAACGAATGAAACACCCTGGCCGTGGTGATTAATATTTTTAGCAATAACAAAATATGGATAGTTAACTAATGCTTCTGCTGTTATTCGACGGCTGTAAACCCAAGCAGTTTGATTTATTGACTCTTTTACCGTGACTTTTTTGCTACAAAAATCAGTCCAATTTTCTAACCATTGTTTGCCTTGCTGGTCATCAATATTAATAACCGCCACTTGACTATTATCACCGGTGAAAATTTGTTTTTTTGCTTCACCATAACTTGCCATTGAGCCGTGATAATCAAGGTGATCTCTGGTTAAATTAGTAAATATCGCGATATCAAATAAATCGGCTTGCACGCGATTTTGCGCTAATGCGTGTGATGAAACTTCCATAGCAACATAGCTAAATGGTGTTTCATTCAATTGTGTTGAACTAGTTGATTCACTTACTGGCTTAGTGTTAAAACGATATAATAATTGATGTAATTCACAGGCACCTGGTGTGGTATTTTCTATCGGCTGTAAGTCATTTAATGCGCCAGCGCCATTAGTACCAATAACCGCACACGGCTTATTGCAAGCATTTAACATTTGCGCAAGTAACTGACTCGTTGTTGTTTTACCGTTAGTACCAGTAATACCAACCATAGTCATATTATTTTGTGGTGCTTGGTAATAAGCTTTTGCTAGGAGAAATAAATGCTGATTAAGTTGATAAAACTTAACGATATATACGCCATTTTCAAGCTCAAGTTCACCATGTTCAGCACTGCTTTCACACTCTGCAATAACTAACTTAGCGCCTTGTTTTATAGCTTTATCAATGTATTTACGTCCATCTTGAGCATGACCAATCACGGCGCAAAAAATATCATTTTCACTTACAAGACGGCTGTCGTTATGAAGATCGCCATATAAATCGGTAAGATTAGGTTGTTCATCAAGATCAATATTGAAAAGCTTTAAGCAATTGATTATTTGTTGTGTGGCAGGTTTAAGCATGATGCTCTCCTGCAACAATAGTTTTTTCCGTTGCTTCTATTTGCTTACTGGCTGTTCGAGATTCTTGTGCATCAGGGGCAATATTAAGCACTCGTAATGCCCCTTTCATTACCCGAGAAAATACCGGCGCCGCTACTTCACCGCCATGATAAAGATCACCACTTGGCTCGTTAATAACAACCACAACCACAATCGCAGGATTTGAAATTGGCGCAATGCCTGCAAATAAACCTACATAATCATTGCCATAACCACCAGCAACAGCTTTTATTGAAGTACCTGTTTTACCGCCAACACGATAACCATCAACTTTAGCTTTCGGTACATGCTGATCAACTACCGCTTCAAGCATATGAGTAACCGCTAGGCTGTTTTTTTCAGAAAATATTCTCACTTCATCAGCAGGATCAATTGGCTCACCATTGGATTTAACAATAGTTAACCTGCGCTTTATACCACCGTTAGCTAACGCCACATAAAGTCGAGCTAACTGGACTGGTGTAATTGCTAGCCCTGCGCCCCAAGATAATGTAGCTAATTCAAACTCAGACCAACGACTTCTGTCATGCATCATGCCCGAGCTTTCACCCACTAGGTTAGTGCCAGTATCATCAGCAAAACCTGCGTCAAAAAACTTAGTTAATAAATAATCTTTCGGTACAGACAAGGCTAATTTAGTGGTGCCCATATTTGATGAGGTGACTAATATATCTTCAATAGATAACTTACCGCGATTGATAGGATCGCTAACACGTCTACCACCTAAACGCATCCAACCAGGGCTAGTGTTAATTACTGTATTGGCTTTTGCCGAGCCAAATTCTAATGCTGTTAATGCCGTTAACGGCTTCATAGTTGAGCCTGGCTCGTAAATATCGGTGATCGCTCTATTTCGAAAACGATGAATAGCAGTATTACGACGATTATTTGGGTTATACGATGGGCTATTAGTCATGGCTAATATCTCACCAGTATGAATATTAGCAACAACAACTGAGCCTGAGGTTGCTTTAAATGCTTGAACCGCACCTTTTAATTCTTTATAAGCAATAGCTTGAATTCGTTGATCAATACTTAAGGTAATGTCTTGCGCTTGCTCTGCTTCTTTGACCGAAATAATTTCTATTTTTCGACCTTTAGCATCTTTTCTAAAACGTTTTGCACCACCCGTACCGGTAAGTAACTCGTCGTACATTCGTTCGATACCTTCAATGCCTTTATCATCAACATTTGTAAAACCAAGCAGATGGGCACTAATTTCGCCAGTAGGGTAAAAACGTTTTGATTCTTTACGTAAATGGATACCCGGTATTTTCAATTCTTTGATGTAATTTGCCATGGCTGGCGATATTTTACGCTCAAGATAAATGAAACGCTTGCTAGGGTTTCTCACTACTCGGGTAGTGAGTTGATTAATATCTTGATCAAGCACGTCGGCTAATGCTTGCCAATGTTTGGTCATGGCAAGCGCATTATTATCCATGATGATTTTAGGATCTGCCCAAACCGTTTGTACTGGTACACTAATGGCAAGCTCAGCACCATTACGATCAACAATATTGCCGCGCTGTACGGTATTTGCGGCAACACGTAATGAACGTAAATCGCCTTGCTTTTGTAGCATTTCAGGTTCAACAACTTGAATATAAGCAGTGCGCGCCATTAAACACAGATAAATAAGCCCAATAATAGCCAACACTAAATAATATCGCCAAGGGGCGGTATTTAGTGGGTTATTTTTTGGGGTTACTTTTTTATTCACACCGTTCTCTTTTAATCTAAGGTAATTTTTAATCCAGGGTCACAATCACTTCTGAATTACTATTCGGCCGCTTCATGTCTAACAAATGCTTTGCTTTACTTTCAATGGCGCTATGCTCTGCTAAACTATTTTGCTCTAACAACAAATTGCGCCATTCAATATTTAATTCGTCTTTTTGTGCCCGTAGTATTTCAAGTTCACTAGTAGTTTGCCGATTAACATGACTGTAATAAACCACTGCAAACGCTGATAACACCACAAACAGTAACAACAAGTAAGTTACGACATAACGGACAAGATCTTGCCAAATATCGAAAACTAACGGGCGCGCAGCCATAACTAGTCGGTATTTCTTTCTAAACGCTCAGCAATACGTAATACCGAGCTGCGAGAACGTACATTTTCTTCTACTTCCGTTTTACTTGGTTTTTGTCGACCAATTAATGCAAACTTTTTACCTTTGTTTAATTCAGCTTCGCTGATCGGCATTCCACGTGGTACTACTCGACCTTGCGAATGCTTTTTCATAAACTGTTTTACTAATCGGTCTTCCAACGAATGAAAACTAATCACCACTAAACGTCCACCAACTGCTAACACATCAAGTGATGCTGCTAGCGCTTTTTCGATTTGATCTAACTCGCTGTTGATATACATACGAATCGCTTGAAAGCTTCGTGTAGCTGGGTGTTTTTTAATTTCACGTTGTGGTGCAGTGGTTTTAATTAACTTTGCTAGTTCACTGGTTCTAGTTAATGGTGACTCGTCACGGCTATCAACTATCGCATTAGCAATGCGCCATGCATGTTTCTCTTCACCAAAGGTGCGCAATACCCAAGTAATATCTTCAACATCAGCAACCGCTAGCCATTGTGCCGCAGTTTGCCCTTTACTCGTATCCATGCGCATATCAAGAGGGCCGTCTTTCATAAAACTAAAGCCACGCTCAGCTTCATCAAGTTGTGGTGACGATACGCCAAGGTCAAGTAAAATACCGTCAACTTTACCCATTAAATCATGTTTTTCAGCTATATCAGCTAATGCGGCAAAGCCTTCATGTTCAATATTAAAACGAGCATCATCTTTAAACTTTTCTGCGGCAATAATGGCACTAGGATCACGATCAATAGCAATCAAGCGACCATTAGCGGATAACTTAGAAAGTATTAAGAACGAGTGTCCGCCTCGACCAAAAGTACAATCGATATAGCAACCATTATCAGTGATAGCTAAGCCATCCACGGCTTCATTGAGCAACACTGAAATATGTGTGGTATCTAGTTCCATGGTATTAATTTTTATTACCTAGTTTGCACCTTTGACAGTGCTTTAATTTAAAAGTGACTTTTTATAAACTACAGTGATAAGTCGAGTAAGCGTTCTGTTAGTTCAATTTCACCCGATTGTATTTGGCTAATACCTTGCTGCATTTGCTCTTGCCATGCAGTGTCATGCCAAATTTCAAATTTATTTAATTGACCAACCAACATGATATTTTTTTCAAGGTTGGCATGTTCTCTTAATGGTCCATTAATTAATAAACGGCCATTTTTATCCATTTCACAGTCGCTCGCATTACCCAAAATTATTTGTTTAAACAAACGCTCTTGTGGGTTTGTGCTCGACAAACGTGCTAATGATAATTCTATTTCTTCCCATTCAGGTAAGGGATAAAGCAATAAACAAGCTTGTTGAATATCAACTGTACAGACCATTTTACCTTCGCAATCACGCAATAGTTCTTCGCGATACTTAGTTGGTATCGTGATCCTATTTTTATTGTCGAGCGTAATTGCGCTGGTGCCTCTGAACATGTTTGTTTTTTCGTCACTCTTTATTGATTAGTTAAGTAACCTGAGTTCGGGATAAGCAAAATGCTACAACAGCCTTAATTACCCGTATTACTTCGTTATGAAAGCTCCCAATAACCCGTTATTGGCTTCGCTTTCCTGCCTTGTACTACGAATAATTAAAACTATTGTAAAGGTAAAATTCTAAGTGATTGATATTATTATTCTACTCACTTTCATTATCCCGAACTCAGGTTAAGTAGAAATTTACGAATGTGACACTAAGATCCACAATTCCCCACTTTTTTCCACATTGATACAGTTTAGAGAAAAAAGCAATAGGCTGTCAAGTAACTAAATTGAAAATAGCGGCACTAAATACTGGCTATAAAACCAGTAAAAATAAGGGGTGTAAGGAAGTGGATGAAATTGTGGAGTTTTGTGGGAGACAATCCCTAAAATGACTATAAAAATAATATTTTTAAGTGCTGTTTGATGTAATATTAAATAGAGGTTGTGATCAAAGTGAGGTATGAGGTGTTGTTTCCCCCAGAAAGAAAAAACAACACCTGAAATAAGCTAGTTTGTAGCTCACTATTGGTATATGAAATTAGATAAATAGTTAATTAGGTAACTAGGTAACTAGGTAACTAAAGCAAGTAAACAACTAAAATAGCTCATCATCAATTGCAAACAAGGTCTGGCAACCTGCTTTAATGGTTGCTAACAATGATAAACGTCGTGGTAATAATCGGGCGTAATAATATTGAGCAGTCTGTAATTTACTATTGTAAAAGTCATTACCATATTCCCCTTGCTCTGTATCATTATTCTCAACGCTGCTATCACTAGAGTTAAGTTTTTCTAGTGATACTTGCGCCATTTTCGCCCATACAAAAGCCATGGCGGTATAACCAAATACATGCAGATAGTCATTAGCTGCGGCGCCAATTTCATTGAGATCATCACTCGATTTAGCTAATAGTAATTGTGAAATGTCATCTAAATCAGTTAGTGCACTTTGTAATGGCTCAATAAATTCATTCATAGCTAACGCGCTATCTTGTTGTGTTTTTATATAGTCGCTAACTTCTGTGATAAAAACGTTTATCATTTTACCTTTTGAGCCAATCACTTTACGCAATAACAAATCCATGGCTTGAATACCATTAGTGCCCTCATATATTTGAGCAATACGTGCATCTCGAACAAGCTGCTCTTGTCCCCATTCGCGAATATAACCATGCCCGCCTAATACTTGCTGGCCTGCTACGGTACTTTCAAAGCCTAAGTCAGTGAAAAAAGCTTTTGCTAGTGGCGTCATTAACGCAGATAAAGTCTCGCCTTTTTGTTGTAATTCATCAGTAGCAAAGGTTGCATAATCTAACTGTTGGGCAATATAACAACTTAATGCGCGCGAGCCTTCGTTAAAGGCTTTCATTGACAATAACATGCGACGCACATCGCCATGCACCATTATTGAATCTGGTTGCTTTTTCCCGCCATCACTATTTTTAACCGCTGTTGGATTTAACGACTTACCTTGTCGCCTTTCTTTGGCGTACTCCAATGCATTTTGATAAGAGCGCTCTCCTGCTGACATACCTTGAATACCAACACCAATTCGTTCAAAATTCATCATGGTGAACATACAGGCTAAACCTTTGTTTAATTCACCGATAAGAAAGCCTTGTGCGCCGTCAAAATTGATTACACATGTGGCTGAGGCATGAATACCCATTTTATGCTCAATAGCGCCGCAACTAACATTGTTGTTTGCACCTAACTCGTCATTGTTTTTAACCGAGAATTTAGGTACTAAAAATAGTGATATGCCTTTGGGGCCGTCAGGCGCATCAGGTAATTTGGCTAATACAAGATGAATAATATTATCGGTAAGGTCATGCTCACCGCCTGTAATAAATATTTTGCTACCCGTGATTTGATAACTGCCGTCCGTTTGCGGTAGAGCTTTGGTTTTTATAATGCCAAGATCTGAACCCGCATGCGCTTCAGTTAAACACATTGATGCAGCCCATTCGCCACTATATAGTTTAGTTAAATAACGTTGTTTTAACTCTTCACTACCGTGTTTTGCTAACGATAAAGCTGCGCCTGCGGTGAGTATAGGGTACAAAGCAAAAGATATATCAGCACTACATAGCATTTCTTCAACAAAAGCACTGACTATTTTGGGCATGCCCATGCCGCCATAATTAGTATCACCACCCAGAGCACACCATCCTCCTTGTGCAAAAGTATTAAATGCCTCTTTATAGCCGGGTGCCGTTGTTACTTGTCCGCCAATTCCTGTTTCATTGAGGGTAAAACTCACGCCTATTTCATCACCTTGACGTGCAATGGGAGCTATTTCTTGCTCAGCAATTTTGGCGCATTCTTGTAATATTGCCACCGCAGTTTCTTGATCAACTTGCTCATTTAGTTGCGGTAATTGTTGCCACATTGTATCGGCATTGAATACTTGATAGAGCAAAAAATTCATATCGGTTAATGGCGCTTTATAGTCAGCCATGAGGATCTCCTTAATTAATATTAAATCACTGATGGCTCACTGAATATCTGAACTCAAGTAGCACACACAAATTAAAACACCCGTTTGAATATAATATAAATTGCAATAATGTAAAGGCCTATTAGCATATTTTCTCTATATGCTATGCTTGTCACTTACCTAGAGTATAAATTAACCTGATGTGATAGATGAGAAAACTCGCTAAACATCTGGTTCACTAAAAGTAGATGAGCATTGATTACGTGACTTCAGCTTCCTTTTATAGCAGAGACAAAAATCAAGTAAGATTGATTAGCACATCTATAACTATAGTTATTGCTAAAGTACTGTTACTTTTATTATTTATAAGTAACAGTCAAGCCGAACAGTTAAGCTTTAGTAAAAAGAAAATAGAACAAGGTTATAGCTTTCATTACCAGTGGCTTGATTTTAATTCAGAAATACAATCAATGAATTTTACTTTAAGTAACGAAGGCTTGTTTGAACGCTTTCGTGACTTTAAAAGTTATCAAAAAAATTATGCACAAAAATCTATTTTTAGAGCGATTAAAAAAAAGCTCCGACGTAAGCCTATTCCTGGTGTGCAAATACTGTATAAAAAGGATAATGATCATTTTTATATTGAAGCAAGAGGTATTGATAAAAATAAAGTCGCTAAGGCTTATCAAACCATAGCTGAAATAGAACAAGAAGTTACCGAACAATACTTGAGTGAGTCGTACTATCAAGCATTTACCGATCATTTACAAAATAGCGGTATGAAAGTAAATCATGGCAATATTGCTAATAATTCGGTAGCCGATTTAAAACCATTGAAACCACTCATTTTGGATCGCGTATCAATTAGAAATATTAGAAAAGTCACTAATTATGTTTTGGGATTTGTACAGAGTATTCCGTATAGCAAATTAGAATCTCGACTCACCTCTTCTGGTGCTGGGTTTAATACACCATTGCAATTATTGTGGGAGAACCAAGGAGATTGTGATAGCAAAATGACTTTAACCGCCGCTTTACTTAGAGCTTTAATGCCACGAATTAAAATGGCGTTAATATTTGTTGATGATCATGCTTTTATTGGCATTAATATTCCCGCCAAAGCAGGTGAACTCACCATTAACCATGATGGTATTAATTATGTATTAGGTGAACCAACTGGACCTGCTACATTGCCCTTAGGGGTGCTAGCTCCAACATCGGAGTTAGCTATAAACCAAGGGCATTATACGGTACAAACGTACCATGAAATTATTGTTGAGCAGTAAGTTACTCTGGATTATCGATATCGGCTACTTTAGATAAAAAGTTTAAGCTTGGTGCAAAGAAAGCACTGCCCGTTTCTGCTTGCGTATATTTAAGTAAATGATCTGAATTACCATGTGCATCGCCATGTACCATACTTTTTAAAATAGTTTCAAATGGCTTTGGTGAAGCGCAATAAGAAACAAAAAACAAACCTTTACGTTTCATATCGCCGTACGGCATACTTTGTCTGACGATTTCAAGGCTATTACCTTGTTCATCTTTTAAACTAGTACGTTTAGTATGAGCTGTTAACGCTTTTTCATCACTAGGAAATTCAATATTATCTAATTTCGTACGACCATAAACATCTTCCTGTTCATGCTCAGCAAGTGAATTCCATAAGGTTAAATTATGTTGGTACCGTTGCGTATGTAAATAACTACCTGCAGCAAAAAAACTATCATCTTGCTCTTTAACTAATGCGACTTCACGACGATGACGACCTTGTGGATTTTCAGTACCATCAACAAAGCCTGTTAAATCTCGGCCATCTAAAAACCTAAATGCCTGTACTTGCTCAATTAACTCTACGCTATCGCCTAATAACTGACACACTTTAGAGCTAACAATATGATTCACATCAGCACGATCACTACGAATTTCAATATAAATATCGTAATTATTAGTTGGGGCAACACGATCATCGCGATTCATCGCTGGAAAAGGCGATAATAATGCAGGGCGAGCAATAGGATAAAATTCATCCCAGTAGGCTTCACCAATAGCAACAACACCAATTAAATTAGCTTCAGAAAATTGCTCTGAATAATTTTCAAACAACTGAGGTAAGCGAGAAATAGCCGCACGAATAAAAGCATTCTTATCATCTAACACGTTGAATAATAAATAATTACCATGTAAATTCGGTTCTGCACAGATACCAAATTGTTCTCTAGCCATTTTACGTTCCTGTTAACATATTTATTGTTACAATTTATATTGTTTGTATTGTACACAATAAACGCGGTCTTACCATGATGTGAGCGTTAAAAACCATGCTCTAACGCATAACTTCTAAGTAACCTGAGTTACATTACTAATGTTATATTATTAAATTGCACTACTAAATTACATTTATTATGGGTTTGTTGATCTTTTCAAAATTATTTATACAGCAACTTGTTTGAATTTCATTGTGTCAAATGAAAAGCATAGATGCGATAACGTTTCCACATTTCAAACAAGTACTACTTTTGCTTCATTTAAACTTCATTACTGAAAGTTCAACAAGCCCTAATTAACTTGCCATATTCCTTTTTCATTTAAACACATTAGCTGATGTAATGTTTCTTCGCTGCTTTGGAAATAGTTATTTAAAGTAAGTTCTATACACTGTTTTTTATCATGAATAGATGTTTTACCTTTAACGATAGTGCCACTGTTGCCGCTATCTGAATTTTGCCAAACTGACTCTGTTTCATCATCATTACTGAGTAAATCAGCAATTTTTGCCTGCATTAAAACTACATCGTTAGCAGTTAAGTTTTTAGCCGATTTAGAGTTTGGCTTAACAATACCTTTTACACCCGAAACTACATCCATAGGAAGCTTAATAACACCTTTAAAAAAACCTGAGACTATGCCACTACTGGCTTCTGAGCCAATAGTTTTTGCGTCATTCACTGTGTTTTGTACACGGGTAAGGTATTCTGGAATATAGATTCTCGAGAGTTTTATTTCTTTCAAATACTCAATTGACTGCGGGCGCCACAGGGCAATTTCTGCTGTGGTGTTATTAGTCGTTTTAACCACCGCATCAACTCGTTGCAAAACTGATGGTAAGCTCGATTGCATAACATCGATCTGTTGTTCTATTTTAGTCAGTTGTGCTAATAATTGTGGTATTTGTTTTGAGTAAACTTTACTTTCCGTTATAACTTCTTGTACTACAGGCATTGTGGCTTGTACTTGGGTTAAAATATCAGGGGTTTGCTTAGCTATTAATTCTCTCACTTTACCTACTTCAACTCTGACAAGTGCAACTTCATCAACAATTTTATCTATTTGCGGGCTAACAGAATCTACAAAGTCTGTAGTTTTATTCATTGCTTCGATAAAAGGTGGCACTTGTAAGGTGAATTTAAATAATGAAAAAGCTAAAAAAGCGATAGCTAAGGCTAATAATGTTTGTGAAAAAGATAATTTTTTGTCCATGTTTATTTATCCAAGGTTTGTCTACGCGGTATTACTGTTGCTCAACTAAGCTAATCTCATCTATTAAACAATGAGTAAGCTCGTTAATTAATAGATAATTTGGAGAAGTTACTGATAATTCTTTTTTAATTAATTGCTCTAGCTCTTTTGCTGCCTGATTAAGCTCAGAAAAACCAAACATTTGTGCTGCCCCCGCTAATTGATGAGCATAATGAGCCAATGATTTTATATCACCTTCGATGCTGCAGCGAGAAATTTGTTGTTTATCATGACTAATATTACTTTTAAATTCAGTAATTAAATCACTTAAATCGACACTTGCTAGACTTTGCTCTGCTTTGTGTTCTTGATTGCCATTAACACTGAAACACTTAGCAATTGCAGCAATAAATTTCTTTCGCTCAATCGGCTTTTTTAAGTGCCCTGTAAATCCTAAATCTAAATACTTACTCACTTCATGGGACATAGCATTCGCTGTTAAGGCATAAATAGGCTTATCACAACCTAATTCACGTAACGCTTTAAATGCCTCTACACCATCCATTTCTGGCATTTGAATATCTAACAGTACAAGGTTTGGTTGCTGTTCAACACAAAGTTGCACGGCTTCTTTACCATTTTTAGCAACAATAACCTCTAATCCTAAGTTAACTAACAAACGGGCAATTAAACGTCGGTTATCATCATGATCTTCTGCTAACAGTACTTTACCCGTGAATAATTTATCGTTAGTTAATTGTTTTATTGGCCCTGCCTTTGCTAGAGCTTGATCAGTAATACAGCGCTTACAAGGCAAAGTTAAAGTGAAGATACTACCTTCACCTAATTTACTAGTGACAACAATATTACCCAACATTAACTTAGCTAACTGCTTTGATAAGGATAGCCCAAGCCCTGAGCCTCCAAAGCGACGACTAATACTATTATCTGCCTGAGTAAATATTTCAAATACTTGAGCTAATTGTGACTGGCTCAAACCAATACCAGTATCGGTGACGGTGAAAATTAATTGTTCATTTTGCCAAGCAATCGCTAAAGTAACTTCGCCTTTCTCAGTAAATTTTATCGCATTACTACACAGGTTGAGTAATATTTGCTTTAAACGCAAAAAGTCCATTTTAATGATAAAAGGTAGGTTTAATTGGTGTTCGACTGTAAAGCTGAGTTGCTTTTGCTGTGCTTGCGCTTTGAAGGTAGATGATAAGTCTTGAATCAATTCGCCTAGATCTAATGCTTGTATTTCTAATTCAAATTTATTCGCTTCAATACGACTTAAATCTAAAATATCATTAATAAGTTCCAGTAAATGCAAGCTATTACCATGTATTACTTGCACATCTTCTTTTACTTTATTTTTATCTATATCATCATGAATCAAGGCTTCTGCATGACCAACAATAGCAGTAAGTGGGGTACGAATTTCATGGCTCATATTCGCCAAAAATTGGTTTTTAACTTGATCGGCTTTTTCTAATTCTTTAGCTAAATTTTCAAGCTCTTGGGTGCGTTGTTTTACTCTTAGCTCTAATTCTTGTGTTAAACGTTTTTCAAGATGCCTGCGATAGATATAAAATACAATACCGAGAATAAGCACTAAGGTTAAAATGATAACATTTCGTTGTTGTTCAACTTTAACGGTTTGTAATTTTTCTAATTCTCTACGTTGCTCTAAATCAACTATTTTTTGGTTGAGCTGCTCTGATTCAAATTCAGCTAATTTGTCATTTAACGTACTATTAGTAGTAAGTAAATGATGCTTTTCATATTGTTGTTGCTCAGTTAAAGCTCTAACGAATTGGTGATTTCCTGCGCTGATCAAGGCAGAAATAGCTAAATTTTCTGTTAACAATGTTTGGTAATCTATCTTTTTCCCTATTGCCATTGAGTCTTGAATATATTGCTCAGCTTGCGCTAAGTCACCTGAATAAAAAGCGGCTTTGGCTAAACTTTGTAAGCTACCGGCATGCGCTTTTTGGTGGCCTACTTCCTTACTCATAATTAAGGCTTGATTACCATAAAGTGCCGCTTGCTCAACATCAAACTGATCGTTAGATAATTCAGACATATTATGTAATTGTGAAGCGATATCATGCTTATAACCGTGCTCTTTAAAGTAGGCGAGCGCCGCTAAAATGTTTTCTTCTGCCAACTCAAATTGACCTGAATGCTTATAAGCAATACCTAAATCAGCTCTTGCCGTGGCTACACCATGGGCATTGTTGTTGAGTTGGCGTTTGTTGATCACCACTTTAAGGATATCGATAGCACTATCAAAGCGACGTAAACTAATATGCAAAGCGGCAATATTATAGCGCACATCTATTTGGTCGATTTCACTACCATATTGAGCATATAGCGGCTCTGCCTGTTCATAATTAACCAACGCTAAACTAGACTGCCCTAACGAGGTATAAACCAGCGCGATATTATTTAACAAGTTGGCGCGTTCAACAGCAAAATTATTAATGTTTTTGGATTGATTAGTAACGTAGTAGGCCAGTGCTGTTTGATATGCTTTTAACGATTTTTTTAGCTCACCTTGGTAATAGAATAAAACCCCGATCATGTGGCTACATTTAGCGGCAAGAAAAGTGTTGTTATTTTTTTCAGCTAAATCTCGTGCTTGAAAAGCAAGATCGAGAGATTGCATATATTGATAGTTTGAAAACAGTACTTTACTTTTTTGCAGTAATATTTTTGCTTTATCACTGCCTTGAAATAGATTCGATTGAAGAAGTTTGGTTAAATCGGTAAGTACTTGTGCTTTATCTTCTTGTTGCTGAATTTTGTTAAGTTGTTGCTGTAAATCACTTTCTTCAGCCCACGCATTATTGCTCGCTCCTAGCCCACCAAGAGTTAATAAAAATAATAGCGATATTATTAAAGTAAAACGTTCCATCATGTCGTTATTTATGGCTCTATTTTAGCGTTTGCTTCACTGCTTTTATGGCCATTTATAAGACCTCTAGGGGAGCTGCGATAATTCACAGTAATAACAGCTATTATTTATACCACTAATTTCCTTTAAAAAATATAAAATATGTATATAAACACAAGCACTTAATCGCTTATTTATTTACCATTTGCATTCGACAATAAACATTTACATCCGCGAAGTCATTCCCTACAATTCGACTTACATTGATTAGGGCCTGTTGATCTTTCAGGGTTAAAATTTATTCAATTTAAAGGCAGCATTTGTTTGAAATTTATACTGCAAAAAATCAATTCTACTCCCTCTTTTATTTCACTGCATTTTAAGGGTAGCCCGATGATTAAAGCCACCACAATTTTATTACTGCTCATAACAAGTATAAGCAGTATTCCCACCTTCGCAGATAACACCAATAAACAGTCGGTTGACATTAAAATTACCTCTTTAGATCAGCTAATCGCTTTATTCAAAAAACACCATTACACCATTACAGATTGGCAAGAAGGAGTAAGAGAAGTGCCTCGTATTACTTTTGATGGGGTTGGTGATAAATGGCATAAAAACGCTGATCATATTCCTGTACAAGAGAAAAAGCAGGTGTTTTTCCGCTTAATGGCGCCATTAGTGCTATTGGCAAATGAGAATATTCTTGCTGAACGTAGCACTATAAAATCGGCTGAGTTGTCCTCTTCTGAGTTATTAACATTGGCGATAAAATATGGTGTGATTGACGAAACTGAACAACTAACAAGTTTAACTAGCCAACAACGCCAGCAGTTATTACAACAAGTTGATATTATTCCGCCTTCACTTGCTATGGCGCAAGCTGCCAATGAAAGCGCATGGGCAACATCACGCTTTACAGAAGAAGGTAATTCATTTTTTGGGCAATGGGATTTTTCAGGTAAAGGGATGAAACCAAAGCACCAGCGTAAAAGTTTAGGTAATTATGGTTTAGCACGATTTGATAATCCGTTAGACGCAGTTGAGGGTTATATGTTTAACATTAATACTACTGGCGCATACCATGGCTTTCGCGTGTTAAGAGAAAATTTACGTCAACAAAACAAACCTATTACCGGTTTAGTGTTAGCAGGCACCTTGACTAAATATTCTGAACGAGGACAAGCTTATGTTGATGATATACGCTCAATGATAACCTACAATAAACTAGCTACGTTCAATGATGCTTATTTGTCTGATACCGTGTTAATTAATTTAATTATTCCCAAAGAAAGTAATGCTATGTAGCCTGAATTCAGGTTATATAGTACTGGTTACGACAATCAAAATACAAATAATACCAGTTGAAATAATACCAGTTGAAATAATAAATCATCTTCAAATGGTCTAAAAAGGCAATGTTAAATAGCATTGCCTTTTTATTTTTACGGCGGAGTTACGATACTTTCGCTTGGTATTTTTTAGTTTTATTTGTTGAAAAAACACCTTTAATATCTTCTATAATAATATACAGGCTTGGAATTAAAACTAAGGTAACCACAGTTGCAAATAAAACCCCAAAAGACAATGATACTGCCATAGGAATAACAATTAGCGCCTGCATGCTAGTTTCAAAAAAGACGATTGGCACTAAACCAACAAAGGTGGTTATCGAAGTAAGCATAATAGCGCGAAAACGTTTTGTGCCTGCATGAACTACAGCATCTTTTAACGTTTCTCCACGTTTTCTTGCGGTATTAACATAATCAACCATGACCAATGAGTCATTCACTACCACGCCTGCAGCCGCCAGAATACCAAACACTGAAAACATGTTTAAATCCATAGCCAATATTAAATGACCAAATACCGCGCCAATAACCCCAAACGGGATCACCACCATGATCATCACCGCTTGGGCGTAAGATTTTAATGGAATTGCTAACAATGAAAATATCACCATTAATGAAATCATAAAGTCGCGCAGCTTATCGTTTGTACTTTCCATTTCTTCTTGAATCTTACCCGTTACTTCACTTTTAACTAACGGATATTTACGCAAAAGATCTGGCACAAAGTTATCACGAACTTCTTTAGTGACTTCAAATGGTTCTACTTGGTCGGCATCAACGCTGGCCCAAACATTAATAGTACGATTACCATTTTCACGACGAATACGAGTAACGCCATCAGTTAATATAATGTTAGCCAGTTCAGATAACGGCAACTCTGCGCCATTAGGGGATTTAATCCTTACATCATCAACATGACCTACAGAGCTACGTTCAGCTAAAGGATAACGTACCATAACTTTAACTTCTTCACTGTCGCGTAAAATACGTTGTGCTTCTAAGCCATAGAAGCTATTACCTACTTGCGAAGCGATATCAGCTAAGGTTAACCCCATTGAGTAGGCCAGTGGTTTTAGTTCAAACTGCACTTCTTTAGCACTGGTTTGACGTGAATCATTAACATCGCCTACACCTTTTAAGCTATTAAGCTTTGTTTTTAGCTCTTTCGCTGCAGCGAGTAATTGAGCGTCATCTTTACTTTCTAAACGAAAGGCAATATCACCATCATCACGCCCCCCACCAAAGAGATTGTCAGAGATGGCTAGCGATTTCACACCAGGTAAGCTAGGGATCGCATTACGCCACAAATCTGCTAAAGCAAAAGTATCCATTACCCGTAATTCAGGATCGACTAACTTAACCATAATTTGTCCTTCAGTGCGGCTACGAAGATCAACTTGCAGATCTGAGATCATTGACTGCCCTTGCTCAGCTTCAATATTTTGATCAATATCTTTAATTATGCTCTGAATAGTGAGTAACGTATTTAAAGTAGATTGCTCCGACGCATCAACATTCATTTCTAGCGAAATTTGCGGAAAGTCATGTGGGATTTTAGGTTGACCAACATAACGCACCAAACCACCATTAAATAATCCTGCACTGATCAGCATGATACTGATAAAAAACATTAACACCGCATAACGATACTTTAGAAATACCGACAAGCTTGGACGGTAAGAGTGTTCAATAAAACGCTGTAAAGTTTTATCAATCCAGACACGCACATTATCTAACGGGTTTTTAGGATTAATGGGCTTAATTTTCATTGTGACTAAATGAGCAGGTAAAATGAGCTTGGATTCAATTAACGAGAAAATCAAACAGAAAATAACCACAAAACCAATCGATTTACCAAAAGCTGATTCTGGCCCATCTCCCATAACAAATGGAACAAATACTGCGATGGTGGTTAGTACACCAAACGTTGCAGGCATAGCAACACGCTTAACACCGCGAATAACATTGTCTGTGCTGTGACCATACTTTTCTATTTCTTCATGGGCACTTTCTCCCATAACAATGGCGTCATCAACCACAATACCGAGTACAAGAATGAAGGCGAATAAACTAGTAATGTTGATAGTAACGTTAACGAACTCCATCGGCATAACCAATAATGTCCCTAAAAAACATACCGGTAAGCCCATCATCACCCAAAAAGCTAAGCGTACTCGTAAAAACATGGCTAACATTAAAAACACCAACACGGCGCCACTTTGCATGTTATCCATCATCATAGATAAACGCCCTTCAAGGTAGTAAGTCATATCTACCCAAGTTTCTAACTTTACGCCTTGGGGTAATTGTGTACTTTTTTGGGCAACGTAATTATTTACTACTGTGGCAATGTCGGTAATGCTTTGATTATCTGCTGCCCCAACAAAAATAGTGACAGAGTTTTTACCGTTAAACTTGGAGTAGTGTAAACCTTCTTCAAAACCATCAATAACGGTAGCTAATTGTCCCAACAATACTTTGCTGCCATCTTCAAGGGTTAGTACCGGTATGTTTTCAAATTCATAACCGCGGTAGGCTTGCTCTTCTACCCTGAGATTTATATAGCCATTTTCAGCTCTAATTTGCCCCGCTGACATATTACGAGAGTGACCACGAACCGCATTGGCAATATCATTAAAGCTTAAGTTATATTCCCGTAATTTGTCTTTGCTAACTTCAATTGAAATCTCGTAATTTAAACCGCTGAATAGCTCAGAAATATTAACGAAGGGTAATTGCTGTACTTCGTCATGAATTTTACGACCAAGCTCTTTTAATTCGCCGTTGGTTAAGTCACCATATAAACTGATATACATCACTTCTTGGCGAAATTTTTCGCGCTCAACTTTGATACGTTCCATGCCATCAGGAAAGCTAGGAATAGAGTCTATCGCTGATTTCACTTCTTCAAGTACAACCTGTGGATCATAATCTAAATCAACTTCAAACCAACCATTTGAATAGTTGCGGTTAGAGTAAGTAATCACTCGCTTCAAACCTTGCACTGTTTCTAGTGCCTCTTCTATTTTAATGGTTATGCCTTCTTCAACTTCCTGTGGTGCAGCACCTGGATATGGAGCAACGTAAGATATCCAGTTAATTTTTACTTGCGGAAACATTTGTTTGTTAATGGTATTTATTGTTAAAAATCCGGCGACTAAAATAAATATCATTAACAAATTTGCGGCAACGCTATTGCGAGCAAACCAAGCGATTAAACCGCTATTGGTATCAATATTTTCACGTTTATGGTCATTATTGATATGTTGTTCAGAAGACATTGTTACTCTCCTGAATCTTGCACAGCTGTGATTGCGGCTTGCTTATTATCAGTATCGGCATCAGTCACTTCGGCAGTGGCAATTATTTCATCCGACAATTTAAGTTTCATACCGTCAACGGGGTAGTCTAAGGCAGAAATAATTAACCGATCACCATCGGCTAATCCTTTGGAAACAATAACATTACTATCTTGCTCGCGAACAATATCAATGGCTGCATAGTGCAAGCTTGAATCACCAGCGAGAATAGCTATTTTCCCATTGTTGACTAAGTAACGAGGAACCATAGTAGCTTGAGGTAGTGTATAACCAATAATTTTAGCATTAACATAACTACCAAAACGTAGAGGTGACTGTACATTGCTTGCTGTTTTAGTTGCGCTTAATAAATAAGGATCATCAAACTCGGCAACTAAGTAGCTCATACGGCTTTTGTTATCGATAACACCTTCACTACGACTTATTGTTGCATTCCATTGTGTTTCTTTGCCGGCAAAATTTCCCAGCAAAATCACTTTA
This sequence comes from Colwellia echini, assembly GCF_002843355.2. Taxonomy (GTDB): domain Bacteria; phylum Pseudomonadota; class Gammaproteobacteria; order Enterobacterales; family Alteromonadaceae; genus Colwellia; species Colwellia echini. The sequence goes on from NZ_PJAI02000011.1 coordinate 61,203, forward strand.
CTGTTAACGCCTTGGTTGGCTAAAAATTCAAGTTGATTATCAGCCACAGGTAAACGAACTTCTGCGGTATCGGTTGCCAACAAATGGCCTATCTTAGTACCCATTGCCACAAAAGTTCCTAAGCCAATATTACGGCTATTGATCATCGCATCATAAGGTGCTCTTATTTCTGTTCGTTCTAAATTACGCTTTGCACGTAATACTGCGGCTTGTGCTGCTTTAACACGAGCAAGCTCTTGGGCAAGCTGTGGTTTACGTAAACTTAGCTCAGTTGGTGACGAAGTTGTTATTTTTTGCCATTCACGCTCTGCGACTTTACCTTGTGCTACTTCAGTTTCAAGTGCCGCTCTTGCGGTGGCCATCGCGGCTTGCGCTTCAATTAATGCTGCTTGATAATCATTAGGATCAATACGCGCCAATAATTGATTCTTCTTTATAAAACTACCGCGAAGAAAAGCATCACTTAATTCAACCACCTCGCCACTGACTTGAGCGACCAATTCGGTTTCATATTTAGCATTAACAACGCCATGTGATTTAACCTCTAAGACTAAAGGCGTTATTGATACCTCACTTACCTCAACAATAGGTCTGTTATCTTCTAGTGGTTTTTCTGCTGGTGGTTTTTTCAAACTAGTAAAACCAACCATGGCTGCAGCGCCAATGATTAAGATAACGAGAGGTAAGATAATTTGTTTTTTAGTAACCACTATAATCCCTTATATTTTTATTGTAGATGCGAACAAGCTGTTATGTTCTATGAGTATTATTTACTGACGCTTAATATGGTATGTATTTGCTATTACAAGATACACACCATATTAGTATTAAATATTTCATTTAATACTGTTTAAACTTAAATATCTTATTAATCAGTGATTTAAATTTATTTTTCATTGAGTGTTATTAAGTATTAGTTAAATAATTCACCAATTATAAGCTAAGAACATTACATCAGTCACTTAACAGAATAACTATTTAAATAACATTTTAGTTATTTTAACCATTTTTTAGGTTATTTATAAATTACATTATCATGTTAACTTTTTGGTAGCTGTGTAAGCTCCGTTAAATCGTTGGGTATACGCAATTGAATAAGCTATAATAGCTAAAATTAATAATGAAAAATTCTCCTACGGCCTTCACATGACTGATCAACGAACATCCGAGAAAAATACTGAACAGCAAGCTATTCAGCTCACCACACATGCACAAATTGGTAAATTTAATAACCTTAAAGTTATTGCCCTTATGGACAACGGTGCTTATTTAAATGCCGGTGAGCTAGGTGAGATATTACTACCTAAACGTTATTTACCAGAAGCTTGTAAAGTCGGTGATTTACTTAAGGTATTTCTTTATGTTGATTCTGCTGATCGACTTGTAGCTACAACAACAACGCCTCTTGCACAGGTAGGTGAGTTTGTTTCGTTAAAAGTTGTACAAGTCAATAAAATGGGCGCTTTTCTAGATTGGGGTTTACCTAAAGATTTATTAGTACCTTATAATCAACAACATACCGAAATGGAAGTAGGTAAATATTACCTAGTTCGCGTATATCTTGATCAAAGTACAGACCGTATTGCTGCCTCAAGTAAGCTTGATAAGTTTATTGATATTTGGCCAGCAGATTACCAAACAGGTGATAAAGTTAACTTAATTATAGGCGGACAAACTGATTTAGGTTACAAGGCTATTATTAATGATTTGCATTGGGGGCTACTCTACGAAAATGAGATTTTCCAACATTTACGTGTTGGTAAACAAATGATTGGATATATCAAACAAGTCCGTGAAGATGGTCGCATAGATCTGATTTTATCGCGTGGCAGTAAAAATAAGGTTAATGATTTTTCTGAAAAGTTATTAGCGCATATTGCCGACCGTGGTGGCATTACGCCATTAAATGATAAAAGTGCTCCTGAATTAATTCAAAGAACATTAGGCGTGAGTAAAAAAACCTTCAAAGCGACTGTAGGTAATTTACTGAAAAACGGTAAAATTGAGTTAGTAAAAGAAGGGATTAAATTAGTTTAATTCGTGACATTTAAGTTGAACTTGAAAGAATGGAGTTGAACTTGAAAGAGTAAAATTGAATTAGTGTCTCGTCCTGAAATACGTTGACGGTTTTAATGAAAGGGTCTGTAACATTGTTACAGACCCTTTTTTATAGCGATTAAATTTTATTAAAAATATCGTTGTAAAAGTTAAAAGCTACCACGAATACCCACACTGATATTACGCGCTGGTAATGGAGCAACATCTTTAAGGAATGAAGTATGCACTCTCGCATGTACATTCGCTAAATTTTGACCTTTAATATACACGATAAAATCATCGCCAATGCCATCGATATAATAATTAAAATAAGCATCAACCATAGTATAACTATCGGTACTTGTTTCACGCTCTGCAATATCATCTTGCGCAAAGTAATGCGTAAAGCTTAGCTCAGTATCAAACGACTCTGCTTGATAATCTAATATACCACCAAGTCGTAATGGCGGGATACGTGGTAAATTATCGTTAACCTCTGCGTTTACTAAACGAGCTCTTATATAATCAGAAAATACTGTTGCGGTAAAACCTGATGTTACTTGATAGATAAACTCGGCTTCACCACCATACATTACCACGTCTTCTTGCTGATAAATGTAGATAGGTAAAGCACCTTCATGCTCAGCTGTGTCAACATGGTCATCGTGATAAAATAAGCCGGTATTATTTTGATAATAGTAATCATCAATTTGATTATAAAAGGCACTTAATACATAGCCAAAGTCACCATTAAACTTACGGAAAGTCAGATCAAAATTTAATGATGTTTCAACCCTTGGTGCTTGCTCTGGGCTTTCAACATGTATTTCTCCATCTTCTTCGTGAATATCAAACCCTGCCCCTACTTCAAAGGTGTTTGTACCTATATGCGGGCCGAATGAAAACAATTCACCTGCTGAAGGTGCACGTTGTGAAAATGCCAATGACATGCCAATATTATAGCCTTCTTGGTAATCCCAAACTAAGCCTGTAGAAGCACTAATAGGTGTAAAGTCTTGAGTGTCAAATGAAGCTAACATGTTGTCATGGTCATCGCCATGATCATCATGGTCGTCATGATCTCCTTCAAAGCCAACAATACTGTCTTCTACATCAATGTTAACTTGCTCTAGCCTTGCACCTAATTGTAATAAGACGGAGCCAAAATGTTTTTCTTCTAACCAAGCAAGTGCCAACATTGTTGATTTAGATGGCGGAGAAAATGCTTCTTCACCCTGTGCGGCAAAATCTGAGTTCTTATAATGAACTGTCCAAGCGCCTTGCCAATCAAAGTAGTTTTGATGATATAAATCAAGACGTGCTTCAGTACTTTTATTGGTGAATGTTGTACCAACAAAACCTTCTTCTATCTCTTGATGATTATAATCACTATATGCAAATTTGCCAGCTACTTTAGTGATAAAACCTTGCTCAAAGTTATACTCACCTAGCATTTGCCATCTGTCTTGATGCATTTTGGCATAAACCTCTTCCTCGGCATGCTCTTCTTCATCACTATGTTCATCTGCATGGTCATCATCATCGTGGTCGTGATCATGCCCAGCATGGCTATGACCAGGTATGCCATATTCACGATTCATAAAGCCATATGAAAGGCCGATAAAACCATTATCAAGTAAATAGCTCGAGCCAAACGTTGCGCCATTACCTGTTGAAGAACTATTTGCTAATTTATAGTCTGCTGATTCATCGTAACCACCTTCTTCATCTTCTGTTTCTGCAGGTCCAGCAAGCTTATAGTCTTTAGAATCACGCCAATAACCATCAACATGAAAGGCAACATCTTCAGTTCCAGTTTGCAGATTTGCTGAGGCCTGTCTTTCATTAGATACATCGTTATATTGTAACAAGTAATCGACTTCAGTATCGCTGCTAGTTGGCACACGACCGTCAACAATGTTAACCACCCCACCAATAGCGCCACTACCATAAAATAATGTTGCTGGACCACGTAATACTTCAATTTGCGTTGCCGTTGTTGTTTCAGCGGCAACAACATGATCAGGACCGACACGTGACGCATCACCTACATCTAAACCATTTTGCGTAATAAGTACTCTCGGGCCATCTAAACCTCGAATAACCGGTGTGCTTGACACTGGGCCATAATAACTTGAGTTGATACCCACTTCATTTTTTAAAGTCTCACCTAAAGTCGCTGCTTGTTTCATTTTTAATTCATCAGCACTGACCACATTAATAGGTAACGCTGACTCAATAGAAGAGGCATGCAGTGGTGTTGCATATACATCAACCACTTCCATCACCGATTTAAATAAAACTACATTTACCTTACTAATTTCATCAGCCGTCACCGTAACGGTTTGATTTTTATGGCTGTACTTTTTAGAGCTTATATGCAGTTCTACTTTACCTTCCTTAACATCTGTAAAACTGAATTCACCTTGGGCGTTGGTGAATACTTTAGTTGTATCATGGTCTATTTGTATAGCGGCATTATCAATAGGTTCACCTTGTTCATTTACTACAACTCCTGATATCTGTTTGGCAAAAACATTTGAGCTAAAAAACAATAAGGTTAACCATAACAAACAACTAAAGCTAGCTGTTGCTTTAAAAAAATATTTTACGTGAGCTGTAAAGCTCACTTTATTTACCCTGGAATACATAATTAATTTTCCGACAAGATATTCTGAAAAAACGTTAAGTTATTTCTCTATAAACAGTAAATATAGAGATAACTAATTTAAAAGGTGCATTATTAATGACGCTGCTATTATTTAGCACTGCTCTTAATAATAAAAATCGTTGATATTGTTTAAATTTCTAATTAATAGTAAATGAACACAATAAGTTCAATTGCCAGATAAATAATCTAGCACCGAAACTTAAACAATATAAAATGTTGGCGGTGCTCTTAAACGAGGAAAAATATAAGCTTGAAAGCTAAAAAGAGGAAAAGTTGTGATAACTTTATTAACGCTATATACGTCTTGAAATACAGGAAAAACAGCTGGTATTTTTGTTGGTGTATCAATGCTTTGTTGACATAAATGACAGTCGTGCTGATCGAACGACATCGATTTTTCTGGTGTCCCTGGTACGTCGTAATGACCACTGTGCGCAAAAAATGTCGTACAAAAGAGCAGTAGTATTATAGCACTTTGAATCAATTGTTTATTTTTTAGCATGACTTGACATATCACCGAGGAATTAAATGTTATAATATAACATTTAATTACAAGCTTCAATCATAAGGTGATGACTTTCGTTCATATGATGTAAATTAGCAATATTGTAAATTTACATCAAAAAACATCTCTGAAATAAAGCCCCTGCACTATACTACTCTTGTATTTGAATATTTACCTCACCGTAAAACGCTAATAAATGCTGTGCAATATTGTTCAACTGTACAACTAAAGTGTTATAATTTGTTTCAATATTTAACATTACAAGGATATATATATGAGCCCTGCGGCAACACCTCACCCACTAAAAACTAGCGCAAGAGCAATTAAAAATGCCCTTTTATTACTGCCATTAATGGCAATTTCATTACCAAGTTACGCTGAAAGCTTTACCGCTAAACGCGCTGGTCAAGGTTTTACAGGAATAACTCAAGACTTTACTTCATCGTTAAGTAACCCTGCATTATTAACTAAGTTTGACGATGATGACGATGTTTTTCTTTCGTTAAACTTAGGTGCTATAGGCTCTGAATATAAAGTTATCGAAACGCTTGGCGATGTAGTGGATGATCTTGACGATCTCGTTGATGAGATTAATGATCTTCCATACCAAAATTTTCAAAATGATGCTCAAAAACAAGCTTATTATGACAGTTTGTATGAGCAAGTAGATGTTATTGTTGATGATTTCAATGAGATTGATGAGAAAATCGTTCGTGTTAGTAATGGCTTAAATTTACAAGTTATTATTCCAAACAAATATCTCAGCCTCGGGTTATTTACCAATCAATATGGCCGTTATGGTGGTTTTGTCGATTATAACCAAGACGATGAAAACGTATTAGATAACGCGATTAATAATTGTATCGACTCTGTTAATAACGCTAATTGTAACCTTAACTTAGATGACCTTGATTCATCAACATTAGCCGCAGGTTACTCTATTGCCGAAGTAGGCTTTATGGCTGCTTATCCTGTTATTAATCATGCTAACTATGACTTGAGTATTGGCGCAAAATTAAAATATCAACGCATTGACCTTTATTATAATAAAGCCGCGGTTAGTGATTTTGATGACGATGATTACGATTTAACCACAGACGATAACCTAACAGATCAAAGTGGGACGAATGTTGACTTAGGTATGTACACTTCTTGGGGTGACGAGCGCCAATGGACTGCAGCTTTAGTGCTAAATAATTTAATGGGACAATCAGTACTTCTTCCTGAACAGAATGTTAGTTTTGATTTAGACAGCAGCGCAACCTTAGGCTTAAGTTATCAAAATACTTGGGTTAGCCTAGCAACAGAAATAGACTTAACTGACAGAGAAGGCTTTGAAAATTTACAAGCTTCAAAGTTTGCAGGTATTGGGGCAGAGTTTCGTTTATATGAACATTTTCAATTTCGTTTAGGTTACCGTGCTGATTTAAATGATGTTGAAGAAAACATATACACTGCCGGTATTGGTATTTCACCTTGGGATGTTTTTGCGGTAGATTTTGCAGCCTTCGCTGGTGATAACGATACAATAGGTGGCGCGTTACAGCTAAGCTTGAAGTTATAATCAACTCCTTGAAGCTAGCTATTCGGTGCTAGGAGTTAAACCTAGCACCTAAACCTCTAGAACCTAGAACCTAGAACCTAGAACCTAGAACCTAAGAGCTTAAGTTAAAACTCAAAGTAATTGGTAAATACTTTATACAATTCTGAGCCTTGAGTAACATTCGCTGAAGCGAAATGCAAAATAGGTAGAACGGTTTGATCCAATGATACATAGTGTAATGCCTTACTTTCATTCTCCTTATTAATACTACTATCACCATAAACATCCATTCTTAAAATTCTTGCTAATGGCTCACCTGCAGCAAGCGGCTTACCAAAACCAGCAAGATAGTCAACCATTCCGCCCATCGGCGCATAATAGGTTTTATAGTCTTTAAGATGACAAGCATAACGTGTCATTTCTTTGGGTTGATATTCACTGCCGCCAATTGCACCTTTATATTGTAAATAAGTAAGCAAATCACGGGCATCTTCTTTGGCTACGTCTAAATCAATTTGCTCTTGTGAGCCAAGTTCAACAGTGTAAGCTTCTTTATCAAAAATGCCCTGCCCCATAGTAAAATCACGACCTAAATCAACAAAAGCCTCTTGTAAATACCACCACGGACAAAAATTAGCTTCATCCATAGCGCCATCAAAGCCATTAGGAATAAGTAACGTGTGTTCAATATTGAAATACTTTGCGCTCGCTTTTGAATACTCAGCACAATACAAATGTTTGCTCGAAATAGGCCCTGTATGTAAATCTAAAACAATGTCGGCTTTATGCGCTAAACGCTGCAATTGATAAGCAATGCGTTGACCTGTTGATAAGCCCCACACAGAAGGCGCTAACTTAGCATCAATTTGCTCAGCTACAAGTTGCTCAAACCTAGCTTTGATCTCTTCTTCACTCGAGGTAAGGTGTTGCTCAGCAAAAGGTTTAATAATACTTTGATCGAAGTGGTACATACGATTCCAGTTTTCACCGGTAATTGGATCAAAACGACCTAAGGTATACTCGCCACTTTTATGGCTATTACCAATAGGGTTAGCATAAGGTACTAAAGTAATATTAGCCTTAAGTTCACTATGCTGTAGTAATTCAAGTAATTGAAAAATAACTGCATTACCTTGTACTTCAGCACCATGCATATTCGCTTGTATATAAACATTCGGTGCAATGCTTTGCTCTGCAGTATTCACTGCTGATAAGTTATCTTCTGAGCTATTTTCTTCAGCTTTAAATGAAAAAACAGGTACTGTCAGTTTAGTGCCACAGGCCATTTCACCAACAGACATTATTTCTTTAGTAAAGGTATTCATAATTGTATTTCTCGCAGTTACTAGCTTTAGTAACTATTAGCCTATTTAATAACAAAGTTAATGACGAATTTAATAACTAACTTTACAAGTGAAGCTTAATGTTAAGCCAAGTAAGAAGATGCAGGTTTTGCTGCTCTTACTTCAATTAATTTACCCGCTTGAAATACATATTCAGCAGCTAATTCATGACACAGGAAAAATGGCATGCTTTCGGTAAAACCATAAGCGCCTGTGTAACCAAAGACTAACCTTTCGCCAACTGCTGTATTAGACGGTAAAGATAAATGCCCCAATTTATCCATGCTAGTACATAACGGCCCATGCAGATCAAATTTCTCCATCGGCGTATTTTGCTCATCAAAATTTTCGCGTAAAATACGTACTGGGAAAGGTTGGTCGGTAATTGCAGGGCGAATAATATGATTAATACCTGCAGCAAGTACTAACTGCTCTTGTCCGTAGTTTATTTTTCTATCAACAACTGGCACCACATAATAACCGCATTCAGCTACCGCGAAACGGCCAAGCTCAAGCCATAACTCTTTCACGCCGGCATTAGCCTTAATAACAGCTAAATCTTCAATAATTTTATCCCAAGATAAGATGTTACCTTCGCCTAAATAATCTATGCCTAAACCGCCACCTAAATCGAGTACATCCAAAGTCATGCCTATGCTATTAGCAAGTTCAGTTAATGGTGCTACCATTTGTGACCATAATGAAAACATTTTTTCATTACTCAGCATATTGCCCCATTGGAAAATATGTAAACCACATAGATTTAACGCTGGGAAGTTATCAACATGAATACTTTGCCACTGTGCAACCGATAAACCAAAAGGCGTTAAGCTGTTGCCGCCAAGTGGGTTCTTCTCGCCTTCGTCCCATTGCAGTTGTACACGCAATAGAACTTGTGGCTTTTCAGCATCACTAATTGACCCAGAGTCAGCCGCTTGCTCTTCAATCACTTCATTTAACCAAGTTAATTGGTTTAAGCTTTCTACCACAAATGTGTTAACACCTTTTTTAACAAAAGCAGCCAACTGTTTTTTAGTTTTTGCAGGGCCAGTGTTCAATACACGGTTAGGGTTAATACCTTGCGCTAATACTTGGTTTAATTCCCCCGTACTAGCAACATCAAAGTTGAATCCAACGCTATCTAAGGTTTGAATAATTTTTGACAACGGGTTCGCTTTCACTGCAAACCATAACTTAATTACATCTTGCTGCTGTAACCTAGCTAAATGCTCTTTAAGTGCGTCTAAGTTATACACAAAATAAGCTTGTTCATCTTCAGGTGATTGATGTTGAACTAAGGCGTTTTCAATACTGCTGTCAAACCAAGTGGAAGTTGTCATGATAGGATTCTTTATGTTGCTCTGAATTGGTGAAATAGTGTGTACATTCTCTTTCGTTTAACGTCTTGATTAATTTAAACTCTCAATATAAAACAGTAAACGAAAGGGAATCAATTCAGGGGTAAATAACATCTAAGTTGTACAGTTCAAATTAAAGAAAAAAGCACGGAATTGACGCATGTCAATGAGTACTTTTGCCGCATAAGTTGAGCTTTACAACGACGAGGTTATTTACCCCTAGTAATTATCTTAGAATTGACTCTAGTTCTAGGGCAGCATCACTTTGCTCATCGCGGTATTTAACGATTAATGCACAAGCCATGTTTAAGCCTTGCGCTTCTGCCCATTCGCCTTTAACTGGGCGAGTACCAGGAACAACAATAGCGTTTTCTGGAATTTCAGCACCTTTTTCACGCATAACTTGGTTAACACAGTCATATACAGGCACAGATTTAGAAAGTGATACGCCTGGTGCTAATACTGCACCTTTTTTCACAACAATACCTTCAACGATAACAACACCTGCACTTAAGAAAGCGTTATCTTCGATAATTACTGGGCTAGCGCCAATTGGCTCTAAAACACCACCAATTTGTACAGCAGCAGAAACGTGAACGTTTTTACCTACTTGTGCACATGAACCGATTAACGCATGGCTATCAACCATAGTACCGCTATCAACAAAAGCACCAACGTTGATATATGCTGGTGGCATGATGATTACGCCTTTAGCAACATGAGCGCCAGCGCGTACTGATGAACCACCAGGCACTAAACGTACGCCGTCTTCAGGTGAAAATTGACGAGCTGGTAAGTTATGTTTATCAACAAAACCTAAATAGTTGTCGCCAAAAGAGATGTTTTCACCTGCTTTAAATGCAGCTAAAATGCCTTGTTTTACTTCAACATTTGCATGCCAGTTACCGGCTTCATCTTGGTTTGCCGCTCGTAAAGTACCCGCTTCTAACTGCGCTATAACATCTTGCCAGTCCATTTATTACTCCGATTATCTGAAAATTTTATAAAAATTGATAGTCAGTTTTTCCAATCGTATATTGATACTCAACCCACTTGAACATTTATGATTCTGTTGGAATGAACATATACACTAGTTAATTGATAAAACTAAATATTTTAGTGTGGAGTTTCTATTACTTACAATGTAGTAAATGCCTACCTAAGGTAAATATATAATAACTACGGTACAATAATCTGAAACTCTTCACCTATAGAACCTATTAGGGTGATTTAATAGGAATTAATGACGGGCGCTATTTAACCATTTTTTTAACTTCGGCACAATTAATACCACGTAAAATAAGCCTATTCGCTTATACTTAATTCCCGTAGAATGGGCATAATCTTTATTTTTCTATTTATTGCCTTGTCTCTTATGTCTTTATCAAATCCTAGCCAATTATTATTACGAAATAGCGAATTACTTAGCGCACAAACCCCATTACTTATTAATTTACCTGAAGATGGTTTTATTGATGCTTATATTGAACTTCATGCCCCTAAAAGCATTCACTGTTTCAATACCAACTTTATTGACTATCAAGCCCTTAATCTGAAATACGGTAATAAAATAAAAACAACATTTTCAAGTCACTATCAAGTAACTATCTATCACGACTTAGTCATAATCGCTTTTCCTAAAAGTAAAGCCGAGCTTAACTTCACTCTTGCTATGATTGCTCATTGTATAGATGAAAAAACCAAAATATTGTTCGTTGGCGAGAAAAAAGGCGGAATTCAATCGGTTGAAAAATTAACAAAAAGTATTTTATTGTGTTGCCGAAAAGAAGATGCGGCGCGCCACTGCCTACTTTATGTAGGTTTATTTCAACCTGAAAAATTATCTACAACATTTACTCTGCAAGACTGGTTTACGCAATATCAAATTACTGTTGACGGTATTGAGTTAAAAATTGCTTCATTACCCGGTGTTTTCAGTCAGCAAAAATTGGATGTTGGCACCGAATTACTCCTGAATAATTTAACCAATAATATGTCAGGTAAGGTACTAGATTTTGGTTGTGGTACAGGCGTAATAAGTTGTTTTATTGGTAAGAAATTTACCAATACAGAATTATCATTACTTGATGTGAGTGCGCTAGCATTAACTTCTGCACAAGAAAGTTTAAGTTTAAACGGTTTAACTGGGCAGGTATTTGCGTCAAACAGTTTATCTGATGTTAACGAACAATATCAGCACGTAGTGTCAAACCCACCGTTTCATCAAGGCATTAAAACTCATTATCAAGCCAGCGAAGACTTTTTAACAGGCATAAATAAAAAGTTAGCTCCGCGTGGAAATATCATTATTGTCGCCAATAGTTTCTTACGTTATCAGCCGATTATGCAAGCACATATAGGTAATACGAGTATTATCACTAAAGATAAAGGGTTTACTATTTATCATGCTCAGCTATTATCAAGGTAATTAAGGGATAATTTATTGGCTGCCATGAAAAAATCAGAACAGAGTATTTCATTACATAACCGCTTAGTGCGAAGTATCATGGCTTTAGCTGCGGTAATTATGCTTACCTCTTCTGCTGCTATAATTTTTATGGTTGATAAACAAGGTGCTCATGTAATTGCTGATGAAACACGTGCATGGGCAAATTTACTTGCCAATAATAGCGCTCAATATTTGCAAAGTGACAATGGTCAAGTTAGATTAAAAAATCAACTAAAAAAATTAATAACAACGCCGTTAATTAACCATATACATGTTTATCGTACTAACCAAGATGATAGCATTGAATATTTTAGCAGTTACAATCGCAATCATAATTACCCTCCCATTAGTGATAGAATTTCTGAAATAGCTCAATTAAGTACCGTTCAACACCAAGCCAATCATTTAGAATTAATTGTTAAAATAACCCAAGCGCAAGAAACTATCGGCTATTTATTTATTCAAACTAGTCTGCTTGAAAAACAAGCTTTTACCGATAGGCTAGTTTACGTATTACTTGCCTTCTTATTATTTTCTTTAATTCTTGCTTTTGGTGTTGCTCAATCACTGTTTAATAACATTAATCAACCTATTGACAGTATTGTTGATGAATTAGGTCAAATATCTCGTAGCAGAAACTATCAAACACAGTTATCAAAACTCCCGATTAAAGAGTTAGATGTTTTAACCGTCAATATTAATGTATTACTGCTTCGCGTAGAAAAACATATTAATAGTTTAATTGAAGAGCACCAACACACACAGACTAAAAACAAAGCGCTAGAACATCGTTTAAGCTCTAGAACTGATGCATTAAAAGAGTCTAATCAAGAGTTACTTTCAACCTTAGAAAAACTACATGAGTTTCAAGGTCAGTTAGTTGAAACAGAAAAGATGGCTTCTCTGGGGGATATGGTTGCGGGCATAGCTCATGAGGTTAACACTCCAATAGGTTTAGGTGTTACTGCTTCGAGTTTATTAGCCGATAAATTAAACGAAATAAAAACAGCCTTTGAAGATAAGACTCTCAGATCCAGTCAATTGAAAAAATTCTTAAATGACGGCAATGAAAATATATCCATCATACTTCGCAATTTAGAGCGTGCCGCACAATTGATCTCAAGTTTCAAAAAAGTGGCTGTAGATCAATCAAGTGTTGAGAACAGAACATTTAACATGCGCGATTTAATTAACGAAGTTATTTTAACGCTCTCAGCTAAAATACAATCTGCCAACGTGATTATCACCATGGATTGCCCTGACGATTTAATTATTAACAGCAAGCCTGGACCTATCAATCAAATATTAATTAACCTCATTCTTAATTCAATCTATCATGGTTTTGATGGTCTTGAGCAAGGTAATATCTCCATCAGCATTATGAACTTAAGTGATCAAATACACTTTAATTATCGTGATGACGGCGTAGGTATTGATAAAACAATGAAAACTAAAATATTTGACCCTTTCACAACCACCAAACGCGGCAGCGGCGGTAGCGGTCTCGGGATGCATTTAGTCTATAACTTAGTTACTCAAGCATTAGGTGGACATATTAGTATTGAGGAAGAAAATAAACCGGGTGTGAGCTTTGAGATCACTTTTCCAGTTGAATTAGCAGCAAGTTAATGAATTAAAGCAGTAATAAATTGTTTTTTCGTTACCATTTGACTAAAATAGACGGATAATTGTATTTGAATAACAATATTTATTCATTCTTACAATCTCAATATCTATTAACATTGTCATTCAAAATAGCCATTAAAAAAAACATTAGGTAATTTCCACTATGCAAACTTATCAAGTCTTAGTTGTCGAAGATGAAGATGTCACTCGTTTTAACTTACGTAGTTTATTTGAAGCTGAAGGCTATGATGTTTTCGAAGCTATTGATGGCAATAGCATGGCTGAGCAATTACGATTAAACTCAATAAACCTAGTTATCATGGATATTAATTTACCGGGTAAAAATGGTCTATTATTAGCAAGAGAGTTAACAGCTAACAAAGACTTAGGTTTAATTTTCTTAACTGGTCGAGACAGTGATATAGACAAAATTCTAGGTTTAGAAATTGGCGCCGATGATTATTTAACCAAACCTTTTAATCCACGTGAACTCACTATTCGTGCTCGCAACATTTTAAGCCGAATAGGTCAATCTGGAGTTGAAACTGAACAAGTTCAAAGTATCATTAAATTTAATGAATGGTCTTTAGATAGTAACTCAAGACAAATGACTAGCCCTGAAGGTGAAGTGATCGCTATTCCTCGTGGTGAATACCGAGCATTGAGCTTATTGATCAAAAACGCGGGTAAAATAATTACTCGCCAAGAATTAATTAAAGAAATGACAGGTAGAGATTTACGTGAAAATGACCGTACCGTTGATGTAACTATCCGCCGTTTACGTAAACACTTTGAACTGAATTCAGGCACACCTGAATTGATTAATACTATTCACGGCGAAGGCTACCGCTTTGTAGGTACTTTAGAATAAATTTTTATAAAAGGTATATATAAAAATCATAAAGAACAAGTACCTTAACGTTTAGGTACTTGCTTTATTATTTAACCTGAACTCAGATTACTTAGCTACTTGCTTGCTAGCCAATTTTTAAAAGTAAAAATTGCGTCCTCATTTAACACTTTCAACTCGGTCAATAAAACTGCTTTTTCTGCGGTAGAGGCATCGGTTTTTTCTAACACTTTCAATTGAGCATGCAATTGACTCATGCCAACACTAGCAGCTGCACCTTTCATTTTATGACAATGAGTCTGCCAATCAGTGCTTGATTCGCTTAATTGCGCATTTTCTATATCGTTAAGATAAATTACCACTTGCTGAGTATATAAAGTGAACATTTTCTCAACTATAACCTTGCCCAATCTATCCAAGTAATCATCGAGTAATACCAGATCTAACTTAGAGCTCATTTGTTCAGCTTGCATAGACAACCTCTTTATTACCAAAAATCGCTACCAATAATCGCTATCAATAGTGGCGTATAAATCTATTTTAACGCACTAATATAAATCAAACAAACTTACTGTAATTTAAACTGAAATTATCAGCTAACCTGATCTGATGCCCCCTTAGAACACGGCATTTGTATAACATTATTAAAATATTATCCAACAATCAATATGAGAGATTAACTTAGGCTATTACCGTCTTTGATAGAGAATACTCAACTGTATAAGTAAGCCGCGCTTCCACGAATTTCATGATTAAACAACAACGAAGATAAAACAGATAAAACCATTTCTATAAAAGAAACCTCTTACTTAAATAGCCTTTTTAAGGCAGAGGGCGTGATACTTCTGTGACAAATTCACCATAGAAAGGTGATAAATGCGTGATATCACCGCGATATTTCCAATTCATAATCTCTTTCCGTTAAATAAAAACACAACGACAAACCATTACAACATTCACTGAAAAGGAAAGACCATGAAAGTATTTAAACAATCACCTATTAAATCAACATTAAGCGTATTAGCAATCGCACTTGCTAGTTCAACAATAATGGCACAAGAGTTATCAGTAACAGTTACCAACTTAACACAAGGCTTGTATTTTACGCCGGTAATAACAGCTGCACATACTAGCGACAGTTACATTTTTATGCCTGGCGAAATGGCTAGCGCTGAACTGCAAGCAATGGCTGAAGGTGGTGACATTTCAGGTTTATCAAGCGTATTAATGAATGCAGATGCCAACGTAAATGAAAACCCTGCAGCGGGTTTACTGGCGCCAGCGACTTCAGCAAGCTTTGATTTAAGCACAGACAGTACTAATACCCATTTATCGCTAGCGGCAATGATATTACCTTCAAATGATGGTTTTGCAGGTTTAAATAGTTGGGAAATTCCTACTGAAGCAGGTACTTACACGGTATTTTTAAATGCTTACGATGCTGGTACAGAAGCGAATGACGAAGTAAGAGGTAGTGGTGCACCTGGTGAAGCTGGTATGCCTGTGCCGCCACCGCTTGAAGATGTCATTGGTATGAATGGTACAGGGGTAACTGATATGGAGTCTAACGACAAAGTACATATTCACCGTGGTAGTTTAGGCGATGATGATATGGAAACAGGAAAAAGTGATATCAATAATAGCGTGCAACGTTGGTTAAACCCAGTTGCTAAACTTATCATTACAGTGCAATAAGGAGGTTGTATGTCAACTTTAATAACGCAAAAACATAAACGTTTTCCCATTAAATTGTTCTTTGTTAGTTTACTTTCATTAGGATTATTCGCTTGTGGTGATAATGATGATACTCCCGCAATTCCTGACGTTGAAGAGCCTATGGAATATAGTTATTCAGTAATGATAACTAACTTAACTTATGCACAACCATTATCGCCTATTGCCCTAAGCCTTCATAACGATACTAAAATGTGGATGATAGGTGAAAGCGCCTCTATAGCTTTAGAGAAATTAGCAGAAGGCGGTGACAATACCGATTTTCTTTCATCTGAAAATAATATTGTATCTACATCTAGTGAAAGCCCTCTACCACCAGGTGCTAGCGTAATGTTAGACATTATGACGATAGACCCTGTGGCAACTTATTTAACAGTTTCCACCATGTTAGTGAATACAAATGATGCTTTCTCGGGTCTTACTGGAGTAGATATATCAACTTTAACTATCGGCCAAGAAAAATCATGGAACTTAAGTGTTTATGATGCTGGTACAGAAAAAAACACCGAAGCAGCAGGTACAATTCCTGGTCCTGCAGATGGCGGTGTTGGCTTTGATGCAAGCAGAGATGACACTAATCTAGTTAGTTATCATACTGGCATTGTTAGTAAAGATGATGGTTTATCTAACTCAGTTTTAACACAGGCACATCGTTTTGATAACCCTGCGGTTAAAGTAACCATAACTAGAACTAAGTAGCGCCTCAAGCCAATGAGCGGATAGTGCTACTATTTTCACTCATTGGCTTAACTATGAACGATAAGATCTTAATCATTGAAGACGAAATTGATATTGCCAAACTTATTAAAGTACATTTATCTGAACTTGATTTACATTGTGATATTTGTACACAAGGCGATGAAGGATTGCAGCAAGCATTAAGTCAAAATTACCAACTTATTTTATTGGATATCATGCTACCAAATATTAACGGTTTAGATATTTGCAGACAAGTGAGGCAAGAAAAACCATTACAATCAATTATTATGCTTACCTCTAAAGCCTCTGAGATTGATCGTATATTAGGGCTTGAATTAGGGGCAGATGATTACATGACCAAGCCATTTAGCATTAGAGAATTACAAGCTCGGGTTAGGAGTCAATTGCGGAGAGTGCATGCTGTGCAGGCAAAAAACTCACTCAACGAATCGCCAAACAAAAACAATATAGACAATACATCAACAGCTTCGATCAAAAACAATCAGCAAGTAAATAATGACATAAAAGAAACACAAGCACAGCAAAGCACTCAAATTAATAACCAACTTACTGAACAACCCAATAATCAGCAAACAGCTACAACAATTGGACAATTACAAGTTGATCATCGTTACCATCAAGTAACTTATAAAGATAAAACCATCAACTTAACGGCAACCGAATTTGAATTGATTGATTTTTTTTGTAAACACCCCGATCAAGTTTTTTCACGAACACAATTGCTTGACGGTGTTTGGGGTTACCATCATAGCGGTTATGAACACACGGTTAATTCGCATATTAATCGCCTTAGAAACAAGCTTGAAGAAGATTGCACTGCTCCCCAAATAATTCAAACGGTTTGGGGAGTAGGTTACAAACTAAACTCTGCAGGCGTAATGCCCGCGAATGTATGACAAATCTAAAATATAGATTGCGTTGCATTTTGCTTAACCACCAAACTATTCATTCAGTAAGGAATTTCTCGCAATGAAAATTTCACTTTACCAAAGACTCGCGATAACGCTTTGTACCGCTTTCATGATCATGGCGTCATTACTGATTTGGTGGAGTAATTCGTTGGTACAACAATCAAAATATCAAGCTGAGCAGAAATTGCACTTACACTTAGCGGAACATTTGGCCCATGATAACCCGCTATTACAAGATGGTGTTTACGATAAAGCGGCTTTAGAAAATCTTTTTCATACCTTGATGTTACTCGGCCCTGCTTTTGAATTTTACTTTTTAGACACGCAAGGCAACATTTTAACCTACTCTGCTGATCCCGCGAAAATAAAGCGTCGCTCTGTTTCATTAACACCGATCAAAAAACTGATTGAAAAACCACAAAAAACACCCGTTTTTGGTGATGATCCTCGTGGCATTAACAGCAGTAAAATATTTTCAGCCTCCCCTGTTTATCAAGGCGATCTGTTGCAAGGTTATTTATATATTATTATTGGTGGGGAAATTTATGATTCAATTTTCAGCCAAGTGCAAGACGATAAAAATTTACAAAAATATGGCGCGTTTGTGCTCGCCAGCTTAGCGTTACTATTACTAATTCTATTAGCGGTATTTCACTATTTCACTCGACCAATAAAAGCACTTGCAGAGCAAATGAAAGCTTTAAAAGCAGTGGGATATGATCAAACAAAAGTTCAACTAAAACAATGGGGTAATAAGTCAAATCACGGTATTGAACATAATGAAGTTAACTTTCTTGGTGCCAGTTTCAATGACATGGTTTTACAAATTAATCAGCAACTATCCTTATTAACGGAAAACGATAGAGTGCGTCGAGAATTATTAGCCCACCTTTCCCATGATTTACGCACACCTTTAGCAACCATGCAGGGCTATATAGAAACTTTGGCAATAAAAGGTGATGACTTATCGAGCGCAGAAAAACAAGATTATTTAGCGACGGTTCAACGTAACGTTAAGCAATTAAAACGCTTAATCGACCAGATATTTGAATTAGCGCATTTAGAAAATGGCCAAGTAACGGTTAACCTAGAAGCCTTTGCCATCGGTGAATTATTGCATGACATTATGGCTAAGTTTACCTTAAAAGCTGAAAGTAAAAAAATTACTTTAACCTTACAGCCTCAACCTTGCCAATTCATGGTTTTCTCAGATATTGCCAAGTTAGAGCGCATAATGACTAATTTATTGGAAAATGCCATAAGACACACGCCTGATGGAGGTGAAATAACCATAACTGTAACGCATTTAATTACCGAAGTGAGAGTGAGTGTGACGGATAATGGGAGCGGTATTAGTAAAGAAGATATTGCCTATATATTTGACGCTAGATACAGAGCGAGTAACGCGATAGAAGATAATACTCAACATGCAGGTTTAGGTTTAGCTATTAGCCAAAAATTATCAAGAGTGATCAATTCAGAACTGATGGTTAAAAGTGAGTTAGGTGATGGCAGTATATTTTCGTTATCTATTCCTCTACTACCTTAATATCTAAACTATCATCTGAGCTAATAACTGAGCTAATAAGCGAACGAAAGATAAAATCCTAGATTAATCGCCAATAGGCATTGGCGATTAATCATATCAGAACTTATGTCGGTTCATTACCTTGTTTCCATTTAATATTACAGCCAATAGACGCTATTTGGTTTTCATCCACGGATTGACCTTGCAATAAAGCTTCTAACGCAACTTTTAAATCCTCTCCTGTTGCAGCTGATTGCGACGAGTCATAATTACCTGACGAAATACGACGAACCCGTGAGCTGTCAAACTGACCACGGTAAACTAATTTTTTCTGTGCATCAAAAACAAAAATATCTGGTGTGCATACTGCATCAAAGGCTTTCGCAACAGATTGTGTTTCATCAAATAAATAAGGAAAAGTATAACCTCTTGCTGCTTTTTCTTTCACCATATTTTCAAAGCTATCTGCAGGGTAAGTGTCAGTATCGTTACTATTGATAGCAACAAAGGCGACGCCTTTATCTTGATATTCTACTGCTAATTTAGCGAGCGCTGGTGCTATATGAATAACATACGGACAGTGGTTACATATAAACAAAACAACAAGCGCTTTATTATCAGCAAAGTCATTTAATGATGTTAATGTATTGTCTGTATTTTTTAATTCAAAAAAAGGTGCTTGTGTACCTAATTCCATCATTGTTGAAGCGGTCATTGCCATGGTGTTATCACTTAATAAAGATAAAAGGTAAAGGCAAAAATTAGAGTGCTTTACACTGTATTTCTACCAAATGCTAAAACGGTAAAGTTGTCACAATAAAATTTGAAGTGACAACTGATTTTTTACCATACTAATAATTGATATAAAATATTATTAGCTGTAACTAACCTTTATAGGAATAGTTAGCACTTGCTTACCTTTGTGTTTCAACCAAAAGTAAATCAGCACAAACGTTAGTATTGAAATAGCAATTGTTATACTAGCCGTGAGTGGTGCAGCCATAAAATTACCTATTTGATAACACAAAGTCGCCATTAGGTAAGCTAAAACGAAACTCCATACTCCAGCAAATGTTGCCCATTTAGTGCCAACTTCATTCTTAATTGCGCCCATTGCAGCAACACAAGGAGTGTAAAGTAAAATAAACAATAAATAACTAAACGCACCTAACTGGCTAATAAAGGCAACTTGCATACGCTCATAAGTAGTTAACTCAACACCCTGATCTTCTGCCGCCAAGTTTAAGTCGGTTATTTCACCAACACTAATACCTAATGGGTCATCAGGCGCAATACCTAATAAATTTTCTTTAATAGTATCAACAGCTTCTTGCCAGCTTTTTGATAATGATGGCGCTTCTGCAGCTTCACTATCATGCGGTGAATATAAATTATTAAAGGTCGCTACTAAAACTTCTTTAGCAAAAATACCGGTGATAATACCTACACCTGCTTGCCAGTTATCTTCTTGAACCCCCATAGGCGCTAATAATGGTGTAACTACTTTAGCGCCTTGGCTCAATATCGAGCTTTCACTGTCTTGATTACCAAATTGACCATCGGTGCCAATAGAGTTTACGAAATTAAGCAAACAGACAACAATTACGATGGTTTTACCTGCGCCTGTAACAAAACTACGGGTACGTTGCCAAACACGTTTACTCAAATCAGTAATTTTTGGCATTTCATAATTAGGTAATTCCATAATATTTAATGACGCACCACCCGACAATACAGTTTTCTTTAATAAGAAACCGGTACCAATGGCTGCAGCAATCCCTACCAAATACAATAAGAACACTAAATTCTGACCGTTGTCAGGAAAAAAAGCTGCCGCAAATAACGCATATACAGGCAATCTTGCGCCGCAAGACATAAAGGGCGACATCATTACTGTGGTAATTCTCTCGCGTTCGCTATCTAAAATTCTAGCCGACATTACCGCGGGTACTGTACAACCAAAACCAACAATTAAAGGAACAAAAGCTTTACCCGGCAAACCTATTTTTTGCATTACACTATCAACGACAAACGCCGCTCGAGCTAAATAGCCAGAGCTTTCCAGTAGTGATAAACCAATAAATAAACAAGCGATAACAGGAATAAAGGTCGCAACGGTTTGTAAACCGCTTCCTAGCCCTTCAATAATAGTTAAGATCCACTGTGGTAAATCTAATGGTGCAAGAAAATGTAGAGGATATTCAACAAACAAAGAGCCACTAAGAATATCGAAAAAGTCTATAAACGCGCTACCAACATTAATGGCAAACATAAATAACAAGTACATTGCACCTAGAAAAACAGGAATACCGGTTAACGGATGCAAAACTATCGTATCTATTCTTTCTGAGAAGGTTTTATCAATATTGGTCGCAAAAGCCGCATTATTAGCATCAACGCTACTTACCCGAGCTAGCATATCAGTAATGTAATCATAACGTGCTTGCATAGCACCAACACTTGGCTTAGTTACCGATTTATATTTTGCGTTATCAACCATAGTATTGTGATCAACAGGCGTTTTATTTGTCATTTTCGCTAACGCTTGTTGAACATCTGGTAGCGCATCAGTTTGTTGTGTGCTTATTGCAATAACAGGGCAGCCTAACTCTTGTGTCAGTTGTTCAATATCAATATCTAGATTTTTTTGTCTATCGGTTTTATTAAGTACCACTATCATTGGTACACCTAGCTCTAATAACTGGCTAGTTAAATACAATTGACGGCTAAGTTGATTAACATCTACGACGTTCACTAAACAATCTATATCATTTTCTTGTAAAAATGATTGCGATATTGTCAGATCTTTACCTTGCTCAGCATGGCTGTCTAAGGTGCTTATCCCTGGTAAATCAGATAAATAGCTCTCTTGGGCGTTTAATATGAAATGTGACTTTTTAGCGGCAACAGTTACCCCTGACCAGTTACCGACATTTTGCTTCCCCTTATGCTGACTGTTTTGCTCATCAGATAATAATAAATTGAATAATGTACTTTTGCCTGAATTGGCAAAGCCAACCAGTGCGAAATGCTTTAATTGTTTCACGGAAAATTCTTTTTAAAGTTGCTGAATAAAAAATTGCTGTATTACTTATGTTGTTTAGTTAATTTAGTACTTTCAGTCTAAAAACTAACGCTAATTTGTTTAGCAATATCACGTTGAAGGCTAATTTTGGTATTGTGTAACCTAAATGCCATAGGACCATTAAACGGCGCTTTATGTGCTAAAGATATATGTGATCGTAGCGTAAAGCCTTGCTCAATTAATTGAGCGGCAATAGCTTCATCTTTAGGCAATGCACTAATTTTCGCGGGTTTATTAAGAGGAAGTTCGGCTAGTGTCATGACATGGTTCCAAAAATTAATTGACTCAATAAATAGACCTGAACTAATCCAAGCTGAACATTCAGTTTGAAAATACAAGTTTAATGAACAAGTTGAATATAAAACATATCAACTGCACCTAATCTAAGAGTTAATGATAATTACTACTATTTAGATAATAACATTGAGTGCAACCATTCAACAGCAATAATTGAATATATCACCGGATTTTAATCAACTAGTCGGCAGATAAAATAAGTCCCATCACCTAACTATTTAACCTCAACTAAAGTTAATTAACATATTATGGCATTAATTTTTAATAAAGATCCTGAGTTCGAGATAAGCAAAGTTCAACAACAGCCTTATTTATTCGTATTCCTTCGTTAAGAAAACTCCCAATAACTCGTTATTGGCTCCGCTCTCGCTTTGAACTAGGAATAACTAAAACTATTATAGATGCATGAGTTCAAATAGTTGATATTGTTATACTGTACAATTCCATTATTCCGATCTCAGGTTAAATAACCTGAACACTGGATAAACAATGTTACACAACAAAAGCTATTTTCTCGTTTTCAGCGTGACTTTTACGCTCAATAGCCAACTACAGGTCACATGGCTCTGCCTTGTCGAAATACCAAACAAGTTATTGTAAAAGTAATCTCAAAAGTTCAACAGGCCCTAATAGCTGATACAAAAAAAGAGCCTAAAGCTCTTTTTATTTGCAATCAATTAACAGTGAAAGTAATTAAATCTAAATTATTTCTTTTCTAAAATGCGAAACGAACGCCTACTGCAGCGTCAACACTGAAATCAAACTCGTTGTCAAAATCAGCTACTGGCTGTACTTGACCATATAAATCCCAGCGCTTAGCAAAAAACCAAGTAACACCTAATGGCACACGTAGACCAAAGCCATGGTCCCAACCAGCCCAACCGCCGCCTGCAACATACCAAGTTAATGGTGTAGTATCATCAAACTTACCTGTAACAATTTTATAATCAACCGCAACACCTGTATCGCCCAACACAATATTGTAACGATCAACTTCAGCTACAATACTTAAACCCATATCTATCGCAACACCTACTTTAGGCTTAGCTTGTGCGAAACTAGACAGTGATACTAATACCATCAAAATGCTTACTAAAAAGACTTTTTTCATTTCTATTCCTTAATATTAGAAAGGGTTGTAGTTAAACGCCGCCATTGTAATTGTTATCAACTGTAAAGCAAGTGTTGGCATAGATAAATACTAATTATCAACCTAGCTTTTACTTAGCACTGAAGTGCTTCTAACTTAACTTTAAAGTAACAATTTATTATAAATAAAAAGATGATCGCCACAGGCTACTTCATCGAAAAAACATAAAACAATATATTTTTCATTATGTTGCATTAAAATCTCGAAAAAGTAATACCGACTACTTTAATTTTTATAACTTGCAGCTTTTACTAAAGTGTTACAACTACTTGTTTAGCATTGCTACAGCATTTACTATGAAGCACATTTTTCAAGCAATTTATGCAAAGTAGGTTTTTCATGTTTCAAAAAATAACCAAAAAAAATACCACTGCGATGTTATCTCTTATCGCGTTGGCAACAACTAGCTTAGCTTTTACCAATACAGCTAGTGCCACAATTGTTGAGTTTCAAACTTCACAAGGTAATTTCCAAGTAAATTTATTCGATCAAACCACGCCTAAAACGGTTGAAAACTTTCTCAGTTATGTTAACGATGGGTATTATACCAATACTGTTGTACATCGCGTAGCAACAGACTTTGTTGTTCAAGCCGGTGGTTATGAATTTGAAGATGCATGGCCGTTAACTCGTCTTTCGCCAAATGCCGCAGTAATTAATGAGCCTGTATATTCGAATGTTACTGGTACCATCGCCATGGCAAAAGTAGGCGGTGACGTTAATAGCGCAACCGATCAATGGTTCTTTAATTTAGCAGATAACAGTGAAAACTTAGACCTTCAAAATGGTGGTTTCACTGTCTTTGGTCAAGTTATTGGTGACGGTATGGATATCATTAATAAAATAGCGCAACTGAAACTTTGTACTTATCAAAGTTTAACCGGTATCCCGATGGTAATGGACGAAGATCAGGTGTGTTCAGATATGTCAGCACCAGGTGTTGAAAATTTTGTGACTATTGAGCAAGTTGTTATTTTTGATAGCTCAGAAGTAACCGATAGCGATTTAAACCCTCTACTCACTAAATATCCAGACAGTGATGGTGATGGCGTAAAAGATATTAATGATGCTTTCCCAAGCGATCCTGATAAATCAGAAGCTGATCCTGTTGATGATGAAGATGATGGCGGTTCAACGACCTTATTTTCACTTGTTGCTCTTTCGTTATTAGCATTAAGAAGACGCTTTAGTAAAGGTTAATATTCTTTAGCTTTGAGGGCTAGGTATTAGGTTTTAACGCCAAATGAATTAACAATAATCTAGAGTTCAAACAACAACAACAAGTAATAAAAAAAGCAGTTAATCATTTAATGATTAACTGCTTTTTTTGTCATCAATTTATATTTAATGAAGTATAAATAAAGGTATTAATTTCATACCTAGCTTCTAAATTCTAGAATACTAGGTACTAATACTAAGATTAACCGCGAGTGAACTCAGGGTAAGCTTCCATACCACAATCAGTGATATCGCCACCTTCGTACTCATCTTCTTCGCTAACACGAATACCAACAACTTTCTTAAGTACATACCAAACTACGAAACTAGTTGAGAATACCCATACAAAGATAGTTGCAGCACCAATTAACTGACCACTGAAGCTAGAACCAGAGTTAGTGATTGGAACAATCATTAAGCCAAAGAAACCAACAACACCGTGAACAGAGATAGCACCTACTGGATCATCAATCTTAACTTTATCTAACGCTAAGATAGATAACACAACGATAATACCTGCAATTGCACCAAAGATAGTTGCTTGTAATGGAGATGGTGTAGAAGGCTCAGCTGTAATTGCTACAAGACCAGCTAACGCACCGTTTAAAGTCATTGTTAAATCCGCTTTCTTAAATAAGATTTTAGCAAAAATAAGTGCTGCAATTGCACCCGCTGCTGCTGCTGCGTTAGTATTTAAAAATACCATTGCAACTGAGTTAGCGCTGTTGATATCGGAAAGTTTCAATACAGAACCACCGTTAAAACCAAACCAACCCATCCATAAAATAAATGTACCTAAAGTAGCCATTGGTAAGTTAGCACCTGGGATAGCATTTACTTTACCATCTTTAGTGTATTTACCTTTACGAGCACCTAGTAATAAAACACCAGCTAATGCTGCAGAAGCCCCTGCCATGTGAACAATACCAGAACCAGCGAAATCAGAGAAACCAAGGTCACCTAGTGTGTATAAACCAAATACAGCATCGCCATTCCAAGTCCAGCTACCTTCCATTGGGTAGATGAAACCAGTTAAAACAACAGTAAATGCTAGGAAAGACCAAAGCTTCATGCGTTCAGCAACCGCACCTGAAACAATAGACATAGCCGTTGCAACAAATACTACTTGGAAGAAGAAGTCAGAAGCGTTTGAATAAACTGCACCGCCGTCAAATCCAGCTTCAGCAGACTCTGCTAATACTGCACCAACAAGCGCTTCAGCGTCAGAAGCACCATCAAGACCGATACCATTTAAAAATACACCACCACCGTACATGATGTCATAACCAATCACTAAGTACATTACACAAGCAATTGAATAAAGTGCGATGTTTTTAGTTAAAATTTCAGTTGTGTTTTTAGCACGAACTAAGCCAGCTTCTAACATTGAGAAACCCGCAGCCATCCACATTACTAATGCACCACAAATTAAGAAATAAAATGTGTCCATCGCATATTGAAGTTGAAATATATTTTGTTCCATAATAGTTGCCCCTTATAAAGCTTCAGAATCAAGTTCACCAGTACGAATACGTACCGCTTGCTCTAGGTTGTAAACGAATATTTTACCGTCACCAATTTTACCGGTGTAAGCCGCTTTAGTAATTGTTTCAACTAAACGCTCAACGATATCGTCGTTTACTGCAATCTCTAATTTTACCTTAGGTAAAAAGTCTACTTGATATTCCGCACCGCGGTATAGCTCAGTATGACCTTTTTGACGACCAAAACCTTTTACTTCACTTACCGTGATACCTTCAACGCCAATTTCAGAAATGGCCTCTCTGACATCATCTAATTTAAATGGTTTTATAATTACGCTTATCAGTTTCATGTTAACCCCTAGTTGTGGTTTTAAAATTATATTAACTTCGATAATACAATTCACATGCCAAAATTATTTAAACAATTAAAACAACAACTTAACTGATGTGCGTATTTTACCACCCTTTACTATGCACCTTTTTAGCGCACAAAGCTGGGCAACTGTAAATATCTGGTGCAACGGCCGTGTGTTCACTAACACTTAAGTTGATAATTCACCGCGATATGAGAATGTATTTGTTAGCTTTTATACATTTCAGTAAAGCCTTTAATTGAAAAACCATTAAGTAACTGGTCGCCAATTTTCAATACTGGCACACCACGCAAGCGCGTGCTTGCAAATTCTTTCTGACCTTTAGGGGTTTTAATATTGCACAATCTAAACGCAATACCTTGTTGTTCAAGATAACGTTTAGCGGTTTGACAGTGCGGACACTTATCCATGGTATATAAAACTACTTTTTTCATTTTTTTCTACTCTCATATATTGAATAATGGTATTGACGGTTCGCATTAGTTAAATGCTACTATCTCTGGGTAAACAGGTTATTTTTTTAATTAAAAAATAATAGTATCAATAAAGGTAATTGTAGGGAGCTTTACTTTGTTATCACAACTTAGCTAAATGTATTATACCCATTACGTTTTGATTAATTCTTTAATTCATTGGGTTTAATGCATTTATCTTCCCGCGCATTGCTCCGCTACAATAAAAGCATTAGAATAGCGGCGAATTTCTTTAGTTGTTAGGCGAAACTTTTTGTTATTAATGATCGACAATTACGACTCTTTTACTTTTAACTTAGTGCACTATTTTCAAGCATTAGGTCAAGAAGTAGTTGTTTTTAGAAATGATGAAATTAATTTAGCTGACATTTCGCGGCTATCTCCGCAATATATTGTGATTTCACCAGGCCCTTGTGATCCTAATGCTGCAGGTATATCACTTGCTGTAATTAAAGAATTTGCGGGTAAAGTTCCATTACTAGGCGTTTGTTTAGGCCATCAATGTATTGCCCAGCACTTTGGCGCTAAGGTAGAAAAAGCCAAAAAAGTTATGCATGGTAAAACAACACTGATTCGTCATACTCAGCAAGGATTATTCACTGGACTGAATTCACCATTACAGGTTACGCGCTACCATTCATTAATTGTAAATAAATCGTCATTACCTGCAGAGTTAACTATAACGGCCTGGAGTGAAGATGTACAAGGAGGTATTGATGAAATTATGGCGCTTGAACATAAAACATTACCTATAACTAGTGTACAATTTCATCCTGAATCGATTATGACTGAGCAAGGGCAAGACTTATTAGCTAATTTTATTAAGCAATATAATAATTTCCCTCTACATTAAATGTAAAAAATAAGAATACAGAATTTAAAAAGAGCGCTCTAAAATAGAAGCTTTTTAGTTTAAAGCCCTATAAAGTAGGTGTTTACTTTATCTAGAAAATAGCCGTTCAGTGAAAACCTGAATTAACGAATTCGATACTCACTTTATATCTCAGATAAGCAATAAACTTTTTATGCAAATTTTTGAAAACAATCAAGCAGCCGCAATATTATATCAACGCGCTATTAGTCTTTCTATCAGTAAAGATTTTGCCGAAAAGCAATGCGGTAAAATCCCGACGGTAAGTCATCAAGGTAGCGAGCAAGAAAATCGTCGCCGAGAGCTATTATCTGTCGAAGTTAAAGCGCAGCAAGAAAAAATAATTGCCGAACATGGTGAAGAGCATTTTCGAAATCAAACAAAGCAAAGTTTCTTTAATCGTGTTCGCACTAAAGTTAACAGCGACTTTGACAATAAAGAACATCTATACCACAACGTACTGGGTATTGAAGATGCTTGTCCCGCGATTATAGACATTTTATCTGCCCGTGCAGCTTCGGTGAACCAAATTAAAGAGCTTGCCGCTTCACTATCATGGTTAAGTATTGATCTGATCAGTTTAGTGAATAAACCGCAATATCGAAAACGTGCCGACGTACAAGTTACTGATGCTAAATTAGCGTTAAGCTACATTGGTTTAGATAATTTAAAACTGGTTATGCCAACCTTTACGCTTAAGCATTGGCTGCCAACCAGTACAGCTCCCTATGGTTTAATGAAACGAAAGTTATGGAACGATAGTTTATCTATTGCCCTCGCCTCTCGTGTTTTAGGTAAAGAGCACGGCCTTGATGAATTTACCGCGTTTACTAATGGAATGTTATCGAATATTGGTCGACTTGCCGTTACTCGCTGTTATTTAAACATTTTTAGTGACATGTATAAAAAAGAATTACGAGACGCTTTTGATAAAAAAGATAAGCGTTTGCATAACGTATTATCAAAAATAGAGGCTAATGAAGAAATACTGCTTGAGCAATTAGTAATGCGTAGTTCACAGTTATCAGCCGATTTAATTGAACAAATGAATTTTAAGCGACTTAATATCACAGAGCCTGTTTTTGATTTAGCTTACGCGACAAGTTTCGAACAAATGCATCCCATTGCTCAGGTAGTGGCCAAAGCTAAAGCTTATGTGGCATATCGAGCCTTAGATAAAGAATCATTAATCAATACCGAAGAAGCTCAACAATTACTCGGTGCTGTACAATTAACTGCTGACGAAATTGCCTTATTGAAAAAAAGTGATATTGACCACATTAAACTAAACTTTAATTAATGTGTTGTCGTACATTTATTTATTGCTTTTAATTCGCCTTAATATTAATGCTCACCACTAAAATAAATATTATTTTTACAATACAAAAAATTTTCATTAAGCTTTATCTGCTTTTGCAGTAAGCTATTTAAAAACGTTACCCACATAAATTAGGATAAAGAAAATGTCAGAACACTTTTCAGTTGAACGCGGCTTATTTGATGACGTGATGGTACCAAACTATTCACCTTCAGCGGTTATACCCGTTCGCGGTCAAGGCTCTCGAGTGTGGGATCAACAAGACAATGAATACATTGATTTTGCCGGTGGTATTGCGGTTAGCTCTTTAGGCCATTGTCACCCTGCTTTGGTTAGCGCACTTAAAGATCAAGGTGAGAAAATTTGGCATGTATCAAATTTATTAACCAATGAGCCAGCCCTACGTTTAGCTAAAAAATTAGTTGATAGTACCTTTGCTGAAAAAGTTTATTTTTGTAACTCAGGCGCGGAAGCGAATGAAGCCGCATTAAAACTAGCACGTCGTTGGGCGCTTGAGGTTCATGGCGAACATAAGTCTCAAATTATTGCTTTTAAGCAAGGGTTTCATGGCCGTACATTTTTTACCGTAACTGTTGGCGGACAAACCGCTTATTCAGATGGTTTTGGCCCTAAACCAGGTAATATTACCCATGCAGAATACAATAACCTTGAAAGCTTAAAAGCATTAATTTCTGACAATACTTGTGCGGTAATGATTGAGCCACTACAAGGTGAAGGCGGTGTTGTACCTGCTGATGCTGAATTTATTAAAGGTGTACGTGAGTTATGTGACCAACATAATGCCTTATTAATATTTGATGAAGTGCAAACCGGTTTTGGTCGTTTAGGTGAATTTTATGCCTATATGGGGCTAGGTGTTACGCCTGATATTTTAACGTCGGCTAAAGGTTTAGGTGGTGGTTTTCCTATTGGTGCAATGCTAACTAAAACCAACATTGCGAAACATTTAACCGTAGGTACGCACGGTAGCACTTATGGCGGAAACCCATTAGCTTGTGCTGTTGCAGAAGCGGTGTTTGATATTGTTAACACTGAAACTGTATTAGCAGATATCAATAAAAAGTCGCAATTATTTATTGATGGTTTAAACGCAATTAACGCTAAATATAATGTATTTACTGAAATTCGTGGTAAAGGCTTATTAATTGGCGCTGAATTAGGCCAGCAATACCAAGGTAAAGCGGTAGCCTTTTTAAATGCAGCCATGGCCGAAGGTTTATTAGTACTCGTTGCTGGTGCAAGCGTTATACGTTTTGCGCCGTCATTAGTTATTCCTGATGAAGATATTGCATTAGGTTTAGTACGCTTTGAAAAAGCTATTGCGAACTTCACTCAGCAATAAAAAATACAACTAATATTAAATTAGCCTATAGGTATTAACTCACCTATGGGCTTAATTAACTTTAATAATTCTCTCAAAGTAAGTTTTCTTCTACAACAGCCTTAATTATCCTGAACTCAGATTACTTAAACTAAAAATTTTAAAATAATACTAAATCTAAATGCTATACTCAAAAAATCCTACAACTCAATCATCAGCAAGGGTCGATAAATCAATTATGGTTACAGATACTGACGGTTATATTCACATTATTGAATATCTTACAGAGCACCTTAGTTTATTTGAAAATTCGACCGCGCCTGCGCAATCTAACGAAACAGTCATGTCTGTTATTGAAATAGAATTAGGCGAACAAATCATTAGTGTGTGTAGTCAAAATAAAAATTTAACGTTTAATCAGCGTAACGCTATTATTCGTGAAGTTGATGCCATTCTTTGTGATTTACAAGAACTATTCTCTGGCATTATGGATAACCCAGTAAACGCCGCACAACATGCCTTTATTATTGAGTTTGCAGCTTTAATTAAAAATCTATTCGATAGTGTTATTAATGCAGACTAAACTATCAACTTACGGTAAATTGTTAAGTTACCTGAGCTCGGGATAAGTAGTTTAAGATAAAATTGTCTCGATTAATTTATTGTTACCATGTAGGTGGCAATAAAAAGATATAAATAAGCGTTGTTGTAGATGTCCTCCAAAAATAAAATTCCACTTTATGGCTTTAATAACTTAACAAAGAGTTTAAGTTTTTCGCTATATCGTGTGCATTATTTACACACTAAGCAGACTACTGACAATAGCGAGCACAGCGCTACGTTGAATAGACAATGCCAAGAGCATTATCATAGCTACATTAATCAGGCCTACAGTAGCGAACAGCTTGAACTACTACTGACTAAAATTTGCCATGCTATTGGTGGGAATGTATTAAATATTGCTAGCCAAGATTACACCCCACAAGGCGCTAGTGTTACCTTAATGATTTCAGAAGAAGCCAAACCAGAATCATTAGTTGCGCATATAGACAAAAGCCACCTGTGTATTCACACTTATCCTGAAGAGGCTCCTCAGCAAGCTATTGCTATTTTTAGGGCTGATATTGAATTATCAACCTGTGGTGTTATTTCACCGTTAGAGGTATTAGATTACGTGATTGACACTTTTTCAGCAGATGTAATCGATATAGATTATCGAATACGCGGCATGACCCGTGATCAACAAGGCAATAAACACTTTAGTGATCATAATATCAACCAAATAAGTGAACATTTAAGCTCTAACACACACCAAACATACCAAATAAAAGACAGTGTAATGGCAACCCATAATTTGTTTCATTGTAAATTAGTCAGACAATCTATCGATTTACAACATCATTTATTTAATACTAATGTTGATCAAATATCGCTTAAAACTAAAAGACAAATAACGAATCAGCTCCGCACCGAATTAAATGAACTATTTACTGGTAAATAACCCCTTAAACAGTTTAAACGCCTTATTTTTTATACAATTTTCATTTTGTTTTATCTACGCAATGACTAGTGCTTGCTTAAATCTTTAATGGTGTTTATCCTTTCCTCAAGACGTTCTTTTTAAAAGGTATTAAAAACATGAGTAAACGCATTCCTATCGTTGTCGCTAATTGGAAATTAAACGGCGGCATTGACCTACTTTGTGCCTCGGTTGCCGCTTTTATTGGTAAACATTTTTCAACCAAAATAGCGATTTGCCCTCCTTATATTTATATGCGAGATATGCTTAATTTTTTACAGCATTCAGAAATCATCGTTGGTAGCCAAAACGTTAGTAAGTTTGGCTCTGGTGCTTATACTGGTGAAACGTCAGCACAAATGCTGAAAGATGTAGGCGCTGGCTTATGTTTAATCGGTCATTCAGAACGTCGTCAAATGTTTAATGAAAATGACGGAAGTTGTCAAATTAAGGTTAACCAAGCACTAGCAAGTGATCTGATGCCTGTATTATGTATTGGTGAAAATGCCCAACAACGTGAAGCAGGTATTACTAACGATGTATTATTTAGACAAATGCACGATGCTTTAGCGGATACTGATATTACAAACAAAGAAATTTGTATCGCTTATGAACCGGTCTGGGCTATAGGTACTGGTCAAGCTGCATCACCAGAAGATGCGCAAGCGGTTCATGGCTTTATTCGTCAAGAGCTTTGCGTTATTTACGGCGTTGAGCGCGCTGAAAAAATACATATTTTATATGGTGGTAGTGTTAATAAAAGTAATGCGCGTGAATTAATGAACCAAGAAGATATTGACGGTTTATTAGTAGGTGGGGCTAGCTTAGATCCAAATCATTTTATTGAAATTTGTAAACAAGCTGAGATAGTAGCCGAAGAAATTGAAGGTTAAAAATTAGCACCCAAAAATCTGTCCATATAATTTGGCAGTAATAATCTTTAGTAAGAATATAGTTTGGCAGTAATATTTCACCGCCAAATCATATAAATAAAAAACGCAGATAACATAAGTTAACTGCGTTTTTTTTAATCTTAATTTAAAAGATGCTTAATCTAAATCAGTATCATCCGGATCAACTTCGTCGTCTTCATCATCCGTTTCAACTTTGCTTCTACCAAATAAGGTATGGAAGTGTTTAGGTGTTAACGTTTTATTTTGGTATTTCACCCACGCTTTTTCAATTGGGGTAACAGGGTCAAGTTGATTGATACATACTTCAACAAATTGTATTTCTTCATCTGTTACTGGCGCTCTTGACTGGTCAGCCAATGCTCTCAATGCAACGCCGTATTGCTCCATAATTTGCGATTCTTTTAGGGTAAAATCACCAGACTTAGCCAAGCCTCGTGGATAGTTTTTGTCGTCATAAAACTGACGGTCAGTAGCAAAACTGATAGCTGATTCTGTTAAAGTAGTCATTCGGCGAACTCTAAAATAAAAAAAAAGATTCTAAAAATATTTTTAGCTCAAAGCAATATACTTCGCAAACTATTTTAGCCTTTTCAATATGATTTTTTAGTCTAAGCCCCTGAAAATTTGCTCTAATACAATATATGAATAATGGTAATAAGGAATTATTCTGTTCAATAAGTCATTTCAGAATAAATAAAAATAACAGTTGGCTTTTGTACTATCGTCGTTTATTTTAAATTTTATTCTTTGCATCATAATGAAGCATTAGGCGAATAAAGGAAAAGTCGCGCATGATTAATATTTACGAAGCTAAAACTGAAGATGAAATTGCAAATTGTTTCTCTGTATTTAAAGCTTTAAGACCACATCTGACAGTGGAAAATTTTGTCCCTCAAGTTAAAAGGCAGCAAGCCCAAGGATATAAAATACTAGCGCTCAGTGATAATGGTATTGTTCAAAGTATTATCGGTTACAGGCAGAGTGAATTTTTAGCTTGGGGAGAAATAATATACATTGATGATTTATCTACTGCTGAAGAGGTTAGAGGTAAAGGCTATGCCGGTAAACTACTTGATCAAATAATTAATAAAGCCAAAAGCTTAGGATTACAAGGAGTTCACTTAGATACTGGTTATGCACGACATTTTGCACATCGCTTATATTTAAATAAAGGTTTGAATTTCAGCTCACATCATTTGTCGATAACATTTTCTTAATATATACGTTTTAAAATAGGCATCTCAGTATGACATTTAAAATTTCTGGCGGACTTGTACACGAATTACCAGCAGATCTATCTAGAACATTAACTGAAAGCAATATAATAGAGCTTTGGGAGAATTTAACCCCTATAGCGCGTAACGAATTTATATGTTGGATTGAAGACGCCAAACAAAGTAAAACTAGAGTAAAACGAATTACAAGGGCTGCAGAAGCCTTACTCGAGGGAAAGAAACGCCCATGTTGTTGGGTCGGTTGCATTCATAGAACTGATAAAAAACCCAGCGAATGGCAACAGAGTGTTTTAATAGATAAAAATAAATAACCTGGGATTGGAATAAGGAAGTAAAGTAAAGCGGGCATCACTCATAATTATTGAGGCAATATCAGATACCATATATTGTTTGTTTCACGCGATAGGTGAGTGTTAATAATTTTTTATTCAAGTAGGTTTATTTATTATGCCGTTAACAGATAAAAAAAACATATCTTTAGTACTTGGAAGTGGTGGCGCTAGAGGTTTAGCACATATAGGTGTAATTCATTGGTTAGAAGAACATAATTATGTCATTTCATCTATTTCGGGCTGCTCTATAGGCGCCTTAATTGGAGGAATATATGCTGCAGGCAAACTTAATGAATTTGAACGATGGATCAGAGCCATAACCAAAGTAGATATTGTAAATTTACTCGATCTTTCATGGCAAAGTAGTGGTTTAGTAAAAGGCGATAAAATAATAAATACACTGACAGAAATTGTAGGTGATATAGCTATCGAAGACCTGCCTATTAATTTCACTGCAGTTGCGGCAGATATTAAAAATGAGAAAGAAGTATGGATAAATTCTGGCAGGCTATTTGATGCGATTAGAGCGTCAATATCCCTACCTTTATTTTTTACTCCGTACAATCACAATGGCATTCAATTAATAGATGGTGGGGTATTAAACCCTGTACCAATAGCACCAACTTTTGGTGATTCTACATACATGACTATCGCCGTAAACCTTGGTGGTCCCAATATACCCACTAATGATCCACAAATAAAATTTAAGAAAAAAACGATAGATTCAAGATTTTCTACCAAAATAGGTGAATTTATCGATAGCTTTAATAAGTCGACTCAAAATAATTTAAATGAAAAATGGGGCGGTTATGATATTGCCAACCAAGCATTTGACGCTATGCAAAGTAGTATATCAAGACAAAAGTTAGCAGCATATCCACCGGATATATTAATAGAAATAGCCCGTAATGCTTGTGGTACGTTGGAGTTTGATAGGGCTGATGAAATGATTCACTTAGGGTACTCTTTGTGTGAAGAACATTTCAGTAGATCATAATACAACCGACCCTGTAACAATATCTGTTACAGGGTCTAGCCAATTAGTTAGCCCAAAAGTGTTCTGTTGTAAAAAAGCCTAAACCCTTGCTGTTATTATACGTTGAATATAAAAACAGCAAAAATTCAGGCTTTATTTGATCTGGCAACAATCACTGCCATTATCTACTTGCACTAAGTACCATAAAATCATTGTATTGATTGCATGGTTACTATTTAAAACTTATAACTTGCCCCAATACGAATATCTCTGCCTGCTTCGTATAAACCTGCTATACCTTCCCAGCCAGGAATGTCGCCATAATCTCCAACACTTGAATGGTCTCGATACTGCTCATTAAATGCATTTTGAACCGTTAAGTTAAGTGTTAATGTATCTGAGTTTAATGGTTGCCACTGCACGTAAATATCATTTAGCTGATAACTTGGTTTATCGATAGTGTAAGTTTGATCTATCCAGCCAATATCTACTGCTCGTTGTAATACCTCAATATCATTTAATTCAGCAACATAAGTATAATTCCAACCGAGCTCTATATTGTCAGATAGCGTATAATTAAGATTAAAACCAAAGGTATCACCGCGTTCATTTGCTAAACCATTATGTTCATACCCTTCAACCGTATCTCCATTTAGTTCAGAGGTATTATTGGTGTAATTAGCTAAAACTGTTAAGTTTTCAAAACTATAGCCGGCTTTTAGTTCAAAGCCTTTTGTCGCTAAAGTGCCAATATTTTCAAAATAAACACCTTGGCCTATTTGATCAAATACAACATTATCAACATCACTTTGATAAATAGTAGCTACTAGATGCCATTTTTCATTATGGTATGTTAACGCAACTTCGGTGTTTTCAACTTCTTCAGGTTTTAAGTTAGGATCGATAGCGCCATCACCTGATTCAATAGTAAATGAATCACCGACTTCTTTACCACGCATTGCTTGGGCGTAGCCCACATTCAGTTGCCAATTGTTATTAATATCATAAGTTAAGCCTACATTAGGGCTAAAACCATCACTATCAGTTTCCAAACCAAAAGTAACTTGTTTAAGGTCATATTGATCATAACGTAAACCAAAACTTAGCAATAAGTCTGCAGATAACTGCCAATGATCTTGAAAGTAAATCCCGCCAACCGTTCCTTTTTCAGAAATTGCAGGATCTGCATCTATTTCTAGCGATTGCGCCGTTACTTCGTCTTGACGATATTCAATACCGTAAGTGAGTCCATGGTTATCAATTATTGTCGAATTACGGATATCAAAACCAATAGTCTTCATATCACCGCCATAACGTCCCCAGCGAGTAAAAACGTCTTGCTCAACACTTGATTTAGTTTGATAAAGTGTTGTTTCTAACTGTACTAAATCGCCACCTGCATAATGATGATTAAAAATTATAGTTTGACGCTCAGCTTCTAAAGGAAAAAGTGTGTCTGCTTCCAATGCAGGCCAATTAGGACGTTGAGAAAAGTCGCCGTTTTCGTTTCGATCTTCGTAACTTAGCGTTATAGATTGATTGTCAGTTAAATTACCGTTTAGTTTAAAGAAACCTAAACTTTGTTTAGCTGCCGTGCCATATAAATCGTTACCGTCACCATCAACCATATCATCGCGGTCTATATAGGTGTAAGAGCCAAGAAGCCCCCAGTCATCAGTTAATGCACCATAAAATGTTCCACTTGTTTTATAGCCCGCATTAGTAAAATAACCTGCTTGCAAAGTACCACCAAATCTATCGCCAGCAGTCAATAAATCATCAACATTCTTAGTTTTAAAGCGTAACGCTCCACCAATGGCGCCAGAGCCACTTGTTGCTTCACCAGCACCGGCCTGTACATCTACTTCTTGGAGTAATTCTGGTTCAATAGATACTCGGCCAATATGATGAAATAAAGTACCTGTTTGAGGCGCGCCATCAACTGTTACATTAAACAGTGTATCTTCCATACCTCGAATATATACTTTTTGAGCAATACCAATAGAGCCACCCACCGTTACGGAAGGTACTAGTCTGAATACGTCTGCTAAGTCGTTAGCTTGATATTTTTCTAATTCTTCAGGCAAAATAACCGAGTTAGTGGTTTGGCCTACTACTACTATTGATTCAATTGATTTTATTTTTTTTTCTGTTTCTTCTACTTTTTTTACTTCGGTATCAACATTTACTATTTCTGCAGCTTGCACATAGGAAGTAGTGATTGATAAAGAAATTGCCAAAGCAATGGGTGATAATGTGTGTTTTACATTTAATGATGACATTAATAATTATTCTCTAAATGTTGAATGAAAGCTTAATAGAAATCATTATCATTTAAAGGATGAGTGATTGATAGCATTTTTACAATTGTTACATTTCATTTTTATATCAAGGCTATCTGATTTTATTCGTATCAATCGACTGTAATTTGTAAATACTGAATATAATAAAAAACGGTAATATTAAGTTTTTGGAAAAGAGATTCTCATAGATAAACCACCACCACTAACATTGTGTGCACTAACAGTTGATCGAATAGCAAATAATTGCCTTTGCGCTAATGCGAGACCTAAACCGAAACTATCGCTATTTGCTTTTCTAGCTTTATCTACTCTAAAGAACGGCTTAAAAATCATCTCCAAATATTCAGGTGGAACACCAGGTCCCTGATCGTCAATATGTAGAATAAAATGAGTGATTGTTTCTTCAATAAAAATAAAGACTTTTTGTCCTGCTGGAGTATAACGCAGTGCATTACGCAATATATTTTCTAACGCTTGTGCTGCCGCACGATGGCTAGAATGTTGAATAAGCGCATTATTAGGCAAATGGCATTCAATTATCCGATCTGGAAATTCAAACTCTGCATCAGCAATAAGCACATCAAGTAAGTCGATTAACTCTAACGATTCCTGCTGTAAACTAGGCTTTTCATTCTCCAGCCAAGCAAGGTTTAATACGTCTTCTACCAGCTTACGTATATGTTTAGATTCACGATTAATGCGTTGAATATTTTTACTTGGGTTTTGATTAGTTTCTTCTTCGGCTAAAGCAATATCTAAACGTGTTAAAGGTGTTCGTAATTCATGAGATAAGTCGGCAATAAGCTGACGCTGGTTAATAAGTTGCTCACTTAATCGTATCGCCATTTGATCAAAAGACATAGCCAACTCTGAGAATTCATCCTTACGCTTTCCCATCAATAAGCTCGCCCTCACCTCAAAATTACCTTTACTAAATTCACGGGTAGCAAGTTGAAGTTGTCCTAGAGGCTTCGTAATATATCGATAGAGCAAGTAAGAAAGTAACATCAATATAATACTGGGCAAAATAATCTGCATTGTCACTTCTGTATATTTAAAATAAACGCCAGGCCTCATTCTATCGGGTAATTGAATAAGAAAACTTACTTGTTTATTTTCAAAAGGAACTTCCATTGTGGGGTTGTTGGCAAAGTATAAATGAATTTTCCAATTAACATTTCTGCCAAAGTGGTAGCCATCATAAAAACGACTTCCCAGTGGCTCTCCTGCCACTTGATTAATATTATAACGAGCAACGGCGACCCAAGTTTCTTCTTGCTGCTTTAGTTGCTGTAAATATTTTTCAAGCGCAAGAGTATCACCCGTTGAGTATATAGCTTCAGCTTCTTTTCCCCATTGAATTAGGGTATCTCTATCGTCGGTAGATAAATGGCTCATACCATCTTCTGTGTGAGACATTAATAAATTTAAAATATAAAAAAGTGCAACTATGCCTGATGCAATAATGATGCAGAGTTTATAGAAGAGTCTATGTGTCATACTAAGCAATAACCTTTGCCATGACTTGTTTGTAAACGCTCTCCTTGCCAGTTAGCTTCATTTAAGCGACGCCTTACTCGGCTTAAATGCATATCTAAACTTCTATCGTAAGCGCCAATATTTCGGTTTAGTACCCGTTGATATAAATAAGCTTTACTCAGCACTTCTCCTTTATTAATGGCTAATTCCCATAATAATTTAAGCTGTATTGGCGTTAAGTCTAAAACATCATCTTTGATAAAGGCCAATTGTTGTTGGTAATTAATGGTTAAACCATCAATATTAACCTCTTGACTGACTATTTCTGTATTACGATCATGGCTGCGACGTAGAATGGCTTCAATTCTAAATAACAGCTCTGTGGGATTAAACGGTTTAGCTACATAGTCATCAGCGCCATGGCTAAATCCTAATATTTTTTCTTGTTCTGCATCTTTCGCTGTCACCATGATAACGGGAGTTTGACATGATTTTCGTAACACTTTTAACAGTGAAAATCCATCTCGTTCTGGTAGCATAACATCTAATAAAATCAAATGATGCTGTTGTGATGAAGCACGAATAAGTCCTTGCTCACCATCAAAGCATTGTTCAACTTTATATCCCTTAGCGATAAGTAAGTCGTTGAGTTGACAGTTTAAAACTTTATCATCTTCAATTAATAATATTGTAAATTTAGACATAAATACTTACTTAAAATCGAGTTTAAATACTGGAGTGATTAAGTCTACTCTTTGTTATTTACCTAGTGGAAAATCTGTTTAACCAAATTCGTTATCAATTTAAAGCTAAATAACCTGAGTTCGGGATAAGCAAAATGCTACAACAGCCTTAATGACCCGTATTACTTCGTTATGAAAGCTCCCAATAACCCGTTATTGGCTTCGCTTTCCTGCCTTGTACTACGAATAATTAAAACTATTGTAAAGGTAAAATCCTAAGTGATTGATATTATTATTCTACTCACTTTCATTATCCCGAACTCAGGTTAAATAAGTTGCAACAAAATAAGACAGTATTATAATACCACTCACAACCACGAATGATAATTATTTTTATTTATATATTAGTGTTCCTCATGAATATAATCATCATTAATTACAATTGGTGTAGTATTAAAGTAACTAAGAGAAACACATAACACTCACGTATTTATCTAATGTTTTTCGCATGCTATACAGATATAGATCTCGCTATTAATTAAACACATTGTTATTTCTTAACTCAATATTTTAAAACGAAAAAGACATAAACCTAATCAAATCCCCTGTAATTTTAAGGTTAATATCACCTTGGCGACCATCAGATCATAGATTTATTAGGTTCATAATCCAGCTAGTTAATTTGAATTTTATGAACTATTAATACTTGAATTCAAGAAGTAAAATATCAATCAACTTTCAGATAATAAAAAGGCCCTAGCTAATTTTAATTAACTAAGGCCTTTTGTGTTTTCTACCTGTTAACCTTATTCAAGCCATGCATAGACCAAGAAAATAGTCTGTATTGCTCTAACGCTAGGATTAGAGCTATAGCTAATAAATTATTTCAATTAACTTAAATGATTTAAACTAACTCGGCAAAAAGTCTATTGCCCAAATAGTGGTAACCGTATCAACTTGCTCAGCACTAAACTCAATGGCGTTTAAAATAATAACCAGTTGTCGTTCTAACTGCGGATTATTTAACTCACTTGATTTAATAATTACCTTATTAACCTTACCTGAAGGTAAAATTTCTATTTCAAATAACACTTTACCTTTTAAGAATGGGTCTTTGCGTAAAGCACGATTATAACGAGAATAAAGGCGAGATTTGTTCGCTTCAAGTGTTCGTCTTAAGGCTACCTCTGAACGTTGCCCTGATTTTTGTGCAGCTAACGATTCAGCTTCAGCCGTGTCAGTACTTGCTAACACCTCTTCTTCTGATAAACGCACTTGTTGCGTATCACGCGTACTTAACTCGTCACTTGCTACTGTTTGCGTAGTATTAGCCGCAGCAAGCTTTGCGCTTTGGGTATTCGCAGTACTTGCCAGTAATTTGCGTTGAACTTTTGTTTCAGTCGCATTGGCTTTATTTAACTTAGTTGTACTCGCCGGCTGTACTTCAAACGCATCGCGCATAGCAAACAGCTCATCTTTCATGGCTGCAAGCCCTGACGTTTGTGCTTTTTGTTTAGCTTCTTGTCGCTTTGTTTTAGGTGGCTCAGGTTTTTTCTTTGGTTCGTCTTTCACCTCTTCTGGCTTTTTCTCTTCTTTGGGTATTTCTTTCGGTTTTTCAGGCTCAGGTAGCTTTTTTTCTTTGAGCATTATTTTGGCTAGCTGTACTGGTACCTTTTCTTTTATTTCACGTGGTACTTCAACTTGTTCAATAAGCGGCACTATCACAGAAACCACTATAAAAAGCGCGATAAGTATCTGTAAAATTCGAGTGAATTTTTGATCTTGCGCGGTATCTTGAAATATATTGCTATCATCTTTTTTAGATGACGAAGCGCCATAAGCCGAACCAGAAGCTAAATGTGTTGATGTCATCTTTAGCCTCCTTTAATTTTACTTTTAGCTACCTGTTCAACAGCTAATGAAATATTTCGATAATCACTGTCAGCACAAGCTGCCATGATTTGTTTTAATACTTGATAAGGTACTGTTGCATCACCAATAATGGTAACTGCTCGGCCATTTTCTAATTCACTTTCGGTTAAAACCGGGCGCTTAGCTGCAAGGTAAGTTAATTCTGTATTTATCGCTTTAATTAGACCTGAGTCAATAACAACATTCAGCTCGGTTAATGAGCTTTGTTGTTGCCAAATAACACGATCTTGTATCATTATGCTGTTCGGTAACACGCTAATTAATATGTTTTCAGCTGGTAGCTCTTCGGCGATTGAAATAGGAATATTCATGTCTTTAGTGTTTTGCAATACGCGCACTTCTGATTGGTTAACAATAAGAAAGAACACTAAAATAGTGAAAATATCCATTAGTGAAACTAGGTTCAATTTAGAGCCTGCACTAAAGCGTTTATGATGTTTAGCTAAACGTTTTGCTTTAAATGACTGTTTCATTGCTTAGCTCCTACATTATTGTCTGCTTGAGCTTCTGGCGCATCACCTAAAGAGATTTGTGGAAAAAGCTCAGCATCAACTAAGTTTGCAGCAACAACGGCTTTAAATGACCGTACCGTGTCCATTGTGGTAACAATAGTTTGATAATCAATCTCTGGTGTTAGCAATAAAACAATATCTTTTTTGTCTTGGTTCTCTGGCTCACCTTGCTGGAAGGTTAGCTTTAAATCTTGTAAGTAAGTAGACAAATTAGCAAATTGATAACCTTCGGCTGTTTTATCAAAACGCTTTAATAAAACTCCCGCAGGATAATTCAATTCAAAGCCCGTTTGATCAATAACTAATTCCAACACTTTAGGTTGATCATTAGGATCACTAGCCGCTTGCGATCCAACAGGCAGCTGTAAATTTAAAATACGCACCTGAGAGAACACCAAGCTCAATAGTAATACCGGCACTAGCACTATCATCAAATTCATAAATGAGGTGATGTCGAGCTCTGCCTCTGGCGGATTTACGCGACGACGACGTCTCATTTGCTTAGCCTCGGTGTTCGTCAGACGACTGACCAAAAGAAAGCGAGTTTAATAATTTAATACCCGCC
The DNA here is from genome assembly GCF_002843355.2 of Colwellia echini. Classification (GTDB taxonomy): domain Bacteria; phylum Pseudomonadota; class Gammaproteobacteria; order Enterobacterales; family Alteromonadaceae; genus Colwellia; species Colwellia echini. Next base: position 104,540 of record NZ_PJAI02000011.1, read on the forward strand.
ATTTCTAACGAGTCAGCAATAGCAGCTGTTTTACCCATTAAACTGGTGTGCAGTAATATCAACGGAATAGCGGTAATCAAACCAAAAGCTGTGGTGTTCATTGCTACTGAAATACTTGAAGATAATAAGTTGGCTTTTTCCGCAGGATCGGCATTTGCAACCGCAGAGAACGCAGCGATTAAGCCCATGATAGTACCCAATAAACCAAGTAAGGTGGCAATGTTAGCTAACACGGCTAAAAATGGCGTACGTTTTTCAAGACGTAACATATATTCCATCATGGTTTCTTCCATGGCGTATTCTACGTCTTCTCTACGTTTTACTGATGATAAACGCGCGATACCTGATTGCAATACATCTAGCACTGGCGCTGAGTTTGTTTGTGCGTATTTACTGATGGTGTCGATATCACCTTTTTTAAGTGAATCTTTTAATAAAGCAAACGCTTTACGGTTAGTTCTTAATGCTGAATTGAGGTAAATCCAACGCTCAAGACTGATAGCTAAACCTATGACTAGTACTAAGGCGATTGGGTAAATGAATGTTCCACCCGTTTGTAAAAAAGTGATGATGCTGTCGATGATACCCATGTCGTTTTCCTTTTAAATTTCTATGTTGATATAAATTGATAAAGTTTTTTGTTATGTATTCTTGTTATTTTTTTAGCTATATTTTGTATCTTTAATTTCTCAGTTTGAATTATTTTATTCCGCTATCTCAACCACCTCAGTTTTCGCAGCTAATTGTTTATTAGCAAAAAACTGTACTTGCTGCTTAAATGCTTTTGGATGAATAGGCGAAAATTTTGGTAATTTAATGGTTCGCTCTTTACCTTTCACTTCTATAATTTGTTCAACCCCTTGCCACGGCATAATATAAATCACATTTGGTTGTTCTTGTGAGCCTTTTACTTGGCTTTGGATAATTAACGGTGCTGATTCTGCAGTGTCTACTTCTGCTGAGCTTACCTTTGCTGAGTACGCAATTTGAGACAATAAAAATAATACTGTAAACAATCCGGTAAAAAATAATAAAAAAGGTTTTAAAGCAGTTTGAATATAACGCACCGGTAAGTTATTCATTATTTTCCGCCTCCGTATTTATATTTCCTGGCTCATTTACTGTAACAGTTGCAGATTCATCTAGTTGATCATCTACTGAATCCGTTTCTATATCAATGACACTCTCTGTCATCACATCTTCTGTCGCTGCGTCTTCAACAACTGGAATTTCTAAGCCTGCACGAGTTATTTTTATTTCTAAACCCGCTTGCCAGCGTTTAACTTCTTCATCATCGCTATTGAGTGTTAAATAAGAAGTATAATAACCATGTGCATCAATTAATCGACCTCGATAAAGCTCTAATAGAATAGCCATACTCACTTGAGCATCGTTGAAATCTGGCCAAATAGCGAGTGCGGCTAAGTAACTTTGTTCAGCTTTATTAAATTGTCCCTGTAAACGATAAATTTGTCCCTGTAAATGATGAGCATACAAGTTGAGGTTATTTATACTAATCGCTTTATCGAGTAATGCTTGCGCTTCAACCAACTCACCTTGCTGCTGTGCAATAAGTGCTTTATTAACATAACTGCCTGATAAGTTAGGTTGCGCGAGGATCACTTGATCTAATAAAGCGTCCGCTTGCTGCCACTTTTTAACTTTCATCAAAGCAATTGCTTGTTGATAATCTTCAAGCACTTTATCTGGAACAATTACTGGCGTTTTAGCTTGTTGCTCTTCATATAGATTTATCGCCGGAATATGCTTAACTTTAACTTTAGCTGCCTTACCTACTTCTACCGGATCTTGCCCTACTTTCACCGCATCTGTTTGCAACGTATCTGCATCGTCAGTTGTGTTATTTTTCGCAGCGTTTGTAGTTGCATTTGCTGTAGAGTTGCTGTTTTCTATGTCATCAGTGCTTTCTACAGCAGGCTTTGAAGAACAGCCACTTAGCCATAATGATAAGATTATTGCGAGAATAGCCGCTTTAGTAAATTGCTTGAATAGCATCGCTTGCTCTCTCCTGTTTATTGTATTGTGCTGGGTTTAATTCCGCCAGCGCACTAAAGCTTTGCTCAACCCAATCATCGTAAACATCTTGCCAAGCACGTTGAGCGTTATTGGTATGTATTTCTATGGCCTTATCTTCAAAAGGTATAGCAATGTCTTCAAGTACAAATTGATATTCTTCTAGCTCTAGTTCATCAAGATCGTTAGGTCGCTCTGAAGTCATAATATCTTTCGCTAATTGACTATACATTGTTGCTAAGTTATATGACGCCTGCGGTACAAATTCAGCCATTTGATACGACAATACTTTTTGATAATAACCAACCGCCAACTTCAACGCTTCTTGCTTACGTTTCAAGCTTTTCGCTAGCGGTAAGGTTAACTTAGTCCAAGTAAAGGTTTGCTGATGTGCTTTACCTAAGCCTAACGCAGCATAAGATGCTAGGTATTCAGCTCTGTTAGTAATATTGCTCGATGAATTCCTTAGTTCAATATCATGATATTTCACAATTTTTCGATACCAAAAATATTGCTTATTGGTTTCTTTTTTCTGTAAGTAAAAATCACTTAATTTTAATCTAACTTCTTGCGCTACCACAAACGGTACAGGGTATTTATGAGCGTAGGTTCGATAAGCACTTAATGCTTTATCGGTATCACCTGCCTTTTGATAATATTCTGCGGCTGTGTATTGTGCTTCACGTTTTAACTCTTCTGAATATTTTGCCGCTTCAGGGCCATTAATCATCGCTAACAATTGCGCAGCAGCTAACGACCATTGCTGGGTATTTTCATAAGCTTTAGCTAATTTGGCTGAAATAGATTTACTGTATTCATGTGTTGGATAACGTAGTTTAAAAGCAGACAATACTTCTATGCCTTGCTGCCATTGTTGCTGCTCAAGCAAAATATTACCTGCATCAAACTCGGCATTAAGTCGATAGGTTGACTCAGGTACAACTTGTCCGACACGTAAATAATGTTGTACCGCCATTAACGGTTGCTCTTTTACTAAGCCTTGCGCTTGAAAGTAGATACATGATGCTAATAGCTCACGCATTTCGTTGCGCTTTTTAGCTTGTGCTTTGGTTTGTGCTTTAGTTTGTGCTCTAGCTTTGCTTGTTAGTGGCACATAAGCTAACGCTAATTGATAAGCGCTTTCTGCCTGTACATAATCTTTTTGCTGATACCAACTATTGGCTTGTAATTGACTGGCAATTTGTACTTGTTTCAAAGCAAGTGGTGACAATTTACTTAATTGAACAGGCACAAAACTTGATATTCCGTTAGCTGAACTTAAACCCGAATCAGCGTTTGAGTCTGTTGCTGTTGCAGGTTTATCATTAGTTTCCCTAATCACCAAATGTCGCTGTAAAATAAAGTTACTGTAATAGTTAACCGCCGAATAATCCTGGGCGTAATAAGCGTATTGTGCGGCTTGAGTAGCTAAGGTAAGCACACGACTGTCATAGGGGTAAGTTTGAACAAACAATTGATCTAACTGATTACGGGTGCGTAACAATGTTTTTTGGCTATCCGTTAAGCTAGTGCTATTTAACGAATCAGTTGCTTTAACCTTAGCCGCTTTTAACATCGCCCTTGCCGTTAATGTGGTTGCATAAGCGGCTTCTAAACGTAATTTATACGTTAATTCAGAGCTTATTTGTAATGTTGGTTGCTTTGTTAGACTAGATACTGCAGACGGCGATAACAAGATTAGTTTATCAGTTAACGAAACATCAAAAATCTTATTATAAGCAATTAATTCATAAGCATTTAATGCTTCTTCATATTGCTCTGCTTCAAAATTAGCATCAGCAAAAAGTAACTCATCAGCTAACAAACTTTTACTCAATTTAGGTTTGTTTTTTTCATAATTACTTTGTGGTAGATTAGCCAATTCAAGATAAGTCGCTAAAGCGGTACTAGTGTCTGCAAATGCTTTACGCCTTTCTTTACCTGCTTTTAATTGCTGAGCATGTGCATAGAGTCGACGACTGTGCTGATAACTAAAGCGTAATAAATTAGGTAATATTTCACGATTAATTTCGTCAGCGGTTAAGCGTTCTGAACTGTTCGATTTATGTGCCTGTAACCAAAATTGACTATGAATACCAAATTGCTTTACGTAGTTTTGTTTTAACGTTCTGCTTGCCGTGTACTTACCTTGTTGTTCAAGTAAATCGAGCAAAATTAAAGAGTATCGCGCCGCCCAAATATTATTAGGCTCCATTTTTATATACGCTTGATACGTTAGCTCTGCATCATATTTCAGCTCATTATTAACTAAAAAGTCGGCTAAGTTCTTAAATAAAATATGTCGATAAAGTGATAAATGCGGCAATGATTTTTGCTTAACCGTTAACGCAACTAAAGTTTCAGATTGTTGCTGCTGACTTAACGAGATACTTAACACTCGTTGTATATCAGTTACCAGACTGGCATAGCGTGGGTCTAGTTGAGCAAAAGTAAAATCATGTTGACTGTTTTGCTTGTACTCTTGGCCAACTAAATAATCAAGTAATGCAATAAATTCAATATCTGCTTCTTCTAAACGGTTAAGTTTAAATAATACCCAAGCTGACATATAACGGCTATTTACATAGTAAGCGTCATTATTTTTTACTGAACTAACTTCGTTATAAGCTGCTAAGGCTTGAGGATACTGCTGAAAGTTATAATAAATATCGCCACGTCTAAAGTTCAGCTCTGCGCTATATTGGCTATTAGGGTATTGAGCCAAGAGTGCTTCCATTTGCACTAAACTCTGTTTAGATTTACCTTGAAGATCTAGTGCTTTAGCTAGTTGGTATTGCATCAGCTCATTATCACTACGATCAGGAAATCGAGTGATTAAATCTTGATAAGATACCACTAAAGCAGCCAATGCCTCATCTGATTTCTGTAAACTTTGAGCGTCGTTTAACGGCTCCCCATCCATCAATTCATAGGCTTGGGTATTCATTTGCACTAACCTATATTCTATTTGCGCCCTCACCTCTTCATCCGGCTCTAAAGTTAGTATCGTTCTATATAATTGTGCTAATTTTGTTGCTCGTTGCGATTGGCTTAGGGTAATACTCTCAATTTCGATATTGCCTTGTTCATTCGCTAAATCAGCCAAGGTTTTGCGGTTTGATTGTTCATTATCGGTGGTGCTTTGACAGCCAACTAATCCTGCTAAGGCGATTAAACAAATAATAAGGTTGTTGGTTTTTAAGCATGGCGCAATTTGATTAACTGTTAACTTAGCCATTAACTTAGCAGTTAGCTCCTTGACCAATAAATTAAGAAATGAAGGCATTAATCAGTCTCCTTCATTGTAGAAGGCGGCTGTGAAAAATCTTTTTCAGCTGACGTTTTTTCAGGAGAAGTTATTAATTGACTTGAAAGTCTTTTGTCGGCAACTGCCATGCGCTCTAAAACATTAGCCATACTTTGGCGAGTAGTGAGTACATGCTCGGCTAAAGTAACATTTTGTTCCTCGATATAAGCGTTCACCTTGGCTTTTATTTTTATACTGATTTGTTCTCGTAACTGCGCCAGCTGTGATAATAACGAGATAAGCTGAGTTTCACTTTGGTTATGTTTATTAATACTCAGGTCTATAGCGTCTTGCGTATTAGATATTCTCTCGATATTTTTTTGTTTTGCTGTCGCCTCATCAATAGCCTTATTTAGTTGCTGTAATTGCTTAGTTTGAGCCCAAGAGCGTTGCGGGAATTGCTGTGCTAATTGCCATGCTAATACACCTTCAACTCTCGCTAATCGCTCTTTATATTCTTCGGTATTTTTCTGGGAGCCAATAGCATTTAGCGCCTTGTAACTGTTTTCTATTCTGCTAAGCCACTCTCTTTCTACTTCATTGGCAAAGGCTGCTTTATCTTCATTAGCTAATTGCTGTGCGTGTATTGCAGCCAAACGATCCCGTTCATTATTCAATAGAGCAAAAGTGCCTTGCTCTTCACGTAGTTTTTTACTGGTAACAATCTTTGCTTTACGTTGTTGATTAAGAGTAATGATCTGCGCTAGCCAAGCCGTTTTGTCTTTTAATAATTGTAAGTTAGCTGTTTGCTGATCAATATCTATTAAACTTTGATATAAATTGGCCAATTCAACATCCGCTAGCGCCTGCTGCAACCAAACTGATTTTGGAAAATATTCAACTGTATTAACCACATCAACTCTGTCACCTATGTTTATTACTTCTTGGTTAGGGGGGTGCTGCATTGCTGGTTCAAGCAATACTTCATTTGATAACTGTAAATTAGATAGCTGTGAAACTGAAAATGTCAGTAAATTATGACTTTGATTAAATTCACGAGAAAAATCACTCAAATCTTGCTGACGTTGTACGAAAAAGCTTTCTACACTTTGGTAAGCGCTAACTCCTTGGGCTAAAGATTGCTGTTCACTTACTTGCGCTGCCATCAATTCAGCTGACTGCCAACTTAACGGCGAGTAAGGATAATCTTTAATCAATAAGTTAAGTAAATTAAGGGATATTGTATATTGTTTAACTTGTTGGCTAGCAAAAGCGAATAAAAATAGCGCTGACTCTTGATAAGGGCTTTCCCCTGGGAATGTTTTTAATTCAACAAAAGCTAAATCGTACTGCTGTTGGCTGATATATATTTGTGCGAGTAATAACTTTGCATAATCTTGAATAGCTTGGCTTTGTAACTTAGCAATTTGTAGCTTCTCTGCTGGTGACGTTAGTTTTGCATCATCAATGAATAAGGTTTTCCAAAAACTAGATTCTTCTTCATGCCATGGAGTAACTTTAATTTGCTGTAAAGCGCTAATAGCCAAATCGTAATGTGTTGCATCTGCTTGAGCTAATTCGATTAAGCGTAATGCTTCATTTAACTGAATATAAGGAGAGTTTTCATTAGTACTATCTTCTGGTTTAGCCAGTAGGTTTTTATTTTTCTCAGGCCAATAAGCAAGCTGATTAAGCACATAATACTCTGGATAATATACAGCCGGCACTGTAGTTATTTTAGTTAAAGTATCTTTTGCTTGGCTAATGTCACCTTGTGCTAGATATTGATCGGTGAGCGATAATAACGCGATTAAGCGTAATTCTTTGGCTTTCACCGCTCTTTTTTGATGTTTTTCAGTGTGCTCATCATTATCATCTTCAAGGTTGGCTTTTTCAGCGGCTATTCTTTCTTGCTCCAAAAACGTTTCAAAATTAATTAAGGTTTCTTTTGCAGGCTGTAATAAACCCGCTGACAGTTGTAAACCCGCTTCAAATAAAGCAGACCGACTGTCTAGCTGCGTTAGTTTAGCCTTACTTTGCTCTACTTGGGTTAGTGCTTGAGCAGGATAGCCTTGAAAGTAATAATAAAGCGCTTGGCGATAATATTTATCTTGTAAGTCAGTTTTAATAACTGGCTTATTTTGTTTATTTTTATCTTGCTCATCTTCCGTACTACTTTCCCCATAGACAGTAGTTGTTAGACACATTAGCGTCAGCAATAAAGTTTTAAGAAAAGATGAAAGGCTTACATTAATACGCATAGTTAATTATAAAACCCACTCTTCAACAACTACTTTGCTTCTGTAGGTACTGGTATCATCAACAACCTTAAGCTCAATCATTTGGGCATCGTCATCTTTTTCAAAATCATAACTAGCCGCTCTTTTAACGGTTCGGCCTTCAGGATCTATACCTGTAAAAATAGCGGTTAACTGATACTCACCCACTTTTAAATTGCCTAAATAAAGCTTTTGAATGCCACCTTGCTCTAACGCTTTACGTTGTCGATCGGTATATAAAAATCCCGCGACTTCTTTATTGTCAATTTTAACTTCCACGCTATCTATGGCAAAAAACTGACCTGTATCAACCGAAATAAAAATAGCGATTTGCGTACTCGCAGGAAACAGTAAATCTTCCTCTAAAATAAACAACTCTCGATTAAGTTGCAGTACTTGAGACTTTAAATGTTCAAGCTGTAGTGCCAACTCAGTATCGGATGCAGTATTAGTTTCGTTATTAATCGTCGCTGACTGTTCCGCAATACTGGTAAAACTAATGGCCAGTAATAGCGCACCAATGAATACCCTAACGAAAGTTGTAACTGCTTTTACACTATTAAATTTGTTCATGTTTCTTAATTACCTAAAAATAACAATAAAGTCTTGTTTGAGCTCAGTTTAAAAATACAGACTATATAAAACGCGAATAACATTGGCAGAGAAACCATACAAAGGTTCATTACCTACACCACCTTCTGCCGTGGGGTCTCTAAAGTTTTCATAATCAAATATAAGATGATCCCACTGAATGGAGGCTTCAGAGCGTAAATCACCAAAAGAATATTGCTGTGGCACCAAGTAAGTAACGCTAAAACCTAGCGTTGTATCGTTAAAAGTACTTAGCTCTTTATCACGTGCTAAATAGTTTTGTGCATCTTTGTATGGGAATAAATCACTATAAAAACTGGCTTCGGTTTGTTGGTAATATCGAACATTTAATTCAAGTTCAAACGACTCACCAATAGGGTGTCTGTAAGCAAGTTCGACATCAGAGGCATCAATTCCCCAACTGTCACTAAAATAACGATAATTGGCAAACAGCGCGGCTCGGTAAAATAAAAAATAACTAGCAGAAATTTTGGTTGAAAATGAGTTACGTGTATTTGGATAAACTTCGCTTTGATAACCAACACCAGACGGTTGACTATTATCAACATAACGAACAGTTCGATACGGGTTATTTAAATACCCTTCATCAGCTATGGCGGCGACATTTAAAGTCATGGTTAAGTTTCGCGTTAAGATTTGACTTAAGGCAAAATTTAAACTGTATTGTTTACTCTCTTCAGCAAAAAACTCATCGCCGTTGCGGCTAATTTCATTAGCACCATAGGCTAATCCCATGCTGATATTAGTTAGGTCACCAAAAGTATCTTGAGAGATGTTGAGACTAATAGAGTTACCTAAAAAATCATCTTCTGCACTACGCCTGACATTCACATCAATAATGGTTTTATTATGTAAATATTCAAAGGCTAACTGTACTTCTTTACGCTCTTCTTCATACGGGCTTGCGGTACTCATTACGTCAACGGATGCTGATGAGATACTATCAACATAATAATAAGCTTGTACGGCAATGGATTCAGTGGCTTTTTTACGCAATAAAATTGCCGGCCCATTTATATCCATGCCGCCGCCGTTATAGCCATGATAAAGCACATCAACTCTATCATCTTGCAACACTGCAGCATGAGCACTTTGAGTTGCTATGCTAATAAAGATTGCCACCATTATCAGAAAAAATAAGCGCATATTAATTACAACCACAACCACCGCCACCAGTACCTTCTGCACCGCGTGACGATTCCCGCGCTTCATATACATGAGAAACATGTTTATCGGCGATTGGATGACGACCATTACTCATAATAGGATCAGCCAAATTCTGACGTTCATAAGGTTTCACCCAAGGCTCAATACTTAAACTTGAACATGCCGATAAGCTAATTAAAGACACAACAGCAAAAATAGAGGTGAATATCTGTTTGTGCGGTTTATTAGATGATTTATGACAAGTAAACACGGTTTATTCTCGGATTAGTTTTTTAATAGCTTTAGCATATTTTTTTTCGTAACCTGCTTTATAGCCTTGATACACGTATCTAACTACGCCATCTCTGTCGACAATAACGGTAGTAGGCATGGCTTCAACATCATACACATCAGAAATGGTATTACTGCTATCAAACAGAATTGGGAAAGTTAGCTCTAACCCTTTTAAAAAATCACGTCCTGCTTGGTTTTCTTGTTCAACATTAACCCCCCAAACAGATACACCTAGATCTTGGTATTTTACGTAGAAGTCTTGTAAAACTGGCATTTCGACACGACAAGGACCACACCATGAAGCCCAAAAGTTAAGCACAATAATTTTACCGCGCTGTTCAGTTAATTTAAGGTTTTCGCCAGTTAAACTTTTTAAGGTAAAATCGGGAGCTGGTTTTCCTATTTCTAGGGCATTAGCCGTACTTGCAAGAAAGAGTACACAGGCAAGTAAGCTATTTAAAACCAATATTTTTGTTTTAGAAAATGACATCATTAAATTTATATCCTTCAAAGTGATTTAAGCTATTCAATGCTTAAATATTGAAAACTTAGTGCCGTATAAGTCAGCAATTAAAAGTAAAAAGCAAAGCCGGTGGTAAAGTTTAAGTTATGAGTTGTTTTATTTTCGCCAGCAATATCAGTATCAAAAATATAATCACTCATACCAATGTCCCAAGCAATCCAGTCGTTAAGAAACAACCGTTGGTTCACGCCAAAGTTAACAGTGAATTTTTCATCACCTGCAAACGTTGTTGTGCCGCCACCTAACTCAATTGAGAAAACGCTATTAAGCGCAAAGTCTCTACCCAAAAACACTTCGCCTGGCATTAAATTGTAGCCTATATTTAAACCGTAATAGCTTAATTTACGTTGCTCATCTGTAAGTAGCGGCGGTACATTGACCAAGTTTTCAAAGCTAGTTGTGCCTGCTTCAGACTGCCCGTAAAGTGCTTTAGCGTAAAAAAACTCTGTAATGTGATAACTAAAGTGAGCACTCACCCACGTGTTAGTGCCAAAGTCTTCAATGGACATGATGCCTATTTGCACACCTACTTCAAAATTCTCATTATCAAGAATATCTTCAAGTACGTCTCGCCTTTCAACATCGACATCAACCGTGCTGTTATTTTTTTCATTTGCTTGTGTTGGCGTAATCCAGCTTATAGTAATTAATAAACTCAAAGACACCGCTAAAAGAATACGCTGAAACCTAGTTTCCATATTTGAATCTCTTCGTTGTCATCTCTATCCGTTAATACTAACGAATACTTATACTCAGCGCGTATTATAAAGTTACGTGCTAAATGATATTTCAAGCCAAAAGCGGCGCTCATTAAGGTATTTTGTCGTTTTTCGCTGTCTGCCAATACACTGTGCGGGTTTGTATTAATAATGCCACCGCCAATACCAACATAAGGCGATATTAATAACTCAGGAAAAGGTTGGCTGATTAGCATAGCTTCATAAACATCGCTATCTGAGATAGCGCCTAAAGCTTTACCCGCAGAGAGTTCGCCACTGAATACTGAGCTAAAAAGATAGGCTAATTGCACGCTGTAATAATGAGAGTCGTCAAAATTTCCATACATAAAGCCCGCTTCAAAATCTCTGGCTTGAAAGTCGTTCCATGAAATTTCAGCACTAGTTAAATGTTCGCCTTGCTGTGTGGTTAAACCAAATAGCTCGTCTTGATGTAGCCAACCAATATTGCCACGCTTGTCTGTTACTTTTAGCCAACTTGTGCGTTTAACATCAACGGTAAGCTGTTCACCTTGTTCGACAACATGGATAACAGGGTAACCAATACCTGGACCCGAGTGTAATTCCACAAAGGCCACTTTAATGATTAGAGTGTTAGACGATTTTTGTTCAGTATTTTGTTCAGATTCATTTGCATGCAAACTAGTGCTGAATAAGAAAGTTGCAAAAACAATTCTGACAATCAAAGTAAATTGGCTTACTGAAAAAAGACGCAAGCTAGCTAAGAAAGTAAACAGATTATTCAATAGTAACAAACAATTAAAAATTATTATTTTCATTATATGGCTTTCATTAATAGGTTAATCCTGGCTATAAAATGGGGTGTTATAATATTGCCCCCCAATATCTAACCATTCGCTCAATAATTTTAATTCATGAACAGTTAACATATTTTCGTGACGACCCGTTTTGAACAACTCGAAAAATCGCTCACTTTGCCTCGCACCACTAGTCGATAAAATAGCAGGAACAGTGATTGTTGTCTGTACTGGGATTCGGTTACCTTCCGCGTCTAAAATAAATTCGCCCTCTAAATCCACTTCATAAACAATATTGCCGTTGCTATCAACAACATCTATTAGCTTATTAATCACAATTCCTTCAATCACTTCTTGCTCGGCATCATTAAAAAGTAGTTCACGATACGAGGTTAGGTGATCTGTTTCATCAGTAGATACGCTGTCAGTTAAATCAAGTTGTCCTGCAGGAACTTGTGCAATGTTATCAATATCAACAGGCCCATGACAGTTAGTGCAGGTATTATCGGCGAGTAGCTCTGCCGACTCATCATCAAACACTTGACGAGTTAACAGCCAAAGCGGTTGAATGTGATCAACATAATTAACCTGTAGTCGACAATAAGCGTTCCAACTCGTAAAACAATTGCTGCCTTCAGGCGCTGCGGTTGATAATTCTTGATAGCTATAATTAAGATCTGGGTTTGGTGTAGAAATATCTGGGTTAGTCCATTTATCTTTATAAGTTATATCTGCTGAAAGTTCAGCCAAACCGTTAACCATTTCATCGGCTTGCGCCATCGTTTGTCCGAGTTGCGGAATAATATTTTCTGAGGCATTCGGGTAAGTAGAACCTCCTATAGCAGCGCCACTATTGATACTTGCAGCTTGTGCTTCTATTCGCCCATGAGGTAACTCACTTTGCTGAGTATGACAACCATTACATTCTAGTGTTTCACCTGCTTTAACACTGATCCATTGTCTGTGTCTGCCACCAATACGCTGACCATTACCGTCTAATACACTTATTGCTAAAGGTACATTAGCAGGAATTTTAACTTTTACTGAACCATCGGGCTGAATAGGCGTGTAACCTACAATTTCACGCATTAGCTGATTGCGGCTTCTACCAAAATCAGTATTTGGAATACGTTTAACTTCACGTGGCGGTAGGGGAACACCACGAACGATGCGTAAAAAACGTGCAGGTAAATCTTCAGCCCTAGTTATACTAGGATCACGTAAAGCGCTAATGCCTTGTGGGTTACTATTACTGATTGAAGAATCACTACCGTCGATATCATAAACACTACGAATATGAATAGCGGCTGCTTGTTCGTTCGCCAGTTCCGCAATAAGACCGTTACCAAGTGTTTTATCTGCAATAAAAGCGGGTGCATTGTTAGTTGCTTGCATCACAATAGCTTCGCTGATCATATTGTCTTCGGTTGTTTTAGCGACAATTTGTTGAGTATGGGTGTTACCGTTATATAACCATAATTCATACCAAGGTGTTGCTAACTCAACGCCTTGCTCTACTAATTTTTCAGGAGAGAACTCTTCAGGAGATAATTGGCCACAAGATTTAATGGTTTCTTCATTCGTGCCCGTATTTATAGTTACTCGGCATAAATCCCAGCTTAATAAAAATCTATTACTGTTATCAGGCATAGGGAATAAATGACTTAAACGCCCTGCACTATTAATTTCATCTAAGAAATTAAAATTATAAAAGTCATCTGAAAATAAATCACTTTGTGCGTTGCTTTCATTGATATTTGCTGCTGAAGCGAGTGTTTGTTGGTTATCAATAAACTGATCAATATTTATTAACACAGGCCTTTTTTGATACCCCACGCTTTGTTCTGATGTTAATAATAACAATACATCGCCATTCGGCATTTGCTGTGGTTTTACATAATCAATATCGTATTCTTCATCATCTAAAGTAATTCTTTGAGAGTGCCAACCATAAATAAGTTGATTATCAGTACCATCAGGATTCATACGATATAAGTTGATCTTATTAATACCGCCCATAGTATCCCAGCGGCTATATAAAATTCGTCCATCTTGTAAAACTAATGGGTAAATATCGTTACTCATATTAAAACTGACTTGTTGAATATCACTGCCATCAGCTTGCATAACATGAATATTAAATGCGGAATCTTCTCCTGACTCATTAGTCGCCGTATATTGAGGCTTACCTTCATCTAACAAAATGGCGCGGGATAAACGCTGACGAGTTGAAGCAAAAATAATACGGCCATCAGGTAGGAAAGATGCCATAAGATCATCGCCCTGCTCGGCAATAACTTCACTACTTATAACAGGTAGGAAGCTTTTATCACTTTGTTGGTAGCGCCAGATATTCCACTTGGGTTGTTCGTCATCGTCGGCATCTTCTATTTCTGGTGCTCGAATAGAAACCAAAAATGACTGTCCGTCAGCTGATACACTTAAATCACGAATATCAATAGCTTGAGCTATGTCTTCAGATAAAACTTCACTATCGGTTTCGCTATCAACAACAAAGAGATTAGCGGTGAGAGAAGTCTTAGGGGAATCAGCGAAAGCGTTATTTTTTATAATAAGCGCGGCGCCTGCATTAAACTCTGCGGGATTACGAGCAGAAAACGACACAGGAGTTAACTCTTCTTCTCCTACGCGGTTCAGGCTTCGTTCAATATAAACCACAGGATATTCAACGAGTACCGGATCTGTTTGTCCATTTTCTTGTATTGTTTGATCATTGCAGCCTGTAATCAATAAAGCTACAAGTGCAAATCCGCTACACCATAGCTTCGGATTCATGCATATACCTAAATAATAAAAACTAAAATTGTTAAAAAATCTAAAAACCTTTAAAAACAATACTATGAAATGTTGAGTTTGAGGTTCATTTACCTAGTGAATTATCGACTGTAATACCCGTTGAAATAATTCATTTGCTCGTTCATACATCATTATATACACTGTACTATATATCAAAGTAACAAAGTTGCAACATCGCATCTTCAAGGAGCCTGTATGGAGATGTCACTCCCCCAGCGCATTAAGCGCTTAAAAAAAAGCAGTTATACATTAAAAAACAATAGATTGAGTACTTTTGTTAGGCATATAAAACATAGTTTTGTAACTATAATGTTAATGGTGCTATCAAGCCTAATTATCACTATTTCGTTTACGGTTCAGGCCTCAAGTTTAGAGCAAGCTAAACGGTTGCATGATCGTATTACGGGTGTGCCGCCTTCAATAACAACACTAATTCAAATGAGTGAGTTAATTGAGCAAGGCAAAGCCAATGAAGCGGCTTATATTGCTATGGAGTCTCCTGAGTTTTACTCAACTACCTTAAAAGTTTTTGCCAGCCCTTGGACTAATGAAGATCAAGATATATTTGAACCATTAAATGATTATAGTGCGACTGTCATTGGTGTTATCCGTGATGACATTGATTTTAGACAAATTCTTCAAGGTGATTTTACTTACATTGGTAAGCCTGAACTTAATTTAACACCTTACAGTAAGGTAAATAATACTCATTATGATGAATTAGAAAGTAAGTTCACTAACTTGGCAGAAGGCTTAATACAAGTTAGTCAGTCAAGTTTAAATGGTTTACCAAGTACAGCAACAGCAGGCGTATTAACTTCTCGCGCCGCGGCTAAAGCTTTTTTTTATTTAGGCACTAACCGCGCCATGCTCCGCTTTACCTTGATGAATCATTTATGTACCGACTTAGAGCCTTTAAAAGATAACACCCTGCCACCTGATAGAATTAGACAAGATGTTAGCCGTAGCCCCGGCGGTGATAGTCGATTATTTATTAATAACTGCTCTGGCTGTCATACGGGTATGGATCCATTAGCTCAAGCGTTTGCTTATTATGATTATCAGTTTGATAGTGAAACTGATCCCGACGCTCTTAATGGCTCGATAGATTATAACCAAGCAGCTGATATTGACAGTGCTACAGGCACACGAGTAAAAGCAAAATATCATTTTAATGCCAGCAGTTTTCCTTACGGTTTTGTCACAACTAATGATGATTGGCAAAATTATTGGCGTGAAGGCACCAATCAACGCTTAGGCTGGGATCAATCATTACCCGGAAAAGGCAGTGGCATGAAATCTTTAGGAGAAGAGCTTGCTAATAGTGAAGCTTTTGCGCAGTGCCAAGTTAAAAAAGTATTTAAAGCGGTATGCTTACGTGATGCAGAAAGCAGTGATGATTTATCACAAATACAATTATCAACTAGCTCTTTTAAACAACATTCATATCAACTTAAGCAAGTCTTTGCTGAAGTTGGTGCATATTGCATGGGAGAGTAATGATGTATTTTCCAGCTCAATGTAAACAACCAATTAGTCCGCTAATCAATAAAGCAGTTCATCAATCTATCAAACAAGTAAAAATCTATTTATTACTAAGTCTGGTATTATTAGTTAGTGCATGTGGTGATTCTAAAGTAGAAGAAAAACCACCTATTATCCAAGATACTGGTAACGCGCAATATACGGGTCCCGCGCCAACCACTGAAGACATTCAAAAATTTAAAACTGCGCTTTGGGATAATATGTCAGCGACAGATCGTTGTGGCTCATGTCATACAGAAGGTAATCAAGCGCCTTATTTTGCCAGTAGAGAAAATGTAAATGATGCTTATGCAGCTACAAACCTGCTAGTCACTCTAAGTAAACCAGAAGATTCTCGCTTAGTAACCAAAGTCGCTGGTGGTCACAATTGTTGGTTAGATAGTGATCAAGCCTGTGGTGAAACTATGCAGCAATGGATAAAACTGTGGGCTGATGACAGAGTTAGCACTGCCAACACCATTGAATTAAAAGCACCGGTAATTAAAGAGCCAGGTAGCAGTAAAAACTTCCCTGTTGATAATACTTTATTCGCTACACATGTTTACCCTATTGTGACTCAATATTGTGCAAGTTGTCATAATGAAGCTTCAAGTACCGCTCAATCACCTTTCTTTGCTAGTGATGATATAGATAAAGCCTATGAAATTGCCAAGCAGGTTATCAATTTAGAAAATCCTGAAAAATCACGTTTAGTGCTGCGTTTACGCAGCGAGTTTCATAATTGTTGGAATGATTGTGCTACTAACAGCGATGAAATGGAAACCGCTATCCAAGCAATGAGCGACGAAATTAGTGTTGATATAATATCGCCAGAGATGGTGATATCCAAATCACTATTACTTACCGATGGTTTAGTTGCTTCAAGTGGTGGACGCTTTGAAACCGATGTTATTGCCTTATATCAGTTTAAAACGGGTAGCGGTAACACTGCTTATGATACTTCGGGTATATCTCCTGCCGCTAACTTAACTTTAACGGGCAATGTTGAATGGTTAGGTAGTTGGGGTTTATCATTTACCAATGGTAAAGCACAAGCAAGTACGGCAAATAGTAAAAAGATTCATGATTTAATTACTTCAACCAATGAGTTTTCTGTTGAAGCTTGGGTTACACCAAACAATGTATCGCAAGAAGGTCCCGCAAGAATTGTCAGTTATTCTGCAGGTGATAGCGATAGAAACTTTACCCTAGGGCAAACGCTTTATAATTATGACTTTATGCTACAAACTGCCGACAGTGATAGTAATGGCACTCCGACACTCAGCACACCAAACGATGATGAAGTATTACAAGCTACATTACAGCATGTTGTACTGACTTATTCAGCCATTGAAGGTCGCCGTATTTATGTTAACGGAAAACTAATAGAGATTACTGATGAGGCAATTTCGCCACTTGCAAGCTGGGATGACAGTTTTGCTTTAATATTAGGCCGAGAAGCCTCAAACAATCATGTCTGGCAAGGTAACATTCGTTTGTTAGCTATTTATAATCGTGCCATAACCCAAGCTAATATTGCGCAAAATTATAATGTTGGCGTAGGTGAAAAGTTCTTTTTATTATTCTCTGTAAGCGAACTAGTCGAGCTAGCCAATACGTATATATTATTCGAAGTGAGCCAGTACGATAATTACAGTTATTTATTTACTAATCCTAGTTTAGTGAATTTAGACGGGAAAACCTTGCCTGATGATACTTTATTGAAAGGTTTGCGCATTGGCGTTAATGGTAAAGAAAGTGCGCAAGGGCAAACGTATGCAAACCTTACAAAAAATTTATCTGCAAGTCAGGCGATTACTGAGCCATTAGCACTTTCTCCTCTAGGCACTATTATCGCCTTAGATAAAGGTGCGAGTAATGATGAATTTTTCTTATCATTTGAGCAACTTGGCGAACATAGTAATGTAAGGTCAGCTAATGCATTTACCGCCCCTACTGATACCTTTAATACAACAGATAGCGCTAAAATAGGTTTACGTAACTTTGCCCAAATCAATGCTAGCATGAGCGTATTAACAGGTGTAAATAAAGCATCAGAAAATGTAGCTAAAGTTTATGAACTGGTTAAACAGCAACTGCCAACCCTAACAAGTATCGAAACCTTTATTTCAGCGCAGCAAATGGGTATTACGCAATTAGCTATTGCCTATTGCGATGCGGCTATTGAAGATAATAGCATTCGCGAAACATGGTTTCCTGATATTGATTTAAACGAACCGCCTGCTGATATTTTTAACGACGCAGGTAAAGCAAATTTAATTAACCCGTTATTAGAGCAATTAATGCCGTCAAGTTTAACTACTCAACCGGATAAGTCAGGGGTTTATACTGAATTAGATGCTCTAACAACCCGTTTAGCACAATGTGGCAGTAATTGTGCAGCCAACAGAAGTAAAAGCATTGCTAAAGCTAACTGTGCTGCAGTATTAGCTAGTGCCGTTATGCTGGTTCAGTAACATTTAACATAAAAATAATGACTGAACCTTTAGAAAAGTAAAATAGGAAGTACCCATGAGAAAAACTAAACATTTTCAACCTAATGAACCTTTGTTATTTGGTGATCATAAAGCGCCGATGACACGTCGAGACTTCATTTCTGCTGGCCTTAAAACTGGTGGCCATGCGGTTGCTGGTTTATCTGTTTTTTCTCTATTAGCTAACTCAAAGCAAGCCAACGCAGCTCTTTCAAGTGATATAGAAGCACTAAGAGATAGTTGTGGTATCAGTGCTCAAGGCGCGGGGAAAATTCCTTTTATCAGTTTTGACTTAGCTGGTGGTGCCAATATATCTGGATCTAATGTATTAGTAGGTGGCTTAGGTGGGCAACAAGATTTTTTATCTACCGCAGGTTATAGCAAGCTGGGGATACCTGGGGATATGGCACCAAACATTGCCAATCCTGACACTATGCAATCAGATTTTGTTAATACCGATCTCGGATTAGCTTTTCATTCTGATTCAGCATTTCTACGCGGTATTTTAGAAAAAGTATCAGCAGATACCGCAGCAAAAATTAATGGCGCAGTTATTCCAAGTCGCTCTGATAATGACACTTCTAACAATCCTCATAATCCAATGTATGCAATTGCAGCCGCAGGAGCTAATGGTTCATTAATGCCTCTTGTAGGTTCACGTAATACTGACTCTGGCGGCAACTCAATGGCACCAGCAAGTTTCATTGACTTAAGCGTACGTCCAACCAAAATAGACCGACCTAGCGATGTAACCGGTTTAGTCGATGTAGGGGATTTATTTGATATTCTTTCACAACAAGATGCAGTAGCAGTGATGGAAAGCATACAACGGGTTAGCGCGCAAAAAATGGCAAAAGTAAACAGCCAAGTAACCCGTGATGATGTAATTAAAGATATGGTTAATTGCGGTTATGTTAAAAGTGCCGACCTCGCTGATAGATTTGGTGATCCAACCACTTTAGATCCTGTTGCCGATGTTGATATTGTGGGCCCCGGCGGCATATTCACTCTGGCTGAATTTGACGGCGAACGCGAATTTCAAAAAACAGCTTCTATCATGAAATTAGTGGTGAACGGTTATTCTGGTGCCGGTACAGTGACTATGGGCGGCTTTGATTACCACACTGGAGATCGCAGCACAGGAGAACTTCGTGATTTACGTGCAGGTCGCTGTATGGGCGCTTGTTTAGAATATGCAGCAAGACGTAATCAACCATTAATGATGTATGTCTTTAGTGATGGCTCTGTTGCTAGTAATGGCCGTATTGATGAATCAATGGATGGTCGTGGTAAAGGTGAATGGACTGGTGATAACTCGTCAACTGGCGCTTCATTTTTCTTAGTGTTTAATCCTAGCGGCAAACCAGAGTTAATGGGCGGAAATGCTGACACCCAAGCGCGTAATCAACAGATAGGTTTTATGCGCCCTGACGCTTCTGTAGAAACAGCTTCAGCACCTTCAGCTAACAACGTTAACCTATTAGTACAAACTGTGTTATTAAATTATATGGCGCTGCATGGTGAACAAAACCAGTTTTCAACCTTAGTTCCAGGCCAAGGTTTGGGTAATAGCACCATGTTAGATTCACTAACCGCATTTCAACCTATATACACAGGTTAACAACACATAAAGCAATCCGATAACAGACAGAAAACAAGCAGGTTGTTCCAACCTGTTCGCCTGCAGGGCAGCCTCCTACAACCGAGCCACGGATGACTTGTAGGTATTTGGTGCACCTGTAGGAAGCTGCTCTGCAGCTGAGCCACGAATGACTTGTAGATATTTGGTATACCTGTAGGAAGCTGCCCTGCAGGTGAGCCACGAATGACTTGTAGGTATTTGGTGCACCTGTAGGAAGCTGCCCTGCAGGTGAGCCACGAATGACTTGTAGGTATTTGGTATACCTGTAGGAAGCTGCCCTGCAGGTGAGCCACGAATGACTTGTAGGTATTTGGTG
>NZ_PJAI02000110.1 GCF_002843355.2 Colwellia echini
AAAGATCGCGGAGTGGTAGTTCAGTTGGTTAGAATACCGGCCTGTCACGCCGGGGGTCGCGGGTTCGAGTCCCGTCCACTCCGCCAATTTTGTTAAAATCATCATATTTGATGCAGGTTGTAAGTCCTGATAAAATTTACAAACAAAAGATCGCGGAGTGGTAGTTCAGTTGGTTAGAATACCGGCCTGTCACGCCGGGGGTCGCGGGTTCGAGTCCCGTCCACTCCGCCAATTTTGTTAAAATCATCATATTTGATGCAGGTTGTAAGTCCTGATAAAATTTACAAACAAAAGATCGCGGAGTGGTAGTTCAGTTGGTTAGAATACCGGCCTGTCACGCCGGGGGTCGCGGGTTCGAGTCCCGTCCACTCCGCCAA
>NZ_PJAI02000111.1 GCF_002843355.2 Colwellia echini
CGGTAAATGCGGGTGTTTCTATTGGCGATATCGACGGTAAAAATGGCGCAAACACGTACGCTATTAATGGCACTTCGGGTGCTATCACGGGTGGTGTTGATGCAGATACATTTACTATTGGCGCAGCGGGTGTAACGGGAGCTCTTGTAGGCGGTGCTGGTGATGATATTTTCACTATCAATGGCGATACAACAGGTCGAATTGCTAGCATTTCTGGTGGTGATGGCGATGACACGGTTAGTTTGGCTAATACGGGCGTAGTAAGCGGCACAATTGATGGTGGAACGGGTGCAGAAACAAATGGCGATACATTAACTATAACGGCAGCTTCACAAACGGTGAATATTACCGATGCGAGTAATATAGAAGAATATAT
>NZ_PJAI02000112.1 GCF_002843355.2 Colwellia echini
TGATTAGTTCTTTAACAATCTGGAAAGCTGATATAAATATCGGTATTTATATGTTGAACACGGTGTCGCGCTGTTGTTTGACGTAACTATAAATACCAAGCTGTTATCACACACTCTTATCGTGTGTTGTGATGATGGTGATAATGCATCCCCCCAAGGATGTGTTATCAAATTCATACTTACTCTTTGAGTAAGATGTCTTATCAAGTAACTCACTACAAGTTTACTTTTTCAGTAAGTTTGTTGAGTACGTGAAAATGTCAGGCTTTACAATTAACTCGGTTTAGTCACCGAGTATTCTAAGACTACTTAGGGTTGTATGGTTAAGTGACTAAGCGTATGTGGTGGATGCCTTGGCAGTTAGAGG
>NZ_PJAI02000113.1 GCF_002843355.2 Colwellia echini
GACTTACCTGAGCTTAATCCAGAAGATTTAGCAGAGCTGCGTACACTGGGTGAAATCGTTGCTTATATGCAAGAAAAGATGCAAGGCAAAGAAGCAGTTGTTACGGCTGAAAATGCACCAGTAGCCCCTACAGTACCTATTGTTGAAAAAACGACTGAAACAACGACTGATGCAACAACTGCATTAGTAGCGATAGACTTAAAACATATTCAAACCGTGATGATGGAAGTGGTTGCCGATAAAACAGGTTACCCAACTGAAATGCTTGAGCTTGGCATGGATATGGAAGCAGACTTAGGTATTGATTCAATTAAACGTGTTGAAATCCTAGGTGCAGTACAAGAAATAATTAC
>NZ_PJAI02000114.1 GCF_002843355.2 Colwellia echini
AACATATAAATACCGATATTTATATCAGCTTTCCAGATTGTTAAAGAACTAATCATTTGCCCGCATTCGGCAAAGACTTGGTTTAAAAAAACCAAATTTAAAATAACTTTAAAAGTTAAGCTTAAATTTGGCTTCTTTCTTTAATGAAGAAACAATAAATGGCCATTGCGAAGTTTTTCTAGGCATTTTGATGCGACGCATAGTATCTCTTATGCGAGTATCGAAATAACAACGAAAAAATCGTAATGGTGGAGCTAAGCAGGATCGAACTGCTGACCTCCTGCGTGCAAGGCAGGCGCTCTCCCAGCTGAGCTATAGCCCCATCAGGGTTTCTTTCAATTTCATTATCAT
>NZ_PJAI02000115.1 GCF_002843355.2 Colwellia echini
AGTATTATAATACTCAAAAACTTCATTAAATCGCATCCCTATGAATATGCCTAACGCTTCATTAAGAGGCAAAAAATTGTTTGCTAAAATGTTGAGGCACGAAACAGCAAACTGTTTTTTGTCCTGCTTTAATGCCTTGTTAGGTGTTTGAACTGATTAGAATTTATGCCACCTAAACTTACCAAACCACAATAAAGTAATTGGCAAAGTCTTGCACGAAATTTTGCAGTAAAAACTGAGGAATTAGCTCACCAGAAATTTCATTAAACGGCTTTGCTCAGTTTTATGTAACACCGCGAAACAATAATATACGTGCGATAAATACAAAACTGAATT
>NZ_PJAI02000116.1 GCF_002843355.2 Colwellia echini
GTAAAGGTATCTGCATCAACACCACCCGTGATAGCACCCGCAGTGCCATTAATCGCGTACGTGTTTGCGCCATTGCCACCACTGATATCGCCAATAGAAACACCCGTATTTACGGTGAAACTGTCAATGCCATTACCGCCGACTAACTTCACAAAGTCTGTAAAACTAATACCGTTTAAGGTACCTGCATTATTACCATTAACTAACCAGGTGTTCGCGCTGTCGCCTGTTAAAGTGGCATTACCCACACCATCAATTAATTCAAATCCTGAGATGTCTGTGATTAATAAACTGCCGTCGGTTGCCGTAAGGTTAAACGTATCTTTTAACG
>NZ_PJAI02000117.1 GCF_002843355.2 Colwellia echini
CAATTAAACGTGTTGAAATCCTAGGTGCAGTACAAGAAATAATTACTGACTTACCAGAGCTTAATCCTGAAGATTTAGCAGAGTTACGTACACTGGGTGAAATCGTTGCTTATATGCAAGAAAAGATGCAAAGCAAAGAAGCAGTTGTTACGGCTGAAAATGCACCTGTATCCCCTCCAGTATTAATTACTGAAACAACGACTGAAGCAACAACTGCATCAGTAGCGATAGACTTAAAACATATTCAAACCGTGATGATGGAAGTGGTTGCCGATAAAACAGGTTATCCAACTGAAATGCTTGAGCTTGGCATGGATATGGAAG
>NZ_PJAI02000118.1 GCF_002843355.2 Colwellia echini
CCTAACGCCACACTAAGCGGAAAATAACAGTTTGGCTATACTGCGCGAGGTACGAGCCGCAGCCAACTGTTATTTTTCCGATTAAGTGCCTTGTTAGCAGCTGCCTGTTGCAAGCACCGCAGCTGCTACAAATATTAAAATAAATTGGTGGTAGAAAGTACTTAAAAACACATGTACCACTTTGCCACCAAACCGTAATGGATAGACATTATCAAAAAATGCCTACCAATGATAAATAAAAAATACGAAGCCACAAAAAAGGAAGGAAACAAACACCAATCCTTTGATGTGAAGTGCAAAACTTACCACAAATTCAACTTGAA
>NZ_PJAI02000119.1 GCF_002843355.2 Colwellia echini
ACTCGTGACATTCACGTTGGCAACGTGATGCTCTACCAGCTGAGCTACAGCCGCTACGTAGATATTCTTTTTCACTTACTACTAATAAAATCTTTTTAGTATAACAACTAAAATTGGAGCGGTTAACGAGACTACTCTCTTCAACATAAGTCGTGACATTCACTTTGCTTTTGGCAACGTGATGTTCTACCAACTTAGCTATAATCGCTTCGTAGAAATTACTTTTACTCAATAAAATCTCTTTAACTTTGCCAAGTTAAAATTGGAGCGGCTAACGAGACTCGAACTCGTGACATTCACGTTGGCAACGTGATGCT
>NZ_PJAI02000012.1 GCF_002843355.2 Colwellia echini
CGAGTAGATAACTTAGTAAAACAAGCTCTTGATGATTCATTTTGCGTGAACCCCTCGGAACTGGAGCGCATTGTAGAGAGTTCTTAATAATGATCAAGCGTTATTTTCATTTTAATTGCTTTTATTGTTTGTTCGAACGTTTATCATACAATCCGTTGTATTATTGGGCTAGAGATCGAATATAAAGTATTGATCAAGCATGATCCTTTCTTTTTCCTATATTTTTTTGGTGATTTGTAGATTTGTTTTGAACTACGCTATAACGGCATATTTCTTGGTAATATTAAGTTCATAACTATCTATTTACTGTTTCAAAACAAAAAACCGACGCTAAGGTCGGTTTTATAGTATTAATTAAAGGATCAATAAATACTGAATGAGTAGAATTACACTCACTCTGTATCTAAAAAACGTTTTCACTTTTTTCTTGTTCACGTGCAATTGCGCGGTATGCAATATCCGTTCTGAATTCTACGCCTTTCCAACTAATTTGATGTAACAGTTCATAAGCTGCTTGTTGAGCTTCAGTTACTGTATTACCTAGTGCTGTAGCACATAATACACGACCGCCATTTGTTACCACTTCACCGGCTTCATTTAGTTTTGTGCCTGCATGGAAGGTTTTTGCCGATGGGTTATTGTTTGTATCTAAACCTGAGATCACATCACCTTTAGGATAATCTGCTGGATATGATTGTGCAGCAAGTACAACACCAACTGCAGCGCGTGAATCAAATTCAGCTGTTGCTTTGTCTAATTCACCACGAGTTGCAGCTAAGCAAAGCTCAACTAAGTCAGATTGTAAACGCATCATAATAGGTTGAGTTTCAGGATCACCAAAACGACAGTTGTACTCAATTACGTTTGGTGTGCCGTCTGTAGCGATCATTAAACCTGCATATAAGAAGCCACTGTATGGTGCGTCTTCATTAGCCATACCTTCAACCGTAGGCATAATGACTTCGGCCATAATGCGATCATGAATTTCAGGCGTAACAACAGGAGCCGGAGAATATGCGCCCATTCCACCGGTATTTGGACCTAAGTCACCGTTAAGTGCGCGTTTGTGATCTTGGCTAGTTGCCATTGGTAAAACATTTTTACCGTCTACCATTACGATGAAACTTGCTTCTTCACCTTCAAGGAATTCTTCAATAACTACACGATGCCCTGCATCGCCAAAAGCGTTACCAGCAAGCATGTCTTCAATTGCATCTTCAGCTTCTTTTAAAGTAAGCGCAACAATTACACCTTTACCTGCCGCTAAGCCATCGGCTTTAACAACAATTGGGGCGCCTTGAGCACGAACATAAGCAAGAGCTGGTTCAACTTCAGTGAAATTTTCGTAGCTGCCGCTAGGAATTTTATTGCGTGCTAAGAAATCTTTAGTAAATGATTTTGAACCTTCAAGTTGTGCTGCCTTGGCACTTGGTCCAAAAATAGCTAAACCTTCAGCTTGAAATGCATCAACAACACCATCTACTAAAGGTTGCTCTGGACCAACAATTGTCAAAGCAATATCATTACTTTGTGCAAAAGCAACTAACGCTGCATTATCGCTGGTATCAATAGCAACGTTTTCTAATTTATTTTCAATCGCTGTACCTGCATTGCCTGGCGCAACAAATACTTTAGTAACTTGGGCTGATTGTGCCGCTTTCCATGCTAAAGCATGTTCACGACCGCCGCCGCCTATAACTAAGATGTTCATATTTATTCCTATATATTACTTAACGTTAAACCTCTACTAGTAAGCGTTATATAGCTTACTTACCAGGTTTAACAAACTTTAATGTCATGCGATCGCTTTCGCCAATCGCTAAATATTTTTCTTTATCTTCATCACCTAAACGTAAAACAGGTGGTAATGTCCAAACACCTTTAGGGTATTGTGCTGTGTCTTTGGCATTTGCGTTAATTTCACTTGAGCCTGCAAATCTAAAACCAGCAGCTTTTGCTTGTTTAATGGTTTGTGTTTCTGAAACATAACCTTTGGCTTGTGCAGGATCGGCAACTTCAACTGGTAATCTATGTTCTACCACACCTAAAACACCACCTGGTTTAAGCGCGTTAAACGCATCTTTAAATACCTGCTCTACGCCAGCATCTTTCCAGTTATGTAAATTTCTAAAGGTTAGTACTAAATCAGCTGTGCCTTGTGGCGCTAATTCACTTTCTTGATTAGGGGTAAAGTTAGTTAAAACTACTTCACTAAAAACCACATCAGATGAAAGTTTTGCTTCTAATTTTTTACGAGAGTTACTGTAGTAATTATCTTCACCTGTATCAGGGTAATGAGCACCGTATAATTTACCTGTTCCTTTTAAAGCAGGAGCAAGAATTTCAGTGTACCATCCGCCGCCTGGGGTAATTTCTACCACTGTCATGGTAGGTAAAAAACCAAAAAAGGTTAGGGTTTCAACAGGGTGACGATATTGATCGCGCGCTTTATTTTCAGCTGAACGATGTTCGCTAGCAACAGCTTGTTTAAGTGTCATTGGTGCCATTTTTGTAGCTGGAACGGCGGACTCTTTTGCAATAGCAGATAAACTTAATGTACTACAACTTACCGTAACAGCAAGTGCAATTGCTTTAAGTGCGTTTGTTTTCATTGTCATAAGTCTTTTCCTTGTAAACCACGTGTATAACTTAACTAGGTTAAATAGATTGAATTTTTGATGCTCTGTTATACCAGATACAATACCAATAACACTAATTAATTGATAACTTTAAAATAGCCTTACAAATCAATAAAAATACTAGTGCTTTAAACAAACAAGCAGCGTTGATTTTATTTCCATGCTAACTTTCACTTATATGAATGTAAGAAGTAAATAAATCAACACTGCTTTATATTTTACGCTACGTAATATCAAATTAATGAAGTTCCTTTAAGCTGCTTTGTTCAATTTAAAGAAAAAAGCACGGAGCTGACGAATGTCAGTGAGTACTTTTGACGCCTAAATTGGACTTAGCAGCGACAAGGAGCATTATTAATGGCGGAAGTGACGCATACCGGTGAACACCATTGCTATGTTGTGTTCGTCAGCTGCCGCAATAACTTCGTCATCACGCATAGAACCGCCCGGCTGAATTACTGCATTAATACCTGCTTCAGCGGCTGCATCTAAACCATCACGGAACGGGAAGAATGCATCTGATGCCATAACTGAACCTTTAACTTCTAGGTTTTCGTCAGCAGCTTTGATGCCTGCAACTTTTGCTGAGTAAACACGGCTCATTTGACCTGCACCAACACCAATAGTTTCACTATTTTTAACATAAACAATTGCGTTAGATTTAACAAATTTTGCTACTTTCCAACAGAATTTTAAGTCGCGCATTTCATCTTCTGTAGGCTGACGTTTAGTCACTACTTTTAAGTCACTGTCTGCAACACGGCCTTGGTCACGATCTTGAACTAATAAACCACCGTTAACACGCTTAAAGTCTAAGCCTGTTGTTTGTGTATCCCAAGCGCCACATGCTAATAAACGCACGTTTGGTTTAGCAGCAACAACTTTAGCAGCTTCATCAGAAATGGTAGGAGCAATAATAACTTCAACAAATTGACGTGAAACAATTGCTTCAGCAGTATCAGCATCTAGTTCACGGTTAAACGCGATAATGCCACCAAAAGCTGATGTAGGATCAGTTTTATAAGCGCCTTCGTATGCTGCAAAAATGTTTTCGCCAATTGCAACACCACATGGATTTGCATGTTTAACAATAACACAAGCTGGCTCATCGAATTCTTTAACGCACTCAAGCGCTGCATCAGTATCAGCGATGTTGTTATAAGATAATGCTTTACCTTGTAACTGAGTAGCAGTAGAAACTGATGCTTCTTCTGGGTTTGCTTCTTTATAGAAAGCCGCTGCTTGATGAGAGTTTTCACCGTAACGTAAATCTTGAGTTTTGATAAACTGGCTGTTGAAAGTACGTGGGAATTTTACTTTATTATCTAAAGACGCTTCAGACTCAGAGTCGCCGTACGCAGGTAACATTTTACCAAAGTAGTTTGCAATCATACCGTCGTAGCTAGCAGTGTGCTCGTAAGCCGCAATAGCTAAATCAAAACGTGTTTTATAAGTTAATGAATCTTCGTTAGCATCCATTTCAGCTAACACACGATCATAATCGCTTGCGTTAACAACAATAGTTACGTCTTTATGGTTTTTTGCTGCTGCGCGAACCATAGTTGGGCCGCCGATATCGATATTTTCAATAGCATTTTCTAATGAACAGTTTTCATCGCTTACTGCATTAGCAAATGGATACAAATTAACAACAACCATATCAATCGGGCTAATGTTATTTTCAGCCATTACTGCTTCATCAGTACCACGACGCGCTAAAATTCCACCGTGAATTTTAGGATGTAATGTTTTAACACGACCATCCATAATTTCAGGGTGACCTGTGTAGTCAGATGCTTCAGTTACTTTGATGCCGTTTTCAGCAAGTAGTTTAGCAGTACCACCAGTAGATAAAATATCTACTCCTTTGTCGCTTAGTCGTTGAGCAAATTCAACGATACCGGTTTTATCTGAAACACTTAACAGTGCGCGTTTTATAGGACGTGGATCCATCAGTAAGTATACCTTTTTTGTTGTTATTGATTATCTTGTTGTTGCCTAGCCCAATTATTGCGTCAAAATGACTCTCAGACATTCGTCAGAGCCATTACTTTTCCTGATAATTAAACGTTAGAACTTTAAGATAAAAAATACATAAATAAGTTGATTAAACTAGAAAGAGAATAAAATGGTGTTAGTAACCACCCCTTTCAAAACACAAAAAGCACCCGAGGGTGCTTTCAAGAAAAATACGTGCTTAGTTCATGCCGT
This sequence comes from Colwellia echini, assembly GCF_002843355.2. Classification (GTDB taxonomy): domain Bacteria; phylum Pseudomonadota; class Gammaproteobacteria; order Enterobacterales; family Alteromonadaceae; genus Colwellia; species Colwellia echini. The sequence continues at coordinate 4,851 of NZ_PJAI02000012.1, forward strand.
ATTTTTTAAGTTTTTTACGTAACGTACCACGGTTAATACCTAGTAAGTTAGCTGCGCGAGTTTGATTACCGCGAGTGTACATCATTACTTCTTCTAACATTGGTGCTTCTATTTCACTTAAAACAAGGTCGTACATATCATCAACATCGTTGCCGTTTAGTTGTGATAAGTAGTTGCTAATTGCAATTTTAGCTTGGCTACGTAAAGGAGAAGTTTTAGTTTGTGTTTGAATATCGCCAGTGATAAACGGAGAAGATACATTTTGTTCGAACATATGATATAACTCTTTCTTTTGTTAATAAAAATAAAATGAAACACAATGAATTGGACTTATCTCTAAAAAGAGTTAGTCGCAAAATCATCAAAAAATTTGTCTAACGTCGCCAATTGTTCTTCTGGTGACGATAAGGCATTAAAAATCGCTCTAAACGCTTTGCCTTGATCATTATTAAACGCTTCGCTAAAACCTTCATAGGTTTCAACTAGGTTATGTACATACCAAGACACGTGTTTTCTAGCAATCATCACTCCTTTGAAATCGCCGTAAAACTGATGTAATTCCATAACGTGAGCCAATACTATTGAACGAACTTCGCTCAATGTTGGTGCTTGCATCTTGTTGCCCGTAGCCAAAAAATGATTAATTTCTCGGAAAATCCACGGACGACCTTGCGCGCCACGGCCAATCATTATGGCATCTGCACCCGTATAGCTTAAAACCTGCAGAGCTTTATCCGGTGATGTAATATCACCATTAGCCACTACAGGAATTGAAATAGCTGCTTTAATTGCTTTAATAGTGTCGTATTCCGCATTGCCTTTATAAAAGTCATTACGGGTACGGCCATGCACTGCGAGTGATGCTATACCATTATGTTCAGCAATTTTGGCTATTTCGATACCATTACGAGTATTTTCACACCATCCTGTGCGAATTTTTAGCGTGACCGGAATATTTACCGCGTTCACTACTGACTGAACAATACGCTCAACCAATTCTGGCTCTTGTAATAACGCAGAGCCTGCTAATTTTTTATTTACCTTTTTTGCTGGGCACCCCATATTGATATCAATAATTTGTGCGCCGTTATCAGCATTTACTTGAGCAGCAAACGCTAACTCATCAGGGCAGCTCCCTGCAATTTGTACACTGCGAATACCAGCTGCAGCGTCATGGATCATTCTTAATTTAGATTTTTCGGTATTCCATACTTTCGGATTTGACGAAACCATTTCGGAAACCGCTAAACCTGCACCGAGTTGACAACAAAGTTGCCTAAAGGGTTGGTCGGTAATTCCTGCCATTGGTGCAAGCATTACCTGCGAATTAAGTTGATACGTACCTATTTTCATACTGCTGTTTTTTTGAGCTACCTTTCAAAAGGGCGCTAAGTTTACGCGTTTTTTTTTCAATTTAAAAGCATATAATTTGAACAATTTTAAACTTTATTTGCTTTTTTGATATTGACTTTTATCAAACCTTTAAAGTGAGTGTAAATTGCACAATTAACTAACAAATTTGTTGACAAAGCTTTTAAAAAAGTAGAGGCCATTTCAAAGATAAATCCACCTAAACTCACGCTGAGCAATGGCTACAGTTATATAAAGAATAAAGCAATAACTAAATCAGTTGATTTGAAAAAAGCGTTATGAAAGTTTGAATAATTCCAATTAAAGTAATAAATCAATCATCTTCAAGGCTTAATAATGATTTAGCTTAAGATAATAAAAGCAGCAAAGTATACGTGGTGGTGGAAAGTAGAATAGATCCCCGAGAAGATATTTCGGGGATAACTGTTGACGAACATTGAGCACTGTTCGGATTTACTTTCAAACTAATAACGAGCTAAATTATAGCTTTAATCATTAATATGATGTTTTCTGTGGGCTAACTAATATGTCTACTTTCTTTGTCCGTTTAAGCGCACCCATTCTTCTTGTACACTTACCGGCTCCATATCACACCACTGACCATAAATTTCTTGTAGTACCTCTGCTTGCTCTTCTAATACGCCTGATAACGCTAAAAGACCTTTATCACCTACATATTCAATGATCACTGGTGCTAACTCACGTAGCGGCCCAGCTAAAATATTGGCAACTACTACGTCGGCTTTAAATTCTGGTTGGTCTTTTGGTAAAAACAGTTCAAGGCGATCGGCTACATTATTACGTTCAGCATTAGCAAGGCTAGCTTGTAATGCTTGTGGGTCAATATCAATGCCAATTACTTTCTTAGCGCCCAACTTAAGTGCCGCTAATGATAAAATACCTGAGCCACAACCAAAATCGACCACGGTTTTACCCGTTAAATTTAAACCGTCTAACCAGGTTAAGCATAATGCAGTAGTAGGATGTGTTCCTGTACCAAAAGCCAGACCAGGATCTAACATAACGTTAACCGCATCTGGCTCTGGCACATCGCACCAACTAGGACAAATCCATAAGCGTTCGCCAAATTTCATTGGGTGAAAGTTATCCATCCATTCACGTTCCCAGTCTTTATCTTCTAGTTGCTCTAACTTGTATTGCATTTGTTCTTTATCAGGATGAATACTTTTTAAGTAACTGATCACTTTATCCATGTCGTGACTTGCTTCAAACAAGCCCATTACCACAGTATTTGACCAATAAATGACTTCATCGCCCGGTAACGGTTCATAAATAGGTGTATCTTTTGCGTCAACAAAAGTAACCGCTTGTGAGCCACAAGCACTTAGCCAGTCACTATATTTTTCGGCATTATCTTCGTTAGCACTTAATCTAAGTTGTATCCAAGGCATCTGATCTTCTCTATTAATGATGTAGTTTAGTTTCTATTACTTATCGCTAGTTTATCATTCATTAAGCCCATGGGGAGAAAATAACTGCTTTGAGCTGCACTTTCGATAAAGTTTTTTAGCTATTGCTATGGTAATCTGAGCCTATAATTAAACATAGGCTCCAATCTATGTTCTCAACACTAGCAAATGAGCATATTTGATAATGAAGTATTTTCCCGTTTTTCTTGATGGCAGTAAGATAAATGCCATGGTTATTGGTGGTGGCGACGTTGCCGCACGTAAAATTGAATTATTATTGAAAAGCACAACGAATATTACAGTGATGGCGGCAACGGTTACCGACGGTGTTGAACGTTTAATCACTGAAAATAACTTAACGTGGTTAGCCCATAATTACCAAGCAGGTTTGTTAACTAACATTACCTTAGTTATAGCCGCAACAGACGATACTGTCGTTAACGAAGCGGTTTATCATGAAGCCGTACCACTAAATATTTTAGCGAATGTTGTTGATCAACCGACTCTTTGTACTTATATAACACCGGCAATTATTGACAGATCGCCAATGATTATTGCCCTTTCAAGCTCAGGCAGTGCGCCTATTTTAATTCGCATGTTACGCGAGCAAATAGAAAAGATTTTGCCGCAAGGTTATGGTCGTTTAGCCGATTTTTCTTTAAAATTTCGAGATCATGTTAAAGCGCGTATTAAGGGTATTCGTAATCGCCGTACTTTTTGGGAAACCATTTTACGTGGTTCAATTGGCCAAGCATTACTTGATGGTAAACAGCAAGAAGCAGAACAACAGCTAATAGCGAGTTTGAAAGAAGAAATAGCTCCACCACAGGGGGAGATTATTTTTATTCAAACACTTGATGGTAATCCTGATAACTTAACTTTAAGTGCTCACAGATCATTACAGTTTGCCGATGCTGTTTTTTATGACAATGATGTAAACATTGACTTAATAGAATATGTGCGTCGTGATGCTGAAAAATACCCGCAAAGTATTAGCTCAACCATTATGCTTAATTATCAACACGCGTTAGAGTTAGCGCAACAAGGGCAACAAGTAATTTACTTGCTTAACGGTAATGAAGAATTACCTAAAAACTCTGCTATTCTCGCCAGCGGTATAAATACTAAAATAATTACCAGTGGAAACTAGGCTTACGCCAATATTAAAACCTTATGTTACCAACTACTAAACCACGCTATTGGACAGATTTTATTAATGATGTTAGCCACTTAACATTACCCAATAAATTCACATATCCATTTTATTATCAGACACATCCTTTAGCAGTAATCGCCAGCGAAGAATTACAGCATAAGTTAGCCGTATTTCATCCTATTGATTCTTCTATTAGTAAGGCTAATAACACCAAACAACAAGGACGAATGTACGGCGTACTAATTGTTAAAAATATTGATGGCAAAGTAGGTTATTTATCGGCAATTTCTGGTAATGCCAATGAAGCGCCTGAACAACAAAACGATGAAGGTAAAGGCATTAATTTTGTTCCTACTATTTATCAAGCCTATAGTGTCAGTGAATATGAACAAACTATGCAAATTGACATTAATAGTATTAACAGCCAGATCACCCAGTTATCTACTGCACCTGAATTAACTCAGTTAACGCAATTATTAACCGAGGCAGAAAAAAACGCAGCGCAAGCAATAGAAAACTTGCAACAACAAATGCGTGAAAACAAAAAGGCGAGAAAAGAAAAACGTGCTTGGTTAGACTCCCAATTAAGTAATACCGACTTACCTGAAGACTCAGCTAAAGACATATCAAAAAATATATCAGAAGACACGTACAAAGATATTAGTATTAGCCTTTCTCGTGCCAGCGTTACCGATAAAAAAGAGCTACAAGCATTAAAATTACACCATCAAGAGTCAATTAGTTCAATTACAGCTAAGTTAACAGTATTTACCAATGAAATAGCGTTTTTAAAAAAACGTAGAAAGCAGCTTTCGGTCAAGTTACAAAAGCACTTTTTCAAGCAATATAAAATGCTCAATATTAAAGGTGAAAGTAAAGACTTAACCGAGTTGTTCGCTGAAACCATTGTGAAAAAACCACCTGCTGGCTCTGGTGATTGTGCTGCCCCCAAATTATTACAATATGCATTTGAGCAAAACCTAACACCAATTTGTATGGCGGAATTTTGGTGGGGCGCACAGCCTAAGTCTGAAATACGAAAACATCAACACTTCTACCCTGCTTGTCAAAGTAAGTGCTTACCTATTTTAACGCACATGCTAAAAGGCATGGCGGTGGACGAAAATCCGTTATTAGTTAACCCCGCAGAAAACATTGCGTTAGAAATAGTATTTCAAGACGATGATATCGTGGTGGTTAACAAGCCCTCAGGTTTGTTGTCTGTTCCGGGCAAGTCGATTAAAGACTCGGTTTATACCCGTATTCAAGCGAAATTCCCTAACGCAACAGGAGGTTTAATTGTTCACAGGTTAGACATGGCAACTTCTGGTTTATTAATACTTGCCTTAAATGAACGCGCCCATAAAAACTTACAGCAACAATTTATTAATAAAGAAGTGAGCAAGCGTTATGTTGCCACTATTGGTGGATCGTTAGCACAAAAGTCTGGCAATATATCTTTACCATTACGCGTAGATTTAGATGACAGACCGAAACAAGTGGTTTGTTACGAACATGGTAAGCGTGCCGAAACCCATTGGGAAGTTATTGAACCGATTCAAGAAAAAGCTCAAGGAACCGTTAACACCAATTCAACTAAGTTATTTTTATATCCTATTACCGGTAGAACCCATCAACTACGGATGCATTGCGCGCATCCTGATGGTCTGAATTCCCCTATTGTTGGTGATACTTTATATGGCACGCCAGCTGATAGGCTGCATTTACATGCACAGCGGTTGAGCTTTACTCATCCTATTACAAAAGAGAAGCTGACTTTTGAAGTAGATGAAGGGTTTTAGTCTGCGAATAAATACCGAAAGCTCACCATAATTTTTTGCCATCATCCATGATGGCAAAAGCTGAATATGACTTATACATATATTATTTGTGTGGCTAATATCAACTAATAAGCGCCAGCAGCATAAGTTAATTCATAACTGTGGCTGTATATTTCTAGAATATTTCCAAACGGGTCTTCCATGTAGATCATACGATAAGGTTTTTCACCTGGGTAGTAATAGCGAGGTTCTGCCATACGTTTTTTGCCGCCAGCTGCAACTATTTTTTCAACCAACTCTTCTAAATTTGGATCTTGTACACAAAAATGGAACACGCCTGTTTTCCAGTATTCAAAATTATCTTCTGGGTTTTGTTGGTTAGCAAATTCGAAAATCTCAACACCAATTCTGTCACCGGTAGACATGTGGGCGATTTTAAACTTGCCCCAGTTAGCACCAAATACATCGGTACACATTTCACCAATGGCGGTGTTGTCTTCAACAATAATGGTTGGCTTCATAATTTCGTACCAACCTAATACTTCAGTATAAAACTTTAATGCCGCGTCTACATCTGGTACTGAAATACCAATGTGTGAAAATGCTCTTGGGTATGCTTTGCTCATAATTTTTCTCCTTTAAAAGTATGAGTGAAGTTTACGCCGCCACTTTAATTACGTACAATTATTATAAATCATAATAATAAGTACATTTTGTAATGATAAACCTTGTTTGGTTAAAAACCTTCTGCTCCCTTGTTGATACTAATCACTTTACTAAAACTGCTGATAAGTTATTTATGACACAATCAGGTGTTAGTCAGCACATAAAAAAATTAGAACAGTCTCTAGATACACAGTTGTTGGTACGTACGGGTAAATCTTTTTCATTAACCGATGCGGGATTAAAGCTTTATCAGCAAGGACAAAATTTACTTAAAACAACTGAAGAAATTACAACATCAATTAAACAAGATGATCCGTTAATAGGTACAGTGAAAATAATAACGCCTGGTAGTGTTGGTTTAAAACTCTATCCGCAATTATTAAACGAGCAACAGCGCCATCCTACTTTAATTATTGATTACCGTTTTGCACCTAACTCAAGCATAGAGCAAGACCTAATTGAGAGAAAAGTCGATATAGGACTACTAACCCAGCAAACACAAAGCGCTAGTTTATTGAGTACGCCAATAGCAGTAGAGCCACTTGTACTTGTTACTTCACATACAGTTGAAGCGGTTGATTGGCAATCGTTAACAATGCTTGGCTTTATTGGACACCCTGATGGCGAGTATCAATCACAACAACTATTAAGTAAAAATTACCCGCAGTTTGCACATATCAGTCAATTTAAACGGTCTGGGTTTTCGAATCAAATCAGCTTGATTCTTGAGCCGGTTAGCCGAGGATTAGGTTTTACGGTATTGCCTTTACATGCTGTTAATGCTTTTCAAAATCAAGCAGCGATTAAAATTCATCAATTAAAAAATACGGTAAATGAAACCTTATATCTTTGCCAAAATAGCCTGACATTTGAAAGTAATCGCACAAAATATATAAAATCAATTATCGTTAACTCAATTGGCTAGGTACGTATAGTTAATTGTAATACTGTTAATATATGATCTACGTTATTTTTATCTCATATATCGCCGCACCAATAAGTGGCAATTATTTACTGATTTTGCTTGCTCTAAATTGCTAACCTCAATTAATTAAGACAATATAAGACAAGTTAACTCGGCATATAACAGTTTTTGCACTATTATTGAGCAATTGATTTAATTACCTGCACTATGTTTGTATTTTTTTACAACTCTAAAATAATATTTTAAATAAACAAATACATGAATAATCATTATTTTACAGTAGGATAGCTGCTTAATACTGTTTTTAAATAATCATGGCATAAGAGTTGAAACGCTTATATTACTTAATAATTATCAATGGTGAAGAAATGCTTTCAGATTTTATTAAACAACACAAATTGCCCGAAGATTTTCGGCTAACGGTTAAGAACTATTACAAACCTTTGGCTGATCGAATATTTGATAAGTTCAAGCAAAGTGATAAAGCTTATTTTGTAGGTATCAATGGTTGCCAAGGTAGTGGTAAGTCAACGCTTACTGACTTTGTTGCAAGTTATTTGCGAGCTGAATACCAACTTAATGTGGTAGTAATGTCGTTAGACGATTTTTACTTTTCAAGCGCAAAACGTAAACAATTAGCCAACGATATTCACCCACTATTGGCTACACGAGGAGTTCCCGGCACACACGATATGGTGGCTCTTGAAAATGTTTTAACGCAATTAGCAGCGCATGAAACTGGTTTTTCAATTCCTCGATTCAACAAAGCTACCGACGAACCAAAAGCTGAAAGCGAATGGACTTTAGTTGATGAGCCGATTGATATCATTTTATTAGAAGGCTGGTGTTGGGGAGTTCAACCACAAACTCCAGCGCAATTACTTTCTCCTATTAATGAACTTGAGTTACAACATGACACCACTGCTGCTTGGCGCAATTATGTCAATCAACAACTTATAACAACTTATGAGCCTTTGTATCACAAAATGGACTTTTGGTTAGCCTTACAAGCACCTTCTTTCGATTGTGTTTATCAATGGCGTTTAGAGCAAGAACAGAAATTAAAAGCCAGAAATGTTGATTTATGCGATTCTAAAATTATGTCTCCGGCACAAATATTAAATTTCACTCAGTATTTTCAACGATTGAGTGTACAAGGTTGTAATACCATTTCAAACTCAGCCGATGCTATTTTTCATTTAGGATACGATCGTAAAATTACGGATATTCCGTTAACAGATGTCGTAACAGGAAGTCTATGAGTCAAATAAAGCGAATTATATTCAGTGATTTAGACGGTACACTACTCGACCATTTTACGTATCAATCCATTGCCGCAAGTAAAACTCTTGCGCAGCTGAAAAGAGCTGATATTCCCGTTATTTTAAATACCAGTAAAACCTATGCTGAATTAGAAGTAATTCTTCAAGACTTAAAGCTAGACACTCCTTTTATCGTTGAAAATGGCGCGGCCATTTATATCCCAATAGGTACGTTTAGCAAGCAACCTGCAGATACTGATGTTGTAGGAAAGTACTGGGTTAAATCTTTTTGTTTACCTGTAGAGCATTGGTTATCGTTATTGTCTGGTGAAAACAACGAATTTAGCGGAAATTACCAAGGCTTTTCTGCCATGTCTGAATCTGAACTTGCCTTATTAACCGGATTAAGTATTGATGAGGCAGAACGTGCAAAACAAAGACAATATGGTGAGCCTCTGCAATGGTTAGGCGACGAGGCAACTAAAGACACTTTTATAAATCACATGCTTGATTTAGGTGCCAATGTTGTTCAAGGCGGTAGATTTTTACATATTGGTGGTTATTGTGATAAAGGCCAAGCATTGCTTTGGTTAACTGAACAATACCAAGCACAGTTACAAAATAGCCCGATATGTACCATTGCCTTAGGAGATGGTGAAAATGATACCCCTATGTTAGAAGCCGCAGATATTGCTGTGCAAATAAAATCACCTGCACATGAGTTTCCTACATTATATCGTCAAAAAATGACTATCCAAACAAGCCTATATGGCCCTGAAGGCTGGGCTGAAGCAATACAAGACATACTAGCAGAGCAGTTAATTTAACTTACTTTTACTTAAAACTTAAAACTCGAAGAAATATAAAACATATAAGATAAATACAATAACTTAAGAGGTAAATCATGGCTGATTTCTATCAAAACGGTACCGTAACAACTCTTCATAATTTAGCGCAGCGAGATCCTAAGGATATGGCGGCTGAACTATTAACCTTTTCTAAAACACGGCCTTTAGGTCTCATTTTACCGTCTTTATTTTCCGAACTAGAAGGCAAAGCCTTACCTGACATTATTAGTAAACTGAAAGGTGTAGAATATTTATCTGAGATTGTTATTGGTTTAGACAGAGCCGACTTAGCTCAATATAAACATGCTTTATCATTTTTTGGCGAACTACCGCAACATCACCGCGTTTTATGGAACGACGGTCCTCGCTTGCAAGCAATCGATGCAAAATTACAAGCATTAGGTTTAGCGCCTAAAGAGTTAGGTAAAGGCCGTAATGTTTGGTATTGCATGGGTTATATTTTAGCGTCAGGCAAAGCAGAATCTGTTGCCTTGCATGACTGTGACATTTTAACTTATGAGCGTGAACTACTAGACAGGTTGCTATACCCGGTTGCCAACCCATTATTTAACTATGAATTTTCTAAAGGCTATTATGCTCGTGTTGCTGGCGGTAAAATCAACGGTCGTGTTTCTCGCTTATTAGTTACGCCATTAATTAAAGCCTTGAAAAAAACAGTAGGTCATTGCGACTATCTTGAATACATGGACAGCTTTTTATATCCGTTAGCGGGTGAGTTTTCTTTTCGTAGAGATGTATTAAGCGATATTCGAATTCCGAGTGATTGGGGATTAGAAATTGGTGTATTGTCTGAAATGTACCGTAACTATTCTTCAAACCGTATTTGCCAAGTTGATATTGCAGCAACTTATGATCATAAACATCAAGACATGTCGTTAGATAATGACGAGGGTGGTTTATCAAAAATGTCGGTTGATATCAGTAAATCGTTTATTCGTAAACTCGCTACTCAAGGTGAAACCTTTACTGCTGAAAAATTCAGAACGTTAAAAGCCACTTATTATCGTATTGCTTTAGATTATGTAGAAACCTATCGCAATGATGCCATGATGAACGGATTAAAACTCGATATTCATAGTGAAGAAGAAGCTGTAGAAATGTTTGCCAAAAACATAATAACCGCTGGTAATACCTTTTTAGAACAGCCTATGGATACACCATTTATCCCGTCATGGAACCGAGTGATTAGCGCTATTCCTGATATTTTAGAGCAATTAAAAGAAGCGGTAGAATTAGATAATGAAGAGTTTAGCCAATCATTGAAGTAAGTATACCAGCTAAGCAGTAAATTCATTCCTGAATTTACTGCTACATAAGACCAAGCCATTGAATTTAGACTCTGATGGCTTTTCTTGTTTATTTTTATCGTTAAGAACGATAAATATCCCCTTTTCAAATAATGAGGTGAACAATGACAACACCGACCAATCCACAAGAGTATGTATTAAGAGACAAGTTAATACAGCAACTTGCCACTATTTATCAAGGGATTGAGCTTGAGCAATCGTATGAAGATATTGCTCAATCATTGTTAGATATAATGGAGCTATCTAGCACTAGCGAGATCCAAAAGCCTTATACCAACCATTGGTCTGAAAAGGATATTATTTTGATCACTTATGGTGATAGCATCATCAAAGATGAGCAACCACCATTACAAACCTTAAAAACCTTTTTAGATGCCACAATTGCAGACACTATTAACAGTGTACACATTTTGCCTTTCTTTCCGTATAGCTCTGACGACGGTTTTGCCGTTATAGACTACTCATCGGTAAATGAATCCTTAGGTACTTGGCAAGATATTGAAGATATAAGTCGCGATTATCACCTAATGTCTGATTTAGTTATTAATCATTGTTCAAGCCGTAGTGCTTGGTTTGATAACTTTGTAAAAGGCGAAGGACAAGGTAGTGATTATTTCTTTACCGCCCTACCCGATGCTGATCTCTCAGAGGTTGTACGTCCGCGTACTTCACCCTTATTAAAAGAAGTGGAAACAGGTAACGGTAAAAAATTTGTTTGGTGTACCTTTAGCCATGATCAGGTTGACTTTGACTTTAGAAACCCAGAAGTATTAAAAGCATTTACATCGATTATTAAACAATATCTTGATGCTGGTGTTAAAATATTTCGCTTAGACGCAATTGCCTTTTTATGGAAAGTCCCTGGTACTACAAGTATCAACTTACCGCAAACCCATGAAGCAGTTAGATTACTAAGAACACTAATTGAGTCGGCAGAAGAGCATGCCATTATAATAACCGAAACAAATATCCCTAATACACAAAACCTAACTTATTTTGGTAACGCGAACGAAGCGCACGGTATATATAACTTTTCATTACCACCGTTATTATTAAACACCTTACTCACAGGTAGCTGTTTGTATTTAAAACGCTGGTTAATGTGTATGCCACCATCACAAGATGGCACCATGTACTTTAATTTTTTGGCCTCGCACGACGGAATTGGCTTACGCCCTGCTGAAGGGCTATTAGATGACAGCGAAATTAATACACTTGTGCGTACCGTTGAAAATTTTGGCGGTAAAATATCTTGGCGCACCTCTGACGCTGGTGAACAAAAAGCCTATGAAATGAATATTTCATTGTATGATGCGATGCAAGGCACGGTTGAGGGGAAAGATGAATGGAACTTTGAACGCTTCATTTGTGCCCATGCCATTATGTTTGCGCTTGAAGGCATTCCCGGTGTTTACATTCATAGCTTGTTAGGTACACAAAATGATTATCAAAAACTGGCTAATACTCATCATAACCGCTCTATTAATAGACACCGCTGGGATGAAGATGAACTAGCTACAGCACTTGCTGATAATTCTTTGCATCATGCTAAAGTACTTAATACTTTAAAATCTTTATTGAATATTAGAATAAACCAACCGGCTTTCCACCCCAATGCTACTCAGTTTACATTACATTTAGGTTTACAACTATTTGGTTTTTGGCGACAAAGTAGAGACAGAAAACAAAGTATTTTCTGTGTGAGCAATATAACCAACCAACCACTGCAATTACCATTAGCAGAGTTGAACTTGATTATTACTGAATCTTGGATTGAATTGATCAGCAATACTGTTATTTCTGAGTTAACAGAAGAGATAACGCTAGAGCCCTATCAAACAGTGTGGATCGCAAATAATGTGGCTCTAAAATAATATTTGTTACCTGCACGTTAAAGCTATTGTTACAGGGTCGAGTTAGGTTCAGGAGAAATATACAGCATGGCTATTAATTTACCGTGCTGTTTTTAACAACTGCTCGGTTAACATTTTATATAAACTGCCTAATTCCACAGGCTTACCTAAGTGATCATCAAACCCTGAGTTTAAATAGTGCGTAATATCATTTGGCATAACATTAGCGGTTAATGCCACTATGGGTGGACAATGAGCTAACAGCTTAAGCGCTTTACAAGCTTCGATACCGTCCATTACCGGCATCTGAATATCCATCAAAATCAAATCGATAGTAATAGGGTTATCAATTTTATTAGCGGTTGTTAACTGTTTAAAAGTATTCACCGCTAATAAACCATTTTCAACAACAATCAGTTTTGCTTTACTGTCACTAAGCATTTTTTTAATGATCACTTGATTAATCTTATTATCTTCTGCAATCAAAATGGTTTTGTCTGATAAATCTATCGTGCTGTGTTTTGATTTTTCGGCTTTATTTTGCTCAACCTCTTCCAACTTAGATTTTGTTAACGGTAACCTAATAACAAAGCGACTGCCCTTACCTTCAGTACTTTGTGCGGTAATAGTGCCTTGCATTAAATCGACAAGGGATTTACTAATAGCTAAACCTAAACCGGTGCCACCGTATTTACGCGTTGTTGAACCGTCTGCTTGCTCAAAACGAGTGAACAGTTTATTCAACATGGCTTCACTCATGCCAATACCCGTGTCTAATACTTCAATACTTACCTCCTGATCAGCTATGTTATTAATCTTTACTTTTACTGTGCCCCTTTTAGTAAACTTTACTGAGTTTCCTAATATATTCAGTAAGATTTGCCGGATACGAATAGGGTCGCCAAGCCATGCTTGGTCTTTATTGTCATTCAGTAATTCTATTTGCGTACCTTGTTCAACACTGGCTTGAGTTAAATCATAAATCACCGACTGAATCAGCTCTGTTAAATTAAAAGGCGTTACTTCAACCGATAACTTACCCTCTTCCATTTTTGAAAGATCAAGAATATCGTTAATAATAGTTAATAAACATTTTGATGAATACAACGCTTGCTCAATCAGCATTTTATCTTCACCAGTTTTAGATTTTTGATTCAAAATTTGTAAGCTACCGTATATACCATTCATTGGTGTACGTATTTCGTGGCTCATATTGGCGAGAAAAAACGATTTTACTTGGTTCGCTTTATCTGCTTCTGACTTCGATATTTCTAGTAGTTTATTTTTTTGGTTAATTTCTTCAATATTATTGGCCAATTCTTTATTACTTAACGAGAGTGCGTTTGTTTTTTCTAACACCAACCGATTTAATTTTGCATTGAAAATAATAACGATTATCAACACTAACACTAACAGTGCGATCACAGCACATATAACAATCAGTGTTTGGGTATTTAGTTGCTTCGTTTGTTCCCCATAACTTTTTAACGTTAACCCAACCAAGGTATTAGATTTATTAACTAAACCTAATTCTTTATAGATATTAGCAATGCGATTAAAACGTTGTTCATGCATTGTACCTAGCGGCACATAATTTAATTTAATATTGTTTTTAATCCCTGCAGCTTCAAGCAAAAGTTGTTTTCTATCTGACTGGGTATTATATTTTTTAAGAATTAAATCAACCGTTTCTTCGGGATTATCTAGCGCATATTGCCAACCTTTTAGACTTGCTCTAACAAAAGCTTCTACGCGATCTGGCTGTTTTTTTACATTTGCTTCACTGGTAAAAATTAAATCGCCATAAAAATCGATTCCATAACTACTTGGATCAAGAACATTAATCTCGATCCCCAATTCTTTATACCTAATCACTTGGTTGGTTTTATAAGCGGATACTACATCAACATCAGCTCTATTGAGCGCCATATTGTCAAAGCTATGAGGTACTAAGGTATAGTGTTTATCATTAATTCCCGCTAGCATTATCATTGCCATTAAAGCGGCATCGTCAAAGCTACGTTGAAACATAATGCGTTTATTGGCCAAGTCATAAACACTGGAGATATTTTTTTCTTTTAACGACATGAAAACTAATGGGCTTTCTTGAAATACCGTTGAGGCAATAACAACTGGCTTACCTTTTAAGCGTTCTAAAACAATACTTGAGTCAGCAATACCATAATCAGCTCTGCCGCTATTAACATCATCAAAAGGTAAGCTTTTAGGATCACGCTCTCTTATTTCAACTTCAAAGCCTTCTTCGGCATAAAAGCCTTTCTCTTTTGCCATATAGTAACCAGCAAACTGAAATTGATGCATCCATTTTAATTGAAGTGATACTTGTTCGAGCGCCACAGATGAAAAAGAGGCTAATAATAGAAGGGCAACACTGAATGTTTTTATTAAGTAACCTTGATTCAATGACAAAATACAGACCTTACGATAATACAACTAATTAATAGGAACTTACGGATAAATGAATAGTTAAAGGTAGCATATACTTAGACAAGTTATCTTTGATTTTATTCAACCATCTAGATTAATACATAAATAAATGTGCGCTGTTCATTAATGTATAAGCACCAGATTTTCAATAATTTACTTCGTACTCATATTCATGTTTATGTTCATTCTTATGTTCATGAACAACAAAACACTGATTTCCTTTGCTATTTTACCCGCTACTCACCTGATTTTTATAGTAACCTTGCTATATCATTACCTTAGTATAGTCGGTAATATTTATTACTGTAACGCTTGAGCGTTATAGGTATATTGCCTACAATAGCGCACTTTTTATTTATTACAGGTCACTAACATGAATGACATAAAATCAAAACCTGATTTGCCAGATCGCCTATCTGGCAATGCACGTAGCCCACATCATGTGGCAGAAATATTTGAACACGAAATTGGGATTTTATTCAACGGTAAAGAGCGCTTTGATGTAGAGGAGTATTGCATCAGCGAAGGTTGGATTATGGTTCCTGCAGGAAAAGCATTAGATCGTCGTGGTCAACCTTTACTGATGAAAAGAAAAGGTACTGTTGAAGCTTTTTACCGATAAACTCTATCGTTAAGCACTCAAAACCACCTTAAATTCTGATATGTAATATTAGAGATAACATCCCAAATATTGCAAACTCAACTCTGTTTAAAGTATATATTAATGATGGTTTTAGTACCTTATTTTTAACAATCTAAACCGAGCGATTAAAATGGGTCAAATAAGCTTTTCAACTACTGTGACCCATTTCAACAAAATACACGTAAGTTTTACAACCAGCATTTATTAGTGCTTAGCTCAATAAGATACTTCCCATTTATTTATCATTGTTGCTAAACAAAGCTTTAGCATAGGTTAGCTGCATATAGTATTCTGCTTGTGTGACCTAAAAAATTATTATTCGTTGATAAATTAAGTCTATCATTATCATTAATCTGGAGCTTCACAGATGAAAGTTGAACAACCCCTTTTAGGTAAAATAGGCACCTTAATATTTTTAGTGATGATCAGTGCTTTTCCTCCCCTAACTACTGATATTTATTTAGCTGCATTACCAACCATGGTAAATACCCTTAACACCAATGAAACCATGGTTAACTTAACCTTGAGTCTTTATTTTTTGGTTTACGCCATCACTTTGCTTTTTTGGGGGCCGTTAAGTGAAAAATTTGGCCGTAAACCTATTTTATTATTTGGTTTAGGTATTTATGTAACGGCTAGTGTGTTGTGTGCTTTGTCAAATAGTGTTGAAATGCTTATTGCTGCGCGTTTAATTCAAGCTTTTGGTGGCAGCGCAATAACGGTGGTAGCAACAGCCATAGTGAAAGACTTATATGATGGTCGGCAACGAGAAAAAATAATGGCCATTATTATGTCTTTAGTTATTATTGCTCCAATGGTTGCCCCTATTCTTGGAGCATTCTTACTAAAAATAAGCTCGTGGCATATGATGTTTATTGCTCTGGCTATTTTTGGCGGTATTGCTACTGTATTCTCACTTTTATTTAAAGAAACCTTAGCGCAAAAATATAGCGGCTCAGTGTTACATTCTTGGGGACGACTAGGTGTTGTGATCAAAAATAAGCAATTTCTTTCATTATTAGCTATTTTTGCTATTCCTCCTATGGCATTAATGTCATTTTTAGCTGCTGGATCATTTATTTATATTAATGATTTTGGTTTATCAGAGCAGATGTTCAGTTATGCATTTTCGTTTAATGCTTTTTTCGCCGCATTTGGCCCAAGTATTTACATCGCGCTTTCTAAGCGAATAGCCGTAGACAAAATAATAACAGCTTGCTTTGTCATATTGACAATATGTGGCACATTAACCTACACCTTAGGAAATTTATCACCGCTTATTTTTGCTTTAATTACCGCCCCCGTAACAATTATGATAATTATGGTCCGCGTTCCAGGCATAAATTTGATGTTAAACCAACAAGAAAATGATACTGGTTCTTCAGTGGCCATCATTCAATTTTGCTCAATGATGGCAGGCTCGCTGGGAATGATGCTAGTTATGCTACGTCCGCAAACATTAATACAAAACTTAGGCATTATACAATTTTGTATTGGCGCCATTGCTTGCTCATTATGGTTGTTAGTGAGAAGTAAGCCTTATGTGTCTGATAATTTGGCTAAACTTAAAGAGTAGAATATCATCAAGTATTATTGATGATATCGCAATAATATTGCTTCACGTATTCAAGTTAATTATAGAGGTGTTTTTTGGCAAGTATTACACGAGAGTTGAACGAAAATATGCAGCGTGATGTTGCAATGATACTGTACAGCAATGCAGTGTCAGGCATTATGGTTAGTGTTATTACCTCAACTTTACTGGTTTTTGCTTTTGATGATCCTGTAACAAACGCTTTTCAATTAATGTGGTGGTTGGGAATGACAACTCTACTCACACTGAGAATGGTGGATGTTATTTGGTGGAAAACCAAATTAAAGCAGACTGAATTCGACGGCAAAAAAGCGGTTAATCATTTCATTTTAGGTGTAAACCCTACTGCTATTATGTGGGCTATATATTTAGTGTATATGGCGATGCACAATGATGGGATAGAGTTAACCACAACAGTTATTGCTATCGCCTCAATGGCCGGCGGCGCAACCTCAATATTGGCCGCCCACAAAAAAACAGCGCTGTTTTTTTCATTTATTTTACTCGCCCCAGGTTCATTAGCTTTACTATTGTCTGGTACTTTTGCATTTGAACTCCTTGGTGTACTTGGTTTTTCCTTCTGTATTGTAATGGTATTAATTTCAAATAAAGCAGCTAACTTTACGCGACAAACCTTATTTTTGAAAAATGAAAATGCAACCTTAGTTCAGCAAATGGAAGAAAAAGTTAAACAGCGTACCCAAAAAATTTACGAACTATCTAATCTCGATCCACTTACCGGTTTATATAATAGGGCTGCTTTTTTAAGCCACTTAAAATCGGTCATAGAAAAATCTAATGAAACATTTGCTCTGCTCTTTATTGATCTCGATGACTTTAAAAAAATTAATGATAGTATTGGTCATAAAGCCGGTGACCTAATTTTAAGGGACTCTGCAGCCCGACTTAATCAAGATAAACAAAGTTCTCAGCTAGTTTGTCGCTGGGGAGGAGATGAATTTTTAATTGCACTTTTCGATGTAGATGAAGCAGCAGCGATGAAAAAGTCATTACAATTAATAGCGCAACTTTCTGAACCCCATAACTTTGAAAATAGCTTACTTACTGTAGGCGCTACTATTGGTATTGCCCTTTATCCCGATCACGCCACCACTGAAGAAAGCCTTATTCAAGCCGCTGATATGGCTATGTACTTTCAAAAGAAACAGGCTAGATCTACGGTAGGTGTATTTTCTGAGAAAATGGAAAAGCTTTATTCGCATGAGCTACATTTGAAAAATGGTCTAACTAAAGCAAGTGAAAACCAACAATTACGTTTAGTATTTCAGCCTTTAGTATCGTCTAAAAACCATAAAACGGTTGCGTTTGAAGCACTCATTCGCTGGAAAATAAATGGTGAAAACATCACACCTGATGAGTTTATTACTATTGCTGAGCAATATGGTTTAATTCATGAAATTGGCGCTTGGGTATTAAAAAATGCTTGTATAGAAGCGAGCAAATGGGACAAATCACTACAGCTTTCAGTTTGCGTTAACGTTTCAGTCATTCAATTCAAAGAAGATGATTTTATAGACATAATTGAAGAAGCGCTTACCATCAGTAACTTACCCGCAAAGTTATTACATATAGAAATTACTGAATCTGTTTTTTCTGCTGATACCAGCACTATATTAAATCAAGTTAAGCGCTTACAAGCGAGAGGCATTGAAGTATCTATTGATGATTTTGGTACAGGCTACTCGTCGCTTTCTGCGATGCAAGATTTAGGCGTAAACATGGTAAAAATAGACCGCTCTTTTGTAAATAACTTACAAGGGAATGGTCGTGCTATTATTTCTGCGGTAATGGATATTGCTTCATCATTAGACTTTTTAGTCGTCGCTGAAGGTGTTGAAACCGAAGAGCAAGCACAAGAGTTAGCGCTGCTAGGCGTTGATTTTCTTCAAGGCTATTATTTTTCTAAGCCCCTTGAAATAGAAGACATTCCAAGCTTTTTAACAAAATAGTACTTGGTATTAAATAACCGCTGTTCGGGTTAAATATCAACGTATGATTTTATATAAATCAACGATAACTTTATAGGCAAGAACGATGACAAGTTTACAAGAAAAAACCAAAGCTAAAATTGCAGCAGGACGACAAGCAAATCCTGAATTCATGCAAAACGTTGACGAAATTATTGCTCAAGCAAAGCTATTTCAACAAGGCGATAGTGCACTTAAACTTAATGATAATGCACCAAACTTCACCTTAACTAACCCAAAAGGCACACTCATATCCTTAACCGATTTATTAATAAAAGGCCCGGTTGTTGTTACTTTTTATCGTGGTAGTTGGTGCCCATATTGTAATTTACAGCTGAACGCTTTACAGCAACGCATGCCTGATATTACTGCGCTAGGCGCTCAGTTAGTTGCTATTAGTCCGCAAGTGCCAGACGATTCCTTAACAGCCGATGAAATTAACAATTTAGATTTTATTGTATTATCAGATCAAGATGCCAAAGTAGCAGCACAGTATGGCGTAGCGTGGGAAGTACCTGAATACCTTCTTGAACACATGCGCGTAGATCGTAAACTTAACCTTGAAGCGATCAATAACGGCAATAGCAACATTCTCCCTATTCCCGCTACTTTTATTATAAACACTAATGGTGAAGTTAGTTGGCGCTATGTCGATGTAGACTATCGAACACGCTCAGAGCCAGACGATATTATAGAGGCTTTACAAAGCTTAGCGAGCAATTCTTAAAGCGAGTTGAAAGCCTATAAAAAAGCACCTAAATAAGGTGCTTCATATCGTGTTATTTAACTAGCTCTAAATAATCAACTTCTAAACTGGTGCCTGTCAAATTACTATCTACTTCAGCCGTAATTCGTAATTTATCTTTTGATGTGACTGTGATTTCTCTGAAATCTGAATCATCAATTTCCATTTCTACTTCACCGCTAGCATCTTTAAACAAATAAAGATCATCGCCCAGCTGCTTCACAATGAACCCCTCAACTAGTACTTTGGTATCGTCTTTTAATTCAACCGCTTCTTTAATAGAAATTACAGTGTATACCGGAGAACCTTCGCCAACGAATGCCGCATTAGCGGTGAAAGATAATGCTAAAGTCGCTGTTAATAATAATTTTTTCATTGTTGCCTCAAGATGAATATTTAAAAACTTAGTATATTCTATATGTAAAGTATTTGCATATTGTTATGTATAACATGTGTTTAAATTTGTAAATGAACCTATTTTCTATTAAGTAGATAAATTATCTATTTTGCCCATTTGCTATTACTGTTATTTTTCTCCTAATAAAATAGCGGTTAACTTATTTAGTCCTTTGCCCTTATTAGTTATTTTCCAAGCCATAAATAGATCTTGTCTAACTTTATTCTCTGTTAAAGCTATTTCTGTTAATTGTCCTGACATAATATATTGTTGAGCGAGATATTTAGGTAAAAAGCCGATACCAATCCCAGCAATGATTGCATCAATTTTTTGCCCTATGCTACTGACATAAAAACGTTGTTTACCATCAATTACATTGACCGACCAAGGTATTTCATTTTTTGCTGAGTCGTGCACTACAACACTACGATATTTAGTCAATTCAGTTGTTGAAATCGACGTTCTAGCTTTTATGGATTCTTTTGAGGATTGGTTTGATGATTGCTTTGATGACTGCTTTGATGGCGGTTTTGACATTTCTTTTGATGAACTTGTTAATAATTGCGATGCAAATTGATAAGACTTACTAACCACCAAAACACTATCAAAATCACTAATTTTTATGGCTCTAATACCTTTTTGTACAGGAATTGGTGCGGGTGCTCCAATCACTAAATCAACTTTATCTTCAATTAAGGCTTCCCAAGTGCCATTCATTACCTCCTCCCGTACATCAATTTCAATATTTTCATGTTCGGTTAGAAAACGCTGAATGCCTGTAAATATAGGTTTAATATCAATAATTGAATCACAAGCAATACGAATTTTAGGTTCCCAACCATTCGCAATAGTTTGCGTTTGCTCAGATAAAGCATTAAGTGCCAATAAGACTTTACGCCCTTCAATCAATAAATGTTTACCTGCTGGCGTAAGTACAGATCGCCGACCTTGCCTAACAAATATGGTTACATTTAACTGTTCTTCTAGCTTTTGCACAATATAAGAAAGCGCTGAAGGGACTTTGTTTAGCTGCTCTGCTGCTGCAGCAAAGCTACCGCGATGTTCAATGGCGTCTAATACCAATAAAGCTTCAATACTCAGTGGCGGTGTATTCATTGTTTTATCTCATAATTTATTAAAGTTTAACCACAAAAAACTATTCAAATATTTTGAACAGTTCAAACAAATACTAGGGGTTATTCACTTAATATTCAACTTATACAATGGATACATAAAATACTTAACGGATAGAGGTTACGACCATGACATCAGTAAAAAATAGCTGGAACAGCAGTATTAAAAATGGCGAATATCAGCGTAAAGAATCACAATTTAGAAATTGGATCACTTCTGATGGTAGTGCGGGTATAAGCGGGCGTGATGGTTTTAAAGCAGAAGCGGGTCGTTATCATTTATACGTGTCACTCGCTTGCCCTTGGGCGCATCGCACCTTAGTTTTTCGTCAATTAAAAGGTTTAGAAGACTTAATTACCGTCAGTGTTGTTCATCCAGATATGCATGATAAAGGTTGGAGCTTTCATCATGATGAAGAATCAGCCAAGCGGTATGGCACCACAGGTGATGACTTATATAATGATGCTGTCAATACTGATTTAGCTCAAGAAAGTTATATCAGCGAAAAATACCTAGCTCAAGATCCAGATTATAGTGGCGTAAATAGCGTACCTATTTTATGGGACAAAAAAAATAAAGTGATAGTAAACAATGAGTCTTCTGAAATTATTAGGATGTTCAATAGTGCGTTTAACGATATTACAGGTAATACACGCGATTTTTATCCTGAAAGTTTACGAGAAAAAATTGATATCGAAAATGAATTTATTTATCACAACATTAATAATGGTGTTTACAAAACAGGTTTTGCAACAACGCAAGAGGCTTATGATAACAATGTAAGCAAGTTATTTTCAGCTTTAGATCTGCTTGACGATAAGTTATCGAAACAACGTTACTTAACAGGTAACGAGATAACCGAGGCAGATTGGCGTTTATGGGTTACCTTGGTACGTTTTGATTCGGTGTACCATACTCATTTTAAATGTAATTTAAAGCTGATTGAGCAGTACCATAATATTTATCATTACATGGTAGAACTATATCAACTACCTAATATTGCTAAAACCGTAAATGAAGCACATATAAAGCGTCATTATTACGCTAGCCATTTAAGGTTAAACCCTTACGGTATTGTACCCATAAGCCATCAGCAAGACTGGACTGTACCTCATAACCGAGACAAGCAGTTTAGCTAATAGCTACGGCTCTTAGTCATAGTATTATTACTGACTCTATTTGTACTTAATTATATTTACCATCGAGGGATACATTATGCTCAAACACTACTCTTATAAAAGCTTAGGAAATGCTAACCATGGTTGGCTTAAGTCTAAATTTCACTTTAGTTTTGCTAATTACTATAACCCTACCCGCATGGGGTTTGGTAAATTACGCGTGATTAACGATGATTGGATTGATGCTGGCACAGGCTTTCCCGCTCATCCTCACAAAAATATGGAGATTATTAGTTTTATAAGATCTGGCGTTATAACTCATCAAGATAACTTGGGCAATAAAGGTACAACACAAGAAGGAGAAGTACAGGTAATGAGTGCAGGAACAGGCATTGTGCACTCAGAATACAACCAAAGTGCTAAACCATTGACGCTTTACCAAATTTGGATCGAAACTAATAAACATAATGTAGCGCCTCGCTGGGAAACGAAAAAATTCCGTAATCAAGTAGACTCTGCACTAACTTTACTAGCTTCAGGCTACAGTGAAGATAAAGACAAAGCACTTTTTATCAATCAGGAAGCACGACTATATAGTGGCAAATTAGCACAAAGCACAGTTATAGAACATGACATTACCCATCAAGCGTATGTATTAGCTTCAAATGGTATGTTTATCATTGAGGATAATTCTGGTGTTGTTACCATGAATAAAGGCGATGGTTTGGAAGTGACTCAGTCTAAGTTTATTAGATTACGTGCTTCAACTGATTGTGAAATTATCATTATTGATAGCATTTGAAGGTGATAGACTTACTATTTCAATTGGTATTATGGCTATATGAATTAATATTGTTTCTTTAATCCCTAGCAACCCGCTTGGTTATTTCTTATAAACGCACTAAAATTGACTGTTGATCTTTCTTAGCCATGTTGCTAACTACAAGGTTAAATGAGTTATCCATCATGCGCTCAAGTTCCCCCAGCGGGATTGAGCCATCGAGTATAATGGTATTCCAAAGTTTTTTATTCATATGATATCCAGGGATCACCGACGGAAAAATATCACGTAACATTACCGCTTCATCGGCATCGCATTTCAAATTCATCCAATAACAATTACTTTGTGTATCTCCGCTGTCATCACTCTTACCCATTTTACCAACAGACAAGGTAGCAAACATTTTATTTTTAACTTTGAACACTTTGGTTTCTTCGCCGAACGGGAAGGTTATTTGAGCTTCAGGTTTACTTAGTAAATATTGCTCTGCTTGTTGTTGAGTTAAACTGGTCATTGTGGTGTCTTTTTATGGTAACTGGTTATAGTGAGTTAAGGTTGGTCAATAACGCCAGCTTTTCGTAAATGATTACGCACAATTTCAATACGTTCTGTATTCATATTGTTATAACTGTTACGACTGAAATTAAACGCAAAATAATGAACTCCTTGCGAATTTTCAACAAAACCAACATACCAACCTAATTTTAAAGTGCTGCTTTTGGTCTCATCATTAACCATATTATCGATAGTGCCCGTGCCTGTTTTGGCATACAGTAGATAATTATCGGTTGTTTCTACCAGCATTATAGCTTTTAAGGTATCAAGACTTTGTTGGCTCACTCCTAAATGACCTTGATTTAATTTTTGTAAAAACTCGATCTGCTCTATTGCTGATATCTTTAAGCTGCCATTAAGCCAAAAGTTATCTAA
This sequence comes from Colwellia echini, assembly GCF_002843355.2. Lineage (GTDB taxonomy): Bacteria > Pseudomonadota > Gammaproteobacteria > Enterobacterales > Alteromonadaceae > Colwellia > Colwellia echini. The sequence goes on from NZ_PJAI02000012.1 coordinate 29,249, forward strand.
GCCCGAAGAAATATCTTCGTTACCATAAGTAAAATTTTCAATATAGGTTTTCATGGTTTCTTCACCTATATCTGTCGCGATTTGTCGATAAATAGGTACGATCGAAAATTTAAATGCGGCGGCAAGATTATATTCAGACAATTGCCAAGTTGATGGCCACCATGCCTCAGTAGGATATTTTTCCTTGTCATAGGTGAGTGACTGTTTAGCGCTCGTGATTAACTTACTGTCGAGTGCAATTAAACTATTAGGAATTTTAAACGTAGAAAACGGTGATAAACGCTCCTTTGCTCTAGCTTCATTGACAATTGACAGTATTTCATTAGCCTCACTAACCGATGAGGTTTGCATGACTTTTTCGCTACTATCACCAGTACGCGCATTTAAGTTTTCGTCGATAATCTCACTAACTGTTTCGCTGATATTTTCACTCAGTAACACGAAAGTACAATCGTTATTACTAGCCAAGCAAAGCTTATCACTTGCCAATAATGATGTGGTAAAGCCACTTAAAACTAATGTACTTATAATACTGAAAATATTAATATTTTTTTTCACGTAAATCTCTTTTAACGTTAATGACTATGTCAGAGTAACAACTACCAACAAACACTCTTTATTATAAAACTATACGTGGCTTCACATAAAGAAACAATAACATACATAAGGTTACTCTATTTATGTCACTGTTTAGGGTGACAAATGTATATTTACTGTCACAATGGAATAATGAATTATCACCAGGAAGATGAATGAAAACTTTTTTTATTTTAGTTTTTATACTATTAAGTTATCGCTGTTTTGCCACCGAACAAGCTGAAGAGATATTTGCTCAATTAACTCCCTCCCTTTACCAAATAAAATTAATTGATAAGGCCAGCGGCGAAAAGTCGTCAATCGGCTCAGGCTTTCAAATAAGTAAAGACGGTATTATTGCGACTAATTATCATGTTATTTCAAGTTATGCCCGCCACCCTGATAAATACCGAATTGAATATTTAGATCACAACGGCAATACCGGTGAAATGGATTTAGTTAGTGTTGATGTAATCAACGATCTAGCTTTGGTAAAACGTCCCACTGTAAGTGATATGCCTTATTTTTTACTCTCAGATAGAGAGCCAATTAAGGGTGAGCAGTTATTTGCCTTAGGTAATCCTCATGATTTAGGCATGATTGTAGTGCCGGGTACTTATAATGGTTTGAAAAAAGAATCTTTTAATGAACGTATTCATTTTACTGGTTCAATAAATTCGGGCATGAGTGGCGGTCCAGTTGTTAATAACAATGAAAAGGTTGTTGGGATTAATGTAGCAACATCAGGCAATCAAATTGGCTTTTTAGTGCCCCATGATAAATTGGTAACGTTATTTAAGGCGTACAACAACCGAGTGCAAACTGCGGTTGAACCAGTAGCTAAAGATCACATTGAAAAGCAAATAGCTGAGCAATTATTTGCCAATCAAAACAAATTAATGGACGCTTTATTGAATAACACTTGGCAAAGCAAAGAGCTGGCAGGTAAAGCAATGATCCCAATTATTGATGTACCTTTTATTCGTTGCTGGGGTGATTCTAATGCAGATAAAACCGATGCCATTATTGAAGCGGTTATCGCCAACTGTTCGTTAGATGAGAGTACCTACTTATCATCACACTTTTTTACTGGTGGTGTAGAGATAGAATTTCGTTATATGCGTGCAAAAGACTTAAGTGATGATAAATTTTATCATTTATATCAACAACAAATTTCACATGCAGGCCCCGGTAATAGGGCAATGAAAGAAGATGTGAGTGAATATCAGTGTCGCCATGATTTAATTATGCCTGAAAGTACAATCAATACCGACAAAGTTATTAATAATAAAACTATTTTCTGTACTAGAGCTTATAAAGACTTCTCAGGCTTGTTCGACGTTCTGTATTTAAGTGCCAGTGTTGATAAAAACCAACAGGGCTTAGTTAGTCACTTTACTATAGCGGGTGTTAATCAAGAAAATGCCATGGCATTCACGTCTAAATTTATGGAGGCGGTATCATGGAAATAAATAACCGCGTCAATAGAGATAATTCAATCAGCTTTGAGGATATTGATAAGCGTTCGAATAAAACTAACGACACCACATTTGTCGACTCCAATCGAATAAATGATGAGATTATTATTGAAGAGATCAGCCGTAATCACAAATTATTGCATCGTCACCGAATTAAGCAAAATAATATTAACATTGGCCGTGATTATCATAATGATATTATTTTAAGTGATCCTTATATTTGCCCAAAACATATATCATTACGTTATTCGCAAGGTGCTTGGTTACTTAGTGATAACGACTCGATTAATGGTACAAAACTAGAAAATAGTAACGATAAAAAACGAAAAAATAAGCGGGAAGTTAAACGAAATTTATCACAAGAGTCGCATCAACAAATCATTCACGACGGTGACATTATAACCTTGGGTAAAAGCCAATTAAGGGTGGTATTTAAAGATCACCACGTTGCAGATACCGTTGCGTTTAGTCCTTTTGAGCATATTATTGATATTATACGCAATCCTTTAGCAGTATTTTTAAGCATTGCTTTGTTTATGTTGATTGCCGCATATAATACTTATTTAAATCAACCGAGCGAAACCAATATAAGTCAATTATTCGTTGGTGCGTTTAGCAAAAGCATACTATTTGCTTTATGGCCTATTTGTATAGCGCTTATTTCCCACCTGACAAAAAATGAACCACGTATATTGGCTCAGCTTGGTATTAGTTTTACCTTTTATATACTGATATGGATTGTTAACTTAATAGAAGAGGTTATTATTTTTAACACTGCGAGCAATCCTGTTATGGATATAGCTAGCACCTTGCTTGCCGTTAGCATGGCTTTTAGTTTGTTTTGGCTCAACTGTTATATTGGTTATCATCTAAGCGCTAAACGAAGAATAAGTGTTGCTCTATGTATCACAATATTATTATTTGGTGGTAGCTACTTATTGCAATACAGTAAAAAGCCGGAGTTTGATCCAATGCCTCGATATGATGCAACCATTATGGCTCCTAGTTATTTGTTAGCGCCAAGTAACAATGTAGCTGACTTTATTGAGGAAAGTAAAAACTTGTTCACTCAGGCGAGTGAAGCAGCACAATCTGAGGACTAGGTGCTAGGTGCTAGGTGCTAGGTGCTAGGTGCTAGGTGCTAGGTGCTAGGTAAAATAAAAGGCTTGTTTTCGTTAAAAAACAAGCCTTTTTTATAACTTATAAATACTCAATTTACGGGCGAGGAATAAAACCAACTGCATCATATACCGAAGTAAGTATTGTTGAAGCTCGTGCAGAAGCCTTTTCGGCGCCACTGCGCATTACTTCATCTAAGAAACCTTGGTCAGCTCGATATTCATGGAACCTAGTTTGAATTGGCTCAAGTAGAGCAACTACAGCATTCGCTACATCACCTTTCAAATGACCATACATTTTATCTTCATACGCGGGTACTAAATCTGCTACTGAAGTCCCTGTTGCACAAGACAATAAAGATAACAAGTTTGAAACCCCAGGTTTTTCTTCAAGATTATAATAAATACGCGCTTGTTCGTCTGAATCGGTTACGGCGCGTTTTATTTTTTTAGCAATCTTTTTCGGGTCTTCTAATAAGCCAATAAAGTTACCCGGATTAACATCTGACTTAGACATTTTCTTGGTAGGTTCAAGTAAACTCATTACACGAGCACCATGCTCAGGAATAAATGGATCTGGCACTTTAAAAATATCACCGTGTAGATTATTAAAGCGCGTGGCAATATCTCTAGCTAATTCTAAATGTTGTTTTTGATCATCACCAACAGGCACACGATCAGCACCATAAAGTAAAATGTCGGCAGCCATTAAGACAGGGTAAGTAAATAAACCTGAATTCATATTCGCTTCAGACTTTTGAGACTTATCTTTATATTGGGTCATGCGGTTAAGCTCACCCATTTGCGTATAACAGTTAAGCACCCAACTTAGTTGGGAATGCTCTGGCACATGTGATTGAATAAAAATGGTACTTTGTTCAGGATCAACACCACACGCTAAATATAAAGCTAAACCATCTAACGTTGCCTTACGTAAATCTTCAGGGTTAGGACGTACGGTAATAGCATGCTGATTAACTAGCATGTAATAACATTCGTGTGTAGATTGCATATTAACCCATTGCTTTAATGCGCCTAAATAATTACCAATAGTTAACTCGCCAGACGGCTGACAGCCACTTAATACAATAGGTTTACTTGTCATTATTTACCCTTAAACTTCTGAATACTCTACTTAATTTAGCTGTGTTCATCACAACTGCTTATTTTCTAATAGCTTACTCGCACAGCGCGTTAATAATTATTGGTTAACTTTCGCCAACTCTGCACGCATTTCATCAATTGCGACTTTATAATCTACTTGTGAAAAAATAGCTGAACCGGCAACAAACATATCAGCACCTGCCGCTGCTATTTCAGCAATATTGTTAGCTTTAACACCGCCATCAACTTGTAATCGAATATCATAACCACTTTGCTTAATTTTTTCTTTAACTAAGCGTAATTTATCTAATGTAGTCGGAATAAAAGATTGCCCGCCAAAACCAGGGTTTACCGACATTAATAAAATAACGTCAAGCTTATCCATCACAAAGTCTAAACATTGTAGAGGCGTCGCAGGATTTAAAACTAAACCGGCTTTACAGCCGCTGTCTTTGATTAGCTGTAAGTTTCTATCAATATGATCACTGGCTTCAGGATGGAAACTAATAATATCCGCTCCAGCTTCTGCAAACTTAGGAATAAGTGAATCTACATTCTTTACCATTAAATGCACGTCAATAGGTGCGTTAATACCATAATCACGTAACGACTTACATATCATCGGGCCAAACGTTAGGTTAGGTACAAAATGATTATCCATCACATCGAAATGAACAACATCTGCACCTGCTGCTAATACCTTAGCAACATCGTCACCTAAACGAGCAAAGTCGGCAGACAAAATAGAAGGAGCAATTAAATAATCAGACATAGAAATAACCGAACAATAAAATTTGTCTTATTTTACCTAATGCTACGCAATTAATGAAGATATAAAGTACCTACTCGTTTAATTAACGAGACGCACCAGCTGCGCGCACCAACTTGGCAACTGTGCACCAAAAAAGCACAAACCAGAGTGACATAAATATTTAATAAAAGTTCAATAAAATTTTAAACTATCGTAAGTTATTGTTTATTAGTTATATAATTTTATTTATGTTGTTTTTTTTTAATAGGCACTCAAATTGCTATATTCATACCAGACACATAACTTTAATAAAACTATCTTTAACTTTAAAAACATAGGAAATATTATGAAAAAATTATCATTTACTCTTGCCGCTTTATCTTTAGCAACAAGCGCTGCTTTCGTTTCAACTACAGCTTCTGCTGAGGTTTCTGCTAATGTTGCAGCAACTAGCAACTACTTATGGCGTGGTCTTGAACAAACAGGTGGTGCTCCAGCTATTTCTGGTGGTATTGACTATTCTGCTGATTCTGGTTTTTATGCGGGTACTTGGGTTTCAAACGCTTCTTGGGGCGATATGGAAACTGAATTAGATCTATACTTAGGTTTTAGCGGTAACTTCACAGAAGAATTATCATATGATGTTGGTTATATCTACTACGCTTACCCTGATTCACTTGCAAATGAAAATGACTTTTCTGAAATTTACGGTAGCCTTTCGTACAGCGGTTTATCTTTTGGTTTAGCTGTATTAGCAACAACTGAAGCTGGTGGTGAAGGTGGTGAATTTGGTGATTCAATTTATGCCAACCTTGATTACGGTTTTGATTTAGGTAACGACACAGAGCTTACTTTACATGTTGGTAACTACAGTGGTGATTTTTCAACTGAGTCAACAGACGTAAGTGCTGCAATCAGCAAAAGTAACTTCACTTTTGGTGTATCTAAAACAAGCTTTAAAGAAACTGTTAATGATGACAGTGAAGATTTAAAATTCTATGTTTCTTACTCTGTAGATATTTCATTATAATTTTAGATTTATAGATTAAATTTTTAATCGTTTATGAAAAACCTGATGGATAAAACCTTCAGGTTTTTTTTGTCTTTCTTTAAGTTCACCTCCATTTTCCTTCCCTATCAGTCAGAAAAGTGCCTTATCTCGCCTGATTATTAGCCACCTAAGCAAAATAATTAATTCAAAAGAATAATATGATTAATTAATACTGCTGATATTATAACCAAAAGAGGTTATTGCTAAGTTAAACTAATCAATGCATTCTTAATTAATAAGGTTTTCAGTAAGGAAATATCAATGAATTTTATTTCAACATTGAAGAGTGTTGCTGCTGCATTTTTCGGGGTGCAAAGTGATAAGAACAGAGCGCGTGATTTACAAGATGGGAAACTAAGTCACTTTATTATTATTAGTATAATAGCGGTTTTTATTTTTATTGCTGTCTTAGTTACTGTAGTAAGTTTAATTATCCCTTAGTAGCGTTACAAGTGGCAGCAAGCATCAGAGTGATTGAAACTCTTAATCATTTAACCTGAGCACTAAAACATTAATTTTATAGGTTATTTATACAAAGCCAGTAACTCGGCTACTTTTTTACGCTTCGTGGCACTCTGACTTATAGTTCGTGCAACCTTTATAGACTTGATTTTTGTTGCGTGCTCATAAATTTTACGCGTCCAAATCGTATCATGATTTGAAATAACCACAGTTACCTTACCGTTTTCACTGACTTCTTCGGCCGCATTAGCAAGATCGGCTTGCTCATCTAAACCAAAACCATTACCTGAATAACTAGTAAAGCTGGCCGTTTTACTTAGCGGTACGTATGGTGGATCGCAATAGACTACATCGCCAGCTTGAGCTCGCTCAAAAGTTGCTCGATAACCTTCACAGACAAAAGTTGCTTTTTGTGATTTTTCAGCGAAATAGTTAAGTTCTTTTTCAGGGAAATAAGGTCGTTTATATTTACCAAAAGGGACATTGTAGCCGCCTTTTTTGTTATAACGACATAAGCCATTATAACCATGTCGATTCATGTATAAAAAAACTAATGACCGAAAATAACTATCTTTACTTTCATTAAAATCACTACGCAGTTGGTAGTAAGTTTCAGCGTTATTATACTCTGGGGTAAAGAACTTTCGGGCGTCTTCAATGAAAGTCTCTGGTTGTTGTTGAATTATTTTGTAGAGATTGATTAAGTCTTGGTTAATGTCATTAAGAATATATTCATCATAGTCGGTATTAAGAAATACCGAGCCTGCGCCAACAAAAGGCTCAATAAGGCGGCTTTCTTTTGGAAGTATGTTTGAAATGACATCGCATAAGCTATATTTCCCGCCAGCCCACTTTAAAAATGCTCGATGTTTATTATTCATACTACCGACTAAATCCACGATTTCACTTAATAAAATTAAAGGCGGATTGTAGCTTGAATTACCCTTTAAAGGTATTTATTTCATTAATTACTGCTGAAATATCCTTAAGCCAAGGTTTACGAGCACTAAGGTTAGTGGGTAATAACCTTAGTGCTTCCTTAGCTGCAGCTTTGTTTGGATAAACTTGCGAAGTAACTACAATAAAGTTTTTCTCATTTAATAAGCGTTTATAACTATGAAGATTGTTTTCTCGGTTATCGTTTATAAAACGCTGCCAAAGTTGCTTGTCTGAAAAACCAGCAATCTGAATGACATAACCTTGATCATAAACAACCATTTGGTTTTTATAATAATGACCATCTATAGTAGTTAGTTTTTCCGACGATTTGTTTGTTATGCCCAAATCACCGATAACAGCATTACTTTCAGTGAAGCTACTTCCTGGAGCTTCTGCTGAGTTATTATTACTTGCCGCTAAGTTTAATGCAGACATTACATCTGCCGTTTCGGCTAACACTGGCTCAATGTTATTAATTTCTTCTGTTACTAATATTGCTGAGTTTATTTCTGCGCTCGAAGCTTGTGTGTTTATACTTGGTTCAAGCGCTGTATTTAATTCTGTTTGAGTTATGGCGGCGTTAATAATTTCCTGAGTACCGTTATAGCTTATTGACGACTCTGGCTTTATAACCATACTCGCTGTATTTTTCTTAGCTAAAACGTTGCTTTGCTTATTTAGCTCCGCAGTGACCAGTTTAAAGCCTAAAAAGATTAACCCAATCAAAACAAATATAACCGTCCCTAAACTTAATTTTTGAAATAATGTTAGGCTGATTTTAGTTTTTTTAGGTTTAATTTTATTATCAGTAAAGCTAATGATCTGTCCCGATTCAGCATCAATTACCGCTATTTTATTCTTAAATAATCCTTTATTTATTGATAACTGTTGTGCCGCTTCCATTAAACCAAAAATAACAACATTCACGAGTAAGTTATGCTTTTTAGCCTGATCGACTAATTGACATAGCTCATATTTAATTTGTAATGAAAGTGCGTGCGCATGGTCTATAACAATTGTAATAGCTTCACCATGTTGCTTAGCAAATTTTAAGACGCTGACCGCAAGCGATTGCTCAGGATCGAATAAGGTATTAACAAAAAGTTGTTCAATCAACCGACATCTTATTTGAATATCGTTAAGCTTGGTTGAGGCTGAAACAAAAGCAACATTAATTTGACTATTGTTTGCTGCAGAATTTGCATCACTAGAACTTGAGCCATTAGACAAGCTAACAAGATATTGACTAGCGATTTGGGAATATTGCGCAGCGTTATCGCCAACAACTAATACGGCTTGCTTAGCAAAACGTAGGTTGTAATCTATACGAGTAGTAACACTAATATCTGAAATAGAATTAGCTGAGTTTTGTTTAGCGGTAGTCATCCGTTCATCTTCCGACAAGTTTTTGCTACTGCGATGTGATGATAAAATGTTTGCTAATGCAGACATGTTCAATCCTTCTATACGTATACTCTTATTACTGTGTACTACTACACAGTAATAAGAAAATAATTATAGAATTTGTTGAAGTGTCTCTGGCGTTACATCGTCACGAATTTCAGACTTGCCTATCGCGGTAGGAATGATAAATCTAAGTTTACCAGCGATATTCTTTTTATCACGACGCATATGTGGCATAAATTCAGCAAAGCCCATATTTTTTGGGGCATCGATAGGGAGATCAAATGCTGAAATTAAGTTTTCCATTCGTCGTAAATCTGACACTTCAAGCAAATTCATTGCTACTGCTAACTTAGCAGCAAGTACCATGCCAGTAGCAACAGCTTCGCCATGTAACCAAACACCGTATCCCTGTTCCGATTCAATAGCATGACCGAAAGTATGACCAAGATTTAGTAACGCTCTATTACCAGCTTCTTTCTCATCATTAGCAACGATATCAGCCTTACACTGACAACATGTTTCTATCATTTTGGCTAAGACTGTTTTATCACCTGCCTTTATCGCGGTAATATTTTCTTCTAACCAGATGAAAAAATCTTTATCACCTAAAATGCCGTATTTAATTACTTCGGCCATGCCTGCATTAAATTCTCGAACTGGTAATGTAGATAGACTGTCAAGATCGATAAAAACCGCTTTAGGTTGATAAAAAGCACCCACCATGTTTTTACCCAAAGGGTGATTAATCGCAGTTTTACCGCCTACTGAAGAGTCTACTTGTGAAAGTAGCGTAGTAGGTATCTGGATAAAGTTAATACCACGTTGGTAACATGCGGCAGCAAAGCCGGTAATATCACCGATAACACCGCCACCTAATGCAATTAATGTTGTATCTCTACCGTGCTCATTTGCTAGGAGGTGTGACATGATAACATCGAAATTAGCTAAGCTTTTCTCTGCTTCACCATCAGGTAATATCACTTCATCAACCGCGAAGTTTGTTAACTTAGCTTTTAATGATTCAAGGTATAATGGCGCAACGATATCGTTTGAAACAATACAAACTCGTTTAGCGTGGATATGTGATGACAACAAGTCTGTATTATTTAACAAACCTGAATCAATATAGATCGGATAACTACGTGTGCCTAAATCAAGATTAAGAGTTGCCATAACAGATCGCTAAGTGTTCCAACAGAAGGTATTTGTGATTGAATTAGTTGAAGCTCGAATATTAGAAATCGAGCTTTTCAATAATTTTATGTGCGACAACTTTCGCGCTTTGATCATCAGTTTGTACAATAACATCTGCAATTTCTTCATAAAGAGGATTGCGCGCTAAGGCAAGGCTTTCTAATACCGTTCTAGGTTCTTCTTCTGTTTGCAATAAAGGACGGCGACGGTCTCGTTGAGTACGAGCCACTTGCTTATCAATTGTTGTTTCAAGATAAACAACAATACCACGTGCAGATAAATGATTACGAGTATTAGTGCTAATAACTGAACCACCACCAGTAGCTAAAACAATACCTTGTTTTTCACTTAAATCTTCAATAACGGTTTCTTCACGTTTACGAAAGCCTTCTTCGCCTTCTAGATCAAAAACCCAAGCAATATCTGCACCCGTACGACGTTCTATCTCTTGATCAGAGTCAAAAAATTCAAGATGTAATCTGTCAGCTATTTCTCTACCGATAGTACTTTTACCGGCACCCATAGGGCCTATAAGGAATATGTTACGTTTTTCTGCCATTAGATTTACTTAATACTCAATTTGTTATCGGAATAGTCAAAAGCTTTAAGATGATATAATTAGCTTTAAACTCAAGAGAGGTCTCCCTCGGAAATTTCAAGGGCGTAATTATCGCAATTGTTCACTATAAATTGCAAGTAACAATAACATTAAGTTAGTTAAAAACGCGCTGAAAACTAAAAAATCCATCAAATGCCGCGATAAAACGTCATTTGATGGATTTTTACAATTATTTCACTTAGAACTGTTCAGTAACAATTCTAGGGGTAACGAAAATTAATAGCTCTTTTTTCTCGTTTAATTGGCTAGTATTTCTGAACAACCAACCTAGGTACGGAATATCACCTAGTACTGGGATTTTTGACACTGTACTGATTATTGCTTGTTGATAAATACCACCAAGTACAACAGTTTCGCCATTACTTACTAATACTTGCGTACCAATGCGCTGAGTATCAATTGCCGGAGCTAAACCACTTCTGATTTCAGATACTGTATCTTGAGTTACCACTAAGTCTAAGATTATTTTATCATCAGGAGTGATATGTGGTGTTACGGTTAAACTTAAAACCGCTTTCTTAAATTGCGTTGCTGTTGCACCACTTGATGAGGCCTCTTGATAAGGAATCTCTACACCCTGTTCAATATACGCTTCTTTTTGGTTTGCTGTAGTAATACGTGGACTTGCAATTACTTCACCTTTACTTTCTTTTTCAAGAGCAGATAATTCAAGGTCTAAGATTGTACCATTAGCAAGTTTGGCAACTTGGAAAGCAATTGTACCTGCAGCACCAGTAACAGGAAGGTTAACATTTAGTCCATCAACGCCGGAAGGTGCAGCACCAACTCCACCATTACCAATTCCATTAGCAGCATTAGTTCCTTCGATAGTACCTGAGGTTGCGAATTCACCATCTGTATTCGTAACACCCCAACGAATACCAAGTTCTTCATTCATGTTATCTTTTACGGTAACCATACGTGCTTCAATCACCACTTGGCGTACAGCAACATCAAGAATAGTTACCATTCTTTTAATATCTTCAATGCTGCCTGCGGTATCACGAATTAATAACGTGTTAGTACGTTCATCAACAGACACGCTGCCACGTGCTGATAATATACTGGTATCTTCATTCTTAATTAATTCTGCGAACTCTGCTGCTTTAGCATAATTAATTTGTACATATTCAGAATATAAAGGCGCTAATTCTTCTACTTGCTGCTTAGCTTGTAAAGTTTGCGCTTCTCGAGCGGCTAATTCATCGCTAGGGGCCACCATTAAGATGTTACCTTGCATACGCTTGTCTAGACCTTTCACTTTAAGAATAATACTTAATGCTTGATCCCAAGGTACACCGTCAAGACGCAAAGTAATGTTACCTGTAACGGTATCACTGATAATTAAGTTAAATTCATTGTAATCGGCAATAATCTGTAAAACTGTACGTACAGGAATATCCTGGAAACTTAACGAGATATTACGACCATTAAAATCATCAGTTTCACCTAAGTAAGTTGGTGCTTTTACTGGTTTAGCCTTAACAGTTAAAATAAATAAGTTATCTTCTTGCTCTTGAGTAAAAATAAAATCACTTTCTACATCAATAACAAGACGAGCATTACGCCCTTCTCTAAATGTTTCGATATTAGTTACTAAGGTACCAAAATCTGTTACATCTAGCTTATAAAGCATGTCATCGATGATTTCAGTATTATGAAATTCAACATTTAATTTACCTAATTTGTTATTAACATCTGCAGCTAACATATTGTCTTTTAAGTAAACTAAAACTTGACCTTCATTATCTTTGTTCAATCTAAAGTCAATCGACTCTACGTGATTGATAAACTGCTCACCCGCTGGACTTAAGGTTTCAACAATTTCAGCGGTTTCACCATAATTAAAGGTAATAGCAAACTCTTTATCATTATTTAATGAAACATCAAATACGCCCAATTTCTCTAAATTAATGAGCGCGACAACTTGACCTGACTTAGCATCTAAATTGATATCTTTAACACCCGCAAAATTAACCAAGGTTGCCTTTAAGTCTTTCTTAAATGCAGTAGCGTCAAAAGTTACTTCTACAAAAGCTGGTGTCATTGATGTTTTAACTTCAGGGAGTGCTTCAATCTTTTCTGCAAAACTGAAAACAAGAACAACTTGGTCGCTTTGAATAGTATTGTAAGAAATACCAACCACTTCATTATTATTTACGCTTGCGGCATGAGCCGACAATGACAACATTGTTGTTGATAAAATAAAAAAGGTTGTTAGCCAAATATTTTTAATAGCAATAAAGCCTTTATAATTTTTCGTTGTATTAAATAGCATTATTAATTCCTTTACTTATTTGACTCTTCAGATTGTACAATATTTAAAGTAGCTTCACGCTCTACCCAACACCCTGCACCATCTGGAGCTAATTCAATTATTTTCACTGTTTTTGCACTCACTTGAGTTATTCGGCCGTTATATAAGCCTAGATAATTTCCTACCGCTACACGATGTAAGCTTAAGTCTGAGGCTTCTAATAAAGCCCAAAGCATACTCGCATCACCTAAAGTGCCGCGCATAGTTAAATCACTTAATGCGTATTTCTCTAATGGTTGTTTGCGGCGATTACTATCGGGACTTAAACATCCTGCCATTTGTTGCATTTTTTGCTGAATAGCTTCAGGTTTCGGCAGTACAAAGGGACTACGTAAATCATCAGCAGAATAAGCGATATGAATAAAATCTTTAACTTCTGGCATAGGGTCAATATAACTAGTGGTAGTTGCTTTAACCTGCGCCATATGTGCTTTAATTTCTGTGGTATCATCAAAACAGCCTGAGATTAAAGTCAGTGCTATGACTCCAAATCCCATTGCAACTTTAGAAGTGGATGTATGCTTACTCATCGCTCAGCCTCCTCTTGATAACGATATGTCTTCGCTTGTAATTTTAAATTCAAGCTAGCAATATCATTTCTCTCAATCTTAATCTTAAAATCATGTAAGGTCACAATACGTGGTAAACCCGCAATTTTACTTACAAACTGACCAAATGAGTGGTAAGGACCAATAACTTCTATATCAATTGGTAATTCAATATATATTTCTTTACTGATTTCCGGTTGCCATTCTAACTTAACAAAATCAAGTCCACTGGTGGTGCCCACAAAAGTTATATCATCTAATAAACCAGGAATTTCATGGCTGTTAGGTAAGCTTCTTAATTGATTAGCAAAAGTGTCTTCAGCTTCAACCATTTGTGCACGAAACAAATCTAAATTTGCAGCAATATGATACTTAGTTTTATAAGACTGTTTAAGTGTGTTTTCTTCAGCATAACTCCGTTCAAGAGCTTCCATCTGATCGCTAATAAGCCCCATGTAGCCTAAAAACATAATCATAACTGCTAAAAATATTGCCAGCATCAACTTAGCGGCGGCAGGCCATTGCCCTATATTATCAAGTTCTAGATTGTCAAACTGGGATGCATCAAATTTCATTATTTGCCCCCCTCGTCATCAACTAAGCCTTTTATTTTTACTTTCATTTTAAAGCTACTCAGTAATTTAGGTGAACCATCATCTGCAGTGATAGATTCTGGCGTAGCATCAACAAATAAATCTGATAACTCAACCGCACGAATCATATTTGCTAAATGATTGTTTGACTCACTTTTACCCGTCAATTGTAGTGTATTACCTTGCTTTTCTAATTCAATGATGTAAATACCATTGGGAATTATTTTAGCTATTTCATCAAGTACTTGTGTACCTACATTTCGACTGCGTTGTAATTGCTCAACTACATTAATACGTTTTTGTAGTTCGGCTTTTTTATCATTCAATGTTTTGATTTCGGCAATCTGAATATCTAATTGCGCTATTTCATTCTTCAAATATTGATTTTTACTCGTTTGACCATCAATACGTGCTTGATAATAAAAATTAGCAGAAAGGACAAGCGCAAAAGCAATAATGCCAATTGCGGCAAGTAGGGTGAAATATTCTTTTTGTTGTGCCTTGAGTGCAGCTTCGCGCCAAGGAAGTAGATTTATATGTGCCATGGCGAGAAACTCCTTAAAGCCAAACCAGTTGCTACCATTAATTGTGGAGCAATTTTATCAAGTTTATCTTTATCAACTGATTCGCTAATAGTCATTTCATGAAATGGATTAGCTATTACGGTATGGATCCCAAGTTCATCAGTCAGTAAGCTGCCAATACCTTCCAAAGCTGCTGTTCCACCTGAAATTAATAAGTAATCAACTTTCTCTTGTCCACTCGTTGTTAAAAACATTTGAATAGCACGGCGAATTTGTTGCATTAGCACAGTATGAAAAGGGGCTAGTACTTCGAAGGTGTAATTAGGAGGTAAATCGTTAGAGGTTTTAGCTTCTTCAGCTTGCTCAAATGATTTGTTGTAATATGAAACAATAGAGCGAGTATATTGTTCACCACCAAACATTTGGTCACGACTATAGATGTGCTTTCCAGCATCAGTCGCAGAAAAAAGCGTTACTGTTGAACCAATATCAACAATAGCGACAACTTTATCTTTAGCATCTTCAGGAAGTTGAGTTAAACATAAATCGTATGCTCGACCGACCGCGTAAGACTCAACATCAATGACTTTAGCATGAAAGTCTCCTGCATCTAAGGCAGCAACACGTGCTTCAATAGATTCAGTACGTGCAGCACTAAGCAGCACATTAACTTTACTTGGATCAGACTCATTCACATCGAGAGTTTCAAAATCTAAACTTACTTCATCCAGTGGAAATGGAATTAAACTGTCAGCTTCAATTTCAATTTGACTCGCGAGTTCCTCTTCGGTTAAAGCGACATCCATATATATCACTTTAGTAATAACAGTTTGGCCAGAAACAGCGGCGGCGGCATCAATTGCTTTGGCTGAAATATTTTTTCTCAGTTTAGCAATTACATTACCTACAGCTTCTATATCTTGAATTTCGCGATCGACAACCGTTCCTCTCGGCATTAACTCGATTGCAAAGTCTTCAATTACAAAGCCTTCACTTCCCTGACTCAACAATACGGCTTTTGCCGAATGGGAACCAATATCAATTCCAACCATCATTGGGTTTTTATTTTTAAACAATTTGTCTAGCATAACGACCTACAATTTTATTTTTGTAATTATTTTAGACGCAAAATACGCATAAATACATTTATTACATGCTTTTACACTATATACTAGCATTATCTTAAATTTCTAACCACTTATTGGTCTTTTGCTGTGTTTTCAATCAAAAATTTACTAAAAGTAACATTTATACTCTTTATTTTATCATCAATTGCTGTATACGGTTTATACCTATCAATGCGTTCTGACTTACCAGATGTTGAATCACTCAAAGATTTACAGTGGCAAACTCCATTACAAATATATAGCAAAGATAGACTGTTAATTTCACAATTTGGTGAAAAAAAACGAATTCCTCTAACGCTTGATGAAGTTCCGCAACAATTAATTGATGCCTTGCTAGCAACAGAAGATGATCGATTTTACATGCACTTTGGTGTTGATCCTATTGGTTTGGGCCGTGCAGTACTTGCAAAGTTAATGGGTCAAGACAAAGGCGGTGCCAGTACTATTACCATGCAGGTAGCTCGTAATTTTTTCTTAACTCGGGAAGTAACTTATACCCGTAAGATAAGAGAAATATTTTTATCTTTTCATATTGAACATTTACTGACCAAAGATGAGATTTTAATGCTTTATATTAATAAAATCCCTCTCGGTCATCGTTCCTTTGGTTTTGGCGCAGCTGCTCAAGTGTATTATGGTAAAAACCTGAACCAACTTGACCTCGCACAAATTGCCGTTTTAGCAGGGCTGCCTAAAGCACCTTCCACCCTGAATCCTATTCGTTCGCCTGAACGAGCTAAAGCTCGTCGCTCAGTAGTATTAAGTAGAATGCTAGTTAGTGGTTATATTACCCAGCAACAATATCTACTGGCAAGAAATGCGCCTATAACAGGGAAAAGACATGGAGCAGAAATTGAGTTAAGCGCACCTTATGTAGCAGAAATGGCTCACCAAGAAGTTCTTGAACGTTATGGCAAAGATAAAGTTTATACTGAAGGTTATAAAGTTTTTACAACAATAACGGC
The DNA here is from genome assembly GCF_002843355.2 of Colwellia echini. Lineage (GTDB taxonomy): Bacteria > Pseudomonadota > Gammaproteobacteria > Enterobacterales > Alteromonadaceae > Colwellia > Colwellia echini. The sequence goes on from NZ_PJAI02000012.1 coordinate 46,022, forward strand.
TAAATTACAAACGGCAGCGGAGCAAGCCTTAGTAAATAATTTATTAAGTTATGATCAGCGTCACGGTTATCGCGGCCCGATAACATCTATCAGACCACAAGCCAATGGTTCACATAGTGATAAGTCATTAACACAACCGTTATCACATGATGAGCTTGATGCCGCATTAGACAAGGCTGTACATTATCAAATGTTAGAGCCTGCCGTCGTTGTCGCTCTTGAAGATAAATCGGTTAGTATTCATCTTCGTAATAATGTCACTGCAACTATTAACTGGGACGGGTTATCTTGGGCTCGTCCATACATCAATGACCAAAAACAAGGTCTTCCGCCTAAAGCAACGCACGACATTCTTAAATTTGGTGATGTTATTTTAGTGCAAAAGATGAACGATGGTGAATATCGTTTAGCACAGCTACCAACCGCCAGTGCAGCCATTGTTTCACTTTCTCCGGATGATGGCGCTATTAAAGCTGCGGTAGGTGGTTTTAGTTTTGAGCAGAGTCAGTTTAACCGTGTTACCCAAGCTAAACGCCAAGTAGGCTCTAATATTAAACCTTTTATCTATTCTGCAGCCTTAGATAATGGTTTTACGCTAGCTTCACTAGTTAATGATGCCCCTATCAATCAATGGGATAAGAGTTCCGGCGTTGTTTGGCGTCCAAAAAACTCACCAGAAACTTATGTTGGTCCTTTAAGAGTGCGTTTAGCCTTAGCACAATCTAAAAACGTTATTGCGGTTCGCTTATTAAAAAGTATTGGCGTTAATGAAACGGTAAATCATTTAACCAAATTTGGTTTTAAAGATAGCGACTTACCCCGTAATGAATCTTTAGCGCTTGGCTCTGCTTCATTGTCACCACTTGAAGTTGCTACTGGTTTTGCTGCATTTGCTAATGGTGGCTTCTTAGTTAAGCCTTATTTAATTGAGCGAATTGAAAATAGTAATGGCGATATAATATATCAAGCGAATCCAGCTTTAGCTTGCGATCCTTGTGTTGATGATGAACAAGTTGACGAGTCAGCCGTACCGTCAATTAACACCGATGATTTTTTCAGTAGCTATGGCAATACTGATACACAGACATTAGCAACAGAAGACATTGATACCGTTACCGCAATAAAACAAGCACCTCGTATTATCAGTGCTCAAAATGCCTTTTTAATAACACAAGCCCTTAACAGTGCTATTTGGGGAGCTGATTGGTCTGCCAAACATGGTTGGCAAGGAACAGGTTGGCGAGCAAGAACGCTTAAAAGACGTGATCTTTCAGGTAAAACTGGAACAACCAATGAAGCAAAAGATGCTTGGTTTTCAGGTTTCAGTCGGCGCCTAGTTACTACCTCATGGATTGGCTTTGATGATCCAAGTCATGTTCTAGGTAGGACTGTTTACAACAATAACCTAGGTAAAAATCAAACAACTGGTAATGAGTTTGGCGCAAAATCAGCTCAACCTGCTTGGATTGATTTTATGCAAGTAGCATTAGAAGATATTGAGGAAGAGTCTTTTCAACCTCCTGTAGATATGGTGTCGATACGTATTGATAAAGAAACAGGAAAATTAACCACAAAAACAGACAATAGTACTGAATTTGAATATTTCCGTTATCGTAATGTACCAACTGAATTTGTGATTGAAGATACTACCCGAGAAATTCTTTCTGGTGGCAGTGTCGAATCAGAAGAGGAACTCTTTTAACTTTTGCTGCTATATTATTCATAATAATAGCTAATCAGTTTTTTTAAATAAAAAAGCAGCTAGGCATATCACCTAGCTGCTTTTTTATTTAACCGCAATTTGGGCTAACGGATTTTTTGAGTCAGTTATTAGCCTGTTATGAGTCAGTATAAATAACCACATATTTAATGAGATTAGGATTGCTATTATATATATTTCATTAACACATTAGATAACCTGAGTTCGGGATAATGAAAGTGAATAGAATAATAATATCAATCACTTAGGATTTTACCTTTACAATAGTTTTAATTATTCGTAGTACAAGGCAGGAAAGCGAAGCCAATAACGGGTTATTGGGAGCTTTCATAACGAAGTAATACGGGTAATTAAGGCTGTTGTAGCATTTTGCTTATCCCGAACTCAGGTTAGATATTAAATATCTTTCATAAATACTTTAGAGTTACGCTGAAAGTTGTACATTTGTTTCTTCCCTTCCGGCAATCTTTCCAGTGACGTTTCAATGAAGCCTTGTTCTCTGAACCAATGACCACTCACTGTGGTTAACACGAATAATGACGTTAACCCCTGGTCTTTTGCATTAAATTCAATAGCTTTAATAATTCGCTCACCGCGATTACCTTTGCGATAATCAGGATCAATAACCACACAAGCTAGCTCCCCCGTATTTGCTTCTGGATAAGGATATAAGGCAGCACAAGCGATGATCACATCTTCTTTTTTAAGTACTGTAAAGTAATCAATCTCCATTTCAAGCAATTCTCTAGAACGCTTTACTAACACCCCTTCCTCTTCAAGTGGTTGAATTAATTCCAAAATACCGGCAACATCGTCAATAGTAGCTGTAGCAATTAGTTCTTGATGATCTTTTGCGATTAACGTCCCTGCACCATCTCGAGTAAATAGCTCTTGTAGTAAGGCCGTTTCACTTTGATAACTTACGCAATGACAACGTTCAACCCCATTTTCACCACTTTGGATAATAGATCTAAGCAATAATTGACGAACATGATCATCATCAACATCAAGCAATGTTTTTACCGTTCGTACACTACAACTACGAATTAACTGCCCAGATTTATCAATTAAACCATCATCTTCTGTAAAGGCAATTAATTTATCAGCTTTGAGTGCTATAGCGGTTTGCGTGGCAACATCTTCTAAGGCAAGGTTAAAAACTTCACCTGTTGGTGAATACCCCATAGGCGACAATAAAACAATTGAGCCATAATCAAGCTGCATATTTATACCATCAGAATCTATGCGTCTAACGCTACCGGTATATTTATAATCAATACCATTGCGTACTCCCATAGGCTTAGCAATAACAAAATTACCTGTGCTAACCCTAATTTGTGAACCGTGCATTGGTGAGTTCACCAAACCTGTAGAAAGTAATGCTTCAATATGAAGACGCAAAGAGCCCACTGCATCAGTCACTGCAACTAAGGTTTCAGAGTCGGTAACACGCACATTATTAACCACATTCTCAGTGATATTACGTTGATTAATTCTATCTTCAATTTGTGGACGTGCGCCATGTACAACCACTAACTTAACACCTAAGCTACGCAGTAATGAAATATCATGAATAATATTCGCAAAATTAGGATGCGATACGGCTTCACCACCAAACATAAGCACGACAGTTTTTCCACGATGTGCATTAATATACGGTGCAGCGTTTCTAAACCATTTTACGTAATTTTGATCACTGTTATTCATAGTTTCCATTTTATAACTCAGGTTTTTTAGTTTTATAAAGATGACTAAATTGTCATTAAAAAAAAGGCTGTTAAACTCCGCAATAAGCAGAAGAGTAACAGCCTCTTATACATTTATAGCGTAATACTATTTGCTTTGACCAACAATGTATTCCATTGCGACTTCATCTTCAGCATTTTTATTTGCACTTGGCGCACTATCTTCAATAATATTCTCAGCAAGTGAGTTTTTATCAATTTTTGTAAAACCAAGTTGTGCAAAATACTCAGGAATATAAGTTAACACGATAACTTGCGTTAATTCCATTTGATGTGCAAATTCAAGTAAGTACTGAACAAGTGCTTCGCCTTGACCTTGTTTTTGTGCTTCATCTTTAATAACAACAGAGCGTATTTCAGCTAAGCCTGTTTCATAAATATAAAGTGATGCAGTTCCAACAACTTCACCATCAATTTCGGCAACAACAAAGTTTTGAATGCTATGAATAATTTCATAACGTTCGCGTGGAAGTATCTCGCCTTTATCAGCCCAGTAGTTAGTTAACTGATGAATACTATCAACATCAGACATTCTTGCTCTACGAACTGACATTGCTGCTGCACGCTGTGCATTTAAACGTTGCTTAACTTGCTTTAAGGCAACTTTAATTTGTTGTTTACCTGGCGCACCAACCACCTGTTCGTTTAGGATTTCTTCGTTACCCGTAGCAAGTGCTTTTTGCACTTGTGAACGAGACGTTCCACCAAGCGCAACTCGTTTGTCTAGTGTTGATTCAATAGATAAATGTTGATAAACATCTTGTTCTATTTTGTCACTAAACTCTTGTAGTTGAGTAATAGTTAAATCTTCTAATGGAACAGATTTAGCGATTGCCGCAAGCACTACTTCACCAACAATATGATGTGCTTCACGGAACGGAATATCTTTACCTACCAAGTAGTCAGCAAGTTCAGTTGCGTTTGCGTAACCTTGCTGTGCTGCAGCTAAAGTACGAGAACGGTTTACTTTTAAGCCATCAGCTACAAGTACTGCCATTTCCATACATTCTTCCCACGTATCAAGTGCGTCGAATAAGCCTTCTTTGTCTTCTTGCATATCTTTGTTATACGCAAGCGCCAATGCTTTCATGGTTGTTAACATACCTGTTAATGAACCAAAAACACGACCCGCTTTACCACGAATTAATTCACAAGCATCAGGGTTTTTCTTTTGCGGCATTAATGATGAGCCAGAGCTAACTAAATCGCTCATTTCAACAAAACCCGCTTCGCCTGAGTTATAAAAAACTAAATCTTCAGCAAAACGTGATAAATGCACCATTGAAATACTAGCAGTCGCTAATAACTCAATCACGTGATCACGATCAGAAACCGCATCAAGGCTGTTCATAGTCGCTGTTCTAAAACCTAAACGACCCGCTAAAGCATTACGATCGATTGGATAAGCAGTCCCCGCTAAAGCGCCTGAGCCTAATGGCGAAACATCTAAGCGATAAAGGGCATCTTTAAGACGACCAATATCACGGTTAAACATCTCAACATATGCTAAACACCAGTGGCCGAAAGTAACAGGCTGTGCACGTTGTAAATGTGTGTAACCTGGTAAAACCGTGTCTTTCTCACGTTCAGCTAAGTTCATCATTGCTTGTTGTAAGTTAACAAGGGCTAGTAATAAATCACCACCTGTTTCTTTACACCAAAGTTTTAAATCGGTAGCAACTTGGTCATTACGGCTACGACCTGTATGGAGCTTCTTACCTAAATCACCAGTTTTTTCAATTAACTGAATTTCTACCCAGCTATGGATATCTTCGGCATCAGATAACAAAATTTGCTTAGGATTCTCTTCTACCGACACTTTTAATTCTTCTAAAGCTTCAGTTAAACGAACTAATTCACCATCGTTGATAACGCCTACTTCATGAATAGCTTGTGCCCATGCAATTGACCCAACAATATCTTGTACTGCCATACGGTAATCTACTGGTAACGAGTCATTGAATTTTTTAAATTGTAAACTCGCTTTTTCTTTAAATCTTCCGCCCCATAACGCCATTATTATTCGCCTTTACTTTTTGAAGAATCTTGTAATGCAGTTTTTTGAGAAAGCGCTGTAATGCGACTTGATAAACTAAATAAACGGATAAAGCCTTCAGCATGTTTTTGATCGTAAACATCATCAGCACCAAATGTTGCAAACGCTTCTGAGTACAAGCTATTTGGTGAACGACGTTGTACAACTTGCGCCATACCTTTGTATAATTTAACCACTACATCGCCTGTTAGTTTCTCAGCAAAAGACGCTGCAGAAGCTAGCTGTGCTTTAGCAAGTGGTGTAAACCAACGACCATCATAAATTACATGTGAGAATTCATGGCCTACAGATTCACGATATTTCAGTGATTCTTTATCAAGGATTAATGTTTCTAAACCTTTGTAAGCAGCCATTAAGATTGTGCCACCAGGAGTTTCGTAACAACCACGAGACTTCATACCTACTAAACGGTTTTCAACAATGTCGATTCTACCAACACCGTGTGCAGCACCTTTAGCATTTAAGTACATTAGTGCATCGTAAGCACCAGATTCTGTTGAAGTAAAATCTTTGCCATCAACAGCAACTAATTCACCTTCTTTAAAGCTTAATTGTACTTTTTCAGGAACGTCTGGAGCATCCATAGGATCAACCGTCATAGTCCATACTTCTTTAGAAGGCTCACACCAAGGGTCCTCTAACTCGCCACCTTCGTGAGAGATATGCCATGCGTTTGCATCACGGCTATAAATTTTAGTTAGTGATGCTGAACATGGGATGTTACGCTCTGCTAAGTAATCAAGTAAATCTTCACGAGATACCATATCCCACTCACGCCATGGAGCAATAACAGTTAGCTCTGGTGCAAGCGCAGCAAAACAAGCTTCAAAACGTACTTGGTCGTTACCTTTACCAGTACAACCGTGACAAAGTGCATCAGCACCTACTTTAAGCGCAATTTCAACGTGTGCTTTAGCAATTACTGGGCGCGCCATTGACGTGCCTAAAAGGTATTGACCTTCGTATACTGCACCCGTTTTTAAAATTGGGTAAACGTATTCTTTGATGTATTCTTCTTTTAAGTCAACAACGTGACATTCAGAAGCACCAGAAGCGATAGCTTTTTCTTGAATACCTACAAGTTCTTCTTCGCCTTGACCAACATCAGCACAAAACGCAACAACTTCACAACCTTCGTAGTTTTCTTTCAACCATGGAATGATTGCAGAAGTATCTAAACCACCTGAGTACGCGAGTACTACTTTTTTAATTTTTTTCTTTGCTAAAGCCATTTTTAATCTCTCTTAAATGTTAGATCTGACTAGGTAACCTGAACTCGGGATAATAACTTGCTTTCTAGCTACTGTTTTTCCTTAATACTGCGTTAAATTTAATTGCAATAGGCTCGCTATTGGCGCTTAAATTTGCCTTGTACTAAGAAAAAACATCAAGCTAGAATATGTGAAATATCATAAAGTACCTTTATTTCATATTGTTAGCTAATTTCTTATCCCGAGCTCAGGTTAGGTAATATTACTATCACGCTAGTCTAAATTATTTCGTTATTTTGTCTAATAAATACTAGTTCTATTTATTAGTTATTTTCTTACAAATTATTAAATCGATTTTTGTTCGTACGTTAGTTGCTGCAAGAGCAAGGCAAAAGCACGGAGCTGACGCATGTCAGTGAGTACTTTTAACGCCGCTATTGTGGCAAATAACTAGTACAAAATTTAATTTGAAAATAAGGCGACTAAAACTGCATTTTGCGCCCACATTCTGTTTTCCGCTTGTTGGAATACTTTTGACAGTTCACTATCAAATAATTCCGTTGTTATTTCTTCTTCCAAATGCGCTGGCTGACAATGTAATACTGTTGTCGCCTGGGCTTTTGCCATTAAGGCATGATTTACTTGATACGGCGCAAACTTAGCTAATACGGCGGCTTTTTTGCTTGGGTCTTCATCACCCATAGAAACCCAAGTATCTGTATAAATAACATCTTGTTGACCAATAGCATCAATATCATTGGTTAAGATAAATTTACTGCCTGATGCTTGCGCTAGCTTTTGTGTTTTTTCAATAAGACCTTGTTCAGGCTCACAACCTTGTGGGCAAACTAAAGTAAAGTCTACTCCCAGTGTTGCGGCCATTATCATCAATGAATTAGATACGTTATTACCATCACCTACGTAAGCTAATTTCACTTGGCTTAAGTCTGGATAATTTTCGCTTAATGTTACAAAATCAGCCAGTGCCTGACAAGGATGATATAGGTCACATAATGCGTTAACTACAGGTACACTAGCGTGTTCTGCTAAGCCTTTAATTGACTCATGACTAAACACACGGGCAACAATGGCATCAGCAAAACAAGATAAGTTTTTAGCGTAATCACTTACTCGTTCACGTTCGCCTAACTTGCCGTTTTGTTGGCCTAAGTAAAGCGCATGACCACCCAATTTATTAATACCCATATCAAAACTTACATGAGTTCTTAGTGAGGGTTTTTCAAAGATCATCGCAACCGATTTACCGGCTAATACTTGGTTGTAGTCTTCTGGATTTTTCTTAATATTAATCGCCAATTCGATTAACGCTAATAATTCACTTTTAGTTAGCTGATCGTCAGCTAAAAAATTTGATAATTGTATTAATTCTTTCGACATAAGTCTGGTCTCTAAAATTGAGTTCGAGTGCTGTAATGGTCGTATTAATGATTTAATATTGTAACTATATTAGTCACATAATTGCACCCATTTAACCAAGCTAAATCAACTTGGGCTAATTTAGCTAGGTTATTAGGTTAGCTTGGCTGTATCTGCGTGCCAATACCTTGACCATCAAGTAATTGAGTAATTTGTTCAGGCGATTGCCAGCTGGCAACCGCGATACTTCGACCTAATTGCTGGGCAGCTTGTAATGCAGCGTTTACTTTCGCCGTCATACCGCCAGCAATAACACCTTGTTCGATAAGTTTGTCAGCTTCTTCGCCATTTAACGAGGTTAAATACTCGCCATCAGCACCTTTTACACCATTAACATCAGTTAGTAGTAATAATTGGGCATTCAATAACTGACAAATAGCAACAGCGGCATCATCAGCATTTACATTAACTAAATCACCATTATCTAATGCGCCGATAGATGAAATCACAGGTAAAAACTCACATTGAAGTAATGCGTTTAGTAATTTACTATTTTTAGGTTGTGGAATACCTACTTGACCTAAGTCTTGGGTAGATAGAGTACAGCTAATCATTTCGCCATCATTTAATGACAAACCAACAGCCGTTAACGACATACTGTTTGCGGTTGCAACAATAGACTTATTCACAGTACCCGCTAAGGCACCACTAATTAATGGTATTTGTGTTTTAGGCGTTACACGTAAACCATGTTTCTTTTCAGTTGTAAAACCGGCTTGCGCTAACATTTCATCAACCACGCAGCCACCGCCATGCACTAACACCACTTGTTTATCTTTTAACGTTGCAATAACAGCTAATAAGGCACTAAGGGCTGATTCTTTTTCAAGAATGGCACCACCAATTTTAATCACTAATGGCTTTACTATTTGTTCCACTTCTTGAGTTGAGAAGGAGTTGCTCATTTATATGCCTTATTTTTTAACGTGTTTTATAACTAAATGTGTTTGCTTGATTTATGCCAAATAACTTAACTGTTAATCAATGAATATTCGCTTGGTAAACCTAATGAAAGATTAAAACATTGCATTGCTTGTGATGACGCACCTTTAAGTACGTTATCAATAGCACAACTTACCACAACAACATGTTTTTCTTCATCATATTGCCAATGTACATCCGCGAACGGTGTATACGCAACATTACCTATTTCAGGCCATTTTTTAACGATTCTAACTAATGGCGTATTTGCATAAGCGTCTTGAAAAGCTTGGTCAACTTGTGCGCTAGTTACGCCAATTTTAAGCTGTAAAGTAACCGTTGACAACAGTCCACGCTTATAAGGAGCTAAATGTGGGTTAAATATTACCGAAACGTTTGATTCTTGTGATATTTCAGGTTGATGTCTGTGTTGTAAAATATTGTATGGCTTTAAGCTAACTTCATTAAAATTAGTCGCTAAAGAAGCATTTCTACCTGCGCCACTAACACCACTAATACCGTTTACAACTACTAATGAGTTTTCTACGTGTAAGTTATTCGTAGTAATTGGTTTTAAGCAAAGTAAACTTGCTGTTGGGTAGCAACCTGGTACCGCCACTAAGTTAGTATTAGCTATGTTATCTGCTTCCCATTCAGCTAGACCATAAATCGCTTTTGCTAAAGCATTGGTATCAGCATGTTCAAAGCCGTAATATTTAGGATAATCACTCGCATCTTTTAATCTAAAGCCACCTGATAGATCAAAGACTTTTACGCCAGCGTCTAAAAAGGCTTGTGCCCAATCAGCACTAAAGTCATGTGGCGTTGCAAAAAACACTACATCTAGATTAGCTGCACACTTGTCAAACCAGTCTTGTGAGAAGGCTTCAAGAGCTAAATCACACACACCTTGGAAGCGTCCGTGTAACTCGCTGAATAATTTACCTTCTGAATCGCTGTTTTCTGAAACAACAAGATGAGAAATTTCTGCGTGAGAATGCTTGCTTAATAAGCCAACAAGTTCAGCACCTGCGTAGCCGCTAGCGCCAACAATAGCAACTTTTTGTACACTGTTATTCGAATCTGTTATAGCCTTTGTCATATTGGAGGTAGCCTTATTTGAGCATGTTATTTACACTTAAAGAAGTAAGGTAACACCAAGTGGGTAGTTATGCAACTTATCAGCATAACTATTTAATTAAATATTATTAAATATTCACATACATAGGTCAACAATGACAAAACTGCCTGATTTTAGTCAAAGCTTAAGTCAATTAATCGCCTGTCCATCAATCAGCTCTACGCAAGCGAGTTGGGATCAAGGTAATAAAGAGGTTATCCATTTACTGGCAAGCTGGTTTGAGCAGCTTGGTTTTAGTATTGAGATTCAAGCTGTACCCGACACTAACAACAAGTTTAATTTACTGGCAAAATTAGGTAGTGGCGAAGGTGGTTTATTATTGGCAGGCCATAGCGACACAGTACCTTTTGATGAAAACCGTTGGGAGTCTGATCCGCATAAAGTGATCAACCAAGATGATAAGTTTTTTGGTTTAGGTACCTGTGATATGAAAGGTTTTTTCGCCTTTATATTACAAGTATGTAAAGATTTAAAAGCTGCACAGCTTAAAAAGCCTTTATATATTCTTGCCACCGCCGATGAAGAAACCACCATGGCAGGTGCACGTTTTTTTGCAAAAAAACAAGTGATAAAACCTGATGTTGCCATTATTGGTGAGCCAACTAACTTAGTACCTGTAGTTATGCATAAAGGTCATATGTCACACCGTATAAGTGTTGAGGGTAAATCCGGGCATTCAAGTAACCCAAATTTAGGCGTTAATGCCATTGAAATAATGTATAAAGTTATTGGGCAATTACTTGAACTAAAAGAACTATTGTCTCGAAATCACAATAACACCGCCTTTGATGTACCTGCACCAACCTTAAACCTCGGTGCTATTTCAGGTGGAGATAATTCCAACCGTATATGTGGCCACTGTCATTTAGATATAGATTTGCGCTCTTTACCCGGTATGAATGATAGCGAAATGATCACTTGGTTAAGTGACGCACTAAAAAACTTAGCTGAACATTACCCTGGTAGAATAACTTTTACAGAACTACACCCTAGTTCCCCCAGTTTTGAGCAAAAAAAGCCCAGTACCTTTATTGATATTGCCGAAGAAATAAGTGGTCACAAATGTTGTGCTGTTAACTACGCTACCGAAGCCCCATTTATTCAACAACTAGGCTGTCAAACTATAGTATTAGGGCCGGGTTCAATTGACCAAGCGCATCAACCTAATGAGTTTTTAGCACACAGTGAAATTGATAAAACAGAAAAGTTATTAACAAGAATGATCCAACAGTATTGTTTGTAGCACTTTAGCGAATAATGTTAAGCCTATTAGACTCTTCTTATTCAAATAGCTTGATTAAGTAAAATAGGCTATTCCGAGCTGAGGTTAGGTTTACAAATACTTCAACCAAACCGAATCGGGGTGTTTTGCTTTAAATCCTCGATACCACAAACAAAATGGGTACAGTAGCAATAACAACAGGCCGGTAATTATGTAGGTATAAGTTAGGTTAGTAAAATGATGTAATCCCCCATAAGTGGCGGTACCTGTTAATAAAATACGGTGTACTAAATAAAACATCATCGAAGTTTGACCAAAAACTAACAATACGCCATTGGCACGTACACCTATTCGTTTCTCAAGTTGCATCATTCCCGCTAATATAATTGCCATTAGGCCAAGTTCAAGCATTAAGTAACTCGCCGAGGGTGGGTACTTACTTACATGTAACCATTGTTCCCAGGTATTATCTCCTCGGAATAAAAACATATTACCGTAGTCGTTAAAATACCTGATTACGGTAAAAGCAATTAAAGCGAGAAAACCTAGTCTAAATAATAATTGCGAGGGGGTTATTTTTATTTTCCCTTGCCCATAATCAAGAATATAGCGCCCAAATACCCAGCCTAATATCATTACAGCTAACCAAGGTATTACAGGATAAGAAATACTTAAATCATGGGTGTAATATTTACCAATAAGTAAAGCAACAATAATTGATTGCTCTTGCCCGTTAGTAAACCAAAATTGTGCCGTAACTAATTCACCACCTAGAATCCACGCCATGGCAATAATCAATAATTGCGCACTTGATAAACGCCTAAAAAATGCCATACACATCATGGCAACACCAATAGCATATAGCACTTGAAAAGTAAGGCGACCCGAAAAGAAGGAAGTAATAGTTGGGTCAAGTAGTGCGATAAAAGCACCACGCAACAAGATACCTTTATCAATACCTTTACTGTCGAAGCCTTTCGAAAGTTTTCGTTCGACACTAATGGCTAATGCAGTACCAGCAAGAAAAACAAACACTGGAGCACAGATGTGACTTATCCAACGAGTAATAAACTCCCATACCGGTAATGGCGTTCCAGCAACATAATTAGCAGCAGAGTCCGCCGCAATATGGCCTTTGTTATACGCCATAGACACATGATCAAGCACCATGATAATCATCACAAAGCCACGCATCCAGTCAATAGCAGCAATACGTGTACTTTTTACAGCTGGTGTCATTTACTATGTCCTTATTTTTTTATTAACGCGTGATATGTATTAACGCATGATATGAAAAATAAATTCTTTTGCTGGGGAGTTAGTATGAATTTTCATTTACACGTAAATCAGCTTAGCAAAAGACGAGCTAAGTTCTGCAAACTTTATGTATCAAATATTGTCATACCTTTCTGATGCCAGTTGAAGTTATAAATAAATCATCTCCAAATGGTCTTATCAAACTATAACATTATAACTTCCTTTATAAATACGAAATAAATACGAAAAAACGGTTAACACATTAGTTAATTTTACTAGCGTGTTAACCGTTTTTAATATCATTATCCAGAGTTCAGGTTAAATAAGGTGAAATCACTACAATTTTAACGATTACTTACCTAACCATTCTACTTTATACAAATCGCGACGGCGATCTAAGTAGTTTCTTACTGAGCCTTCATTTTGAAGCTTATTAAGCTTTTCAAGATCAAGGTCTACAATCAGGGTCATTTCAGTATTTGGTGTTGTTTCAGCCATAATCGCATCATGAGGAAACGAAAAGTCTGATGGTGAAAATACCGCTGATTGTGCATATTGAATATCTGCACCATCCACTTTAGGTAAATTGCCAACACTACCAGCAATAGCAACGTAACATTCATTTTCAATAGCACGAGCCTGTGCACAAAGTCGTACTCTAAGGTAACCGTTTTTAGTGTCGGTCCAAAAAGGAACGAAGAGCATTTGCATCCCTTGCTCTGACTGTAAACGCGCTAATTCAGGAAATTCAACATCGTAACAAATTAACACGCCAATTTTTCCAAAGTCGGTATCAAATACTTTTAATTCATTACCCCCTTGCATTATCCACGCTTTCTTTTCATGTGGCGTAGGGTGTATTTTATATTGCGCTTCTACCGTACCGTCGCGACGACATAAATATGAAACGTTTAACAGTTCATCGTCTTCTAAAACAGGCATTGACCCAGCAATAACATTAATATTATATGAAACGGCCAGTTTTGAAATAGACTCAACAATTTCCGCACTATATTCAGTTAACGCCTTAATAGAGTCGATAGAGTTTATATGATTTTCGATCCCCATCAACGGTGCATTAAAGAATTCAGGAAATAAAGCAAGATCACATTGATAGTCTGATAACGCATCAATAAAAAACTCAACCTGTTGCATTAATTCGCCTACTGAATTAAATGGACGCATTTGCCACTGCACACAACCAATACGTGCTGTGGTTCTATCCGCACCAATTAATGGCGATTTTTCAGGATCATAATAAAGGTTATTCCATTCTAATAAAGTAGCGTAACCATGAGATTCTTTATCTTCAGGTAAGTAACCTTTTATCACACGCTTAACATCAAATTCATTCGACAATTGAAATGTCAAAATAGGATCATAAATTTCTTTTCTTTTCACACGCTCTATATAAGCTTGCGGCGTTAATTCCTTAGAATAATTTTCGTAATTAGGAATACGACCGCCAGCAACAATCGCTTTTAAGTTTAGGTTTTGACAAAGCTCTTTTCTCGCTTCATAAAGACGTCGTCCTAAACGCATAGCGCGATAGTCAGGTGAAACAAATACGTCTACGCCATACAACACATCACCTAATGGATCATGTGTTGTTAAATACGCATCACCGGTAATTTCATCGTAAGTATGCTGATCGCCAAATTTATCGTAATCAACAATAACACTAAAAGCAGCGGCAACAACCACACCGTGATCTTCAATACAAATTTGTCCATCTTGAAAGACTTTGAGTTGCGCGCGAAACTTTTTCTCCGGCCAAGCACCGCCCAAACTAGGATAAACTTCATCCATTAATTTTTTAATATCAGCCCAATCATCAAGAGTTAGATGTCTTAGGTTAAGTTTATGCTCTGATTCTTCATTCATATCTATTGCTCACCGCTATGTGTTAGTTAATTAACTTAATCCTCAAGACTATTCTTAAAGAGCTAATTGAATAAAAGGGTGCTCTACTTCATTATTATGAATAGATAAATATCATAAAATATAGCGCGACACCTAGATTGCTAGATATACGACAGAGCTTAATAAAAGGCAAGAATTTAACATGACAATGTAAATATAATTTAAGGGCTAGATGACAATAATTTTGCTCGCCGCAACTACTTCGCGGCGTTAACTTATTTAATTAACTTAATTGATTAAGTCGTTAATTTACATTGTTCCACAATTTTTGATTAATTTTAGCAGAAAAATATTCATTGGCTTGCCAACATCGCGGTAATAAATCTAACTTTTTTCTCTCTTCGGGATTAGAACTTAACAGCTCTAGTATTTCATTTAAACGCGCTTTGCTTAGCCTAGCCAGTTTCTTAGCGGTTTGTGTAAAGTACAAGTTTTTATGAATCGGTACCGCAATATTTTGCCCATAACCGATATAAGCCAATTTTCTTGTCGCCATACGGCAATGTGGATGCTCAGGGTTATCAGGATATAGGGTATTTACGATAGCGAATTCGTAACAGTCTCCTTGTTCAATAAAACCACCATGTGGCATATAAACAACACCAAAACCCTGCGGAAACATGCCCGTTATTTTATATAGCGCATCAACAACTCTTTGCTCACATGCACCAAGTTCAGCATTTTTATTAAGCACTTGAAAAACTTGAGGCAATAATTTGTAGTTATAATTATCCTTGGTAGATAATATTATTGAGGTATAGATTTGTGGCACTTTTAAAATATTACCAACGCTGCCTTTAGGATTAACACTGGTTTTTAATAGTAATCTAATAAAAGCTAACTTGTCTTGCTCATCACGCTTAAATTGATCTCGCTCAGGCTTAGTATTTCCCTTAAAAGTAGGCATACCTATACCTTCTACAAGGTATCGAATAGTTTCACTGTAGTTTATTTGTAAAAGCTGTTTGCGTTGCTCAACTTCAAGTGTTCTAAATGGGTTTAAGTTACCTTCTTCTCCACACAGTATCGCTTGAGCTTTTGGGTGGTAGTTACCAATATCTTGTAATAATGCCGCCATGATTAATGGAATTTTAACTTGCTCTATAAATCGCTTGTACGCTTTATAATCATGATAGGCGAAATTAAGATATTGCTCCGCCGATACACCAACCAAAAACTTACTTATATAAGGCTCACTTATTTGCCCATTAATAATTAATTGGTCAAGTAAACGTAGTGATAATACAGCTTTATATACTGACTTACTCTGTTCATTGCTGGCAGCTACATTTTTTCCTTCTGTAGGACTAAGCAGTTGAATGGTTCCCAAAAACTGAGCCGATTTTTTATTATTTTCGACAAAATTTTCTCCTTCAGCTAACTCAAGAATATTACGAGTAATAGCCAATAAACTAGCATATCGTTCATCACTCAATATTTGTAAAACCTGAAGTTCTTGACCTGAGATTTGTTCATCTGTAGGGCGAAATTCTTCTTGAGAAAAATAACTAATCGCACGATCGAGTAAAGAGTCTTTTACGGCACTACGCCCGTAGACTTTTGCTAACAAAAAAGTAATTTGTCGTGTGTAATTTGTTTGGTGGGGAGAGTCTTTAGCCATTGTACCGCTAGGTTTAGTAAGTAATAACTATCATGTTAGTCATAATACCTAAAAACAATAGTTAGACAAGTACTGTTAGTTAACAAAACATTACGAAATGAAATCAGTCAATATCGTAATGTTTAAAGGCGAGGATATAAATGTCATCGCCTAACCTTTATCTTATTTTTGGCTTTGTTCTAGCCCGTGCGCTAAATCGGCCAAAATATCATCTATAAATTCGATACCAACAGAGATTCGAACTAATGACTGAGTAATACCTGCTTCTAACTGATCGGCTATTTCCATACCCGCATGAGTCATAGTAGAAGGATGACTAATTAAACTTTCAACACCGCCTAACGATTGTGCAAGAGTAAATAAGCTTAAGTTATCAAATAATTTTTTAACGGCTTCAACACCACCTTTAACTTCAAAGCTTAACATTGAGCCATAACCACTTTGTTGCTTTTTAGCAATTTGATGACCGGCATGATCTTCAAAGCCAGGAAAGTAAACCGCATCAACGCCAGAGTGGTTTTTCAGAAAGCTAGCGACTTGTAATGCATTTTCTTGATGTTGTTTTATACGTACCGGTAATGTTTTTAAGCCACGTAATGCTAAAAAGCTATCAAACGCGCTGCCAGTAATTCCAATACAATTGGCCCACCAAGCAAGAGTTTCACCTAACTCTTGAGTTTTAGTCACTAACACACCGCCAACTACATCACTGTGACCATTTATGTACTTAGTGGTTGAATGAAAAACAATATCAGCGCCCAGTGTTAATGGTAATTGCAACGCTGGTGATAAAAAGGTGTTATCAACCGCAACTAATGCCCCAACTTCATGGCAAGCTTTAGTAACTTCTTCGATATCAACTAACCGCAGTAATGGGTTACTTGGGCTTTCAATTAATACTAATTTAGGCTTTTGCGCTAAGGCATCGGTTAAAGCTTGCTGATCATTTTGATCTATCACAATAAGTTTAAACTGACCGCGTTTAGCTAAATGGGTAAATAGTCTAAAACTACCACCGTAGCAATCATGTGGAATAACAACGGTATCTTCGGGTGTTAGCAACTGACAAATTAAATGTACCGCTGCCATACCTGTGCCAGTAACAATACCTACACTGCCCTGCTCTAATTCAGCAATAGTTTCGCCAAATAATGCTCGCGTTGGATTACCGGTTCGAGAATAATCAAATTGACGTTTCTCATTAAAACCTTTTAATGCGTACGTACTTGATAAGTGGATAGGAGCAACTACGGCACCATGATGCGCGTCTTTATTAATTCCTGCAGTTACTGCTAAGGTATTAATATTTTTAATCGACATACTCTTCTCCGTTGGTAAATACGTGTTAACACGATTTTTTGAAATAATGATATACACAATAATGACATAAACATAGTTATGTATACATGCATCATGAGATATTTAAGTATCGATTTAAGTGACTATATTAAATAACCATAATACTAAATAAATTTAGATGTTTGGACGTCTATAACTCTAAACATTTTACTGATTTTGGTCAAGTAATTTTAGACATCTAAACTTCTACTTGACTGGTTTCTTCCAACAGGTAAAATCACTTATATAAAGTATTAATAGCTTATACCAATTTCATTAATTAAGTGCTCTATTTTAGACGGAGGAAAAATCATTAAATACAAGGCATTTATTTACATAACTAGTTGTTCTAATTATTAAATAAATAACGTTGTAGTTAGTGGTTTTAACCCGTATAAATGATCACTTAGTTTGTGATATTGGTATTATCATAGTATTACAGAGGAATACCCATGGCTCAGTGGAATGACGAGTACATAAATCCCTATGCCGAACACGGTAAAAAAAGCGAACAAGTAAAGAAGATTACTGTTTCTATTCCTTTACGTGTACTCAAAGTGTTAACGGATGAACGCACCAGACGACAAGTAAATAACCTTCGCCATGCTACTAATAGCGAATTATTATGTGAAGCATTCTTACATGCTTTTACTGGGCAACCGCTACCTGATGATGAAGATTTAGCAAAAGATAACAATGAAAAGTTACCTGCAAGTGTTAGGCGCTTACTCGAAGCAAAAGGCATCACCGATTTTAGTGCGTATGAAACTGATGACGCTGAACTTGATGATGTGAACGAATAAACGTTCATAATTTTTGAGTTAGAGCATTTAAAAAAGGTACTTTTATAAGTACCTTTTTTTAACCGCTAAAAACACCAACACTCTGTTAAAACTTCTCCGATAGACTAATGTAATTAAGCTCAATACTACTTTTTAAAGTTATGTGTTAATATCAAAAGCACTCTTTATACCTGCGTAAAATTAAATTACACCTACAATAATTTTATAGAGTAGTTCTTTTTATCTGTAAATAAGGCAACAATATTGAGTATAAATAAAAACACCGTAGCTGATTTTGATTACATCAAAGATCAAGTGCTCGACAGTATTGATTCATTTATTTATACCAAGGATTTACAGGGGAATTACACCTATGTAAACCAAGCCGTATTAAACCTATTTGAAAAATCACTTGATCAAGTGATCGGTTTTGCAGATACAAACTTTTTTGATTTATCACTTTCTAAAGAATTAAAAAATAATGACCGGGAAGTTATTGAAAAGGGTATACGAGTTGAGAATGAAGAAAGCAGCTTTATTCGTGCTAAAAATGAAGTGCGTATTTTTAAAGTTGTTAAAAAACCACTTTTTGATCTTCACGGAAATGTTATTGGTATTTGTGGCATTTCAACAGATATAACAGTAGAAAAAAAGCTACAAGAACAAGTAGCCGAGCAAAGTTTCTTACTGGACACTATGTTAAATAACATAGATTCACATATTTATGTTAAAGATTCAGAACGTACATTTTTATATGTAAATACCCGTACCGCAGATTTATTTGGCAATAGCGCAGCGAATATTATTGGTAAAAAAGATATTGATATATTACCCAAAAATATTGCCGATCATTTTTACACCTCAGACAAGAAAGTTTTCGAAACCAAGACTAAACAAGTTATTGAAGAGACAGTCAAAGATGAAAAAGGTAATAACTGTCATTATATCAGTACTAAAGTCCCTTTTAATCAACCCGGAAAGTTACCCGCGATAATAGGCTTTTCAACAGAGGTTACCGAGTTATTTGAACTAAAAGAGAAATTTAAACAGCTTGCCAATATCGACTCATTAACTAATTTGTATAATCGACGCTACTTTACACTACATATAGAAAAAGAATATTTGCGCGCTAAACGATATAGCCATCCAATGACACTCATTTCTATTGATATAGATCATTTTAAAAGTATTAATGATAAATACGGCCACCCTGGAGGAGATCAAATATTAATAGCAGTAGCCAATAAGCTTAAAGCGAGTTTACGACAAACAGATATATTGGCTCGTATTGGCGGTGAAGAGTTTTCGATAATTTTACCTAATACATCAATAGCATCTGCAATTCAATTCGCAGAGCGTATACGGGTAGAACAAAGTGAGCTGCGAATAACTGGCGAGTGGGATAGTGAAGCTTCTATATCGGTAAGTATTGGCGTATCTAGTTTACTCACTGGTGACAAGAGTTTTGATGAATTACTGTCTCGTACTGATAAAGCTTTGTATCAAGCTAAAAAATCGGGCAGAAATAGAGTTTGCCATCTATAACTTGTTTAAGCCTTCCGCCTAAATTTGAGCGATATTAACAAATGATAGCCAAACAGCACAAATTAAAAAGCCGCGGCTCAATTCTATAATAAGAAGTGAGCCGCGGCTTTTAGGTATAACATCACTTGGCTTTTCAGCTAATATTTTCAACTGAAAATTTACAGCTTACTTATGATAAGGCTTACTTAAACGGTGTACTGACTCAATAAAGTGACCTGCATGTTCTGGGTTCACGTCAGGGTGAATACCGTGACCTAAGTTAAATACATGGCCTGTACCGCCCTCACCAAAACCAGCTAATATTTTTGATACTTCTTGTTCAATACGAGGTAATGGTGCGTATAACATTGACGGGTCCATATTACCTTGCAAGGCTACTTTATCGCCAACACGTGCTTTAGCGTTTTCAATATCGATAGTCCAATCAAGACCAACAGCATCACAACCTGTTGCCGCGATAGACTCTAACCACATGCCGCCATTTTTAGTAAATAACGTTACTGGCACTTTACGTCCTTCATTATGACGCGTTAAGCCATCAACAATTTTAGCCATGTATCGTAATGAAAATTCATTATAATCACGTGGAGACAATACGCCGCCCCATGTATCAAATACCATCACTGATTGCGCGCCAGCAGCAATTTGTGCATTTAAATAGCTAATTACTGAGTCGGCTAACTTATCAAGTAATAAGTGTAACGTTTGAGGTTCAGCAAACATCATTTTTTTGATTTTAGTAAACGCTTTAGAACTACCGCCTTCAATCATATAAGTGGCTAATGTCCACGGGCTACCTGAAAAGCCAATAAGTGGTACTTCACCATTTAATTCTTTACGAATAGTACGTACTGCATTCATCACATAGCCCAATTCGTCTTCTGGATCAGGTATGCCAATTTTTTCAACGTCAGCTTTACAAGTAATAGGACGTTCAAATTTAGGCCCTTCACCTGTTTCAAAATATAAACCTAACCCCATTGCATCAGGAATAGTTAAAATATCACTGAATAATATAGCGGCATCTAAAGGAAAACGACGTAATGGCTGAATCGTTACTTCACAAGCAAGATCTGCATCTCTACATACCGACATAAAATCACCGGCGTCTTTACGTACCGCACGATATTCTGGTAAATAACGACCCGCTTGGCGCATCATCCATACCGGTGTGTAATCTACTGGTTGTTTTAATAGTGCACGTAAATAGGTATCATTTTTTAATTCTGTCACCAATAGTTCCTCTTATTTCTCATACTTAGATAGTCGCGTTAGATATCTTCTATAAATAAAAACAGGTTTGTTAGTACAGATAGTTGAAATGCCACTAAGACTTATTTGCTTAAATTAATTATTAGCACGACAGTTTAAATTTGTGACCATTAAAAAGTGTGACTAAAGAATTTATGCGCGCAGTTTAACACCGACTAGCCATTTGATCTATGTGCTAAATCAACACGACACGAAAAACCCGTCGTTAACCAAAATAACAGAAATACACAAACATATTACAAAAGTACAATTTATTTAACTTTATTTTATTTTGGCCATTTTATAGTTGATTTTTATCAACATATTTTGAATCAACAGCTTAGCGGCGTTTGCTTGTTAGACCAGTTTAGTACGAAAAAATTCGTGGAGTTTATGCTCTATTAAAGTTGTTGCGATGGCAAAAATGCTTTGATATAAAATGCCTGCGCTACAGAAAAACAATAATAAAAATAAGTAGTAGCAAGAAAAAATATAATAATAATAATAAAGAAAGTAAGCTGTTCTAGTAAATAAAAATAAAAATAAATGCGCTAGTGAACAAAAAATAAATAATAAGAAGCTTGGTACACAAGACCACAATGCGAGCATTTCAGGCCTTTCTCTATGAGAAAGGCCTTTTTATTTGCGGTAACATATTTCTTACTCTTTACTTTATATAGACTTAAGACCTAAAATTCAATTTCATAGTTCAATCAATATTGTTGCTAAATGTAAATAATAATGTTTTGGTTTTAATTAGATGTAATGTAAATCAAATTGAATGCTAAATTGAATGCTAAATTGAATAGAAATATATATTCAATTTAGCATGACCTATCCCACTTCATAACACTTTCATATAGGCGAGCTTCAATATAGGCGATTAGTGATGTCATTTTAATCTTGCACTACAATGGCGCAAAAATGCCACTTCAAGAAGCGTCAGTAAAAATAAGGCTTTACTGACTATAAATGTCATTGCCTCTCTAAAAAACAGAAAATAAATGCTAAAAAAATAAAAATTTATTTTAGTAAGGTTGATGCCAAAAAGTTATCCGCCAATATTATTTTATTTAATTAAATACAATAACTTAATAAAACAGGTTGTTAATAATTCGATATAATAACGAGAAAAAATACCAACTTCGGCTGAATATTCATGAAATTTATATAAATATTTAGTCAATGTTATTTGCTTATTAGTAATTAACACTATATTTTTGAAAATATATCTAATATCCACCAAATTAAACTAATTAACGAGAAAGAGTTCACCTATGAATGCACCACAACGCGACATTACCTTAAGATTTTTAGCCGAGCCACAAGATGTAAATTTTGGTGGTAAAGTTCACGGTGGCGCGGTAATGAAATGGATCGATTTAGCCGCCTATGCTTGCGCTGCTGGTTGGAGTGGCCGTTACTGTGTAACAGCTTACGCTGGTGGTATTCGTTTTATAGCACCCATTCATGTTGGTAGCTTAGTAGAAGTTGAAGCGAAAGTGATTTACACCGGTAATTCATCAATGCATATTGCCTTAGAAGTTAACGCATGTGATCCTAAGTCATTAAATCGTCGCCAAACCACAAACTGTATAGTTATTATGGTTGCCGTTGATCAAAATGGTCATCCTGAAAGTATTCCTCAATGGAAGCCAACAACGGAAGCAGATAAAAAACAAAACGCTACAGCCGTTAGATTAATGGAAATGCGTAAGAAAATTGGCGAAGAAATGGAAATTTTTGTAGATTAGCTAAGCGAAAATACTTGGTCGTTAATTCGCTTAGGTATAAGCTAGTATATAAATACTTTACCTATAAACATAATGACTAAAAACATACTACGTAAATCATTTTGTTTTCTCGCATTGCTCAGCGCAACACTCTTATATAGCCAACCAAGCTTTGCTTTAGCAAAGTTTGGTCATCAACTAGTTTGCCAGTTGGCCTTTGACCATTTATCTACAGCTAAGCAACAACGAGTTATTCAACTCTTGCATGCAGTCCCTAGAAAACATCAAACTTTAATCAATCAATACAATAACAATAAAATTGATTCACCAATGACTTTCGCCAAAGCCTGTACTTGGGCTGACGCTGTAAAAAAACAAAGTGAATTTAAACAATACAGCAGTTGGCATTATTTCAATGTTCCTCGAGATCTCGCACGCATAACAACTAAACCTTTATGCAGTAAAAACTGTTTACCACAAGCAATAATCACCCATCAAAAGCAATTACAAGCTAATCCGCGCTCATGGGAGTCAGCACAAGCATTATTATTTTTAGGCCATTGGTTGGGTGATATACATCAACCATTGCATGTAAGTTACGCCAGTGATTTAGGAGGCAATAAAATACGCTTTTCTGATACTAAAAGTTATTGTAAAAACTTACATAGTTATTGGGATACTTGCTTGATAAAAACGACCAGACGCACTAAAAAAGACTGGATAGCAAAATTAAACTCGCAATGGAATAGTATTTCCATTCCCCCATTTTATAATCAACAAGTATGGGGTTGGGCTGATGAATCATACCAACTGATACGCCAACCTGACTTTCAATATTGTAATTTATCAAGCCGAGGTGAGTGTCTTCAACCTCAAAATAGAATAACCTTAAGTGATAACTATGCACAAAAACACATACCACTTATGGAGCAGCAACTTTTAAAAGCAGCCAAGCGGCTAACACGATTGCTAGAAGTAAGCCTCTAAATCAAAACCGCAAATATCACTTTACCTCCGTTCAAATCATAAATAGCCGAAGACTTCTAAAACTTAACCTTGTCGTGGTGCACTATAGTTTTTTAAAAGTGTCCTCTTGGTGCATTTCTGCTTTAAACATCTATTTAAAAATAAAATAAACAACAATAACAATAACTTAATTTGTGGCTCGTATTTTGCTCTGCGATGCTAAGATTAATAAATTTCACTTATAAAAATAGTAGAAAATAATAAAATATTAACAAAACAAGGTATTGTATGAGTCAGTCGTCATTTAAACATAATTTTTTATCCTTTCAAGGTAGAGCCAAAATTCTTCATAGCACATGGCTTGCTTTTTTTGTTACTTTTCTGGTTTGGTTTAGTCACGCTCCTTTAATGTCAACCATACAAGAAACTATGGGGTTAACAGATATTGAAGTGAAAATACTTCTTATCTTAAATGTGGCATTAACTATACCTGCGCGCATTGTTACTGGTATGTTAGTTGATAAGTACGGACCTCGTAACTCTTATACTGCGATGTTAATAGCTACCGCTGTATTATGTTTTTTCTTCGCTTTTGCGCAAACATTTGAAACCTTAGCCTTAGCGAAGTTTTTAATGGGTTTTGTTGGCGCTGGTTTTGTTATTGGTATTAGGATGATCAGTGAATGGTACCCTGCCAATCAATTAGGTTTAGCTGAAGGTATTTATAAAGGTATGGGTAATGTTGGCTCAGCTGTTGGGGCTGGTAGTTTGGTTTATATAGCTAGTTTATTTGGCAGTGAAGACGGTTGGCGCTATGCAATTGCTTCAACAGGGGTTATAGCATTACTTTATTCCGCTTTTTATTATTTTGCGGTAACCGATACGCCTGTTGGTTCAACTTACTTTAAGCCCAATAAGTCGGGTGGTCTTGAACTAACCAGTAAGCGTGATTTTATATTTTGTTTACTGTTTAACATTCCTATGGTGGCAGCATTAGCTATTCTAACCTGGCGCGTAACAGACTCTGGTGTTGTAGCAGGAACAACGAACGAAGTAGTTGCAGGCGCAGGTTTACTCACAGATTTTTCAGCTTACTGCATCTATGGCTTATTATTAGCGCTTATCGGTTATCAGTCTTGGAAATTATACCAGGTCAATAAAGATATGTTGAAATCTCCTCCTGTGGATGAAATTTTACAATACAAGTTTAAACAAGTCGCTATTTTAAGTATTGGCTACGCGGTAACTTTTGGCTCAGAGTTAGCGGTTATTTCTATGTTGGCACAATATTTTGAAAATACCTTTTTGGTGGCGGCAGCGGCAGCTGGTGTTTTTGGTGCTTGTTTTGCTGCGGTTGATGTTATCTCTTGTCCATCTGGCGGTATGATCAGCGATAAGTTAGGAAGAAAAAAACCGTTAATTATATTACTCAGTGGGGCCGCTATTGGCTTTTTTATTATGTCGATGATAACGCCACAGTGGCCATTAGCTGCAGTTGTTGCAACCATGATGATTTGTTCGTTCTTCTTAGGCTCAGCAGCTGGCTGTGTATTTGCAGTAGTACCTTTAGTTAAACGTAAATTAACCGGCCAAATTGCAGGTACAGTTGGCGCTTATGGTAACGTTGGTGCAGTTGTGTTTTTATTAGTGTTCTCGTTTGTCACGCCGTCAGTATTTTTTATCACTATTAGTGCGGGCGTTGCCTTTGCTGTGATTTGCACTTTATTTTTAGATGAGCCAAAAGATAAAATGGCAGAAGTAATGCCTGACGGTACAGTACAAATGATTGATGTTCATTAGCTTAGTCGCTGATGGCAAAATAGATAATAAATAGTTTTATTGTCAATTAATTTTTAGCGACTTTACTTTTAACGACTTATACAAAGGTGAGAATAATGGCAGAGCAATCAAGTGAATTAAGCTTTACAGTAGCACAACGTTCAGTAGCAGGTAAAAAACCTCAGAACGAAGATGCTATTGGTATCCGGCTGCCTAAAGACTCTACCCTAATCAACAAAGGCGCTGTTGCCGTTATTGCTGATGGTGTTAGCGCTGCTGAAGCAGGTAAAGAAGCCAGTGAAACTTGTGTTCGCAACTTTCTTTATGATTATTATTCAACGCCTGAGAGTTGGAGCGTAAAAAAGTCAACTTCACAAGTGTTAACCGCACTGAACCGCTGGTTATACGGCCAAGGCCAACAATATAACGACGCCCAAAAAGGCTATATTAGCACCTTCAGTACAATTATCTTTAAATCACAAACCGCACACCTTTTTCATGTGGGTGATACTCGAATTTATCGTTTACGAAAAGGTGATTTAGAGCAGCTCACTCGAGATCACAGCACTTACGTTAACGCTACACAGACTTATTTAGCTAGAGCTATGGGGTTAGATGTAAAACTTGATGTTGATTATAAAAGTGTTGATATTGAACAAGGCGATATTTATTTTTTAAGTACTGACGGCATTCATGATTTCATTAGTCACAAAGTCATTACTACCGAGTTACAAGCACTTAAACCTGAAGATGATGAAATTTGTTTTGAGCAAGCTTGTGAAAAAATAATTGCTTTAGCTTTAGCTGCCAAAAGTGGTGATAACTTAAGTTGCCAGATTTTGCGTGTTGACAGCTTACCAACCAAAACAATAAGTGAAGTTGGCAGAAAGCTCTCTGAACTGCCCTTTCCACCCTATTTAGAAGAAGGTGTGATCTTAGATGGCTACCGCGTCGAAAAGTGCTTACATATAAATAACCGTAGCCAAGTGTATGTAGTGCGCGATGTAGACACTAATGAACGTTATTGTATGAAAACCCCGTCGGTTAATTTTGACGACGATCTTGCCTATATAGAGCGCTTTATCATGGAAAGCTGGATGGGCAGTCGTATATCAAATCCTCATGTCGTAAAAGTAATAGAAAATAACCGCGATAAAAAATGGTTATATTACTTAACTGAATACATTGAAGGTCGTACACTCGAGCAATGGATAAAAGAAAACCCAAAACCCGCGGTTCAAGATGTGGTTTATATTCTCGATCAAATTAGTAAAGGTTTACGCGCGATGCATAAGCGTGAAATCTTACATCAAGATATTAAACCCGGTAATATTATGATTGATAAGAATGGTGAAGCTACCATTATCGATTTTGGCTCATGTTATAGCAAAGGTATTGCTGAAATAGCCACTCCGCTAGACGAGCCCGGAATTTTAGGTACTGCTGGTTATTCTGCGCCTGAGGTTGTTATTACTGGCAAAAGTACTATTCAATCTGAAGTATTTTCTTTATCAGTACTTGCCTATGAAATGCTAACAGGAAAAGAGCCATTTTCAGGAAAACTTAGTAAATGTAGAACCAGTGAAGATTACTTAAAAACCAAATACACGCCGTGTTTTGATGAAAACCCTTTAGTGCCTATTTGGATAGATGGTGCGATTAAAAAAGGTTTACGTTTCAACGCTGAACGTCGTCACGAAGATGTATTAGAATTAATGCATGAGTTGCAAACTCCTAACTCTAAATATAAAACTACTCACAACGCCGCGTTAATGGATAAAAACCCACTGTTGTTTTGGCAAGTGATGTCTGGAGTTTGGTTTGTCGCTTTTATTGTGGCATTGGTATTTTAATTAAAAGTTAATTAATCAAGTCTAAAATAGGGCTAAAGTTACTCTCTTTTAGACTTGAAGCTTTTAGACTTGAAGGGCTTTTACGAAAGTTTATTAGCTAGCTGTTATCCTTTATTTTACCGTTATCGAATTCATCAATACTTTCAACAACTTTCGCCATCGCTTTCAGTCAATACTTTCAACTGAGTTTTAACATCAATCCATTGTGACATGTATTGTGTACTTTTATGGTGATGATGATTAAGCATACTGCCAATAAAATTGTTTTGTCGATGAGCATTAAGATCAGTAGCAACTTGCGTTAATTTGACGGCTAACTCGGTTAATATTACTTCGCTTTGATACATTAACTGCGCATTTTTTTGGCCTAAATCACTAGCAGCTTGCCAAAGTACTTCCTCTTGATAAAGCTTTACCGCTGCATCAGCAATAGCCTGGGGATCATTGGTTACAGCGCCAGCCCAAGGTAAACTTGTTTGCATGCTTTCAATGCCAATATCGGTAGTAACAGATGGTGTGCCACAATACATGGCTTCAGCTAACTTACCTTTAATGCCGGCACCAAAGCGTAGCGGCGCTAAACAGACTTTTGCACTTTGCATGGCAAGTACCGCATCATCAACCCAACCTTTAATTAGAAAGCCTGATTTTTCATCATGAAGATCTGTCGCTTTAGGCGGTGGATATGCACCGTAAACATTAAGCTTTACATGCGGTAATTGCTTACGTATTAAAGGCCATATTTGTTGCTTCAACCACAATACCGCATCCCAATTAGGCGCGTGTCTAAAGTTGCCAATTGCCATAAAATCATGACGTTGTGCATACTTAGGGTTAGTTTGAGTAAGTTGTGCTTGGCTTAACATAAACGGACAATAATGAATTAAGCTAGCATCAACCTTAAATAAGCGTTGTAGCAATTCAACTTCAACACTGGAGATCATCAAACTAATATCTGAGCGAAAAATAGCAGCTACTTCGCGCTTTGCCATATCACTTGTCAATAAATCAGTATCAGTCAGTGCACGTTGTTCCTTGTAAGCTTGATGGCGAGCATTGCGTAAACAAAATAAATCTTCTGTGTCTAAAATACGCATCGCATCTGGACAATGTTTACTTACCCGCCAGCCAAACTGCTCCTCCATCATAAAACGATCGAACATCACAACCGTAGGATTTAATTTTTTTATAAATTCATCAAAACTTGAGCAATTAAGGGCAATGTTTTCAACGCCAATATGCAAACTTCTTAAATCAACCATGTGCTCAGTTTCTAATGCAGGACTGGCAAAAGAAATGTCATAGTTTTGCATTTGAAAAAATTGAATTAATTGCATCATACGGCTACCTGCCGCCGAAGAATTAGGCTCGGGCCAAACATAACCAATAATAAGAAGTTTTTTCATGGAGGAAACATCAAGGTACTTAAACGTGGGTTTCATATTTTGCCATAAAATGAAAAGCAGTGTGTCATAAAACACCATCTAAAAATAAAAAAGCCACTCGTAATAACTTACGAGTGGCTTAATTTTTTGCTTAACCTTTGATAAAACTTAAAATAAATCTTATAAGGCTAAAGTTTTCTCGCTATATAAGGAGTGAAAACTAGTGAGCAGCGTGACCGTGCTCATCCATTTCTGCAGCTACAGCTTCAGCCGCTTGAATATCTAATAATTCAATTTCAAATTGTAATACAGCATTACCTGGAATACGTGGTGGGTTACCGTTAGGACCGTACGCTAATTCTGAAGGAATTGTAAATTTGTACTTAGAGCCAACAGGCATTAATTGTACACCTTCTGTCCAACCTTGAATTACACGATTAAGTGGGAAAACAGCAGGTTCGTTACGGTCGTATGAACTATCAAACGTTTCGCCATTTAAGAAAGTACCTTTGTAATGCACAGTAACAGTATCTTCAGCTGAAGGTTTAGCACCTTCACCTTCAGTTATTACTTCGTACTGAATACCTGAGTCAGTTACCATAACACCATCTTTTTTAGCATTTTCAGCAAGGAAAGCAACGCCTTCAGCTAAGCTAGCTTCAGAAGCAGCAACTAATGCTGCTTGTTGTTTTTCTTTCATACTTGCGTCAAGGTTTTGTAGTAATGCTTGAATTTCTTCTTTTTCGATTACTGATTTACCTTCAATGCTATCTACAAAACCACTAATGATTAGTGATTTATCTAGCGATAAACCTAATTTGTCATGCTCTTCTAAATTGCGTTGCATGTACATACCAATTGAGGCACCTAAACCATACGATTGTTTTTGAATTTCAGTATCAAGTACTGGCGCTTTTGCTTCTGCAACAACTTCTTCATTACAACCAACAACAGCAAATAATGCTAGGGCTACTAGGGTAGGTTTAAACAATTTCATTCATATCTCCATTTAATAATGTAATTGGAGTGTTCCCCAATCAAAACATAAAACTGTATTGTTAGCTTACAAATTTAAACTTGTCATTTAAGTTGCAAATTTAAGTAAGATAACAGTAAACAATTTCAAAAAAGAACTTATACTAACGATAAATGCCCAAATAAAAAAGTATTAATATCTTGTTAAATTGTAAATGGATTTTTCCATTAGTCTTATTCACCCTGATCGCTGCCTGCAAGCCCGTAACAGAAGAGCCATTACACCGTTGGCAACTTGCTGTAGAAGGTGCTTATGCCGGCGATATTTCAAGTAATGCAAAATATGCTGTAGTTTCTTCAATTCATCACGGATTAAGTGTTTGGGATTTAACACAAAATCAACGACTATATAATTGGGCTCAAGAGCAAGACAGCAGTGATAATTTAGTTCTTGCCATTGATATAAGTGATAATGCAAGTCATGTACTTACCGCTAACCGAGATAATTTTGCGCTTTGGAATTTAACAACGGGTAAATCTGAAGGCTATTGGCAGGTACGAGAATCTCATATTAGAGATATTGCAGTTAGTAATGGCGGTGATTACTTACTTATCGGTAAAAGCAATGGCACTGTGGTACATGTTAACGTCGATACTGGCAGACGGTTAGAGTTTTTAGGACACAAAGAAAAAATAAATACCGTAGATATGTTACCTAATGGCCGTGTCGCTATGTCAGGCGGTAATGACTTTACCGCTTATGTCTGGGACAGTGTATCTGGACAAGTCATTTATCAATTTAATCATAATTCACGAGTGTCTAAAGTCGCTTTAGATCCACACGGACGATACGCTTTTTCTGCGGATAGTATGCAAGGCGCTTATCTTTGGGACTTAAAAACGGGTAAACGCATCAGTAGTTTACAAGGGACTAAGCGACAAGAAGTATTTAGTTCAGTGAGTTTTTCACCCGACGGTAAAACCTTAATTACAGGCGCTGCGTCAAGAAAGGTCAGTATTTGGGATATTTCAACCGGTGAACGTCTTTCACATTGGTTTGTTACCCCTAAAGATGCAAATAGACCTACTGGCGCTGTTGTGTATAGTGTCGCATTTGGCGATAATAACAACCTCTTAACGATTAGCTCATCAGGATATGTTGAATCATGGCCAATCACGAAATAACTTTAAGTGCACACGGCACTAACACCAATTATGTTCAGCAACTTGAAGATCGTGTTGACGATTTAGAATCGCGCAACGTTTTTCAAGATGATGTAATTGAACAGCTAAGCCAAGAACTTGCCGCGCATAACAATCAAATATCGGAATTAAAACAACAATTACAATTAGTCGC
Source organism: Colwellia echini (assembly GCF_002843355.2). Taxonomy (GTDB): domain Bacteria; phylum Pseudomonadota; class Gammaproteobacteria; order Enterobacterales; family Alteromonadaceae; genus Colwellia; species Colwellia echini. The sequence continues at coordinate 77,240 of NZ_PJAI02000012.1, forward strand.
GAATCGCTTAAAAGATGCAGGTACTTTATCAAGCGACGCTGAAGAAGTTGAACCACCACCACCGCATTATTAATCACCGAATAACTCAGTATTTAATAATGATAACCTTTGATGCTTTAAATATTTTCTAAATCCTTATTAATTTGAAGCTGTATGAGTTAATTAGAAAGAAGAACAGAGTTGACGCTAGTTAATAAGTACTTCTGATGCCCTAGTTAATTTATACAGCAATAAATAACGTCTTAAGGTTTAAAGACGCCAATAACCTGCTCATGCTCACGCACAACTTTTTCAACATGCTCTTCTGTTTGTACCATTTGCTCGCCACAACTTACACAGGTTACTTTTTCAACATTATTTTCTTTGGTTAATGCCATAGTGTCTATAGCTTTACATTTAGGGCAAACTGCGCCAGAAATAAATCTCTTTTTCGATACTTTACTCATTTTTATCTACTACTTATCTATTAATGTTCAATTATCACTATTTTACCTTGAATAGTGCCCATAGGAAAAGCGACAATGCATCAGCATTTTTTTAGCGGCACACAAAACGCTTGAATATCATCTCGCCACGCTATATTTATAATGCTTTTTATATTGTTATTTTACCGAGGAATTACCATTGATTATCGCCACAGACCTAAGTTTAGATAGAGGAGCTAAAAACCTCATTAAGTCATCTAGCTTTACAATTCATCCAAATCATAAAGTTGGTTTAGTGGGTAGTAATGGCTGTGGAAAATCATCTTTATTCGCCGCACTTTTAGGTGATTTAGCGCCAGATTCGGGTGATTTGTCTATGCCTACCAGTTGGGATATTGCTACGGTAAAACAAGAAACACCGTCGTTAGAGCAAAGCGCGATTGATTACGTCATGGATGGCGATACTGAGTTTCGTCAATTAGAAAAAGAGTTAGAACAAGCACGCCTTACCGAAAATGGTAACCTTGAAGCAACCATCATTAATAAAATAGACACTATTAACGGTTACAGCTTACCTGCTCGCGCCGGTGAATTATTACATGGTTTAGGCTTTTTACAATCACAACTTGATAACCCAGTAAAAGACTTTTCTGGTGGTTGGCGCATGCGCTTAAACTTGGCACAAGCGTTAATATCACGTGCTGATTTATTACTACTTGATGAACCAACCAACCATTTAGATTTAGACGCGGTAATCTGGTTACAGCGCTGGTTAAAGCGCTTTACTGGTACCTTAGTGCTTATTTCTCATGACCGTGATTTTCTTGATACCGTAATTGGTCAAATTCTACATATAGAGCACCAACGCGCCAACTTATACAGCGGTAATTATACGGCCTTTGAGCGTCAACGCAGAGAGCACTTAGCACAGCAAGATGCGCAATATCAAAAGCAGCAAAAAGAAGCAGCACACCTGACGGCTTTTGTTGATCGTTTTCGCGCAAAAGCCAGTAAAGCAAAGCAAGCGCAAAGCCGTTTAAAACGTTTAGAGAAATTACCTGATTTAGCGCCAGCCCATGTTGATAGCCAATTTACCTTTAGTTTTGAAGAACCAGAAAGCTTGCCCTACCCGCTATTATCATTAACCGAAAGCCAGTGTGGGTACGCTAAATCTGCCAAAGGTGAGCAAACTATTATTTTAGATGATGTTGGTTTAACTTTAGTGCCTGGTAGTCGTATTGGCTTACTCGGTAGAAACGGCGCGGGTAAATCGACCTTAATTAAATCACTCGCTGGTGAAATTGCCCTGCTTAATGGCGAACGTTACTGTGCTCAAGAATTAAAAGTCGGATATTTCTCGCAACATCAATTAGAACAATTACATGCGCCATCAAGCCCTGTTGATCATATTTTGCGCGCTAAACCTGAGTTAGGTGAACCGCAAGCACGTACTTTTTTAGGTAAGTTTGGTTTTAGTGGTGATCAAGCATTGTCACAAGTCGCAACCATGTCTGGTGGTGAAAAAGCGCGTTTAGTTTTAGCATTAATCGTTTTAGAGAAACCACAATTACTTCTACTCGATGAACCAACCAACCATTTAGATTTAGAAATGCGCCAAGCGTTAGTTATGGCTTTACAAGACTTTGGTGGGGCAATCATTTTAATTGCTCATGATAGGTTTTTATTAGAGTCTTGTGTTGATGAGTTTTATCTTGTTGCTAACGGTCGTGTAAGTGATTTTAGTGGCGATATTGATGATTATCAACAATGGCTGAACGATGATAAAAAACAAACCGTAAAATCAGTAAAAGCTGAACAACAAGGTAGTGACATTGGCAATGATAAAGGCTTAGACAAAAAACAACTACGCCAACAACAAGCCGAACTAAGAAAAAAAGCCGCACCACTGCGCAAAGAAGCCGATAAATTAGAGAAAAAGATCAATCAATGGCAAGCAGAAATAACCGCTATTGAAGTGTTACTAAGCGATACAGAACTTTATCAGGCGGAGCGCAAAACAGAGTTAACTGACTTATTAAAAAAACAGGCAGAATTAAAAAGTGACCTTGAAGAAAATGAAATGGTCTGGCTTGAGCTTGCTGAAGAAATAGAAGAGATAATGTCTGATCCTGAATAATACTCACCTATACTAATGAAAGTACTGAACAAAAATAAAATGAAACACAAAACACCAAGAGGAAATATTATGAACACTAAAATAGTATTGTTTACTTTAACACTACTTTGCACAGCACTAAGCAGTTTCTCTGTGTTAAGCCAAAACTATAGCCTTGATCAAGGTATTTATGAGTTAAATCGTGGTGAATTTCACGCCGCAATTGCGCAATTCGAGCCATTAGTTGCAGAAGGTTATGCACCGGCACAATACCAAATGGGCTTAATTTATCAAAATGGTTATGGGGTTTCTAAAGACGGTGCCAAAGCTATTGAATTATTCACTCTAGCCGCAGATCAAAATAACCCTGACGCACAATTTGAATTATCGCTTTATTACAGTAGTGGTAAATTTATCAAACAAGACCTAAAGAAAGCGTTTGAATTAACTCATAAAGCCGCTAAAAAAGACATACTCAGCGCACAATTTAATTTAGCGGTAATGTACGCTAATGGTTTAGGCGTAGAGCAAGATGATTTTAAAGCATCGCGCTGGTACAAAAGTGCAGCAAATCAAAACTATGCTTTGGCACAATATAACTTAGCGTTACTTTATAGTGAAGGTAAAGGCGTCGAAAAAAGTAAAGACTTATCATTTATTTGGAATACCATTGCAGCTTGGAATGGCTACCCAAATGCAGAAACAAGCCGAAAAATAGATGCTCGCGATATGTCACAAAGAATGATTGAAGAAAATACTCAAAAAGCAACCAAGCTTTACCACAAAATGGTTGCTGAACAAGAGAATGCAGCAAGACTAGCCGAAGCAGAGCTCTTATATTAATCGGTTCTTGAATTCATATATTAATCGATTATTATATTAAAAATAGCAAGTGTTAAAACAGTCGATGCCTCTAGGGTGAAAGAACTAGCATTAATGTTGATCTACATCAGGTAAATGAATGAGTTACTTAGTTACACTGAATATATAAATTTATTCAAACACTAACGGAGCTCATCATGAACCTATTATCTATGCTAACCAACGATCCTGTTGTAATGTTCGCTTTTGGTGGTATCGCTATAATGCTCGGTATTTGCACCTTTTATGTGTATTACTTTATGTCGCATATCAAAAACAACCAATAAAAAATATAGCCTAGCCATATTCATCTATATCACCGATAAATATGGCTAACTAATCGCTTCGCTTTAACTAATTAACCTTAGCAGGGATTAATTATTGAGAATACATTGGGTATTTTGTCATTCAGCGTTACAATCGATGCTAATACTAGTCCCATTAATTAAGTGTAAACCCTCCATATGATCATCCCTTTAGAACAACTATCTTCTGAAACCTTAGCCGCTATTATTGAAGATTTTATTTTACGAGAAGGTACCGAATACGGCGCAGAAGATGTAAGTAAAAAAGATAAGATATTTCAAGTTAAACAGCAACTTGAGCAAGGCAAAGCGGTTTTGGTTTATTCTGAATTACACGAAAGCGTAAATATTTTACCCAGTGATCAGTTTCAAGCAGGTATGGAAGAGCAAGAGTAAAAACCAGTATTTAGCACTGGTTTATCTATTGGCGAATTAACCGTATATTTTTCTATGCGGTTTAATAATTTGTTGCCAAGGAATATCTCTAGAACCTAAACTGACAAAATCAGGGTTAAGTAAACTTTCACGTTTATTATAACTAAGCGGGTTAAACTCGCTGTCAATAATATTACCGCCAGCTTGCTCTAAAATACATTGGCTAGCGCCTGTGTCCCACTCGCCGGTAACACCAACACGTAAATAACAATCGGCACCACCTTCCGCAATAAGACAATTTTTTAATGAACAACTGCCTAAAGCAACATGGTCATAATCAAAGTCATCATTCAGATATTGCCCCATTAGAGCTAACTGCTGACGACGACTTATTGCTACTTTGATACGGCGCTTTTCTTCATATTTTGCAACCTTTATGGCGTGGCTGGCTTCAAAGTTTTCTTTAAAAGCGCCGAGGTTGGTTTGCCCGTAATAAGTTAGACCATGATCAGGTGCATGAATAACCCCTATAGTTGGCCAGCCATTTTCAACCAATGCAATATTCACCGCAAAGTCGCCGCTGCCAATAATAAATTCACCTGTGCCATCAATGGGATCAAGCAACCAATATCGAGACCAATCTTTACGCTCACTTAACCCTACAGCACCAACTTCTTCTGAAATAATAGGAATATCTGGCGTTAGTGTTCGCAATTGATCCATTATAATATCATTGGCGGCAATGTCAGCACTGGTTACTGGGCTTTCATCAGCTTTTGTCACTTGCGTATAGTTACCTTGGCGATAATACTTCATTACTTCTACACCTGCTTTTTTAGCGCTCTGCAAAGCAATGTTTAGTAAGTTTTCTTGGCTCATATTTATATTCCGCCCATTTTTATTTAATCTTTGTGAGTTATTATCAAAATTAAGGCTTGTTCAATTTTTGAAAAATAACTACTTAAAATAACGTTATGAAAGTAGTTCGTAAAAACAGTTCATGAGGTAACGTTGTGAAAGGCTAGCTCAGCAAAAGCTAGCAGATGTAATACTAATCTTGCAGGAAATCACGCAATAACATTAATGCAGCAATACTACGTGCTTCAGTAAAATCTTCCTGCTGTAATAGTTCTTTATAGTCTTTAATTGACCAAGTTACCACCTCGAGTGGCTCTGGTTCATCACCTTCTAATACAGAACAGTATAGATCTGTTGCTAAAAATATTGTCATTTTGGCGTTAAAAAAAGCTGGAGCCATCATCAACTCAGACAGTTTATGTAATTGCTTACAGCCAAAACCAATTTCTTCTTGTAGTTCTCTATTGGCTGCATGCTCAGCTGACTCGCCAATATCAATAAGGCCTTTAGGAAAACCCAGCAAATAACTGTGCGTACCTGCACAGTATTCACGCACCAACATTAAAGTATCATCATCAACCATCGGCACTATCATTACTGCGCCACGCCCGCTGCCCATCATACGCTCGTATTGGCGTTGCTCACCATTACTAAACGTTAAATCTATTTGTTCAATACCAAATAGTGCACTTTTAGCAACTTGCTTTCGATGAGTTATTATTGGCAATTGGTTTTTATTAGGCATAATACAAACTACATTTGTTCATTATTTTTCGCTGAGTTATCACTATAATGCCACGATAAAGAATACTTTTGGAATAGCTAAATGGTAATATTTATCTGTATTAATCTGGTCTAAACATTTTTCATGAGGTTTGTCGTCAATGACGAATATTAATTGGTCAAAAATAAACACAGTTCTTCTTGATATGGACGGTACATTACTCGACCTTAATTTCGATACTGAATTTTGGTTGGAGCACATTCCTGACATTATCGCCCAAAAAAATAAGATCAGCTTACAGCAAGCAAAATCAGAAATGATGCAAAAATATGGCGCTGTTCAGGGTAAAATAGAATGGTATTGTTTAGACTATTGGCAAAAAGAATTAAACTTACCAATCCTCGAACTAAAACAGGAGCTAAGTCACTTAATAAAAATTAGAGATGACGTAATCCCTTTTTTAGACACGCTCAAAGCAGCAGGGAAAAGAATAGTTTTAGTAACCAATGCTCACCCAGATTCACTCAGTTTAAAAATTGAAAAAACACAGTTAGATTTACATATCAGTGAATTAATATCTTGTCATATTTTTGGTGTAACCAAAGAATGCCAAACGTTATGGCAACAATTACAAAGTACGCTTAATTTTGATAAACACTCAACCTTATTTGTTGATGATTCGCAGCAAGTTTTATTGGCAGCTCAAGAGTTTGGTATTAAGTACATTATGGCGGTGGCTAACCCCAATAGTACTATTCCTGCAAAGAACATTGACGGTTTTACCAATGTTCTTGACTATAGAAGCTTATTATCTGAAATTGAATAGAAATACATAACGATAGTATTTACACGTATAATCCAAATTCAAAAAGCGAAAATTACTGCCATATAAAAGAAGTTACGGCTTCGCTTTCTCGTATTGGACTACGAATAATTAAAACGATTGTAGATGCGCTAGTACAAATAGTTGATATTGTTATACTTTACAATTTCATTATCCCGAGTTCAGGTTACTTAATTGAGCTAACCAAATAATCTAAAATGCTCATTGGGCTATTCTGTTTAATCTCCAACGGAAATAATGATACTGGTTTATTAATAAGACCTCGTTCAATCATTTCTGAAATCACCCCGAAGTCTAATAAACCTGTTTTTCCAACCAATAAGTCTTCAATATTTGCTGAATTACGGACATTCAGAATATCTCTAAAGCCTTTCAAATAAAGGTGATCTTTAGTAAAGCCGCCACCTCGATAAACACGTGTAGTTAAGGTAAATGCATTAGCAGAGCTAACCCCATAATTAGTCATTAATAATTGATAGGTTTTAGTAAAGTCGCCATGCTCTAACATATACTTTACCGCTATCACGCGTAAGGCAAGTGTTTTTAAGCGCGATAAAGTTAAATTACCTGAGCAATATTCACTAAAAATAGCTAAACCTTCTTGGGTATGGGTATTACCAGTCAAACCTATTGAAAACACTTTCAGCTGAGACTCTTTCGCATTAATAGTCGTTAGCATGTGAATACCTAACTCATGAAATGCATAACCTTGTAATTCTGATTTAGTAAACGTGGCGTCTTTATTAATTAATAATAAACGTTTTTCATTATTCACCATGGCTTTAGCAACAAGCTTTGCTGATTTTTCTATTTTACACTGTAAGCCCCACTGACTCGCCTGCTCTATATAATATTTAACAGCGTAATCTGCGTCGTGAATAGACTCTTCAAATTCACCTTCTATTTCAGGTGCGCGTAAAATAAATTCAGCATTGGCAATATCTTGTCGGGTTGGCTCACCATAATAACGAAGAGAGTTATAAACAAAGTCGTCAGTACCAATGGAGGTTAACAAATCAATTTTGTTGGCCAAATTATCAATAGTATGACGGTACAGTTGTTGAATATCGGCATCCATAATGTCACTTACGGGTAACTTATAAAGCTGCTCTCTAAAATGATACGGGTCAATATTAAGTTGTTTATATCTAAAATCTGGTGAGCCGCTATTTTTAGGAGAGAAAAATTTTTTTCGCTCACTGGCAATGTTAATCGGGTTGATATAATTTAACGTTTCGACATTTTTACAAAGCTCAACCAGTTGTCGATCAAGATTAATAATTTCAGGCGCTAAAGAAGAAGTCAGAATGTCAGTGCTTTTTGCCGACTTTTGCTTATTATACTTACGCATGAAAAATGCCGTCGTTTCACCAATGGCTTGTTTAACACCCGCTTTTAGCTCTTCTAAAACTAATGGGAATAGTTCTCCATTGGTTTCATCCATAAACACTTTTTTAACTTCAATTGGCAATACCAAGGTATTATCGAAATGCGCACTAATATGGGTAATAAGATAGCCTCGACCGTGAAACACTTCATCAGTCGCCGCGTATGCATCCATATTAGGCAAGTCTATTTTATTTAACTCTAGCTGAAATTTTTTCGCGATTGCGCCCCAACGCTCCATATCAATTTGCGACGAGCCAATATTAAAGGTTGGCGAGGCTTTATTAATACGCTGGTAATTATAGGAGTGCACATCAAACACTATTGTGTTTTTAAATTGCTGCTCTAGTTTAGCTATTAATGCTTCAATCACATTATAAAATGAGTCGTGCTTGGCGTGGCTTATACTACGCTGCTTTGCAGTTAAGGCTTTTTTCCATACGGGCTTATCTTTTGTCGTTTTGGTTGAAGTAGATAAGGTTTTAGCGCGGTTAAGGTCGTATTCAAAGCGTGAATCATTACCAATAACAACTATAGGAAATGACGAAATTAAGTCTGCCGTATACGGTGACTCTTCATATCCTTGCTCTTTATTACTTAATAAAAACGTTTTTTGTAAATCTTCTCGAAGATGATGTCCATTATGGATGGCAGCACAAACTACAGGACTGTATTCATCTATTTTAATAATAAATGCGTCGTTTTCTACTGTCGCGTGAAAGCATTCACCTTTATTGATTAACTCAATACATTCAGTTTCAGATAATGTGAGCATCGTTTATCGCCTTTCTAAATTCATGTTTACGTTGTGCTAATGCCTCTTTAGCATTGACAACGCTTTCAACAAAATCGATTACTTTCTTTTGTAGTTTTACATTGTTCAATTTGTTAATACGCATAATACCACCAGGGCTTTGCACATTAACTTCAATCAATTTTTCATTAATCACATCAATGCCTACAAAATATAAACCATCGCGAACTAATTTAGGACCAATGTGCTTACACAAAGCTTTTTCATTTTTCGTCAGAACATGCTTTATTACAGAGCCACCAGCATGAATATTTGAACGTACGTCATTACTGGCTGGTACACGTTTCATAGCGCCAACAGGTTCACCATTTAACATCATAATACGTACATCACCAGCATCAGCGCCTTCTACATATTCTTGTAAAATAACGTAGTTACCACCTTTGCCACTATTAATATAAAACTCTAATAATGATTGGAAACTTTTGTGTGCGCTTTTTTCAACTAAAATAACCCCATGTCCGCCATAACCATCTAGCGGCTTCATGATCATTTTGTCAGACTTAGACTCTTTTAATACATCAACTAAGTATTCTGTTGTTTTAGATACATGCGTAACGGGAATAAAATGGTTAGTAGGATCATCAAAAGAAGCGGTATAAAGCTTAGTGTTAGCAATACGCAAACCATCTATATCGTTCATAATAAATACATCATCACGTACAGAATCTAGAAAATTTAGCGTAATAGGGTCTAATGGCGGATTAGCGCGCATGATGATGGTATCAAAACCAGCCAATGGTAACTGCGACTTTTGAAATTCCGCTTTTTTATAAAACGAGACAATATTAGCCGTAACTACATCGCTTTTCTTGAATACTTGGCAAAACGCACTGGAAACAGAATCACGCATGGTTAAGTTGTGTGGTGTTGCAATAGCAACAGTATGATTACGTGAAACGCATTCGTGGATTAAACGTAAAGTAGAATCCGTCTCAGGATCGATTTTATCCCAAGGGTACATCAAAAAAAGTATATTCATGGTATTACCTGTTTTGTAAAACGCTTATCCAAGGTAATAATGTATACGATGAATATTACAGAAACATAGTTAAGTGGAGTGATTTCACCTACGTTTGCGTTGATTACGCTTTTGAACGTATGAAAAAATAAAAATGGGAGTTATAAGATTAGTTTACAAAAAGCAGCTACATACGATAGCGTTAAACCTATTAGTTAAACGCTATCAGTCAAATTAAAGCTAAATTTGTTGATTAATCCCAATCATCATAATTGTCATCATCGAATTTGCTGCGTCGACTATCTTTTTGCAGTTGCTCTAACTTTTTCTTAGCAAGAAAGTTACGCTTGTTATTATGCTTAGAACTCTTCTCTTCAGTAGAGTGTACGCTTAATTCAAACTCAGCAATGTTATTTTCAATGTCGTCTGAAGCACCTTGATTGTCAAAGTATTCATTGTCAAAATCAGGTAATTCGTAATTTGTATTCATGGTCATTGTTATCTCACCAAAAGATAATCAGGGTTAAAATCGGATAGTCTACTTTTTTGACCACTAAGAAAAGCAAAAAATTTTTAAGCTAACGATAAATATAATTTACCTTTGTTGTAAATTCCGTCTGACCTGACTCTCATTTCATTATTAATAGCTAACCATAATTAACTTTATAGGATACTTTTTGAGTAATTATTTGAATAACTATTTGAGTTACTTTTTAATTAATAGCCCTTTCATTATACCAGTGGCGACATTATGGCTGGGGCTTCAGGTTGCTCTTTTCTGAGTAAATTTTTTATTTCTATAATGCGCTCTTCGTTTTCATTCTCTTTGTGAAAAGCACTAAACAATTCTCGCTCAAAAATAGGTAGGCTCTCAATCGCAAACAATTTGCCTTGTTCAATAAAAGGTTTTGCTAACATATCTGGTAAATAGGCGCTGCCACCACATTGCAACATTAAATCAAGCGCTATCCGTGCAGTACTCGTTCTAATAGCGGGAATAGAAATACCAGGTACTGCTTTGGCATGCCAATTTATAAAGCTAGTACCCCAATCAATCATAATATAGCGCTGTACTTGTGATGGGCAGGTAATCACATTTGTAAATGTAGTTACTGGCACCAAATTGAACATATGTAGCGATTCTATCCTCAACTCTTCGACTTTCGGCGGGTCAAACAAAATAGCTACATCTAAGGTCCGCTCAAGTAATTGCCGCGTTAATTGTTCACGCGAGAGGATCTCAGCAACTAAACTTATTTGCGGTTGATTAAGGTATATTTTTGAAATAGCGTCATGAATATAGACATCCCAAGTATTAGGTGTACCTGCAATAGAAATTTGGGTTACTTGCTCGGTGGTTAAGGCAACATCTTGTTTTGCCATGCGTAAAGTATTTAGCATGTTTTCTGCGTGCGGTACTAATCGCTCACCCGCCAAAGTCAGCTGAATATTGTTTCTTGCACGGTGAAATAAGCTGACACCAAAGTATCTTTCTAACTGCCTAACACGAGTGCTGATAGCGGCTTGAGTTAAATATAAGTTCTCAGCAGCTTTACCAAAGTGGCGACAATCTTTCACTTCTAAAAAAGTTTTAATTAACTCTATGTCCATCATGCATTCTCTTATCGTTACGATAAATATTAATTGTTTTACAGCCTAATTAGTTATCCGCATACTCCGCGAAAAGCTATAACCTGTCAACTGCGACAGCAGTGAAATGAATATAATAATTCACTAGGTTAAAGAATAAACCTGTAAAAAAGTATAGGCTTAAATTAACATAGAAAAACAGTAATATATCAAGTAAATATCAGGCTAAACAATGAATTTTAATCGAGCGGTAATCAAAGTAGGTAGTGCCTTAATTGCACCAGATAAAGACGGTTGTAGCGACAAGTATATTGCCGCTATCTCACACTTTATTAACCAGTGTCAAAAACAAGGTAAAGAGATTATTCTCGTATCGTCTGGCTCTGTAGCTGCTGGGCGCAGCCTAATTCATCATGGTTCTCCTGAGTTGTCAGGCGCTACCAGAAAAGCAATGGCTTCTGTTGGGCAAATGCAGATGATGGCTAATTGGCAACGTTTTTTTAGCATTCCTTGTAGTCAAATTTTAATAACCCAAGAAGATTTTACTAATAGAGAGCGCTTTATTAGTATTAAACACACCATAAAAATTCAGTTAGCTAATGGTATTTTACCAATTGTTAATGAAAACGACACAGTTGCGGATAAGCAAGCAACTGTTGGTGATAACGACAATCTTGCCGCTTTAGTGGCGCAAGTTTGTGAAGCCGATGCTTTATTCATTTTAAGTGATATTGAAGGAGTATTTACTAAAGACCCTAAAGTAAATGCTGATGCGGTTCTGGTTCCTGAAATAGCTGAAATTACCGATGAAATATATGCTATGGCAGGAGTAACACGAAGTCACCTTGCTACTGGCGGCATGAAAACAAAAATTCAAGCTGCTGAAAAAGCTGTTGAGCACGGTATAAATACTTATATTGTTAATGGTACACGTAGTGAAGTATTTGAGTCTTTATTAGCAGGAGTAAATCCTGGTACACGTTTTATTGCCAATAAGAATATCTCTTCGAGAAAACATTGGCTTAAACATAGTTTAAAAAGCCAAGGGAAAATTATTTTAGATGCCGGCGCAGTTAACGCTATTTTGAATAAAGGTGCGTCATTACTTCCTAAAGGCGTTAAATCAGCTGAGTCACCTTTTAAACCGGGTGATTCTGTAGATTTAATTGATGAGCGTAATAATAAAATAATAGCCAAAGGTATTAGTTTATACAGTCAACATGACTTACAGCGCATAATGGGTCAACACAGCGATAGCATTGACAGTATTTTAGGGCACGATCAAGGTGATGCTGTTGTACACCGTGATGACATGGTTATTTTATAAAAATAGACTACTTTATAAATATCAGAAGTGGTTAACAAACTAGCCGATAATACGTTTTGTAACCGGCTAGTTGTTTTGCTTGCTGTAGCTATTTGGCTTTACTAGTAGCTTGAGCCTGCTATAAATATTGTATAAGCAAGCTGCTAACTAAGATTTTAACCATACAGTCGCATCTGCAATATTGTCAAAATACTTTACTTCACCTGAAATAAACCAAGTACCAATTTTAGCTGCTAACTCTTGCCATTTTTTGTTACCTAAAATAGCAATCTTATGAAACTCATTATTATGTTTGAGACCTAATTTAAAGTCATCCCATGCAGCTCGAATTTCCCAACCATCTAATTCAGTACCATCAACTAACATGTCTACACTAGGCTGTTTTACTGTAGCTAATGCTGAGTCAATTAACGGCGTGATAACTTCATAGTCTGCATGAGTAAGTGTACCGACCGCTTTTAATGAAAGAAAAAAGTTATCTCCAGATCTTTCAATACCAATTGATAAACCGTGTCTATCTGTACTCATAATCAACGCTCCTTTTAAATTATAAAAATATTATACTAAGCAACAACACTAGTTTAATCCCCAGCTAACTTAGTACCTTCAATAGCTGATAAATAATTAAAATCAAAAACAACAGCGCTGTAGAATAAAAGGTTAAAGCAAAGCCTAAAGCACGGGAAGCAGCTCCATCTTTATAACCTTTAAAAAACAGCACTCTACCAATCACAAATAATAGCGAACAAAACGGTATCGCCGATAACCAAGTAATGGGCATTAATAAACACCATGCGCTATAAACTGCTACGGCAATAACAAATTGCTCCAGGGTATTTTGTAGTATACTTTGTAGCAGAATTGCTTGTTTCGAGCCTTTAGTTAAACCACTACCATCAATATCTTCAGCGCTTAAAAATCGAAATTTAGCCAATCGACCAATTGAAACGATAATAGTTAAAGTTGGTAGTATGAGTGAAAAACCAAACATTACAAATCTACTTTCAATGCTACTACCACCCTCGCCTTTAATATAACCAACAAAAGACGTTGAAAAAGGATCAAAATATATGCTGGCTGAAATAATAACCGCAACTAGCATCATAGCTGTTGCCATACCTTTAATCACACCCTTTTGCTTAACTGAAAGCTTCATACTTTGATCTCTTTTCTTCTCTTGTTTTTCAAAACATCTAAAATAAGTAAACACTGCGATTACGTTTAGTTGGCTCGGGTTAATGTTAACAAGAAACTACAACGGAAGTGATAAGGTTACAAAAGCAGAACCACCTTCAACACGGTGCTTTGCTGCGAACTCCCAGTAACCACGAAGATTAATATAAGCGGCTTGATTATTCATAGTGAATGAATAGCCAATTTCGGGGCCTACGGCTGCAATGCTAGATTTAATATCATCAGCAAATACCGAATCTCCTGAGTCAGCAGTTATTTGTCCGTAAACATAACCAACAATACCTATTTGCCAATGTTGGTTAAGAAACTGTGATACCCCCCAATCTAAATGCACATCGATGCCGTTTTGATAATTAGTATCATCATTTTCTATATTGTAGGTAAAACCAAGTACTGCTGAAAGCTCACGTCCTGTCGTTTCATTGAAATAGGTGTAACCACCGCCTAAATCAACTGCGCCATGACCAATACCAAGGTTACTTAAACTAGAAGCATTGTAATCACCCGTTGGTATATCACCAGTTAGGTAGGTCATCCAATTATCATTACCATTATTCCAAGCAAGACTTACAACAGGGTACAAATCTGTCATGCCTGTAACTGTATCTTTCTCGTTTTGCAAAAGTAATGGATCACTAATAGCTATATCAGCGCTTGTGGTATTACTACCCCAGCCAAAACCTAAACCAAAAGATAGTTGTCCATCCCAAAGTTTAGTATGTGGTGAATATGTTGGTTGCACAATCAGCACTGGCAAGCTTGAATCTACGTCACCTGAAAGCACATTACCACGTGGCAAGGTTTTACTCTTTGCTGCGCTACCATTGTAATAATAACCTTGCGCTGGTATTGACCAACCCGGTGTCGCCGGAACAGCAGCAAAGCTAGCATATTGGCCTGAAAACCAAAAAGCAACACCGCCTTCATCAGCCATTACAACAGGTGCAAAACTAGCTGAAAAAACGCTCGCTAATGTTACACGCAGCGGTGTTAATTTAATAATTTCTTTGATTCTACTCATTTTATATCCCTTAAAAATTTATATTCATCTTATCTAGACTGATTGTTTTTTCCACTAAATTTACAGCTGAATTTACAATTAAGTAACTTGTAGTAACATTAGTTAATCTTAGCAGCAGGTATTTAATCGATCTAACATGAGTTAAAAATAATGAAAGTGATTAGCACATAATATCAATCACTTAGATTTTTTCTTCGACAATAATTTTAAGTATTCGTAGTACTAGGCGGAAAAGCGAAGCCAATAAGTGGTTATAGTTAACTTTCATAACACAGCTAACTATAAGAAAAACGAATAAATAAGGCTGTTGTAGTATTTTGCTTATCGAACTCAGCTTTCTATATAAAACATCATCAATATCAAGATTAAAATTGTTTATAAAAAAATCAAAAAATAATATATTACAGCCAAACTCTATTTTGATTTTGTGATGTTTTAGTGCATTATGATCGGGTTTTAAGTGTAGTGCATCACTTAAAAAATTTTAATTTCTAAATAAATTTCTAAGTAATGAAGTTCACTAGCTTTACCTAAAAAGAGCTTATATTTTAATAAATTGCTCTTAACGATTAATAACTACAGGGATTTGACATCATTATTAAACACATTGTACTCATCATCGCCCTGTTTTCTTTATCAGTAAATGCCCAAGAAAAAGAAGCAGTAAAAGATAAAAAAAGCACTCTCAACAAGGCTACACAAGCCGTGGCTAATCTTATTCCTGAATGGACAACAGATTTACGCAATGAGAAAGAACATGCGCAAGGTCAAAAAGGATCTTTTTTTGCGGTGCCAATCCCCATTGTAGATCCAACTCTTGGCTCAGGCATTGTTATTGATGCCGCTTATTATCATAGTCAAAGCGCTGAACAGAAAGCAACGCAGCCTTCTTCGGCGACACAAGGCGTTGCAGCTTACACTAATAATAAAAGCTATGCTTATGGCTTAATTCAAAAAAACTACTGGGAACAAGACACTTGGCGTTTTGTTGGAAGTGGCGGATATACAGCACTGGAATTAAATTTACTCGATCCACAATATTCAGCAGATGGTAATCAGCTTGATTGGTATGTAGCAGGTACTTTATTTAAAGCTGAACTACTTCGTCGTTTTGGTAGTCATTGGTATATAGGCGGACAAACTAGATTCGTGCATAACACGCAAAGCATTTCAGGAAATATTGAAACTGATGGCAACAGTTCAACAACGACGACAACTACTACAGCGGGTAACTCTGGCTTCCAATCAACCACTGATACATCAAGCTCCAACGGACTAGGTGTGTTAATACAATATGACACTCGAGATAGCCAAACAAATGCTTATAAAGGACAACGGCTCAGCATAGATACTCTATTCAATAACACCTCAATGGGTAGTACCAACACCTACCAATCTTACAATGCGCGTTATCGTTATTATACTGAGCTGACTGACAACTTAGTGTCGGCAACGGAAATAAGAGCCTGTGCAAAATCAGGAGAAGCGCCTCTTTGGGATTATTGTACTATTTCATTACGGGGTTTTTCGGCGACAAATTATTTAAATAAAGCCTCTGCCTCAGCACAAACAGCACTTCGATGGAGGGCTTGGCGAAAACTTGGTTTTGTCGCTTTTGTTGGTATTGGCTATGACGCACAAACCATTAAAGAGTTGGGTGATCAAAGTAATGTAAATAGCTACGGTTTAGGTATGCGTTATATGGTATTAGAGTCGCAGCGTATTAACTTCCGCGTAGATTATGCCCGTTCTGGTGATAATGATGCATTATACGTTTCTGTTGGAGAAGCTTTCTAGTTATAGTTACTTAATTTTAAACATAAAAAAACACCGTCTTCTCAAAGAGAACACGGTGTTTTTATCAATAACTTGCATTAATAGCTTAACGCTATAATAAGTTATTCAGCTTCAGCGATAACTACCACTTTGATGCTAGTATCAACATCTGTGTGTAAGTGAATTGCAATTTCGTATTCACCTGTTTCGCGGATAGCACCTAAAGGTAAACGTACTTCAGCTTTTGTAACTTCTACGCCAGCTTCAGTGATCGCATCAGCGATATCACGAGTACCAATAGAACCGAATAATTTACCAGCTTCACCAGATTTTGATGCGATAGTAACTTCAGCTAATGCCACAACTTTAGCTGCGCGTGCTTCTGCTGCTGCTAATACTTTAGCTAGGTCAGCTTCAATTTCAGCACGACGTGCTTCAAAGTGCTCAACGTTAGCTTGAGATGCAAAAACTGCTTTACCTTGCGGTAATAAGAAGTTACGTGCATAACCTGATTTAACAGATACCTTGTCACCAAGGCCGCCTAATTTGGCGATTTTATCAAGAAGAATTACTTCCATTTTAAACCCCTATTAGCTTACTTATGTAAGTCGGTGTATGGTAACAATGACAAGTAACGAGCGCGTTTAATAGCACGAGTTAATTGACGTTGATATTTAGCAGCAGTACCAGTGATACGGCTAGGAACAATTTTACCACTTTCAGTGATATAATTTTTTAACGTTGCAATATCTTTATAATCGATAGATGTTGCGCCTTCCGCTGTGAAGCGGCAAAACTTACGACGTCTAAAAAAACGAGACATGGAGTTCTCCAATATGGTTTTATCTAATTAACCTGTTTGTTATAAACCGTTAGTAAATAAAGCCTAATTAATCATTTCAATATGCTGGGCGTGTAATACTAAAAGCGGATTACCGTTTCTAGATTCATGACGGTTTATAAAACCAGACACTTTTATTACCTTTCCAGCAACTAATTCACGTGTTAAGTGTGATAACTCACCTGTAGCCACAACCTGTATTCTGACAAATGCTTGTCGGTTCATACCAGCTTCATTTTGTATAGATTTGTGGTCTATTGAAAACTGACTATGAGCAATACCTGCAGGGCTTGTTGATTGTTTGGGGCTTCTAACCACCTCTCCAGTCAACACCAGATGATTCTCTTGCAAGCTACCTTGCGAGACAATCACAAATTACTCTTATTCAGCTGCTTCTTCAGAAGTCTCTTCAGAGTCTTCGTTAACTTCAGCTTCATCAGTAACATCTTTCTTAACTTCGCGACGATCGTCACGACGGTCTTCTTTAGCAGCAGCCATTGGCGATGCTTCAGTTACCGCGTCTTTAGTACGCATGATCATGTTACGAATAACAACATCGTTATAACGGAAAGCTGTTTCTAGTTCATCAATAACTGACTGAGGCGCTTCAATGTTCATAAGAACATAGTGTGCTTTATGTAATTTATTGATTGGGTATGCTAATTGACGACGACCCCAGTCTTCTAGACGGTGGATTTTGCCTTCAGCAGCATTGATCAAGTCTGTGTAGCGCTGGATCATACCAGACACTTGTTCACTCTGATCAGGGTGAACCATAAATACGATTTCGTAATGACGCATTACGAGCTCCTTACGGTTGTAGCCTCATAATCTGGCTCAGCCAAACACCAGTTGAGGCAAGGAACAAAAAGTTCAGGCTGAATTAAGGATGCGTATTGTAGGGAAAACAACCAGTAATAGCAAGTAATACTGTTAGAGCAAGCGCATTAAATTAACTGCTTGGTTAATTAATCTCAACTAGGATTAAAGGATATATTATGATATTGATTTTTAATAATATTTATTCAATTCAATTCAATATTATTTTCTGGTCCGTACCAGTATTGTCGTACTCGAGCTGGGGTTAATTATCCTTAATTCGCTCAAGGTTAACTATCTCAGAGCGGTTTAAAGTGATTTTAAAACGCTGTATAGATTCTTCATCTTTATATAAGTGTCGTAAAACAAGATTAATTTGATAACGACGCTCTACCGCTTGATTCGATATTTTTTGCCCATCTAAGCTATATAACCGACCTGCACCTTTCTTTAAAAAACGCACAAAAGGCGTTAAATTAAAAAAGGTTTGTTGCTGTATTTCATCGTAACCAGGTAAAAACTTTTTCGCTAATACCTTATTATCACAACGAAAATGCAACAACTGTGCATCCTGCTTATTTTGCTGGCCACGCTCTTGAAATAAATTGTTTACTGAATTAGGTAAATCTTTAGGGTTTATATACTCTAACCATAATATCTGACTCATAATACGTTTTTTAGTCACACTATGAGTAAATAGGTTTTGCCACTTAGGTCGACCTTTTTGAATTTTCCGCCATATAAGATCGGTTAAATCATCTTTAAATGTTTCACGTAAACCATAAATAACGCCTAAAAAGGCAACAAGTGCAATAGTTACTTCAGTGAAGTTGGTGCGCGCGTTAAGCACTAACAACATAACAAATGCCATAATAAAAGCGGTTACAACACCGCGAACAAAGCGCTTTAGGTTCACATTTAAATAGCGAGGCTTACGTTGAAAAACAACGCCGTACTCAATCAAGCGTTGCAATAATCGCATTTTATTGGTGATCCGATTAGCATCATCAAGGGTCACTTGTGAGTTATATTTATTTTCAATACGATACTCATTTTCTGAGCGACACAAAGTCAACAATAACTCACGTTCAGTGGTAAAGTCTGAGCTTTTTGGTCCTCTCGATAAAAGCCTTAAAAACGATTGTTCTATATGCCAGCTCAAATAGTTATCGGCATTTTCAAAGAATGAGTTCAATTTTTTGTCTGACGGCGTATATCGCCTCAACTTTTTAGTCAGCGCAATAGTTTGCTCAGCTAACTCAACGGCTGCAGGATAAAACTCCTCCGCGGTTTTTAGCTTTAAAGTGAACTTAATATCAGCATCAAGGGCTTTTTTAACTTGGTAAGAATATAAATTAAGATTTAACCGATAATCACCTTGTTCACCTTTATTTTGGCTAATAAAACGACTTCTCACTAAAGGCAAGTGTAATTGATCCGCGTAATAAGCACTCTGGTTTTTAATATTGGCGTAGAAGAATTCCTCTACATTTAGGGTGCTCGGATTTATACCCATTTCAACGGGTAATGAAAAGTAAAGATCGATACGTTGGTAGTCTTCTGGTAATAACTGATGACTAACCCTAAAAGACAAGTTTTCGTCTTGAATTAATTTAGCTCTATTCACTCGTAGAAAAGCCTATATTCTTACTATTATAATGATTAAAAAACTGCATTAAGAATAGCAAAAACAAGGCTTTTAGATAGTATTTTCAGTGCTTTTAGTTAAAAATTTAAACTAATGGCTATAAACGCTTAGTTAAACAGAGTTAATCTAAGTTATGGGTAAGTAACCTTAGTATAGGTTAAGCCATGCCACTTAAATCTTTATGAATATTTTACGTTGATATAATTTTAATGACACATACCAAAAAAATATAACATGCGACAAAGCAAATAAGAATGACGCCAACTTAAGCGGAAATATTATACAAAATTGCGCGTATAACCATCCATACATTGAACTGTCACCAATATGAATATTCAAATATAAAGTCACTACTAAAAAAGATAAAACGTAAACAAAAAGCGGGTTAGTGCCATATACCAATAAAGGCTCAGCCAACTTCATTTGTTTTTTTATGTCGATTAACCAAATAAAAGCCGCGAGTAATAAGCAAGCATAGCCCGTAGTATAAATAACATAAGACGGCGTCCAAAGTGATTTATTAATCGGCAGCACTAACCCCCAAAGTAAACCAAAGCCTATTGCTAACCCACCTATAATTATTAACCTAATGGCACTCGTTCTTTTATCTTCTATACTGGTTAAATACCGAGTTAACTCAAAACCAAGCAACATATTAACGACCGCAGGAATAGTACTTAATAATCCCTCAGGTTCAAAAGCAATACCGCGCATGTTATACATGTGATTAGCACCTAATACGGTTAAATCTAACTGGCGGATAACATTACCTTCAAGTGTTAAAGCACCATCACCAACACTTAACAATATCCCCCAGTAAACCAGTAAAATTACTGCTGATACAATAATAACTCCAGTACGATTAAGTAATAAAACTAAGCATGCAGCTATGACATAAGCGATACCAATACGTTGTAATACTCCCATAATACGCCAATCATCCATGTTAGTAGTAAAAGGGATAACATTGAGCATAAAGCCAATAAAAAACATAATGAAACCGCGTTTTATTATTTTTCTAAACTGCTCAGGCGAAGCAGTGAAATTGCTCTTTTTAAAAGAAAAAAACATGGCTGAGCCAATGATAAACAAGAAGAATGGAAAAATTAAATCTGTGGGTGTAGCGCCATTCCAATCTGCATGCAGCAAAGGCGCGTATACTTGTGACCAGTTCCCTGGTGTATTAACTAAAATCATTAAGGCGATAGTAATGCCTCTAAAAGCATCGAGCGCGAGATAACGAGTCATATTATTTTCCTAGCAGAATGAATTGGTTAGTCTATGTTTTATAAACTACACACATAAAAGACAGCGCTGTCTTTTTATTTTCATTCTAAACGAAGGGCTTATAAATGGCGAATGGTTTATAAAACGTTTTTTACTAGTAGTATGCCAGAACTTCCTATGTTTTTGATCGACTTACAAAATTATGAGATTAAAATAAATAAATTAAATAAAGAGAACCCGACGGATACCTAGTTGAATTGTCGGTTGTAAAGTAAAAATATTTTCGTGCCGAGAACGAGTATGTTACACTACGCAGATTATTACCCCCTTTAAATTATGTAATCTGACAGCCATATGACGCCAGAATCTTTATTAAACCAAGCACAACTTGTTTGCAAAAAAAAAGGTGCTCGTTTTACACAAGTTAGAGAACAAGTTTTTTTATTGTTAGCAAACCGACAAGGTGCTGTTGGTGCTTACGATTTATTAGCAGAACTAAAAAAAATAGACGCGGCAGCTAAGCCTGCAACCATTTATCGCGCTTTAGATTTTTTATCTAAGCAAGGTTTTGTTCATAAAATAGAATCAATAAATGCCTTTGTAATGTGTCATCATTTTGGTGAATGTAATCATCCAGTGCAATTATTGATTTGTGATGCTTGTGGTCATGTTGAAGAAATTCAGTCAAATAATTTTGATTTGGCGTTACGCGCAATGGCTGATACTAACGGCTTTACTATTAGTCATCAAATTGTAGAAGCTCATGGAAGCTGTAAAAATTGTACACAAATGGGCTAAATCTACTGGCTATTTGTACTTATCTTAAGGGATTTAGTTTATCTCTATTGGGATAATTAACAAATCTACACTATTGTAATAAAGTTGTAGTAAAAACTTTTCTATAAATAGTGGTAAAAAGTACAATAGTCACCGATACTTACCTCAAGTTAATGATTACTGCTAATTTTCTAGGTGATTATCTAAGTATTTTTTTAGGTAAATAATTTCAAGGCATTGTGCTTTTCTTTTTATAGTTTAGTTTTCGACTATTTTATCAATTAAATGAAATTGTTGCCTAAATTACCGTTCGTACCATAATCTCGTAATTAACTAGAGTTAGTTAGACAAGTATCGCGCTATTTGATTTACATTTATAAAATAAGCATGCAAAATCAATTTGGCAATTTATTAAAACAGTTAAGATTCGGAATCTCCATGAATGTAGAGTTTATCAATCCCTTTTTATCTTCAATGCTTAATGTCATGTCAACCATGGCTCAAATGGAATTAGTTCCAGAAAAGCCACGCCTTAAAAAAGATGAAATCGCTATGGGCGATGTATCAGGCTTAATCGGCATGGTAAGTGATCAAGCCAAAGGTTCATTATCTATTACTTTTGAAGGCCCTTTAGCACTAGCCACCATGAAAAAAATGGTAGGTGAAGCCCCCGATGAAGTAAACGAAGAAATTACTGATTTGGTAGGTGAAATTACTAATATGGTAACGGGTGGTGCGAAGCGCTTATTAAGTGAAAAAGGCATTGAGTTTGATATGGCAACACCTATTGTTGTTTCAGGTCCAAATCATCGTATTCACCACAAAGCGAAAGGTCCTATTGTTATCATTCCATTGAAAAATGAATTAGGTAAAGCATATATTGAATTTAGTTTTGATGACTAATTATTCTTTATAAATACTTCTATTATAGTAAATACATAAAATGCTTCGGTTAAAGTAACTAAGTATTAAACTCCCGATTATTTAAATTGACTACCTAAATTAATCGACATAAAAAAAACGACTAAAGTCGTTTTTTTTATGTCGAAAATCAATAAGATTATCGTTAAGGGTTAATTTATTACATCAATGCGTATAGCCCCACCGTGGCATAATATTTTGCTCTATTTCTAAATGATCTAAGACACGTCCTACCATAAAATCAATCAAGTCATTAATTGACTCAGCTTGATGATAAAAACCAGGTGAGGCTGGCATAATAGTAACCCCTTGTTGCGACAAGCTGAGCATATTCTGCAAATGTAAGGTAGAAAAAGGCGTTTCACGGATCATTAAAATTAATTGACCACGTTCTTTTATCACCACATCCGCAGCTCGTTCAATAAGATTATCACTCATGCCATGACAAATAGCAGCCATGGTGCCTGTTGTGCATGGACAAACTATCATTTTTTTAGGTGCAGCTGATCCCGAAGCAACGGGGGAAAACCACTGCTCTTTACCAAAAACCGTTATTTGTCCTACCTGTGCTTTATACATTTCAGTCAAAAATTTTCCTGCCGCTTCAGGTGCACCAGGCAGCTTAATGCCCACTTCGGTATCTAAAACTATTCGTCCCGCGCTTGAACATAGTATATAGAGTTGGTAGTTTGCTGAAATTAAACATTCAATTAAACGCATCGCGTAAGCAGCACCAGATGCGCCAGTTATCGCAAGGGTTATTTTGCCCTTGAATTTATCTTCCATTTTATTCACCTTGTCTACACAACTTAGCTAACCACTTTAAAATTACAATTTACGTTTCAATTTAGATTTCAGTAAACAACCTAACACTTACAAAAATGATTAACCATTTTTGAGAGTTTTCTTTACTTTTTTCAGCGCCATTTGTTGTTTAAGTGGTGATAAATACTCAATAAATAACTTACCTTTTAAATGATCCATTTCATGCTGCATGACAATGGCAAGAAAATCATCGCTAGTAATAGTTTGCTTTTTACCCTCTCGATCTAAAGATTCAACGGTAACATTTGTAAAGCGTTCTACATCAGCATAATAACCAGGTACAGATAAACAACCTTCTTGCCCTTTAGCTGTCTCTTCGCCATGAACAATTTCAGGATTTACCAAAACAAGGGGCTCATCACGGTTTTCAGAAATATCAATAACCACTACAGCTGCACTACTACCTACCTGTGTTGCCGCTAGACCAACACCATCATCTGTAGCGTATAACGTTTCAAATAAGTCATCTATTAAGGTTTGAACTTCGCTAACATCTGTAACAGGTACTGCAGGTCTTAAAAGTTTTTCATTCGGTGCGGTAAGTATGGTTAAAACTGTCATTTTCTTTAATCTCTTTCTTTTTAAATAATAATTAGCGAATGAATTATTTTAGTCCGCTATTTGATTGAATGTATATTGTTTATTTACATATTGAATTCAAGTATTAGTTATTTTCATATCAATGGCCTTAAGCCAAGTAATTAATCAATATTAATACAATTTATACGTTCGGTGTCGCCAAGCAGTTCAATAATTTTTCATGTATTCCAGCAAAACCGCCGTTACTCATAACTACAATTATATCGCCAGCTTGAGCATGTTTAGTAATATTATTAATTAATACATCAATATTATCTTCCACATGACAAGGTGCGTTGCACTGTTCAATTAAATCACTAACCGACCATGTAACTTTATCACCTTGGAAAATAAACACTTCATCAGCGTCATTAAGCGACGCTGGTAATGAATCTTTATGAACACCAGATTTCATAGTATTTGATCTTGGCTCTAGAACCGCTAATATACGTCCTGGCTTTGCTTGTTGTGCAAGTTTAGCACGAACACCTGCTAATGTTTTTGCTATAGCCGTTGGATGGTGCGCAAAATCATCATAAACACTAATATCATTAATAATACCGCGCAGTTCAAAGCGACGTTTGGTGTTAATAAACTCACCTAGTGCATCAATAGCAATAGCACTTGGTACACCCGCATGACGTGCTGCAGCAATAGCCATCACACCATTATCAATATTAAAGTCACCAATAAGACTCCACTTTACTGTGCCCTGCTCTTTACCATTAAAGCTAACAATAAATTCACTGCCTTCACCATTAAGCTTTTCAACGTACCAGCCAGTACTCATGTCTGCGATATTAATGTCTGAGGCATGAATTGAAAGCTCGGTATGTGAGAACTCTGTAGGTGTCCAACAGCCCATATCTAATGTTTCGCTAATAGCATTTTCATTTGCAGGAGATAAAATTAAACCATTACTTGGCACCATTCGGATAAGGTGATGAAACTGTTTTTGGATATCACTAAGATCATTAAAAATATCGCCATGATCAAACTCTAAATTATTGATAACTAAAGTTCGTGGTCTGTAATGAACAAATTTAGAGCGTTTATCAAAGAACGCACTGTCATATTCATCAGCTTCTATGACAAAAAATGGTGCACTCCCTAATCGTGCAGAGCAGCTGAAGTTTTGTGGTACTCCGCCAATTAAAAAGCCTGGCGTTAAATTTGCGTATTCTAATATCCACGCAAGCATACTACTGGTTGTTGTTTTACCATGCGTACCTGAAACCGCTAACACCCATTTATCTTTAAGCACATTATCGAGTAACCACTGCGGCCCTGAGGTATAAGGAATATTGCGATCTAGCATATACTCAACCATAGGGTTACCACGAGACATGGCATTACCCACGATCACTAAGTCAATATCATCGTCAAAATTATCTACTTGATAACCAGACATTAACGCTATGCCTAATCCTTCTAACTGTGTACTCATCGGCGGATATACGTTTGCATCAGAGCCACTGACTTTAAAACCAAGCTCTTTAGCTATGGCAGCTATACCTCCCATGAAGGTGCCACAAATACCTAAAATATGAAGGTGTATTTTGTTATTACTCATAGATATATTCAAAACCTCAATTCACGATATAAACGAAGCGTCATAATGCCGATATCATACCTTAATATCTCAGCTTTGGCTGCAATCAAACGGCTAATACCAATTGAAATAAACATACAAAGTTAGTGTTAATTGATTTTATTCCCGAACGAAAAAATGATGCCACGAGAAATACCATTAGAAATACGTTATGATGCTGACTATAAAGTTTTAATTTTATCAGTGATAAAGGGTGAACAGTGGTAAAGCAGAGCATTAACAAAAAAGTATCTATTCATTTCAAGCGTTGGAACAAAACGTTTAACGGTAATACGCAAGATTCACTTTTAGATCAAGGTGAGGCTGCAGGGTTAATTCTTCCTTATTCCTGTCGTGGCGGCTCTTGTGGTCGTTGTCTAGCTAAATTAATTAGTGGAGAGGTAAAGCAGAACTCAACTGATGGTTTGATGCCAACAGAGCAAGAACAAGGTTATATTTTACTTTGTTGTAGTCAAGCTCTAACTGATGTCGAAGTAAGCCATGAATAATATATATTCATCTTAAGAAATATTAGAAATTATAACTCAAACTAGTTATTAATTGATAATCGTTAGGTTTAGGAATTTCTCCAGCCTCATTAACTACAGGCTTTGCAACTCTATTAAGTACGAACGCTAGATCTAAGTCAAAGTCGTGATGAATTTTATATTCGAAAGAAGCTTTAAAGTAGGAGTTTCTTTTTCCTGAATCTTCTTTAACAAACTGTAACTGGTAATCGATAAGAAAATCTATTCGACTGGTTATTGAGTAATCGACTGCTGTACTTAATGCGATAACCGCACTGGTCTGATTATTGTCCACTACGGTATTGTAATATTCGGTTTGTTGGTAACTAGGACCTAAGGTCATATCCCATTTTAAACGTTTATTATTAATAAAGTGATAACCTAAACTGACACCAAGAGTATTTCTGTTCTCAATATTTTGCTGTAAGTCTTGTACGTATTCAAAATCGAATACCCGAAAGAAAATTCTGTAAGAATAAAACCAATCAATATAAGCCGTTAAACGACTATTGTTGGTGACAACTTGGGTTACATCCCCTACCCTCGATTTACTATAGTTAAAGGTATAATCTACATTGAAGCTGGTATAAGGGGTTACTCGTTCTATATTTGAACTAACAGTATAATTAACTTGGTTAGTATTCCCTGACTCAATATCAATACCTAGGCTTATTTTTCCACTCCAAAAACCTTTTCGGTCATCAGCAGCTGAAGTAATTGAAAGTAAATCAGATAAGGGATAATGCTGCTCTTTACCGTTACTGATTATCACAACATGATCTTCTTTTACAATCAAAAAGCCTTGTTTTACTTCGCCACTGTCAAAGCGTATTTGTTTGTCATAGCGGCTACGAAGTTCATCCACATCCTCCCAATCAAAAGTATGTGTATCAAACTCTTTACTGTCAAACTCAAGTTCATCATCATACATTGAGATAATATCGCCTTTTAGCCACTCACCAGATTTAAGCTTAAGCCAATCGTATTTTTGAGAAAAAACAGGTGTTGCAGGACTCCATTCGACAATAGGTTTAGCCTGTTCTTCTGCCGAACTGACAAAAGCAATTATGGCTAAACCTATAGTGAAAAATTTAAGTAGGGTACTCATACTTTTAATTGCTTAAAAATCATAACCCAAACTAATTACTAGACGAAAATCATTTTGCTCTGGAATGCTACCATCACTTTCTTCTTTCGGATTTTCAGTGCGATCTGCATAAAACGTCACATCAAGATCAAAATCATTCATCAGATCTATTTCTAAGCCTGTTTGAAATTGCTGAATTCGTCCACCAGACTCTTCATTAATAAATTGGATACTATATGATGCAGAGTAATCAATATCACCGGATATTTCATAAGTAAAATCAGTCCCTAATGAGATACCAAAAGACTTTTCGATATTACTATCAGGTGCTTTTACATCAATAAACTTACTCTTTTGATAACTTGGCCCAAGATTTAAATCCCAAGTCGTTTGACTAGTATCAATAACATTATAACCAAGACCTATACCGTAATTGATTCGGTAATCAAGGTTTAAGAATGCGTCTGAAGAGTACTCAAAATCTGCCGCTCGGAAGTAAATTTTAGGATTGAAAAACCAATCGTATGATCCTGTTAACTGCTCACTGTCTGCTGTTACAATTTTTTCTTCTGTATCTTGGTCTTTATAGCGACTATAGTCTGCAATAAAATCAGCTTTAAAACGGCTACTTGCACTTCTTCGTTGTATACCTGCAGCAAAGGTATAATCAATCTGTGAAGTATTACCATTACTTATATTAAAACCTAAATTTACATAACCATCCCATAGGTCACGCTCATTTACACCTGATGAAGCGACTGACAGTAACTGATCTAAAGTATAGTAAGTGGTCACGCCATTCCTAGTTAACGATAATTTTTTGTCCTTAACGACTAAATAGCCTTCCGCAACTGTACCATCATTCATACGGATACTTTGCCAGCCTTTACTTCGTAATACGGCAATATCTTCCCAGTCTATGTTTTGTACATCAAGCTCCTCACTGTCAAACTCTAAGCTGTCATCATACATAGAAACAATATCACCTTTAAGCCATTCATCAGAGGTTAATTGTATCCAATCAAAATCTTGCTTAAAAACAGGCGTTGGTTTTATCCATTGCGACTTTTCTTCGCCGTTTGCAGTAGCAGAAACATCACCTGCGACAGGAGTGTCGGTCGCATAAGTGGTAGCTGAACTAGCTAGAAAAGATAAAAATAAGAATAGTTTAGAGACTCGATCAAGTATCAAGTAAGACATGAAGACTTTACCCCTTTAAGGTATTTATGAAATAAATGTTTTAAATGTGATTTAAAGCGTAATTGAGCAAATACATTGGTCAATCATTGATATTACAAAACTAAGACATTTTAAACACTTCGATTAAAAAATTAAACTTTTCAATACAATTAATCCATAACTTTTTAAGTATATTTAATAAATTTTAGCGAACGATTAAACCTTAAAGTCATTCTGATGGCACCAAAATAGCCCACAAAAAAACCACGACGCTCCAAAAGAGTGCGAAGCAGCATAAAACTATACATAATGACTATGAATAACGGCAAGCATAATGCTATTGATAATACCGACTTGATAATTTCAACCCGGTAATAGCACTAAGCTAATAATAGCCCGCTGTTCAAATTCTTTCACTCAGCGATAATTAATAGGTTTAAGGACATGATTTTGATTGAAGCAATGGTTATTCAGGAGCATATGCACCTACATCCTCTAATAACACCATCTTTGTAGCAGCGTCCTTTCGAAATTAATAACGCAGCATATAAGCCTTTAAGAACGTCATTTGGAAACTTGATCGAGTAGATAATAAATTTAATAAAATTACGATTACTACCGTCAGTTTTTATTCTTATTGATCACTTTTATTAAAACGAAGTAAATGAAAGTTAATTATTAAACTACACTTTAACGATAAAATACCCACAAAATCGTGAATTTTTAAATAAATTAACGCTAAAAACTAGAAAAATAATAAAAAACATTTTTTTGTCCAAACTATAGATATATACTTAAAATTATTAACATTATGAAATAGTGCAGTTTAAATAATAGTTTCATAATGCTAAAACATAAGGAAATAAAAGGTTTTATGCTCAAGTTATTACTGCTTACACTATTCATTTTCACATTGGCTGCTCCTGCATTCGCCAATGCGAGTAAAACAACTAAAATTTATGTTTGGCACAATGAACAAGGCACCTTAGTTTTTTCCGATTCTCCAAGAGCTGGTGCTGAAGAAGTAGAGGTAGAGCCTGATAATGTTATTCAATCACAAACAGCTTTAAAAACTGAAATTCTTGATATAACACCGCAAAAAACCGTAGAAAAATATGACATTGTAATTAACACTCCGAAAAACAATGCAACAATACGTGATAATACTGGCTCTGTTTATATAGAAGGAGGTATCAAGCCGCGCTTTAAAAAAGGTTTAAAAGTTCTGTTAGAACTTGATGGACAACCTTATAACCCCCCTCAAGTACACTCAATGTTTTCTTTACGCGATATAAATCGAGGCGAACATAAAATTAAAATGTTATTACTTGATGATAAAGGCAAGGTTATTGCATCATCTTCATCAGTAACGTTTTATATGCATAGAGCTTCTTCACAGTAAGTTAGCAAAACTATTTACAACCCTTTGTTATTAAATGGTTTTAGATTTATAACTTTGTTTAACTTGAAAATTTATTATTGCAAATAAAACCAATTTTTAGTAAATCTACATTGTTCGCACCAATTAAGTGCGTGCAATTAATTCTCCTAAGGTTTTTTATGCATAGCCGTAGTTTTATACAAGAACAGATTGCACCTTATCAACAATCTCTTGCTAACCATTTAGTAACAGCCGTCATTATTCTAAATGGCGATCTTGCTATCGTTTATGCAAATCCTGCCGCAGAAGCTTTATTAAATAAAAGTCTATATCGATTATACAGCACAGACTCAGAAGTTATTTTTGCCAATACGAGTATAACTACAGCTCGATTAGAACAACTCCTTGCTACAGGGCAAGAGTTTACCGATAGTGATATTATGGTTGAACTCAGTCCGAATCATCGTTTTACAGCGGAAATAACCGCTTCTTCCGTTGAGTTTAAAAAAACACCTCATGTTTTATTGGAATTAAAGCAAATAGATCAACAGAAACAAATTAGCTTAGAAGTTTTTCAACATCAGCAATGGCTTGCTGCACGTGATCTTATCAAAGGTCTTGCTCATGAAATTAAAAATCCTTTAGGTGGACTTCGTGGCGCAGCACAATTATTAAGTAAAGAAGTAAACAATGATCAGCAAGAATACACCAGCATGATTATTGAACAAGCTGATCGGTTAACTAATTTAGTTGACAGATTACTTGGTCCAAATCAACTACCTCAAATTCAAGCTCAAAATATTCATGGCATACTTGAGAAAGTATGTAAGTTAGTGAGTTATTCTAACGAAAAAAATATTCACTTACTGCGAGACTATGATCCATCAATACCTGCGGTTGAATGCGATCAAGAAAAACTACAACAAGCTGTACTCAATATAGTCAATAATGCGATTCAAGCGATTGATGAGGGAAATACTATTACCCTAAAAACACGTATAGCCAGTAATAAAACTATTTACGGAAAACGTATAAAACTGGCCGTTCATATAAGTATTATTGATAACGGTCCAGGCATTCCTAGTGAAATTCAAGATACACTTTTTTATCCTATGGTGTCAGGGCGATCTAATGGTACAGGTTTAGGTTTATCTATTTCTCAAACATTAATTAACCAACACCAAGGCAAATTATCTTGCCATAGTATCCCTGGGCATACCGAATTTACTATTCTGCTTCCGTTAAAGCAGCAAGCGTTAAAACAACAACCTTTACCCCAAGCACTTTTATCACAAGAGAATAAATTATGATCACCGAACAAATATGGATAGTTGACGATGACAGTTCCATCAGATGGGTACTTGAGAAAGCTTTTGCTAATGCAAATATCAGTTGTGCCGCTTTTGAGAGTGCTGAGAATTTATTAGTTGCTTTAGATCATGGGCAGCCTGAAGTTATCATTTCTGATATTCGCATGCCAAATATAGATGGTATGGAACTACTGGACCGATTACGTAAAGATTATAGCCATATTCCAGTTATCATTATGACTGCACATTCTGACTTAGACAGCGCCGTAAATGCCTATCAAGGTGGTGCTTTTGAATATTTACCTAAACCTTTTGATATAGATGATGCTATCAACCTTAGTAAGCGTGCACTTACACATGCCAGAGAGCATAGTCCTAAGAATAAACAAAAATCAAACACACCTCTAGCTGTAGGCTTGATTGGTGAAGCACCAGCCATGCAAGAAGTTTTTCGTGCAATTGGTCGTTTATCTCGCTCAAGCATCAGTGTATTAATAAACGGGGAATCAGGTACGGGTAAAGAATTAGTTGCACAAGCGCTACACTCTCATAGTCCGAGAGTTAACGAACCTTTTATTCCTTTAAATATGGCAGCTATTCCAAAAGATCTTATTGAATCTGAGCTATTTGGCCATGAGAAAGGAGCTTTCACTGGTGCTAATGCGGTTCGTCAAGGGCGCTTTGAACAAGCCCATAAAGGCACCTTATTCTTAGATGAAATAGGTGACATGCCATTAGATATTCAAACACGTTTACTACGTGTACTTTCTGATGGTCAAGTTTATCGTGTCGGTGGACATTTACCTGTACAAGTTGATGTGCGAATTATTGCCGCGACCCATCAAAATCTTGAAGAAAGCGTGAAGAAAGGAGAATTTCGAGAAGATTTATTCCATCGCCTCAATGTAATTCGCATTCACTTACCGAGTCTTAGAGAACGAAAAGAAGATATTCCGCAACTTAGTCAACATTTTCTAACTCAAGCAGCAAACGAGCTTAGTGTTGAAGTAAAAACATTAGGTAAAAAAGCCAGTGATTTTTTGAATAATTGTCAATGGCCTGGCAACGTTAGACAATTAGAAAATATTTGTCGATTTTTAACCGTAATGGCCAGTGGCCAAGAAATTTTAGTTGAAGATTTACCAAATGAATTAACCGAAAAATCAGTGCCTTTACAACAAGATTCAAATGCTTGGCAAGATGTGCTCAGTGCTTGGATGGATCAAGAGTTAGCACAAGGAAAAGATGCTATTTTAGATTACGCACAAGTTGAATTTGAAAAGATCATGCTTGAACGAGCTTTGATTTTTACCCAAGGCCATAAACAAGACGCTGCCAAGAAATTAGGTTGGGGAAGAAATACTTTAACCCGAAAATTAAAAGAATTTGAGAATTAAACGAATGTTTCTAAATAGCGGCAGTATATTGTTCAAGAATATTGAATAAATGAGTCTGAAATAAACTAATACCATTTCGTTTACGTATTTATGCGAAATGGTATTACTGTAATTATTATGCTTTTCGTCAGTGGTTTTAGCACTTTAGTGACTTTATGTTAAAATAAAAGCTTTAGCAGTCAATAATTAACCGCTACAAACCTCTTCATCACATTGCTTACAACTATTACATAATTTTATATTAATAAAGTGAGCGGCGATAATAAGACTCGCACCACCAATAATAAAATAAGGCTCTAGATCTACCGAAAAATCATGCTTTATCCAGTATAATGTCACACCTAAATAAAGTAAGTAAAAAGGATACAAACGTTTATGATAACGTTTAAATCCAGAAAATAATGCAATAGTACCTAACGCAGCAGTTAAAAGAAGAAAAACATGCTCCCAGGCATGATCGGCTAAAAAGCTTAAACCGACTAAAGGAAGTAATGGTAATAATATAGGCAATAGTATGCAATGTAATGCGCATAAAGAAGTTGCCGTAATACCTATTCTATCTAACATGATTATTCCGCGAAGCTAAATTAATTTACTATTATTGATAAGCTAACTTGAACAGCTTATCGTACTAATTGAGATATTATCACAATTGATACAATATAACATTATAAATTAATGTAACGGCAACGACCATCTTTTTATTCTTAGATTACAATTAAAATTAATTAAGCTAATTCTAGATAGTTATTAATTTCTATCGCTATTAATTAAAAAATAATAACTAAGTTTATTTTTTAAATGTTCAAAGAAGTCATCATTACCTTTATCACCTATTAACTGGGCTAATTCACTACCAAGTGGGGTAAATTTATAAAATTGTAGACTCACATCCGCTTTTATTGCCGTCAATCTCATCGAGCTACCGTTGTACATAAATTGTAATGTTTCACCTTTATTTATTAAACTCGATTCACTTTCTTGTATATAAATCAGATGATTTTCTGAGAGTGCAAGTAAATCGGCATGATTTAAACCGTATTGACTTAAATTGCAAAATTGTAGGCGTTGTTTAGCAAGAAAATTTAACAGTCCTGGTTTTTGGTATGCCCCCGTAATTAAACGTATATTTTTATGGTTAGGATCTTTTACTGCTAATGAACAAGCTTTCGCTAATAATTTAGCATCATGTATTCCCATATCACGAAAAATTTTTAAAGCTTTATATGAAAAAGATCCCGATTTAGTTAACTCCCCAGCCAAAATTTTTGCCCAAAGGTCCTGCATTGTAGGATTACTTACCTCTTCTGATAAAGCGATATATCGATTAAACCAATCAAGATCAATATTTGGCCCGATCTCAAAGTTTGAGCAGTAAGGTAATGCTTTCAAAATGATAGTTTCAATATTTTTTTGTTTGTGTAATTCGGTTAATCGAGCGCGTTTTAATGTTCTATCTTCAAGAAGAGCTTTTTTATTCTCAGCGAATAAAGCACCATCGATCCCTAGCTTTTTAGCTAACTTAAAAAATTGTGGAGACGTCGAACTTTCAGGAGGCGATTGCTGAGTCGTTTTGCAAGTATCAATAACTCTAGTGCTATCATCTGTTTGATTATCATCTTCATTTTGCACTAAGATTGACTTATCGCGACTCATGTTGATTTACTCCTTTTATTATAATGTGCAATCAGGTATAAATTCTATCTAAGCTTAAGCCAAGCAAAAATAATACTTTACTAATCTAGCAAAAACATTCAAATTATCTAGATATTTAAATTGTAGCGTGTAATTAATAGTAATGGTTCTAATTTATTATAACGTAACAAATGTAATCAAATAAAATTATTGAAATGGACTTTTTTATTCATTTCAATAGTGTAAAAAAGTTGTATTAGGTTATAGTTAATCTAAATATAATAAATTTCATTTTTAACTAAGAACTTTCAAAAAAATAATACTCTTAGTTATGAGGACAGTATGCAAGCATCAGAAAACTCTAACGATGACTTTTTATTTATCGATGATAGTGATGAAGACGAGGTATTAGCGTTTGGCAGTAATGAAA
Source organism: Colwellia echini (assembly GCF_002843355.2). Classification (GTDB taxonomy): domain Bacteria; phylum Pseudomonadota; class Gammaproteobacteria; order Enterobacterales; family Alteromonadaceae; genus Colwellia; species Colwellia echini. The sequence goes on from NZ_PJAI02000012.1 coordinate 111,991, forward strand.
CTTGGCAAGTTTTGATTGTTGACGATGATCCTGAAATTCATTCTGTTACGCAACTTGCGTTATCTGATTTACTCGTATTAGGCCGTCGTCTTGAATATTTACATGCTTATTCTGGCAAAGATGCATGTCAAATTATTGAAGAAAATGATGGTATCGTATTAGTGTTGCTTGATGTGGTAATGGAAACTGACGATGCTGGTTTAAACGTTGTTAAACATATAAGAGAAACACTACAGCGTAAAGATATACGGATAGTATTGCGTACAGGCCAACCTGGTTATGCCCCTGAAGAAAGTGTCATTAAAGAATATGACATCAATGACTATAAAACCAAAACGGAATTAACTCGTCGTAAACTTGTGACCACCGTATTTGCCGCAATTCGCTCTTATCAACAAATAGCTACCGTTAATGAAAGTAGGTTAGGCTTAGAGACTATAGTTTCAGGCGCTACTAAATTATCTGCACAACATTCTCTATCAAGCTACAGTCAAGGTGTATTATTACAATTACGAGCCTTGATCCATAACGATATTTCCGCGGTATTTTGTGCTCGAGGGCAAGGGATAATTGATAATATCGATGATCTAAGCTTCTATGTATTAGCACAACTAGGTTTTGAAGATAGCCTGCTTAATCAAAAGCTTGATAAGCTACAAAATGAAGAGGCAAACAAACAAGTTAAGCTATGCTTTTTACAACAAAAACATCAGTTTTTGGATACTAGTATCAATCTCTACATTGCCAAAGGTGATCATCGGGCAGTTATCCATGTAGTATTACCGCATCCCTTAACTGAAGTACAAATTCAACTACTCAATGTCTTTTTAACTGCTGTTGCTGTTGGTTATGAAAATGTTCATTTGTTCCAAAAACTGACTAATGCCGCATATAAAGATTGGCTTACTAATTTACCGAACCGTTTAGAGTTTGTGCGTTTACTAAACTGTTTTGCACAAAGCGATAAACAAGATCAAGTCGCGGCCTTAATTGATATTAATCATTTCAGCGATATTAATGATGCTTTAGGGCAAGATATTGGTAATCAATTACTCACAGCTGTTGGTCAGCGCCTGCAACAAATCGATAATAATTGTCAATTTGCACGTGTAGGTGCTGATGTGTTTGGCATTATTGGACCTGCTGATTGTTTAACCCCAGATAACCTAATTGCTTTATTTCATCAACCATTCTCGGCGGGTGAGCAACACCTTCCTATTAATGCTTGTTTTGGTCTTTGTACTAAAGAGCATGCACAAAGTAGTGGTGTACAAGTTTTAAATCAGATTAATATCGCCTTAAATATAGCCAAGAAAAATAGACTCGAGCACTTTGCTTATTATCATTCTGATATTGAAGATCAAATGCAATGGCGTCTGAATATGATCCGTCAACTACGCAATGATTTTTCAAATAATTGTCTTGAGCTATGGTACCAACCGCAATTGTCTTTAAGCTCTGGTAAAGTTATTGGTGCTGAAGCATTATTACGTTGGCGAACTACCGATGGAAAGTTTGTTTCTCCTGCGGTATTTATTCCTTTAGCTGAATATTCAGGATTAATTATCGAAATAGGCGATTGGGTCATTAGTCAAGCATGTAAAAAACTACAAGAATTAGAAGAGACCTTTCCTGATATTAGTATCTCAGTCAATGTTTCTATCCCACAATTTCGACAAGAAAACTTTGTTGATAATATAATAGAGACGATGAAAGATCATAAAATTAAACCGTGTAAACTTGAGTTAGAAATAACGGAAAGTATTTTGATGGATGAGCCTCAAATCATCATTGATGCTTTAACTAAGTTAAAATCTCAAGGAGTCAGTATAGCGTTGGATGATTTTGGTACTGGTTTTTCATCTTTAAGTTATTTACAGAAGCTACCTTTAGACAGATTAAAAGTAGATCGTGCATTTGTTACTGATATAAATAAAGAAGGACAGTCTATTATTGCTGCAACTATTATTAATTTAGGTAAACAAATGAAACTTAAAGTTATTGCTGAAGGCATTGAAGAAATTGAGCAACAAGAGCGTTTAATTGAATTAGGTTGTGATGAAGTTCAAGGTTTCTATTACGCCAAGCCAATGCCTGCCGAGGAGTTTCTCACTTTTCTTAATCAGCAAAAATAATATTAGAATAACTAACCTGATCTGGATAACTATTTTTGAACGCCTAGTAGAAGTTTAAAAGTTGAAAAGTAAAGCACTTACCCAATTTTTTGGGGAGTGCTTTTTTTATGTTTTTTATATTGTTCAACTCAAGTATTTATCAAAATTCAATACGGATAAATAGTCCACTGCATAAATTGATATTTCAATTGTTATTATTTATTCACGAACTAAACCATCAACTAAACCACCGAAATAAAACAAACAATTAAAACAAGTGTTTTAATTGTTTGCATTTAGCTTTTGTTCAAGGCACACTCAATCAACTATTATTCTGAATGAAGTAAAAACAGCTATAGTTAAGAGCATCAATATAACAATTAATATAGTAAAGCTATTCAGCAACCATTATTAGTGAAGGAGACTAGGTATGATATATCAAGGCAACAGCCTTTCTGTCCAATTATTAGAAGCCGGAATTGTCGATCTTAATTTAGACGCTAGCGGTTCAGTTAATAAATTTGACCAAGCAACACTGCAAGAATTAATCGCAGCTATTAAAGCGATTAACAATTGCGTTGAAGCCAAAGCAGTTATTGTTACATCTGCAAAACCTGCATTTCTTGTTGGTGCTGATATAAATGAATTTTTAGACATATTTAAAAAACCAGAGGTAGAATTACTTTCATGGATTAAAGCAGCAACAGATATCTTTGATTCTCTTGAAGATGTTAACTTGCCAACTATTGCTGTAATTAACGGAATTGCTCTGGGGGGCGGTTGTGAATTGTCACTAGCGTGTGATTATAGAATTGCAGATACCACAGTCAATATTGGTTTACCTGAAGTAAAATTAGGTATTATGCCTGGCTTTGGCGGCACAGTTCGCTTACCTCGAATCATAGGTACTGATAATGCTGTTGAATGGATAAGTACTGGTAAAACTCATAAAGCTGAACAAGCACAAGCTGTAGGTTTACTCGATGCTGTAGTTGCTCCAGAACACTTACGTGACGGTGCTATTAAAATACTTAAACAAGCGATGGCAGGTAAACTCGATTGGCGTGCAAAACGTCAAATGAAACTTGAACCAATAAAGCTTAGTAAAATTGAAGCCATCATGAGCTTTAGTACGTGTAAAGGAATGATTGCAGCTAAAGCAGGTAAGCATTACCCTGCACCTATGGTCATGGTTAAAACATTAGAAACCGCTTCAACTTTAGATAGAGCCAGTGCGATGGCAGCTGAAAACTTAGGTTTTGCCAAATTAGCTAAAACCGAGGCAGCAACAGCACTCATTGGTTTATTTTTAGCTGATCAAGTTATTAAAGGCAAAGCTAAAAAAGCAACAAAACAAGTGTCAAAAGAAATTAATAAAGCTGCTGTTTTAGGTGCTGGTATTATGGGCGGTGGTATAGCTTACCAATCAGCTTATAAAGACACGCCAATTATTATGAAAGACATTAATGACGACGCTTTAGCCCTTGGTCTACAAACTGCCTCAGATATTTTAATTAAACAGGTTGAACGCGGTTATTCCGATACCAGTAAAATGGCTAAAGTATTAAATAACATTACCCCAAGTTTAAATTATGACAGTGTCAAAGACGTTGATATTGTCGTTGAAGCGGTGGTAGAAAATCCAAAAATAAAAGGCTTAGTGTTAGCTGAAGTTGAATCACATGTTAGTGAAGAGACTATTTTAACCTCAAATACTTCAACTATTTCAATCGACTTACTAGCAAAGAGTATTAAACGACCTGATAAATTCTGTGGTATGCACTTCTTTAATCCCGTACATAAAATGCCCTTAGTAGAAGTTATTCGTGGAAAAGATACTTCTGATGAAACCGTTGCAAGTGTTGTTGCCTATGCAGCTAAAATGGGTAAATCGCCTATTGTTGTTAATGACTGCCCCGGGTTTTACGTTAATCGTGTTTTGTTTCCTTACTTTGCAGGCTTTAGTCAGTTAGTTATTGAAGGCGCTGACTTTGCTACGATTGACAAAATCATGGAGAAAGAATTTGGTTGGCCGATGGGCCCTGCTTATTTACTTGATGTAGTCGGCATAGATACTGCTGATCATTGTACTGACGTAATGTCTTCAGGTTTCCCTACTCGCATGAAGAAACTAGATAACGACCCAGTTAACACTTTGTATAGTAACGATCGCTTTGGTCAGAAAAATGCTAAAGGGTTTTATGATCACTCTAAAGATAAACGTGGCCGGCCTGCAAAAGTAGCATCTGAACAAGCTTATCAATTGCTAACAGAAAATTGCGCTGAACAACATGATTTTACTAGCGATGAAATAATAGCTCGTTTAATGGTACCAATGATTAATGAAGTTATCCGTTGTCTTGAAGAAGGGGTAGTAGATACTGCTTCCGAAGCTGATATGGGCTTAATTTATGGTATTGGTTTCCCACCATTTAGAGGTGGACCGATACGTTATTTAGAAACATTTGGCTTAGATAACTTTATAGCTTTAGCGGATAAATATAGTCATTTAGGAGAAATTTATCAGGTAACTGATGGTTTACGTGATATGGCTAAATCGGGTAAATCTTACTTTACCACCAACGTTAAAACAGCGCTTTTAGCTAACTAATATAGGGGAAATATGATGAAAGAAGTTGTTATTATTGACTGCATACGTACTCCTATGGGACGTTCTAAAGCAGGTGTATTTCGTAATGTGCGAGCAGAAACATTATCTGCCCACTTAATGGAACAAATTTTAAAACGTAACCCTAAACTTGATCCTAATGATATTGAAGATGTTATTTGGGGTTGTGTTAAACAGACTAAAGAGCAAGGTTTTAATATTGCTCGTAATGCTTCACTACTTGCTGGGTTGCCTAAAAGTATTGGCGGCGTTACGGTTAATCGTTTATGCGGTTCTTCAATGCAAGCAATGCATGATGCTGCAACTAGCATTATTGCCGGTCAAGGTGATGTATTCTTAGTTGGTGGTGTTGAGCATATGGGTCATGTACCTATGATGTATGATGTTGATTTCTCACCGTCACTGAGTAAACACATTGCCCGTGCCTCTGGTAGCATGGGGTTAACCGCAGAGCTACTAGGTAAGCAACACGGTATTACCCGTGAAATGCAAGATTCTTTTGCTGCACGATCTCATCAACTAGCCTACAAAGCTCAGCTTGAAGGTCGTTGGGATAATGAAATAGTTGCCACGGAAGGTCATGATGAGAACGGCGTATTAACACTCATAGAGCATGATGAAGTAATTCGACCTGATACAACTGTCGAAGGCTTATCGGGTCTTCGCCCTGTGTTTGATCCAGTAAATGGTACGGTAACTGCAGGAACATCATCGGCATTATCAGATGGTGCATCAGCTATGTTGATCATGTCATTAGATAAAGCAAAAGAGCTAGGCTTAACACCACGCGTTAAAATCCGCGGTATGGCTGTTGCTGGTTGTGATCCTGCAACAATGGGTTACGGACCAGTACCCGCAACACAAAAAGCACTTAAACGTGCCAGCTTAACTATTGATGATATTGAATTAGCGGAATTTAATGAGGCCTTTGCAGCACAAGCACTCTCATGTATTTCAGCCTTAGGTTTAACAGATAAAGCTGACGATATGATTAACCTAAATGGTGGTGCTATTGCCCTTGGTCATCCCTTAGGTTGTTCAGGTACTCGCATATCAGGAACATTAATTAATTTGATGGAAAACCAAGATGTAAATATAGGTTTAGCGACAATGTGTATTGGTTTAGGGCAAGGTATTGCAACGGTATTTGAACGTGTGTAATACCTATATTTATTTATAATTATGTTAACTATAAATAATTGATATATAAGTAAATATGTTAAACATAAAAAAACCCAGCAACAGCTGGGTTTTTATTAATTCCGCTATTAACTTGTGCAAATACTACTTAAGAAAGATTTCTTGAAGTGGTGGTACAACTTGTTTTTTACGACTTAAAACGCCATCTAACCAAGCTTTACCATCTTTTGGTGCAACACCAAACGCGGCTTCAGCAAGTGTATCACTATCACTAGCAATTAATAGTTCAGAGCCTTCTTTCATGATATCAGTTAACAGTAAAAATACACTGTGGCGATCACCTTCCGCTTTTAATGCTGCGATATCGGCAAATAACTCGTCTTTGATGTCATCAAAAACAGCTAAATCAATTACTTCTAGTTGACCAATACCAACTTTTTTTCCATTCATGTTGAAATCTTTAAAGTCTCGTTTTACTAAATCACGAATCGGCGTTCCTTCAACAGCAGATTTCACTCTGAACATATCCATGCCGACTTCTTTAAAGTCTTCGATACCAGCGATTTCAGCCAAGGCTTCAACACATTTAATATCTGCAGTAGTACAAGTTGGTGATTTAAAGATAACAGTATCACTTAAAATAGCGCACATCATAGCACCTGCGATATTTTTAGGTATTTCAACACCATAAAAATCATACATCATTTTAATGATCGTATTAGTACAGCCGACAGGACGTACCCAAATTTCTAATGGTGTTGACGTCGTTAAATCGCCCAATTTATGGTGATCAATAATACCTAAAATAGTTGCTTGGTCGATATCATCGGGTGCGAGTTCAATATCGCTATGGTCAACGATATAAACACCTTCACCAGCATAACTTGTTTTAAGCTCAGGCTGCTCAAAACCAAATTTATCTAAAATAAATAATGTTTCAGGGGTTAGTTCACCTAAACGTGCAGGAAGAGTTTCCTCACCTAAGGTAGTTTTTAAATATGATAAAGCGATTGCTGAACAGATAGAATCTGAATCAGGTATCTTGTGACCTACAACATAATTTGGCATAAAAGTACTCTCCTTTAATTTGTGCGTATTCTAACAAAGTTACATTACGTTGAATAGCTATAAGCAGCTAACGAATATCAGTGATATACCTATAAAATAAATACACTCCTTACATATCCAGCCTTTAGACGAATAGCTAACCTGTAGTACAATATCAACTTAACCACGCATACTATCTATTACCGCATTAAATTATTTGGAAAAACAGTCGTACTCGCGCAGAAAAGTAATGCCAAAATAATACTTAGAAAATCAACACTATATTGAATGAGTTATTGTAATGAATAAAATAGACCACAAGTTATCTATAGCGCCCATGCTAGATTGGACAGATAAACATTGCCGATACTTCTATCGCCTCATGTCAAAACATACCGTTTTATATACCGAGATGGTTACAACTGGCGCAATATTACACGGTAAAGGGGATTATCTATCTTACAATGACACAGAGCACCCTTTAGTTTTACAGCTTGGTGGTAGTGATGTTAAAGCCATGACTGAGTGTGCAAAAATCGCTGAGCAACATGGTTATGATGAAGTTAACATTAACGTAGGTTGCCCATCAGATAGAGTTCAAAATGGTCGTTTTGGTGCCTGCTTAATGTCCGAGCCGAGCTTAGTTGCAGAATGCGTCAATGAAATGCAAAACGTTAGTAATATTCCTGTGACTGTCAAATCTCGAATAGGTATTGATGATTTAGACTCATACGAGTTCTTACATACCTTTATAAGTGAAGTGGCAAAAGCTGATTGTAAGCATTTTATTATCCACGCAAGAAAGGCCTGGCTAACTGGCTTAAGTCCAAAACAAAACCGTGATGTACCACCATTAGATTATGATCGTGTTTATAAGATTAAACAGGATTTCTCTAATTTGAATATAACTATCAATGGCGGTATTAAAACATTTGTTGAAGCTAATGAGCACCTAAAACATATTGATGGCGTTATGATAGGCCGAGAGATTTATAACAGCCCCTTTATCTTAACTGATGCCGATTGCGAAATTTATAATGCAAATACACCTAAATTAACAAGAATGGATGTTATTAATTTAATGGTGCCATATATCAATGAAACGATTAAAGAAGGAGGTAGAGCATGGCATGTACTACGTCATATGCTAGGTCTATGTAACGGATTATCTGGAGCAAGAAAATTTAGACAACACTTAAGCGAGTGTGCTGGTAAAGATGGAGCTGATGGGCAGGTGCTTCTTGATGCTTTTAGCAAAGTAACGCCAATTTAAAAATTCATACTTTCTATTGATAAATCAAAATAAAAGTGGAGCGACCTACTGCCACGCGAATCAAATCCAAACTACAAAGTTAAAAACCCAGACCCCTTACAATCTATGGCGCTACGTAAGAGTCTGCCCTGCAGACGAACAGGTAAGCGAACCTGACTGTTTTATATCATGTATATTCATCAATACTTTGAGGTAAAATTACGTTTTAGAGTCACCTGCAGGGCAGCTTCCTACCGGTGTTTTTCAATTGTTGAAAAAGCAAAGGCATAGCGTTAACTAGGGTTCTTCAGATCTTCATTTCAAATTTTAAGTGGGGAATGCCCCGCTAACGCACGATTAAAATCCCGCCTACAAAGTACAAAAGCCAGTATCATTACAATCTATGGCACTACGAACGAGGCTGCCCTGCAGGCGAAAGATTAGAGCACCTGAATGTTTATGTCTCATATATTCATCAATATATGGAGGTAAATAACAGAAAACAATACGTTTTGGGTCACTTGCAGGGCAGCTTCCTACGCCGTATTTTTTAAATGCTTAAAGCAAAGAGTTTGAATATTTGCAACCTACAGCACGACGTAGGAGGCTTCCCTGCAGGCGAAAAGATTAGAGCACCTAATGTTTATGTCTTGGATATTCATAAATACGTTAAAATTAAATAAAAAACATAAACTACATTTTTGTGTCACCTGCAGGGCAGCTTCCTACGTGGTATTTTTTAAATGCTTAAAGCAATGAGTCTGATTATTTGCAACCTACAGCACGACGTAGGAGGCTGCCCTGCAGGCGAAAAGATTAGAGCAACCTGAATATTTTATGTCTTGGATATTCATCAATACGTTAAGTTAAGTAACAACCATAAGCTACGTTTTTTGTGTCTCCTGCAGGACAGCTTCCTACGCGGTATTTTTTACATGCTGAAAGCAAAAAGTCTAAATATTTGCAACCTACAGCACGACGTAGGAGGCTGCCCTGCAGGCGAAAGATTAGAACACCTGAATGTTTATGTCTCATATATTCATCAATATATGGAGGTAAATAATACCAAATTGATTAAGTTCTTTCCCACTCAGCGAGAATTAAAAGGTT